>DASUSS010000066.1:0-30986 GCA_036374995.1 Longimicrobiales bacterium | reverse complement strand
TCGCGCTCGAAGAGGCGAGCGGCCTCGATCTTCTGGTCGAGCGGGCGCGCGCGCAGGACGGTGCCGATGATGGTGGCGCGGCGGTTCAGCAGCAGGCGCATGTCCAGCTCGCTCTTCGCGCCGGCGACGAGGCCGACGACGAGGATGCGGCCGAGCACGCGGATCGCGCGCAGGTTGCCGGCCAGGTACGGGCCGCCGACGAGGTCGAGGATGCCGTCCACGCCGCGTTCCGCCTCGCGGAGCACTTCGGCCGCGAAATGTTCGGCATCCGCCGTGATGGCGAGATCGAGGCCGAGCGGCCTCGCGCGCTCGAGCTTCCACGCGCTGCGCTGCGTGCCGGCCACGTTCGCGCCCGCCGCCTTCGCGAGCTGGAGCGCTGCGGTGCCGACACCGCTCCCCACCGCGTGGATCAGCAGCCACTCGCCCGGCTCGAGCCGCATCCGCGTGAACAGTGCGTCATGCGCCGTGATGAACGCCTCGGGTATTGCCGCGGCGTCCTCGAGCGACAGGGCGTCCGGCACGCGCATCGCTTCGTTCTCGTGTGTCACGATCAGCTCGGCGTACGACCCGCCGGCGACCAGCCCCATCACGCGATCACCGCGCGCCCAGCGCGTCACTCCCTCGCCGACCGCGTCCACCACGCCTGCGTACTCGAGCCCGGGGATGTCCCGCGGCGCGCCCGGCGGCGCGGGATAGTTGCCCGCGCGCTGCATCAGGTCGGCGCGATTGACCGCCGTGGCGTGGACCCGGACCCGGATCTGCCGCGCACCCGGTACGGGGTCGGCGACGTCGCGCAGCGCGAGCACTTCGACGCCGCCGGGCCGGGTGATCACGACTGCACGCATCGGGTTCAGCGGAAGAGGATGAGCGAGAAGAGCGCGGCCAGGAGGATCGCGAGGGCCATCAGGATCTGGAGCACCGCCATGCCGCAGCCGGCGCGGGCGGCCACGATGACGCAGCCGGCATGATCGCGCGGAGGCAGTGACTCGCTCTCCGCACTCTCACCGTTCAGCACACGGTCAGACCGCCTTCTTTGCGACGAAGTGGTAGATCAGTGCGAAGCCGAATGCACCCATGGTGGCGCCCAGCAGTCCGCCGAAGCGGAGCGGCAGCGGCTCGTGGTGCATGTACGGCGACATGCCCAGCATGCCGCCGATGAACGCGCCGAACACGCTCAGCACGATCGACATCAGCTGCGTCGTCTGCGGCCCGCGATAGAAGAAGAACATCACGAACCCGGCGAGCACCCCGAGTGTGATCCAGACCGCGAACCCCATGGCGAATTCCATCGTCCGTCCCTTGCTCGTTCTGCGTTTGCGGCGCTGAAAATCAGGGCCGGACTTTAGCGCGCGTGTGCCGGGAAGGCAAGAAAGGGGGCAGCGGAGCAGTTGGAGCGCACTCCACCGTCTGCAATTCCCCGCTACGACACCACCTCCTGCCGGTCCCCACCGACCTCGGCCGCCTCCTGCAGCGCCGACGGGGGCGCTGCGGCGCGGTGCGAGCGGGACTGGAGCGACGCGGGGATCCGCGCGGAGAGCACGATGGCAACCGCAGTGAGTCCCGCGGCGACGTGGAACGGCGTGTCGAATGCGATCTCCTGGAACAGGAAGCCCGCCCAGAGCGGCCCGACCACGCGACCGAGCCCGCCGATCAGCTGGCTCCCGCCGAGCACCGAGCCCTGCGAGTCGGCATCGCTCGCCAACGATGTGAGTGTCGCGAGCGCGGGGAACATCGTGCCGGCGCCGAACGCGTAGAGCGGCACGATCGCCATCGCCCAACCGAACGCCGGCAGGAACGGGATCGCGATGATCGCGAGTCCGAGCGCGAACGCGCCCGCACGCACCGTCGCGATCTCGCCGAACCGCCGCACCAGCCGGCCGAGCATCACGCCGCGCACCACGACCGTGACGCCGCCCGCGATCGCGAACAGGAACCCCATCTCACGGGCCGTGATCCCGAACCGCGCCTCGAAGTAGAGCGCGAGCAGCGCGGTCAACGCCGTGAACGAGGTGATCCCCAGGAAATAGACGCCGAGCAGCAGCGCCAGCGGTCGACTCGTCATCGTCCGGATCCACCCGCCGATCGTCGCCGTCTGCCCCGTCCGCTTCGCACCGCGCTGCGCCTTCGTCCGCGACTCCGGCAGGAAGAAGATGGCCGCGATCCCGTTCAGCGCGCACAGCACCGCCGCCACGTACCCGGGCGCCGACAGACTGATCTGACTGAAGAAGCCGCCGATCGCCGGGCCCAGCATCACGCCCAGTCCCGCCGCCGCCCCGATCAGACCCATCCCGTGCGCCCGCTCCTCCGCCCTCGTCGTGTCCGCAATGTACGCGTGCGCGACCGAGATCGTCCCGCCCGCCGCGCCCGCCGCCAGACGCGACAGCAACAGCAGCACCAGCGAGTTCGCCAGGCCGAAGATCAGATACGAGACCGCCGACGCGAACAGCCCCGCGATGATCAGCGGCCGCCGGCCACGCGTGTCCGACACGCGGCCCCATACCGGCGTCGCCGCCATCTGCATTGCCGAGAACGACGCGATCAGAACCGTCACCTCCAGCGCCGTCGCGCCCAGCTCCAGCGCGTAGAACGGCAGCACCGGAATCACGATCCCGAATCCCAGCATGTCGATCAGCACCGCCATGAACAGCACCGCCACCGGCGACCCCATCAGCCGCCGGCCGATCCGCTCCGCGCGCGTGCCTCCCTCCGGCGACCCTCCCGCGCCGCCCTCACTCTGCCTCACCGCCCTCCAGCCTCGTTCAGGTTCACCGGAAACGTACCGGATGCGCCCAACGGCCGGGAGCCCCGCCCGAAGATGTCCCGTCGCGCCATGGCCTCCACCCCGCGGTCCCGACATCTTCAGGAACATCGAAAGGAGCGGATCTCATGGTCGTGCGACGGAGCGGGCCGGCATGGTTGAGGGAGCGGCCGCCGCGGTGGCCGCGGCGGGAGGAGAACTTCGGATCGGGTCCGCACCGATGGGAGCGGGAGCGGGAGCCGTTCGAGGATGACGCCCTGCCCGAGCTGTACCCCGGCTGGCTGGTGATGGAGGACCTGGCACAGACCGGTGACGCGACGACGACACTGCGCGTGCTCGCCCGCTACGCGACGATCCGGGTCGTGCTGCTGAGCGCCGCCGGTTCCCTGCGCGGCAGCAAGCTGCTCGTCGAGCGGCGCGTCGCGTTCGAGCACCTCGCCCTGCTCCCGCCGCACGACTGGGAGCGCCGCGCACTCGAGCGGGTGACGGGACTGTGCCGGGAGTCACCGAGCCGGGACCTCGTAACCGGGCTCGTCGTTGCGGCGGAATCGGCGGCGAAGCGAGCCCAGACCATGGGCGCGTTCGCGCTGTACCGGGCCGGTTACGAGCTGTCCTGCCGGGAGGCGTGGTGGCCGGAGGCCGCCCAGGCCGCGCACGGCATCGCCCGACTCGCCCGCCTCGAGGAGGCCCGCTACTCGGTCCGCCTGTGGCAGCGCCGGGCCGGCGTCCTCGCGCGCCGCGCCGCCCGCACCGCCGACCCGCCCGCGTCGTGACCGGCCCCTACACCGCCGCGGAGCGGCACGCCCTGGAGAACGCGCTGCGCCAGGACAGACCGCTCCACTGCCCCCACTGCGACGTCGAGCTCAGGCGGCAGAACGTCGAACGCCCCGAAGCCGTCTCGTACGTCCGCCATCGCGTCTGGGTGCTCTGCCCCCAGTGCCGGCGCACCGCTTCGCTGGATGTAACAGGCCGCCGAGCGAAATAACGCCCCCGCAGTTCACCACCCGAACTTCATCACCCGCAGTTCACCACCCGAATTTCATCACCCGCAGTTCACGACCCGCAGTTCATCACCCGCAGTCCATCACCCGCAGTCCATCACCCGCAGTCCATCACCCGCAGTTCATCACCCGCAGTTCATCACCCGCAGTTCAATCCGTAAGAAACTACAATGGCCGAGCAACCATGATCCCATCCTGCGCCTCGATCCTCCCGATCCGATCCGCCAGCGGCACCTCGCTGATCTCGACGACACTGCCGACGAGCGGCGCGTGCATGAGATGCAGCCGTCCATCGACCCAGAGCGCGAAGCCGGTGTGCGCGATGTCGAGGCCCTCGAGCGTGCTCGTCGCGGCGATGATGTCGCCGTTCCGGATGTTCCGCGCGGCCGCGGCTATCTCGCCCTCGGGGATGTAGTGCCGCTCGCGACCGGAGAGAGTCGTCTCGATGGTGCGGATCTCGGCCACTACCGCGGAATCCGCTAGCTGGCGGTACGCATCGGGGTTGCGCGTCATGAACGAGATCGCGCCCGTGTCCGCAACGCCGCCCGCCGCCACGGTGACATCCTGGACGATCCCTTTCGCCTCGTTGTCGGCGATCCACTCGCTGAAGTAGTGGAGTCTGCTGGTGTATCCGGAGAGCACGCCGTCGCGATAGCGGATCCGCACCAGCTCGCGCTTGAAGCTGTCGTAGTCGGGCGTGCCGGCGCGGACGATGCGCGTGATGGCGAGGACGTTCTCGATGAACGTCACGCAGTCGAGCTCGCGCAGGTTCACGATCAGCCGCTCCTCGCCTTCCAGCTCGAGCGTGCCGGGCGTGTAGGTGGTCCCGACGAACGTGCGGCCGAGCTGCGCGATCGCCTCGCCGATCGGTAGCGTGTCCAGCCGGTTCTGCATTGCCCACGCGATCTTCTCCTCGAACGCGATCGAGTCGGCGGGTGTCGCGGTGACGTCGAACGCCGGCGTGACGGTCGCCGCCTCGTCACCGCTCAGCTCGATGCCGGGCTCCTCCCCGGCATCCTGCGGCCCGCCACACGCGGCGAGAGCGATGGCGATCGGACCCAGGACGAACTTCAATCGTGAGCTCATACGTCGGCCTCCATGGTGTTCCGTGCATGGGTCGCAACCCGCGGGCCAGCAGTCTGTGGGCGGCCAATCCCCGCCGCCGCGCCGTGCCAGTCCGTTTCTGCAGCTAGTCCCCGCCCCCGCGCCGTGCGAGCCAGTTGCGGAGGTTGAACATGAGCAGGGTCAGCAGCGTGAGCGGTATCACGACGGAGACGACGACGGACCGGTACTCCGCCAGGCCGCCGTGCTCCGCGGCGTCGAGAACGAGATAGGTCGTGTACAGGAAGTAGTATGCGAGCAGCAGCAGGCCCTCCCAGCGGCTGATGACGTAGCGCGCGAAGAAGATCGGCAGGCACACGAGAGCCACGGCGATCATGATCGGGATGTCGAGCGTGAGGGCCGCGTTCGAGACGGGCAGGCCGCCCGGCGCGATCGCGCCGGAGATGCCGAGTACCGCGAGGATATTGAAGATGTTGCTGCCGATGATGTTGCCGACCGCGATGTCGCGCTGCCCGCGGATGCCTGCGATGACGGACGTCGCCAGCTCCGGCATGGACGTGCCGGCGGCGACGATGGTCAGGCCGATGACGAGCTGGGTGACGCCGAACAGCTGCGCGATCTGCACGGCGGCCTGCACGAGCCAGCGGGAGCCCAGCACGAGCAGGGCGAGGCCGATCCCGATCAGCAGCAGATTGACGGGCAGGCTTCCGGTTTCGATCGGCTCCTGGTCGGTCGGGCGTGCCGCATTCCGGCTCATCACGACCTGTGTCATCACGTAGCCGGCGATGCCGAGCGCCAGGAGCGCGCATTCCCGGCGGTCGAGCAGCCCGTCCAGCGAGAACAGGAGCAGGACCACGGACGCGACGATCATGATGGGGACATCGAGGCGGACGAGCTGGGTCGAGACGACCAGCGGGACGACGGCCGCGGACAGGCCGAGGATGAAGAGGACGTTGAAGATGTTGCTGCCGACGACATTCCCGACCGCGATGTCCACCTGTCCGGCGAGGCCTGCCTGGATGCTGACGGCGAGCTCCGGCGAGCTGGTGCCGAACGCGACGACGGTGAGGCCGATCACGAGCGGGCGGATACCGGTGGCGGCCGCGAGCCGGGCGGCACCGCGGACGAGCAGCTCGCCGCCCGCGACGAGGAGGACGAGACCGGCGAGGAACAGCAGCGCCGTCATCTCGCGGAGCGCGGTGTCATGCGGGCGGCCTGCGCCGCAGCAGGTCGCGCAGCACCGCGATCGCGACGGTGCCGATCGTCAGCGGGATCACGAGGTAGACCATGATCCGGCTGAACGCGGGCAGCGCGTCGTGCTCGGACGCCGCGAGGATCAGGTACAGGGTGTAGAAGATGTAGTAGGACAGGAAGAGTGCGCCATCCCATCGCGTGATCCGGTAACGCAGGAAGAAGATCGGCAGGCAGAGCACTGCCGCCGCGACCATGACGGGAAGGTCGAAGTTGATCGCTGGCGCGGCAACCTCCAGGCCGGCCGGCGCCACGAATCCCGTGGTGCCGACCACGACGAGGATGTTGAACAGGTTGCTGCCGACCACGTTACCGACGGCGATGTCGCGCTCGCCGCGGATCCCCGCAATGACCGATGTCGCGACTTCCGGCAGCGACGTGCCTGCGGCAATGACGGTGAGGCCGATGATCAGCTCACTGACGCCGAGCGCGCTCGCTATGGCTACGGCGCCATCGACGAGCCAGTCGGCTCCGATCACGAGCAGGGTGAGCCCGGCCAGGATCAGCAGCGTGTGCACGAGCCAGGCGGTCGGCCTGCGCGCCTCCGTGACGCCGTACGCCTGCTCGTACTCGGACTTGACGCGCGCCGTTTCGACCTTGCTGATCCGGATGAGCAGCCACGTGTAGCCGAACCCCGCGCACAGCAGCACGAACCCCTCCGTCCGGCCGATCACGCCATCGTACGACATCAGCAGCAGGGACAGCGACGCGATGATCATGAGCGGGACATCGAGCCGCACGAGCTGCTGCGACACGACGAGCGGCACGACCAGCGAGGAAATGCCCAGGATGAACAGGACGTTGAAGATGTTGCTGCCGATGACGTTGCCGACCGTGATGTCGGCGTTCCCGGCGAACGTCGCCTGGAGCCCGACGGCCAGCTCCGGCGAGCCGGTGCCGAACGCGACCACGGTGAGACCGACCACGAGCGGTGTGACGCCGATCGCCACTGCGAGCCGCGACGCACCCCGTACCAGCAGCTCCGCGCCGGAGATCAGCAGTACGATACCTGCAACGAAGAGAACCAGCGTCAGTGGCGACATTCCGCTCGTGTTCGGCACCCGCGGCGCCGCGCGGCGCGCCGCGGCGCTGACAAAGACCGCGTAATCTGATCGTCCGGCGCCGATCCTGCCAGCACCGGCGCCGCGGCCGTGCGCGTGCGCGCTTGCGGCGGCGGCGCGGGCGGCATCACTATCCCGTCCTGCACATGACCCGATCCGGGAGCTAGCCATGAACCATCGCACGCTGTGGTATGTCGCGGCCGGATTCCTCGCCGGTGCATCGCTCGAGGCCCAGACGCTGGACGTGAAGGAATGGCCGGTCGAATGGCAGGGCCGCCCGCGCGACCCGGCCGTGGACGCCAGCGGCAAGGTCTGGTTCGTCGGGCAGACCGGGAACTACATCGGCGTGTTCGATCCGGCCACCGAGACGTTCCGCCGCTACGAGCTGGAGCCGAATACGCTGCCCCACAACCTCATTGTCGGCAGTGACGGCGGAATCTGGTACGCCGGCAACGGCAACGCGCGGATCGGCCGGCTCGACCCCGCGACCGGGCAGACGCGCACGATTGCAATGCCGGATCCGGCCGCCCGCGATCCGCACACGCTGCTGGGGGACGGCCGCGGCCATATCTGGTTCACCGTGCAGCAGGGCGGCTACATCGGTCGGCTGGCCATGGAATCGGGTGAGGTGCGGCTGGTGAAGGCGGGCGGCGAGCGGTCGCGCCCCTACGGGATCGACCTCGACTCGAAGGGTCGCGCCTGGGTGAACCTGTTCGGCACGAACCGGATCGCCACCGTCGACCCGGCCACGTTCGAGATCACCGAAGTGGCGACGCCGCGGTCGACGGCGCGCACGCGGCGCGTGGCGATCACGTCCGATGACGTCGTGTGGTACGTCGACTATACGGGCGGGCGCCTCGGCCGGATCGACCCGGCCACCGGCGAGATCGAGGAATGGGTGGTGCCGGGCGGCGCGGGCGCCCAGCCCTACGCCCTCATTGCCGACGATCAGGACCGGCTCTGGTTCGCCGAGTCGAACCGGTCCGCTCCGCGCCTCGTCGGCTTCGACACGAAGACGCGCGAGTTCATGCTGGCCACACCCGTCAGCGCGGGCATTCGCCACATGGTCTACCACGCGCCGACGAAGTCGCTGTGGTTCGGCACGGACGCGAACAACATCGGGCGCGCGATCCTGCCCTGATGCCCGGCAGCCGGCTGCTCGGCACCACGCTCGCCTCGACGACCCTGACGGCGGCGCTGCTGCTCGGCTCGGCGGCGGACGGACGCGCCACGCGCGATCGGCCGCCGCCGGGCTACACCGGCGGCTTCGGCGAGCCCTCCTGCACGCAGTGCCACATCGACGCCCGCGCCAACGACGGCGTCGGCAGCCTGACGGTCGCGGGCCTGCCCGCCAGCTACGATCCCGGCGCGACCTACACGATCGTCGTGACGCTCACGCAGCCGGGCCTGCTCGCCGGCGGCTTCGAGCTTGCCGTCCGCTTCCGGGATGGCGCGCAGGCCGGCTCACTGCGCACGGCCGATTCCACGCGCATCGACGTGACGACGCTCGAGGGTGTGCAGTACATCCATCATCTGTATGACGGCACGGAGCCGGTCGCGGCGGATACCGCGCGCTGGCAGTTCGAGTGGACCGCACCCGCGCCCGCGGCGCCCGTCATCATGCACGTCGCCGCGAATGCTTCGGATGGCGACTCCTCCCCGCTCGGCGACTTCATCTACGCGACGTCCGCGCAGGCCGCACCGGAGAAGTGATCAGCGCGTCTGACGGCGGGCGACGGTGATGTGGTAGACCGGCTGCTGCCGCTCGAGCGTAACGTACACATCACCCGCACTCTGGAGCTCCAGCAGGACCTTCCCCAGCATCGCCTGGAGCTCGCGCGACTTCCGCGCCGCCGCCGTCTCCAGGAACGCACTGCCGATGCGCTCGACGTACGGCTCCAGCCACGTCAGCTGCGACACGTCGACGCGGAGGTCGGGATCGGCGGGCGCGGCGAAGCTGCTGTACGCGATGTCGACCGTCGTGCCGTACTCGTGCGTGCTCATCCCGGCCGCCGCATTCGGGTTCGTCCGCCTGAGCTCCGCCTGCGACTCCGGCGTGCGCAGCGCAGACGTGATCTCGATACGGTATCGCGGCAGTCCGAGCGCCGTGATCCGCTCCTGGAACTGCTCCGCGATCCGCGCCAGCAGCGCGTGCATGTCCGGCGTGACGAGCGGCAGTGAGTAATCCAGCTCCCGCACCGCCCACAGCGGCGTGCTGTCCTCGAGCACGACGAGACGGCCGGACTCACGGAGCGCTGCGAGCTCGGTCGAATCGGCGGGCCGCGCACCCAGCGCACGCGCACGCGCCAGGTGCTCCGCATTGCCGTACCGCCTCAATGACGATTCCTCCGCCGGCCGCAGCAGCGGCACCGGCTGGAGCAGGTCATCGATGGAATCGGTGAGCAGCGACATGCGTGCGAGCGCAGCATCCAGTACGCGCTCGACACCGGGGCGCGCATCGGGATCATCGTCGGGTGCTGCGGTGTCCACCGCCTGGTTGCAGGCGACGAGCAGCAGCGCCGCGAGAACGGCAGGGACGGGCTCGAGGCGCACGGCTCCTCCCGGAATCCTCAGTCCGGGTCTCCCGTGGATGCGAATACCGCGCCGTCCCGTGCGGCCGGTGTGCCGGATCGCAGTGCCGCGGTGGCCGCGCGGCGGCGCGCCCGACCGCCGTACAGCGGCATGATGACCGCCAGCAGTGCGTACGCCCAGCCCGCTACGGGCAAGGCGTCCGGGAACACTGCCGCGACCAGCGCGGATGCGAGACCGACCGCGATCAGGATGCACCACGAGCCGACCTCCGACAGCGTCGCCTGCCGCTCCAGCGCGTCGAGTCCGAGGGCACCGCGGTGACGCCACGCGTGCAGGTTCAGCAGCGCGATGGAAGCCGACATCGCGACGAATCCGAGCCCGTAGAGGACGAACATGCGGTTGACATCGCGCAGCGAGCGGATCCCGAGACTGTCGCCCGGCGGGCCGATCGGCAGGTCGGTCAGGCGCGCGATCCACGCCGTCATCGCGCTGAACATGAAGCGCAGTGGGTGAATGTAGACGAGTACGGTGAAGACGAGCAGACAGCTGAGCACGATGGTCGTCGCATCGTCCATTCCGAAGCGGCGACTCCAGCTGTGATGGCCCGCCCAGAACACCATGAGCAGACTCGCACTCAGCAGGAACGCGGGGATCTGGCGGAGTGCTCCCTCGAGTGCGGCCATCGTGGCGGGCGGGTCCAGCGAGATGACGAGCAGCGTGAGCGAGAACGCGAACGCTGCGTCCGTGAACGTCTCGATCCGCGTCATGGCCAGCCCGCGGAGCCTGAAGCCCGCCGCGTCCCGCCGCATGCTCTCTCCGCGTCGCAGATGGCCGCCGCGCGGACGCGGCGGCACGTTCGTTCAGCCGAGCTGCGCGTCCATCGTGATGTCGACGCTCAGGGCGCGCGACACCGGGCATCCCGCCTTCGCCTTGTTCGCGAGCTCCATGAACTGCTCCTTCGAGACGCCAGGCACCCTTCCCTTCACGGTCAGGTGACTCGACAGAATGCTCCAGCCGGTGTCGCTCTTCTGCATGTCGAGCACGGCCTCCGTGCTGAGCTCGTCGGGCGTGTGGCCTGCACCGCTCAGCTGGAACGCGAGCGCCATCGAGAAACAGCTCGCGTGCGCCGCCGCGAGCAGCTCGTCCGGGTTCGTGCCCGAGCGGCCGCTCTCATCCTCGAATCGCGTCAGCGTCGAGTACGGCTGATCCTTCAGCGCGCCACTGCCGGTCGTGATCGTCCCCTTCCCGTCCTTCCCCGCGCCGCGCCACACCGCCGATGCCTTCCGCTTCATCTCGCCACCCCTTCCGTTGTCAGCGACCGTTCTCCAGTATCTGCTTCCGTTGCAGCCAGGTCGTGCCCTCCGTGATCCACCGCGCCGGCGGCTCCCCCTTCAGCCAGTGGCCGAACCACTGGAGGATGCGCCGGTGATAGTCGATCTGGTTCTCCCGCTTCCGCAAGCCGTGATCCTCGCCCGGATAGACCAGCAGCACGAAGTCCTCGCGGCCGGCGCGCCGCGCGAAGTTGTAGAACTCGACGCCCTGATGCCAGTCCACGGTGCCATCGGCATCGCCGAACATCATCAGCATCGGCGTCTCCAGCTCGTGCACCATGTGAGCCGGCGAGTTGCGCAGGTACGCATCCAGGTCCTCCCAGAACGGCACGCCCATGCGCGCCTGTCCCGTCTCCCAGTGCGAGAATTCCGGGATCCCCGGCGTCCAGTGGATCGCGCCGGCAAAGCTCAGGAAGTTCGTGATCGGCGCACCGGCGACGGCGGCGGCGAAGATGTCCGTGCGCGTGGGCAGGTATGTCGCCTGGTAGCCGCCCCAGGAGTGGCCGATCAGACCGATCCGCTCCGGATCCACGACGCCGCGCTGCACGACTGCCTGCACCGCCGGCACGACCGCCTCGAGCGCGGACACGCCCGGCTCACGGCCGCGGTAGACGATGTCCGGCATGAGCACGAAATAGCCTTCGGCCGTGAATACGTTGAAGTTGTAGTAGCTCCGCTCCGACGGCACGACGTAGTTGTGCAGGTTTTGCGACAGCTGCTCGTACGTGTAGACGATCATGGGATGACGGCGCGACGGCTCGTACGCCGCCGGATACAGCAGGACCGCCTGGAGCTCGAGCCCGGCCTCACTCGTGAAGTCGACCAGCTCCGCGCGACCCCACGCATACTCCTGCTGGAACGAGTTGATGCGCGAGACCTGACGCGCATTGCGCAGCGTGCCGTCCGCCACGAACCAGTCCGGCGCATCGTCGAAGCGCTCTCGCGTGAACGCGAAGACCTCGGCGCTGTCGGCGCGCACGAGACGCAGCAGCCGCGCGTCCTCGAGCAGCAGCGGCTCGACGGTGCCGTTCCGCAGGCGCGCCCAGCCACCCTGCTTCGTCCGCTCGCCGCGCGCCGTGAAGTACAGCGGACGCAACATGTCGATGCCGTCGTCCGTGTCCTCGACGTCCGCAAGCCGATGGATGACGCGGTCACCAGCGCCGTTCGTGAGCCGCCGGCCGCCCGAGCCGTCCGGTGCGAGGCTCCAGACGTCGTAGCGGTCGTAGACCAGGACGGCGCTGTCGCCGCGCGTCCAGCCGGCCACGCCGTGCGGCGGCAGCCGGTCGACCGGATAGTCGTACTGCTCGTCCGCAAACGTCGCGTCCGCTCCCGCACTCAGCTTCGTGCGGCGGCTCGTTGCGATGTCGTACGTCCAGTAGTCCGCGCCATCGAACCAGAGCAGGTAGCGGCCGGTGGCGCTCGCGCCCTGGTAGAACGTCACGTCCTCGAGCGCGCGCCGGCGCTCGCCGGTCCGCGTGTCGATCAGCCACACATCGAGGCCGGGCCGTCCGAACATCGCGCCGAACGCATGGCGCGACCGATCCGTCTCCGTCGCATGGCGCGGATCCTCGAGCACGCGCGCCGTCTCCTGCAGGTCCGTTCCGATCCGGACCAGTCGGTCTGAGTCGGCGGGCCAGACCGCGAGCAGCGTGCGCCGCAGGTCCTGCTGCTCCTGTGACTTCTGCTGCGGCAGGATCCGCAGGTCACGGGCATGCCACACCTGCACGTCGGACGGTTTCCCGTCGGCATCGGCTCGCGCCGTATCCGCCCCGGTGGAGTCGCGCGGGGCGCGTGCCGGCGCCGGCGTGCGCGGCCGGAGCCCGAGCATGACGATCGAGCCGTCCTCCGACCACTCGGGCACGCGCGTTTCGGGAATGCGCATCTCCTGCGGGAAGCCCGGCGCACGCGCGGGATCCAGCTCCGTGCGCGCGGCGTCGGCGCGTCCGAGGCCGCGCCACGCCAGGACGACGTGCGTCGTGTCACGGTACGCGGAGTCGGTGACCGTGCGGAGGACGGCGAGATCGCGCGCGTCGTCGCGCCACGCGAGGCCGCGATACAGCGATGTCGACGTATCCAGCACGCGCAGCGCGCCCGACGCGGCGTCGTACAGCTGGACCGCGTTGCCCACGCCGGTCTCCGTCTCCACGACGATCGCGAGCAGTGCACCGTCCGGTGCCCAGCCGAATGCGCTCACATTGCCGAAGCTCACGTTCGTCGCACGCGCGAGATCGCGTACGATGAGATCTGCGCCCCGGCGGTCTTCCGGCTCGTACGCCCGCACCGCGAGGTAGCTTCCGTCCGGACTGAGCTCGAACGATGCGGCCTCGCCCAGCTCGACCCGCGTGCCGCTCGCCAGGTCGATCACGCCCACGCGATTCCGGACCGGCTTCTTCTCGGCGGTCAGCCGCTCCCGCTCGGCGGGACTCACGCCGATCGAGTAGGCGAGCCAGCGCGAATCGGGAGAGAACGACGCACCGCCGCCGTACGCGATCACGATCGTGCTGTCGCGTGCGACCATCCGGACGCGCAGCTCGTTCTGCTCGTCGACGCGGTTGACTGCGTACGCGAGCCAGCGGCCGTCGGGCGACAGCGTCCCCGTGCCGAGCGACTCGAATCGGCCGTAGTCCTCCGGCTCCACCGGCCGCTGCTGTCCTGCGACGGGCGCCGCAGCGGCGAGCGCGGCGAGCAGAAGCGGCCACGTCCATGATGTGCGGACGCATCCGGGGTGCACTTTCATTCCGATCCCTGTGCGGCGATGCCGCCGAGCACGCGCTGGATCACGCCGTCCGCCTCGCGCAGCGACCGGATCCACCGCATCACGATCACCAGATCGTTCACCGGATCGACATAGATCATGTTGTTGCCGGCGCCCAGATGATAGAACGCCTGCTCCGGTGCGCTCGGGAGCGGGCGGCGGGCGGTGTTCAGGAAGAAGTTCATGAAGCCATACGTCGGCTGAACGGGCGTCGGCGTCGTGGCCATCGTGATCCACTCCTCCGACAGCAGCTGCCGGTCGCCCCAGCGCCCGCGGCGCAGCGTGAGCAGTCCGAACCGCGCCATGTCGCGCGCGCTGATGAACATCCCGCCGCCCCAGTGCGCGCCGCCGCTCACCGACTGCACGAGCTCTCCGTCGAGCACGACCCACGACGTCTCGTAGCCGTACCAGCGCCACGTGTTCGATGCGCCGATCGGGTCCATCACGTATTCCTTCAGGACGTGCGGCAGTGGGCGGCGCCACACGTTGAGCGCGGCCAGCGCGAGCAGGTTCACGCGCACATCATTGTACTTGTACACGGTCCCCGGCTCGTTGCGCGGCCGGACCTTCCACGCCTCGAGGTCGCCGTCGCGCGGCGGCCGGTCCGCCCAGTCGGGCTTGCCCCAGAGCGTGCCCTCCCAGTCGCTCGTCTGGCGGAGCAGATGATCCCAGGTGATCCGGCGATTGTGCTCCGACGTGAACGGCTCGAGCACGGCCTGATCCGGATACGTCACCACCGGCGCCATGTAGTCGCGCACGAAGTCGTTCACATCCCGGATCATGCCGCGGTCAAATGCGAGACCGACGGTGGTCGACAGGAAGCTCTTCGTCGCGCTGAACGTGACATCGACGCGGTCGGGATCACCCCATTCCGCGACGATGTAGCCGCCGCGCACGATCATCCCCGTCGCATCGCCGCGCTCCCTGAACGGCCCGACCGCCGCGCCGTGCGGCTCGCGGCCGAACGTGCGCACGTGGTTCGCGAGGAGATCGCGCGGCGCATCCGATTCGCTCTCGATGGCGAGGGCCACGGCGGCCTGCACCGCTGCAGGATCCAGCCCGACCTGCTCGGGCGACCGCCGCTCCCACGCGCCGGCCGG
The DNA here is from genome assembly GCA_036374995.1 of Longimicrobiales bacterium. Lineage (GTDB taxonomy): Bacteria > Gemmatimonadota > Gemmatimonadetes > Longimicrobiales > RSA9 > SH-MAG3. Next base: position 16,135 of record DASUSS010000066.1, on the reverse strand, counting down.
CGGGACGTACTGCGCCGCCAGCGCGGCCGGCGCGGCTGCGCTCGCCAGCAGCACGAAGAGGATGAGGCGGCGACGAAGCTGATGGGATAGCATCGTGGCTCCGGGGATTGCGGTTGTCGGGGAACGCGTCCCGGGAAGATGCCGGGGCGCCGCGTCACGCCGCAAGCGGTGGATAGCAGGCCTCCGGAGCCTCGCCTGCCAACAATCCACCGCCCTCACGTGTACTCCATGGTAAGGGCGGCGCGATGGCGTGCCCCCGGCAGTCGCAGTGAACAGGAGGAAGACATGCGACGCAATCTGATTCATGCACTTGGACTGGCGGTCGTGGCCGCCGTGCTGGTTCCGGCTGGTGCGGACGCGCAGACGCCGCGTGGCGATCGCGCTCCCGGCCCGCGTTTCGGTGCGCCGGTCGAGCGGCTCATCGAGCAGCGCGAGGCGCTCGGGCTCACGGACCAGCAGGTCACGCAGCTGCGCCGGATCGAGGCGGAGCTCCAGCAGAAGAACGCGCCGCTGCTCGCACAGCTGGAGCAGGCGCGCGAGCAGCTGCGTGCCGAGCGGCCGCAGTTCACGGAAGAGCAGCGACAGCAGATGCGGGCGCGCCGCGAGGAGATGCGCGACACCCTGCGGCAGCGTCAGCAGATGACGGCCGAGGAGCGTCAGCAGATGCGCGAGCGGATGCAGCAGATGACGCCGGAGCAGCGGGAGCAGATGCGCGCACGGATGCAGGCACGGCGTGACTCGCTGGGGCGGAGCGGCATGCCGGACCGGCCGGGTGCCGGGATGCCGGAGGAGCTCCGTGCGACGATGGAGCAGCTGCGCACGAACAACCACGCCGCAATGCAGCAGGTGCAGGGCGTACTGACGCCGGAGCAGCAGCAGAAGATGCGCGAGCTGCGGCCGGAGCGGCGCGATGGTGCACGTGTACCGGGCGCCCGCCGCGGGCCGGACGGTGGCCGTGAGCGTGGTGCGCTGCGCGCGCCGCGGGGCGCCCGCTGAGCGGAGCACACCGCCTGAATGGGGCAGCCGCTCCCCGCGGATGACCTTGATCCTGCGCTGCTGGATGCGCAGGAAGCCATGCAGGACGCGCTGCTGCTCGAGCGCGTCCTGCACGGCGATGCGGAGGCGTACGGTCGGCTGGTATCGCGGCACATGCGCCGCGCGTTCGCCGTCGCGTACCGTATCCTGCAGCATCGGGAGGATGCCGAGGATGTCGTACAGGACTCGTTCATCCGCGCTCTCGAGCGGATCGATCAGCTGCAGCGCGGGCGGCCGTTCCGGCCGTGGCTGCTGCGCATCGTCGTGAACCGGGCATTGAACTTTCGACGCGGGCGCACGCTGCGCCTGACGGAGCCGATCCCGGACTCGGCGGCCGCGCCGGGTGGCGCGCCGGATCGGAGCGCGGAGCGCGCCGACCTGCGTGCGCACCTGAGCCGCGCGCTTGCGGCGCTGCCGGAGAAGCAGCGCACGATCGTTCAGCTCGCGGATCTCGAGAATCTCACGAGTGCGGAGATCGGCGAGATCATGGAGCTGTCGGATGGAACCGTACGCTGGCACCTGCACGAGGCGCGCAAGGCGCTGCGCCTCTCGCTCGCGCCGGTGAGGGAGGACACATGAGCGGACACGAGCTGAACACGGATGAAGCGCTGAAGGCGCTGCTGCGCGCCGAATCGCCGGCACCGCCCTTCGACGATGTCGACTGGGCCCGACTGCACGCGCGCATCACCGCCGGCGCGACTCCGCTGCTGCGCGGCCGCACCGGCTCCTGGTGGCAGTACCTCGCCGCGTGGTCGTACCGCGCCGCGCCCGCGGCAGCCGCTGCGGCCGCTGCCGTCATGCTGCTGCTCGGCCAGATCGGCCGCCCGACGGCCGAAGTCACGACGGCCGCCGCGGAGTTCAGGATCGTCGAGGAGGAGCTCGCGGATGTGATGATCGCAGAATCGCTCCCGCTCCTCGTGCCGACGGGCGATGACCTGCTGGATGCGGCACTCTTCAACGAGGCGGGGCAGTGATGAGGGGACTCTCTCTCGGGCCGCGCGCCCAGGCCGTGCTGGTGCTCGCACTGGTAGCCGCACTCGGAGCGCTCATCGGCATCGCGGGCGACCGCTACGTCGCGCAGCAGCGCGTGCCCGCACCGGACGCCGGCGCGCCGCCGTTCCGCAACGGGCCGCGCGGCCCCCAGGCCGGCATGCCGCCCTACACGGAACGGCTCGCCGAGCGACTCGACCTCACGGCGGAGCAGCGGACGGCGATCGACCGCATCGTTGCGGAGCAGCAGCGCCGTGTGCGCGCCCTGACGAGCGAGTTCCAGCCGCAGTTCCACGCGATCGCACAGGATACGCGCGAGCGTGTCGACGCCGTGCTGACACCTGAGCAGCGCGAGCGGATGCGCACGATGCGCAACGAACGGCTGCGCCGCCTGGGCACCGAGCGGCCGACGTTCCGCGATGCGCTCCGACCCGGACCCGGCGCCCGGCGCGGCGCACCACCGACCGTCACGCCCGATACCGGGCCGCGGCTCTGAGCGAACGAGTCGCTTGACTTCGAGCGATGAGCGTGCGGACCTTACGCCGCATGCTCATCGACTCCGACGACATTGCGATCTGCCTCGATGACGAGGTCCCCGCCGATGCCGGTGGCAGCGCGCCCGTGCCGACGCCCATCGTACAGACATCGCTCTTCGCGTTCCCCGACCTGCAATCGCTGATCGACGGCCTGGCCGCCGAGCACTCCACACACGTCTACACCCGCGGCCGGAACCCGACGGTCGAGGTGCTCGAGCGCAAGCTCGCGCGGCTCGAGCGCGGCGAGGAGTGCCGGGGCTTCGCGTCCGGGATGGCCGCAGTGAGCGCCGTGATGATGGGCCTGCTCCGCGCCGGCGACCACATCCTCTTCGTCAATCAGATCTATGGCCCGACGCTCCAGCTCGCCGAGCAGCTCCGCCGCTTCGGGATCGATCACGACCTGCTGCTCGACACCGACCCGCAGCGCGTGCGCGATGCACTCCGAGCGAACACGGCACTGGTCTGGATGGAGAGCCCGGGGACCATGCTCTGCCGCACGCTCGACATCGAGGCCGTTGCGGGGATCGCGCGCGAGCATGGCGCCGTGTCCTGCCTCGACAACAGCTGGGCCACGCCACTCTTCCAGAAGCCGATCACGGTCGGCGTCGATGTCGTCGTGCACTCGTGCTCGAAGTACATCGGCGGGCACAGCGACGTGATGGCCGGAGCCGTGATTACGAGTAGCGAGCGGATGCGCCCGATCTTCGAGCGCGCGTACATGCTGCACGGCGGCATCCTCGCGCCGTTCGAAGCATGGCTGTTGCTCCGCGGTCTGCGCACGCTGCCGGCGCGCATGCGGCAACACCACGAGGACGGACTGCGCGTCGCGGAGTTCCTGCGCACGCACGAACGCGTGCGCCGCGTCTTTCATCCCGCGTTCCCGGTCCACGCGCCGACCCACCGCTCGACGCTCACCGGCTGGTCCGGGCTCCTCGGCTTCGAGCTGGACACGACGGAATACGATGATGTGCGGCGCGTGATCGACCGGGTGCGGAAGTTCAGGATCGGCGTGAGCTGGGGCGGCGTGGAGAGCCTGATCATCACGCCGAACCGCGGCACGAACGGCGCTCAGCTGGACGCACACCGGATCCCTCGCGGAACGATCCGGCTCTCCGTCGGACTCGAGGGCGCCGACATCCTGATCGCCGACCTCGAGCACGCCCTCGCGTCGTGAGCACGACACGCACGCCGACGCTCGCCGGAGCGCTCCTGCCGCTGATCGTCCTCGTCGTACTGCTCCTCGCCGCGGCGCTCACGGTCGGTCTCTCCGGCGAGCTGCTCGTCGCGGCCATGCTCACTGCCGCCGCCGTCGCCGGCTTCGTCGCGGCCCGCCACGGCGGCACCTGGGCCGAGATCCAGGCCGCGACCGGTAGCCGCATCGCCGACGTGCTCCCCGCGCTGCTCATCCTGCTCACGATCGGAATGCTCATCGCATCGTGGGTGCTCTCCGGCACGATCCCCTGGCTCGTCTACTGGGGCGTGCGCCTCGTCCGCCCCGAGCTGCTCGTGCTCACGGCGTTCCTCGCCACGGCCGTAATGTCGCTCGCCACGGGAACGTCCTGGGGATCCGCCGGCACGATCGGCGTGGCTCTGATGGGCATGGCCGTTGCCGTCGACGCACCGCTCGCCGCGACCGCCGGTGCTGTCGTGTCCGGCGCCTACCTGGGCGACAAGATGTCGCCGCTGTCCGACTCCACGAACATCTGCGCGATCGGTGCCGACGCCCCCCTCTACGCGCACATCCGGCACATGCTGTACACGGCCACACCCTCGTTCCTGGTCGCTACGGCCGTCTACGCCGTCGCCGCGCGGCTCGCTCCCGTCTCCGGCGACGGACTGCCGGAGAGTGCACGGGTCATGCTGAGCGATCTCGACACGGTCTTCGAGCTGCACTGGATCACGCTGCTGCCGGCCGTCATCGTGGTCTGGAGCATCATGCGCCGCACGCCGCCCGCGCTCGCGATCACGATGTCCGCCGTCGCCGCGATCGTGATCGGCGTCATCGTGCAGGGCTTCGCGCCGGATCGGGCCGTGACCGCTGCCGTCGCCGGCTTCCGGCTCGACATGGTCGAGGCGAAGGGCGTCGAGACCGCGACGCTAAGCCCCGCGTTCGTGACGCTCGTCACGCGCGGCGGCCTCTACAGCATGGCGACGACGCTCATCGTCATCATCGCCGCGTTCCTCCTCGCCGCGGGCATGCACGTCTCCGGCGCGCTCGACCTGATCATCCGGCGCATGCTCGCTGCCGTCGATTCCGTGTTCGGGCTGATCGGTGCCACCATGGCCGCGGGTGCGACCATGATCGCTCTGACGAGTCACGGCGGCGTCACCGCGCTCGTGATCGGCGGGCTGTTCCAGCAGGCCTACCGCGACCGCGACCTCGATACGGTCAACCTCTCGCGCTCGCTCGAGGACTCCGTCACGATCACCGAGCCGCTCATGCCGTGGACCGTGTCCGCCGTATTCATGGCGACCACGCTCGGTGTCCCGACCGTGCAGTATGCGCCCTGGGCCGTCTTCTGCTACGGCGGACCCGTCTTTTCGCTGATGATTGCAGGGTTGTACCGGTACACCCGGTTCGGCGTGGCACCGCGGACGCGGCACCAGATTTCTGTTACGGCCTGAGCGAGCATTTTCTCCGCCCACGGCCGTGCACGCCGGGCGCCGTCCAGGTCGAGATGTGCGCTCGCGCCCGCGGGCGCCGCGGCATTGCGGACGGCGGCGCATCCGGGCGCGGTTGTGCCCGGATGAGCCATAACAGAAATCTGGTGCCGCGTCCGCGGGGGGTCAGGCGACCATCGCGGCGCCCTTGCGCAGGTTGGACAGTGTGGCCTCGCGCACGCCGCGCCAGCGCTGCTCGATGTCGATCATGCGCTGCCGGCCCGCGTTGCTCTCGGTGTAGATCTCGCCGAACAGGTCGTTCGCGAGACGGTCGGCACCGAGATAGAGGAGATACTCGCCGAGCATCACCCGCAGCTCCCGCACATCGACGACCTCGGCCATCAGTCGCAGGTGCTTCTGGGCCATCGTCTCCCGGCCGTACGCCTCCGCAGCGCTCACATACTCTCCCACGCGCACCGGCAGCTCGCCCGTGAAACCGGCACCGATCGCGAGCCACGCCAGCGTGCAGCGCGCACGAACGACGTGCGGCACCGTCCGGATGATCTTGTTGCACAGGCCCATCGCGGCCTCGAACCGGTCCGCCTCGACGAGCGAGTCGACGGCCTGGCCGTACAGCTCGAGCGCACCCACGGCGTCGCCCGAGCGCAGCAACAGATCCCCGGCCTGATTCAGCGGCGTGGCCGCCTCGCCCGGGATCATCGCCTGCAGTGCTTCCACCTGGAGTGCCTCGACACGTCGGGAAACGTCGACGGGGGGGCGACGTCGTTGGAACACCATACTCGTTCTCCTGCGCGTGCCGGAGCGCGTTCGGCGTGGATGGATGATGTGGAGTGGGAACGATCGCGGGAGAGTGACTGCAAGATGCGAGGAAGTGCCGCGTGCTGCAAACCCGCCCGTTAACTCATTGCTCGGCACCAGTTGCAGGACCGTACGGAAACGGGACACCGGCCGGTCCGGCTATTCTTTTTCGGCTGCGGGAAAACAGTTCGGCGGATACCCGGTCGGGCCGGGGGCGACACCGGCACTCTCAGAAGACCGCGTTCGCGATGAACGCGCCGATCCAGGCGAGCGCGAGCATGTAGGTGAACTGGAGTGCGGGCCACTTCCAGCCGCCGGTCTCGCGGCGCATGACGGCGATCGTCGAGGTGCATTGGAGCGCGAACGCGAAGAACACGAGCAGTGCGATCGCGGCGCCGAACGTGAGCGTCTGCTGGAGCGTCTCCTGGAGCGCGAGCGAGCCCTCGTCCGCGGCCTCGATGCCGTAGATGGTGCCGAGCGTGCCGATGATGACTTCGCGCGCGGCGAGGGAGGAGACGAGGCCGACGCCGATGCGCCAGTCGAAGCCGAGCGGCTCGATGCCGGGCTCGATCACGCGGCCGATGCTGGCGAGTGCGCTGTCATCGACAGCAGGTGCCTCGCCGCCGCTGCGCGGGAACTGCGTCAGGGTCCACAGGATGATGGTGACCGCGAAGATGATGCGCGCGACGCGCCGCAGGAAGATCTTCGCGCGGTCGTAGAGGCGCAGCAGCACGGAGCGGAGCGTGGGCACGCGGTACGGGGGCAGCTCCATCAGGAACGGCGCGCCCTTGCCGCGCAGCAGCGAGCCCTTGAGCAGGAATGCGGTGAATACGGCGGCGGTCGCGCCGAGCGCGTAGAGCCCGAGCAGGGTCGCTGCGCGCGTCCCGAAGAATGGGCCGATCAGTGCGCGTTCCGGGATGAACGCCGCGATCAGCAGAGCGTACACCGGCAGTCGCGCCGAGCACGTCATGAACGGCACGACGAAGATCGTCGCGAGCCGATCGCGCTCGTCCTCGATCGTCCGCGCCGCGAGGATCGCCGGCACGGCGCAGGCATAACCGGAGAGGAGCGGCAGGAATGCGCGACCCTGGAGACCGACGCGATACATCAGACGATCGGCGATGAATGCCGCACGCGCCATGTAGCCCGAGTCCTCGAGCAGTCCGAGGAACAGGAACAGGATGAGGATCTGCGGCAGGAACACGAGCACGGATCCGACGCCCGCCCACATACCGTCGATCAGCAGCGAGCGATACCACGCGTCCGGCATCCGCGCGCGCACCCACTCGCCCGAGCCCGCGATCGCGTACTCGATACCGTCCATCAGCGGCGCCGCCCACGCGAAGATCGCCTGGAAAACGAGTGCACCGATGATCAGGAAGACGAACGGGCCGAGCCACTTGTGCAGGAACACCGAGTCGAGCCGCTCGGTCACGCGTGACGGCAGCGGCGGACGGAAACGCGCCTGCTGACCGATCACCTTCATCCGCCCGCGGCGCGTCACGAACACATCGACGACCGGCAGCTCGACACGACGCTGCGGCGCGGGCGCGAACTTGCGCTCGGGGCGCTTCGGCACCGCCTCGCTCGTGAACCCCATCAGGAACTGCTGCACGGCGTCGATGCCGACGCCCGCGCGCGCGTTCGCCCGCACGACCTGCACACCCAGCTGCTCCGCCAGCGCTCCGTCATCCACACTGCCGCCCCGCTGCGCCAGCTCGTCCGACATGTTCAGCACGAGCAGCGTCGGGATGTTCAGCGCGAGCACCGGCTCCACCAGCATCAGCTGCGACTCGAGCCGCGTCGAGTCCACGATCAGCACCAGCGCATCCGGCGCAGGCAGACCCGGGCTGCGGCCCTCCAGCACGTCACGCGTGACCTTCTCATCCAGCGTGCGCGCCGAGAACCCGTTCACGCCCGGCAGATCGATGAGCGTGACATCCGTATTGTCAGGGAGTTTCGCGCGGCCGAGGTGCTTCTCGACCGTTACACCCGGATAGTTCGCGACCTTCTGGCGAAGGCCCGTCAGCTGGTTGAAGAGTGTCGACTTGCCCGCGTTCGGCGGACCCACGAGCGCCACCAGCGGACTGCCCCGCCGCGTGCTCCGATCCTTCCGCTCAGCCTTCCCGGCAACCGCTGCGCCCGAAGGCTTCGTCTGGGTCGACAACTCCGTCCTGCAGTCAGTTCTCGACCGGCTCCGCGCGCCGCACGCACAGGCAGCCCGCCGTCTCGCGCCGCAGCGCGATCAGCGCACCATCCACCATCAGCACCGCGTCCCCGAACGGCGTGCGCCGCACCGGACACAGCCGGCACCCCGGCAGCAGCCCCACTTCCAGCAGCGGCTCCACCTCGTCCGACGGCAGATCGATGCGCACCAGCTCGACCATCTCGCGCAGCGGGATGTGGGCCAGTCGCAGATCGCTCTCTGCAGCGAGCTCGCGAAGCTTCTTTTTCCGCCGCCGGGCGGCACGCACGCGACCGATCATAGGCCTCGAAGATTGAAAATCATTCTCAAGAATGGTAGCGGTACCGCTGCGCTGCCGCAAGAAGGGAAAGCCCTACGAACGTGTACGGAAAGAGAGGGCATCCCGTCCCGGCCCCGAGCGGGGCTCGACGATTCGCCCTCGATCGGGCCGGCCGGAATCGCCCTCGATCGGGCCGCGCCGGATTCGCTCGATCGGAGCGGGACCTGCCCCTCAAATGTTTGCCCGCCACCGCCCGATCCGTCCGGCGCCGCTGGGAAGAGACCCTTTCGCGAATGACACCCGCCCGCTATATTGGTTCTGTTGCGTAGGCGCCAGTGACGGAACTGGGCACACGGCCCGGTTCCTTTTTTATTGGGCCTCGCAAAGGCGGAAAGGGCTTCCGCCACACACAACGATGATGGATCGGTTCGGTACTGCCGTACTCGACGTCATCACAATTCCAGGAGTACGGTATGCGTATGACAGGCACCGTGAAGTGGTTCGACGACGCCAAGGGCTTCGGTTTCATCACGCCGGAGAACGGCTCGAAGGACTGTTTCGTGCACCACACGGCGATTCAGGGCAGTGGCTTCAAGTCTCTGGCCGAAGGCGATCGCGTCGAGTTCGACGTGCTCGAGGAGCCGAAGGGGCCAAAGGCAGCGAACGTCACGAAGCTCTAGACGATCGCAACTTCACGAAAGAACGGCCGCTCCCGCGAGGGGGCGGCCGCTTCTTTTTGCGGGCTTCCGCAGGTTCGGAGCTCGGTGCCGCTACTGCCGTATCTCCACGTACCTCTCGTACCTCGCGACCTCCTCGGCGTCGACGTACTTCCCGATCTCGCGACGGAACTGCTCCAGGTCGGTGTAGGGTCGGTACTCGTCGAACTCGTGGGGCATGCGGGGATCGACGCCGGGGATGAGCAGGATCTCTTCGCGGGACGCGGTGTTGACGTCGAGCGGCTTCCACAGCGTGCGATAGACCTCCTCGCGCTGGTCCTCGGACAGCGAGGCGGCGAGGACGGCGTCGAGGGCCAGCATGTCGTTGTACGGCCGGCCGGCGACGATCGCGTCGGCGAGGGTCTCGTCGATGTGGGGGACGCGGAGCAGCTGTTCGCGGGTGGCGGTCTCCGGGTTCACCATTCCTGTGTCGGCGACCTGCTCCGCGGGAAGATCGGCGGGTGCTGCGGCGGTGTCCGCTTCGGGCAGCGCGGTCTCCTCGGTCCGCTCGGCACACGCGACGGCGCCGACGCTCAGCACGAGGGCGATCAGGATGGGCTTCATCGTCTCTCCGGGAAGAAATCGAAGTGTGTGAACGCTGGAGGATGAGGCAGCCGGGGCGGGAGCGCCAGCGGCGAGCGGTTGATTTCAGGGGGGCCGATCCGGCCGGCGCGAGATTACCCGCGCGCGTCCTCGGGCATGCGGATCTGGGGCGGCCGTCCTTCACCGGGGCGCGGCGGGGTGCCGACGAGGTGCTCGATCTCGTGCAGGACGGCGACGGGACTGGCCGGCTTCTCGATGTAGCGCGTACAGCCAGCGAGACGGGCCTGCTCGCCCATGCGTGCCTCGGCGTAGGCGGAGAGCGCGACGACGGGAATGTCGCAGGTCTCGCTGGTGGTCCGGAGCGAGGAGCAGAGGTCGAGGCCGTGGAGGTCGGGGAGGCCAATGTCCAGCAGGACGACGTCGGGTATGTAGCGGAGGGCGAGTCGCATGCCGGACTCGCCGTCATCGGCGCACACGACGTCGAACCCGTTGTAGCACAGGATGCGGCCGTAGATCTCGCGGTCGTGGGGGTCGTCGTCGACGAGCAGGACGAGCTGCCGCTCGCGCTGTCCGCGGGCGCGGATCGGCGGCTCCTCGAGCTCTTCTATCGGCTCCATATCCTCCGAAATCAGGGAGGACCTGGCCATAATCATGGGCATCGCTCCGGTGAACCCCCAGGATGGGCCGCAAGATAGGTGCCCGTGACGGCTCGAAAGCGGCAGGGATTCCGCCTCGAAGCTCCACCTTGTACGACGTGGCGCCCGGGTGCGCAAGGGAGGCGAGCTCAGCTGCCCGAGTTGCCGCGCGGTCGTTGCGGCGGCTTGCCGCTGCCCGGTACGCCGGGTGGCGGACCGCCACGGCCCTGCGGTGCGGCGCCGGGCACATCGATGGGAGGACCACGCCGTCCGGCGGCCGCAGCGGCCTGGGCGGGCAGGTTCATGAGGGCCTCGGGACCCCTCTGGAGTGCAGCGGTGACCTGACGAAGTGCCTCTTCGGACGCGTGGCCGAGCTGAACGAGCTGCGACAATGCGGCGATGGCCACGGCGCGGCGTTCGCGGGGTGCGGCGGCGCTGAGCGTCCTGAGGGCCTGCTCCGAGACGCCGGCGGCGAGTGCGTCGGCGGCGACGCCCAGCTCCTCGGGCGTGAAGCGGTGCCGTGCCTCCACCGCGGCGCTGGCGCGCTCCAGTGTCTGGAGCCGCCGCTCGACGGCGCCGGCAATGCGGGCGAGCGGGACGCCCTTCGCCCGGCCCTCGGCGATCTTGCTCTCGAGCAGCGCTACGGGGATGCCGGCTGCGCGGGCGCGCTCGAGCGCGCGGTCGATCGTCTGGTCGGGCGTCTGCGCAGCCGCCGCGGCCGGCAGCAGTGCGGGCAGCAGGAGCATCAGTCGCAGTATGGTCTTCATGAGGTCCTCGCCTTCCGGGCCGTCAGCACGACGACGGCCTCACTTCATGGACGAGCGCGATCGGTCGTCCGTCACATCCGTCCGGCCGCGCCCGTAGTCCGGGCCAAGCCAGTCCTGGAGCTGCTCCCGCGCGCGGTGCACGCGCATCTTCACGGCGCTGATGCTCGTACCGAGCACCGATGCGGTATCCTCGACCGACAGCTGCTCGACGTGGCGCAGCACGAAGGCCTCGCGCAGCGGCTCGGACAGTCGCGCGAGAGCGGTTTCCAGCGCGGTCCGCATCGCGTACCGCTCGACATCGTCACTCACGGCTGCCGTACCGAGCGCTTCTGCACGGCGCGCGACGTCATCGGCGTCGAGCGACAGGTCGCCGCGTCGCTTCTCCTTCAGGTAATCGAGCCCGCGATTGCGCAGCGTGGCAAGCAGCCACACGCGGAAGCGATCGGGGTCCCGGCACCGGGCGAGGTTCACGTAGGCGCGTACGAACGCGTCCTGCACGAGATCCGCGGCCACGTCATCGTCGAGCACGAGTGAGTAGGCGACCCGGAACAGCGACTCCTGATGTCGCTGCACGAGGAACTGGTAGCATTCCTGCTCGCCCGCGAGGACGCGCTGGACGAGCTCCGCATCGCTCATCAGCGCTGCCATGCCGAGGTTCGATCTCGACTCGGTCACGGGACGACCACCAGCGCGACGTGTCCGCCCATGTCATCGCTCATCCTGCCGGGGTATCCCGCCGGCACGAACCACTCGCCGTCCGGCGACACGAACGCGAACCGGTAAGCGCCCGGGCGGACGGGGATCTCGATCACCCAGGTATCGCCGCTCGCGCGCATCGGCAGCGGCTGCCAGCCGCTGAACTCGCCCGCGACTGCCGGCGCCGCAGCACCGCCGCTGCGCGGCAGCCGGAGGATCAGCGTCCCGTTGCGGACGACCGGCGTGCTCGACGGTTCGGCGGTCCCGCCCAGCTTCAGCGAATAGCCGACGTTCCAGGTGGTGCGGGCTGCGTTCCTGTAGAGCGGGTCGGGAGCGTCGTGCCGCACGCCGCCCCAGAGCTCGCTGCGTGCGCCGATCGGCACCATCAGTCCCGCGCCCCAGGTCGATTCGGCAAGGTCGTCGCCGAACCATCGGCCCGCACTCGCCCACGCCTGTGCCGGCCCGAGCGTCGTGCCGACCTGAAGGCGCGCCATCGGAAAGCTCTGTCCCGAGCCGTACAGGGACCGCACGTCGAGGATCGCGTACCGCTCCGTGCTGCCGACGCTGGTCCGCCCGGCAATCTCGTAGAGGTGCCGGCTGCTGTCTCCGGCGTCGCCACTGAACACGTGGTCGTGTCTGCCGCCGGTCAGCTCGACCAGAACCCGGCCGGTTGCGATCGAGATCACCGGCAGCGCGTGCGTCGACACGCCGGTGCCGGTGATCCCGTCGTCGTACCGGAAGCCGTAGCCGTCCGCGGAGAGGTCGATGCCGAGACCCAGATTCGAGCGCAGTGCGAGCGAGGGGCGCCCGGCGACACCGATCGCACTCCACAGCGGCGCATCGCCCTCCATCGGTGCCGCCGCCGACACGTATGCCGAGAAGCGGGCCGTGCGATAGCGGAGGTTGCCAACGATGTTCGCACCGGTCGTGTGGGCCGCGAGCGCCTCGTACCGCGTACCGCCGGCGTAGACGTCCACGGCCCAGCGCTGCGCGCTGCCTGGAGACGCGCCCGCAAGACTGCCGATCAGGAGCAGGAGCAGTGTCCTGCCCGCCGATGTCACAGATCCGTCGGTGCGAGGACGGTCAGGCGGCTGTTCACGCCGCCGAACCCGTCATCGACCTGCGGCGCGTAGGGGTCGGCGACCCACTGCTCCCCGTCCACGATGAAGCCGTAGTCGTGGACGCCCGGCGAGAGTGGAAGCAGCACGGTCCACACGCCGTTGCCCGCGGGCTGCAGCCGATAGCTCGGCTGCCAGTCGCTGAACGAGCCGGCGAGCGCGACATCGTGTGCGGCGGCGGCTTCCAGGCGGAACTGCACGAAGATCGGCGGCGCCGCCTGTGCGACGGGCGGCGGCGCATCGCCCAGGAGCGCACGGCCGCCCAGCAGCAGTGCCGCCAGCATCGCGGCCGCGGCCAGCGCGCCGTAGATCGGACGCAGGCGGAACCGCACCTCACGCGAGGTCCAGAGCGCCCGGGCGGTCCGGTGCAGAATCGGCTGGGCCGGCGCCGGCAGCGGCTCGAGACCGAGCTGCCGGATACGCCGCATCACCGTGGTGTCCATGTCCCCGGGCGCGCGGCGGCCGAGCTCGGCGCGGAGCGCCGCGGCGGCCGATTCCAGCGCCGCCCGCGCGGCGCGCTCGTCCGGCGTCAGGTCCTCGACCGGCAGCTCCCCGTCGAGCGACGCCTGTGTCCGTTCATTCATGGTGATCTCTTCGAAAGCGGGGTGCCGTACAGGAGACGAGCGAGCCCCGGCCGGGGTCACATCCGGTCTACCCGTCCGAACGTTACAGTTCCGTCCTGATCTCCCACAGGTCCGGGAACGCGGGCCGGAGCGTCGTCCTCAGGTACTCCGCGCCGCTGCTGCCGCCCGTGCCGCGCTTCATGCCGATCGTCCGCTCCACCATCTTCACGTGACGATAGCGCCACTCCTGGATGCCTTCGTCCAGGTCGACGAGCCGCTCGCACATCTCGCGCAGCTCCGCGTCGTTGCGGTAGATGTCGATGAGCACGCGCTGGAGCGCGGGATCCGGGTCGACGGGCGCCGTCACATCGCGCTCGAGCTGTTCCCGCGGCACGGGCTGGCCGTGTCGCGCCAGGTAGTGCAGAAACGCGTCCCAGATCGACGGCTGCGTGAAGCGCGCCTCCAGCCACTTCCGCTCCTCCGACCCGGGCTCGTAGTGGCTCACCGCGGAACGCCGCTTCTGCCCGAGCGCGAACTCCAGCGCCCGGAACTGGAACGACTGGAAGCCGCTGCCGGACTCGAGCCGGTCGCGGAACGTGAGGAACTCGAGCGGCGTCATCGTCTCCAGGATGTCGAGCTGCGCCACCAGCACCTTCAGGATCGTGAGCACGCGCTTGATCGTGTGCCGTCCGCGCGCAACGTCATCCTGCTCGAGCAGTACCTGCATCCGGTCGAGCTCGTGCAGGATCTGCTTGAACCACAGCTCGTACACCTGATGCACGACGATGAAGAGCGTCTCGTCGTGCTCCGGCGGATCGGATGCGGGCGTCTGCAGCTCGAGCAGCTCGGGCAGGCGCAGGTAACTCGAGTATGTGATCGGCATCGGTCGTTCCGGGGCGCCGCAGGGCGACGTCCTAACGTACGGATTCCCTCGCCGCCCCAACAGCGGGCGCCGGCCCCGGCCGGCGACTCCAGGCGCCGAGTCGGCGCACGGCGAGCGATGCGCCGGTCCACACCATCAGCACCGCGCCCGCCGACACCAGCCCGGCGACGGTCTGTCCCGCGAGGCCGAGCACCTCGCCCGTGTGCAGAAATCGAAGGACGCTCTGCACGCGCTCGGCCCGGGCTCCGCTCGAGAACGGCTCCCACGCGACGATGTCCCCGGTCGCGGCGGCCACGGTTAGCTGCGCCTGCCGCTGCGGCTGACCGCCCGTTCCGGAGTCGATGAGGAGCCGGACCGCACCCGAGCGGACCGGGAGCTGGAGCGTGATGCTGCGCCAGTCCAGCGCCTGGGCACGCGCTCGCGACAGCATCAGCTCGCCATGTCTCAGCTCGCGACCGGCGTCCACCGGCGGCGACGGAACGGAAGCTTGCACGGCCGTCCGTGTCACGGGATCTGCCGCCGCACGTTCGATGAGCGCGCCCGCCCACCCGTAGGAGATCACGACTGCGGACGTGAGGATCAGCAGGAGCGGGCCGAACGACCAGAAGCCGATCACGTTATGCCAGTTGAAGTCGCGCGCCTTCGCGCGCAGCCCGCGCCGGAACAGCAGCACGTTGCGGAACGCGCGCGCGCTGAGCTTGCGCGGCCACCACAGATAGAACCCGCTCAGCACCATGAACAGGAAACCCAGATTCGCGGCGCCCGTGATCGCGCGACCCGTCGGCTGACGGTCGTTCAGTCCGAGCCAGCGATGCACATCCGTCGCCGTGCGAAAGAACGCTCGCGCTCGCGCCGAGCCCTCACCGAGAATCGCGCCCGTGTATGCGTTCACGAACAGCGTCCGCTCGCGGCCGAGCTCGACCTCGACCGGCGCATCGCCGTCGTTGCGCCAGCGGATTCCCGTGATCATCGCGTCCGTCCCGTCCCGGACGGCCGCCAGCAGCGCGTCCGGTGCGAGCGCCCGGGCTCCTGCGTGCGGCGGCGCGCCATCCATGCCTCGCGTGTCCGCCCACGCCTGGATCTGACGCTGGTACGCGAGCACGACGCCCGTCGCCGCCATGGTCAGCACGACCAGACCGATCGTGAGCCCGGTCAGCAGGTGCATCCAGAAGATGACCGATCGCAGGGTCTTCATGCCGGCAATGTACCGACCGCGCTCGCGAGCGCACAGCACACGGCGCGGAGCGCGCTCATCCCACCGGCGCCTGCCGCACGATCGTCCCACTCCGAGGCCGCCGGCCGTCTCCACGTGATGACGCAATCAACACGGCTTCCGCGCAACGCCGCGAAAAACCATTCGGCACCGGCGTTGCCCGGCAAAAATGCGGACAGTCTTCCCGGAAATCAGAGCAGGAGCAGGAATGATGAGGATGCGAAGGGCGGCGCTGCGGCCGCTGGCGGCGGTTGCGATGCTGGCGATGGCGGGGGCGGCGTGCGCGCCGCTCGGCGGCCTGGGCGATGTTCTCGGCGGGACGGGCGACTCGCTGTACGGCGAGATCCGCTCCGTCGATGCACGTCGCGGCCGGATCCAGCTGCGCGAGCAGTACGGCCGCGACTACACGGTCCGCTACGACGACCGCACGCGCGTGATCTACGGCCAGCGGCAGTACCCGGTGAGCTCGCTGGAGCGGGGCGACCAGGTGCAGATCCGGGTCGAGTACGATCGTAACAACACGGCGTGGGCGGACCGGATCGAAGTGCGGGACAG
>DASUSS010000065.1:0-10540 GCA_036374995.1 Longimicrobiales bacterium | reverse complement strand
ACGGCCGGACTGAAGGAGTGCTTCCTGCTCGGCTGGGCGCTCGGCTGCACTCTGCTCACGCTGTCCGGCCCGTTCTATCCGTATCCGGACCGGGGCAATCTGACGTTGCAGATCCCGCTGTTCATCATTGCCGGCGCGATCTACTTCGCGTGGCGGCCGCGCGTGAGTGCGAAGCATGCGCTGATCGCGGTTGCGATTCTCGCAGTCGGACCGCTCTGGCGGACGCCGCGCCGGCTGGATCTGGTGACGTTCGCGGAACAGCCGCGGAACGCGCCGCGCTCGTACATGTGGCTGAGTCCCGACCATCAGGCGCTCGTGGGTGCGCTGCGGGCGAACGCCGGTGAGCACGACGTGCTCATCGTGGACAAGACGCGGCCGGGATACATGACGGACGACCTGTGGCTGACGCTCGGCTATCCGGGCCTGCTGTACGCCGGCCATTATGCCGTGACGCCGGAGTTCGAGCGGAAGCGGGCCGAGCTGACGGAATTCTATACGGCGGCCGATGCGTCGGCCGCGCGCGAGTTCCTCGAGCGCGAAGGGATCACGTTCGTATACGTGGCCGCGGGCCAGGACGCGGCGCGCTTCGCCGGCATCCCCGGTCTGCATCCTCTGGTGAGCAACACGGCGGGTACGCTGTTCCGGTATTCGCCGGAGGAGTAGGAGCGAGGGCGGCTGTGCGATCGCAGCCGCCCGTCGCTGAATCCGCAGGTCAATCGAAGATGCGGTTCCAGGGCCGGGCGGCATCGACGTGCCGGCGCTCGTGCTCCGCCCACGCGTTCCGGAACCGCTTCCGCTGCGGTGCGGGCCAGTCCTCCATGGCCCAGGGGCCATCCACCACGAATCCGCTGCCGAGGTCGCCGGCAACTCGCAGGCGGAGGTTCGGCGCGGGGTTGCGGGTGCAGGGCAGCGGAGCATCCCAGCAGTGTCCGCCATCCGGCACGTTGAGCACCAGTCCGCTTTGCGTCGTGTACTGCGAGAGCACGGGTCGCTCCGTCGTCGGATGCAGCCACGCCGCCGGTCCGGGGAGCAGCAGGTTCTGCTTCACGATCCGCCGAACCGGACCGAGCCTGCGGTCCAGCGGGCCGTGGAGCGGGCTGACGACGAGCGGGCTCACGCCGAGCAGGAGCAGCGCGACGGCCACGGCGCGGGTCGAGGCCCGTGCGCCAGCCGCGGCCTGGAACAACGCGGTCGCAGCGACGCATGCCATGATCCAGAGGAACGGTGCGCCATAGCGCGGCTCCGGCGCCACGACGAACCAGACGGCCGCCGCGATCGCTGCCGGGACGGCGACCCAGAGCGTCGCGAGCGCGGTTCGGCGCGCGCCGCGAAGCA
The DNA here is from genome assembly GCA_036374995.1 of Longimicrobiales bacterium. Lineage (GTDB taxonomy): Bacteria > Gemmatimonadota > Gemmatimonadetes > Longimicrobiales > RSA9 > SH-MAG3. Next base: position 9,205 of record DASUSS010000065.1, on the reverse strand, counting down.
GCACCCACGCGATGGCGCACACGAACAGGATGACGGCAGGTACTGCGAGGTAGTGCAGATCCGAGCTTCCGCTGATCGACCACCAGCCGGGCAGCCACTCGACGAAGCTCATCTGGCCCATGACGGCCGCCGGCCGCTCCACCGTCGCGAACGAGGAATGCGCGGCGAAGGCGAACTCGCCGCGTGCCAGCGCCTCGGGCGCCCGCCATTCGACCGGCAGCGGGAATCGGCTCGACGGAAACAGCAGATAGCCGCTGAGCAGCGCGCCCCGGGCGAGCCACGCCGCGGCCAGCCCTCCCACGGCGCCGAAGCTCCAGAGCGCCGCGGTCTTGCGCAGTGAGGGGCCAGGGCGGACGCGCAGGAGCAGCCATGCCGTCACGAGTACGGCACACGCGACGGCGAGCGGTGCAGCCGGAACCTTGAACGTGACCGCCGCCGCGAGCAGCGTGAGGATCGTGAAGCCGCGCCAGGCGCTCTCGCGCGGGTCGTCGTCCGGCCTGAGCAGCAGCAGGTGCAGCTGAGCGGCGGCGACGAGGACGAACGCGGCCATCGGCACGTCCGTGACGTAGCTGGTGAGCCGGTCTTCCATCGCCAGGTTCGCTGCCGGCGCAACGAGCATCGCCTCGAAGAAGCCCTGCACCCGATCGGCGCCGGTGCTCCGCACCACGCGGGCAATGCCGAGCAGGCCGTGCCACAGCAGGACCTGGGTCAGGAGTCCGTTCGCGATGTGGTGCGCGCGACCATCCCATGGACCGACATCCAGCATGGCCGCGAAGAGCAGGCTCGCATTGTTGAAGGCGAGGCCGCCGAACAGGTTCGCGAGGCCGGGCACCGTCGCGTACTCCTGCGCCCAGAGCAGCCCCTGGAGGTGATAGAGCGAGCTGTCCGTGTTCGACAGCGGCGCGCGCGCCTTGTTCGCGATCCACAGACTGGACAGAACCAGCAGCGCCAGGACCCACCCGGCGCGTGACCACTGTTCCCGCGCGATCAGGCCGCCCAGCTCGCGGCGCGAACGCGCCAGACCCGCGACACCGGCCAGTCCCACGATCACCAGCGGTACCGCCGTGACCGGCCAGGCGAACGTCCACACGAGCAGCAGCAGCACGGCGGCCGCGACGCCGACCCAGAATGCCACGAGCAGATCGCGGATCGTCACGCCGGTGAGGCCGAAGCCACGGCGGATCAGAAGCCCGACGCCCGCCAGCAGGGCCGCAAGCACCAGGTGCGTGGCCAGAATGCTCAGAGTGCCGGCAACGATACCGAGGATCATGAAGTCGTCTTGTCGGGTTGCTCGGATGGAAAGGAACGGCAATCTGCCCGGCGTGTCCTGCGCCCGGCAAGCCGGAGGACTCCTCCTCCAGCTACCGCAGCGCGCATGTCGGGCAACTCACATGCCCGTGTCCGTGCCCGTGCCGGGCCGCCACCACTCGGCCGACGACATGATGGATCGGCGCAACACCCCGCGCTTACCGACTGGCAGTCGGTAAGCGCACGGCACATCTTCCGATGCCCTGTTGCTGCCAACCTGCCTGCCGGATTCCAATGGGAGAACGGAACATGTGATGACGGGCTTCGAGGCGACCGCATACCGGGGCGCGCGCGCACTCGTCGTGGGTGCGACCGGCTTCATCGGCCAGCGGGTCGCGTCGCTGCTGGACCGGTCGGGCGCCCGCGTGACGGCCACGGGCCGCGATCCGGCCGCGCTGGCGGCGCTGCGTCGCCGGCTGTCCGCACGCGGTGAGACGGTGGTGTGCGATGTCGGGAGTGCCGACGAGGTCACGCGGCTGCTTCGGCGGACGCAGCCGGCGATCACGTTCAACCTGGCCGGCTATGGTGTGGACCGGACGGAGCGGGACGAGGCGGCGGCACATCGGATCAACGCCGAGCTCCCGGCGCTGCTGGTGCGGCAGCTGTCGCAGGCGGGACGCGGCGGGTGGTCCGGGCAGGTGCTCGTGCATGCGGGTTCGGCGCTCGAGTACGGCGAGGCGCGCGGCGATCTCGACGAGGACACGGTGCCGGTCGCGACGACGCTCTATGGCCGGACCAAGCTGGCCGGAACGCAGGCCGTGACCGAGCAGTCAGCGCAGGGACTCGCCGCACTGACCGCACGCCTGTTCACCGTCTACGGGCCCGGCGAACACGCCGGTCGACTGCTGCCGTCGCTGCTCGAGACGGCGCACCGCGGCGTGCCTCTCGATCTGACGGCCGGCACGCAGCTGCGCGACTTCACGTATGTCGATGATGTGGCGGAGGGCATGCTCCGGCTCGGCACCTCACCGCCGGGCGCGCCCGCGGTCGTGAACCTGGCGACCGGCCGCCTCGAGTCCGTGCGCGGTTTCACCGAGCGTGCGGCGCGCGTGCTGGGGATCGACTCCGCGCTGCTCCGGTTCGGCGCGTTGCCGGCGCGCGGTGAGGAGATGTCTCACGACCCCGTGTCGGTGCGTCGCCTGCGCGAGCTGACGGGCTGGGTGCCGCGCACGACGATCGAGGAGGGCGTGCGCCGCACGGTGACAGAAGTCGACGGCGGTGAGACCGGCGAGCCGTCGTCAGAGCCGGGCGTGCGGGCGGGTCAGTGACCCGGGCGTCATCACCGGTGCGGCCGCGGTCCCGGTCGCGCCACGCATCCGTCCCATCAGCACGTAGAGAACGCCTCCCGTCAGTCCGCCACTGATCAGAGCGAACTGGAATGCCAGGCTCGCCGTGACCGCGAGCGCCGGCTCGACGCCGAACGGCGCGAAGAGCGCGGCGAGCGCGGCTTCCCGCACGCCGAGACCCCCCTGCGTCAGCGGCACCGTCGCCGCGATCTTCGCGAGCGGCCACACGAACAGCCATACCTGGAACGGCACGACGAGTCCGACGAGACTGCCGAGCCATGCGCTGAGTGCGATCATCGCGAGCTGGAGCAGCATGCCGAGCAGTACGGCACCGATGAGTGCGCGCGGGCGCCGTGACAGAGCGCGATACGCCGCGCGGATGCGAACGAGTCGGCGCCGGAACCGGAGCGGGAAGCGTCGTCCGGGGAGCAGTCGCAGCGCCAGCAGCACGATTCCGCCGAACGCGATGCCGGCGAGGGCGAACATGCCGAACACGCGCCGGCTGCGGTCATCGAGGGCCGTGGGGAGCAGCAGTGCGCCGATGCCCGCGACCGCGGCCAGGGCGAGCATGTCCTGGACGCGGTCGACCAGGCTGCCGAGGACGAGCGCCTCGCGCGACCGAACCCGGCGCAGCGCCGCGCCCGCGCGGATGAGGTCACCGCCGACGACCGAGGGCAGGAACGTGTTGCCGAAGAGGCCGAGATAGTAGCAGCGCACCGCGTCCATGCGCGGCAGCGCTGCGCCGGCCGTGTTCACGAGCAGCCGCCACTTCACGACACCCAGCAGGTGGGCGGAGAGGTAAGCCGCGATGGCCGCGAGCCACAGGGTCGCGCCGACGCCCGTGAGTGCGCCCCAGACATCGTCGAGTGGGAGCAGCCGGAACAGCAGCACGAGCAGCGCGGCGCTGACACTGACGCGGAGTGCAGTCGAGCGCCACGCCGATCGCAGCGCACCGCCGATGGTCGCCGGCGTCTCGGATCGCGTCTGCATCAGCCGGCAGCTCCGCCCGCCGATGCGCTATCGACTCGACGCGATACGCGCATTCTGATCCGCAAGCAGCCCGACACACCAGATGATGAGCGCCGCGAGCAGCGCGAAGATCGCGCTCTCCGACAGGTTGTTCCTGAACACGTCGTAGACGAACTTCATCACACCGGCCAGCGCGAGCGCGAAGCCGATCGGCACGAAGACCTTTAGCGGATTGAAGAACACGATGGTCCGGATGATGAGCAGCGCGAAATCGAACGCGTGGCGCGGCCGGATCTTCGACGATCCGAGGCGCGCGTGATAGTCGATGGGCACGAACACGACCGGATGCCCGTTGCACGCGCACGCGAGCGTAATCGTCGTCGTGAACGAGAACCCGTTCGGCAGCAGGTGCACGTAGCGCTCCACCATGGAGCGGCGCATCAGGCGCAGACCGGAATTGAGGTCGGGCAGGTGTTGCCCGGCCAGGTAGCTCGCCAGCCGATTCAGGAACCACTTCGCCGGCCGGCGCGCCGTCTGGATGTGCACTTCCTTGCCGACGCGGGCGCCGGTCACCATGTCGACGACGAGATCCGGATCCGCGACCTGCTCGAGCATCCGCGGAATCGCATCCGCGGGGTAGGTGCCATCGGCATCCGTGATGAGCACCCACTCGTGCCCCGTCTCGGCGATGCCGCGCTTCAGCGATGCGCCGTAGCCCATGTTGCGCACGTTGCGGATCACCCGCACGCCCGTGGCCGCTGCCGCGGCTGCCGTGTCATCGGCGGAGCCGTCGTCCACGACGATGATGTCGAAGTCCCAGTCCGTCGTCGCGAGCACGGCCTGGACACGCCGGACCTGATCGGCGACGTGCGGTCCCTCGTTGAACGCGGGGATCACGACCGCGACACCCGTCCGCGTGCGCACCTCGGCCGCGGGCGCTGCGGGATTCCACTCTGCAACCTTCGTCGGATTCATCTGCTCACCCCGATGTGTATGGTGCCGCCCGCCAGCGTGCCGCGGTACGTCGCGACCTCATCGAACTCTTCAACGGCCGCCCAGAGCTCCGGTGTGCGCGCAGCAATGAGCTCGGGCATGATGTGGATCAGCCACGTCCGTCCGGGTGCGGATGCCAGACGGCGCAGCGTACCCGCGTCCTCGACACTCGTCCAGTCCGTCGGGTAGAAATCGTGGTATACCCAGTCCGCGATGCCGGTGACGGCAACGACGTCGCCCGGCGCACGCGCGCGCTCGATGTGGTCCATCGCCTCGACGAACTGCTGCTTCGGCGCCCACGCGGCAGGCAGCAGCAGTGCGCTCCCCGCAACGAGGAGTGCGACGACCAGCGCTCCGAGTGTGCGCGGCGTCACGAGCCGCTGCGCGGCGGCGAGCGCGAACACGCCGCGGACCACCACGAGGATGACGAACCCCGCGGCGAAGAAGAAGAACCGCGGCCACAGGTTGTGCGCCGTCGCGACCAGCAGGGCGGCCGTGAGGATGCCGGGGGCGATCATCAGCGCCGTGATCACGGGATCCCTGCGCGCGTAGCTGACCAGGCCCGCGACCGGTGCGATGGCGGCGATGGCGAGAGCGGGAACGCCGCCGGGCACGCCGCGGGCCAGCCCGCGCACGGTCTCCATCAGCATCCACAGCGGGTTCTTCCACACCATGTCGACCTGCTCGCCGGCGCCGCCGAGACCGGACGCGATGTGGCCGAGCCCCGGCGCATAGACGCAGAGTGACAGGGCACCGGCCAGAGCGACGGCGAACGCGGGCGCGGAGCGCCACGCATCCTGCCACCGGCCGCGCACGGACACCGCGACGGCCCAGACGAGGAAATGCGCGCACACGATCAGCGCCGCCGTCATGTGCGCGTACACCGCGAGTGTCATGAATGCGGCATAGGCGAGCGCGGTCGAGCGCGCGTCGCCCGTCCGCTCGCGACACAGCCGCAGGAACAGGCCGGTGCCGACCAGCGTGAAGAACAGCAGCGCCGTATACGAGCGCGCGTTCTGTGAGAACCAGACGTGATGGTACGACACGGCGAGCAGCGCGGTCGCGAGGAGCGCTTCCGTCCGATCCGTGATCTGCACGGCGAGCCAGTAGACTGCGCCGATGCTCGCGACGCCGAACAGCAGCGCGGGCAGGCGGAGCACCCACGGCGACTCGCCGAGCACGGCCACCGCGGCGTTGGCCAGCAGCGAGTACAGCGGATGATTGTTCTGCGACTCGAAGCTGGTCACGATCGCAATGAACGATGGCCGCACGAACTCGACGACCGTGAACATCTCATCGATCCAGTACTGCGCGTTCAGCGCCGGCACGCGCAGCGCGGCGGCGAGCAGCACCAGCGCACCCACCGCGAGCGCGTCGGAACGTAGCATCGACACGCGCGCCGGCAGCGGGAGCCGCACGAGACCCACACTGTTGCGCCCCAGCTGCCAGTAGGCGGTGCCGGCCAGGAGCAGGCCGGTGGCTGCGAGCACCAGTCGCAGGAGCAGGAACCCGCGCGCGAGGTCGGGCGCACCGCCGGCTGCGGCCACGGCGGCGGCGAGCGGGCCGTGCGGCAGGACGGCGGCCGCAGCGACGAGCGCACCACCGATCCACAGCAGCGGGTCAAGCACGGCGCGGCGGTGCGGTCCGGTCGGGGCTACGCCGGAGACCGGCAGCTCGGCCGAAGCAAGCGGAGGCGACGCCGTGGGGTGGGCAGCCATGGGTCTCAGTCCTCGACCACGTGCGTCGCGAAGATGTCGCGGTAGCGGTGCCACTTCGCCCGATCGAAGCCGTTCTCGCCGAGACAGTCGACGGCCGCGGAGGCCATGTACAGTCCGTGATGCGTGTTGTCGTGGGCGAACAGCGCCTGCCGCCCGTACATCAGGAAGTCCGGCAGCGACTCGGCCCACTCGTCCAGAACGGCGAAGGGGATCTCGTAGCCGTTCAGATAGATCGGATACGCCTGCTTCAGACGGCGCGTCTCCACGTGGATCGGTGCGCGCGACAGCGGGATGCCCGCCCGTTCCATATCGGCTGCGACGAGCGCGCCCACGTCCGCATCGCTCATCTGCCACAGCGCATCCTCCGTACTGCACGGGAGCTCCGCGCACAGCACCGTCCGGCCCCGGGGCTCCGTCCGGCACGCGTAGTTCTTCGGCTCGGAGAGTCGCGTCATGGTCACGTTCTCTTCCGGGAAGTAGTGCGCGTCCGTGGTCGAGAAGCGGTCCACGTCGAGCACGAGATAGGCGAGGACCATGGCGCGATAGGAGATCGAGCCGGCGGCCTTCAGCACTTCCGGTGGCGCGGCCGGGCGCATCATGCGGGCGACGAGCGGTGTCGGAATCGTCGACCACACGTAATCGGCACGCAGCTTCTGACCGGTGCCCTCGCGCTCGAAGCTCACCGTCCAGCCACCGCCGGCGGCGGGCTCGAGGGCGGTCACGCGCGCTCCCGTCATGATGTCCGCGCCGCGCCGTGCCGCGTCCGCGGCGAGCACGTTCGTGATCTGGCCGTAGCCGTGGCGCGGGTAGTAGAACCGGCCCGAGCCGGGCGGCCGGAACAGCCGCTTCATCAGCTTGCTGAACGTGCCGGCGGACACGCGCTTCCGCGCCTGGATGCCGGACAGCTCCGAGGGCTCGCGGCCCCAGAGCTTGCGCGCGTACGGGAAGTAGAAGTGCTCGCAGATCGTCGGACCCAGACTCGCCTGGAGTACCGACGCGAACGTGTCCGCCCCCGTACCGTTCTTCCGGCCGTTCAGCGCCCCCGCCACCATGTCGCGCAACGAGCCCGCGGCGAAACGCCGGTCCAGCCGCAACATCAGATCGATCGGCTTGAGCGGGAAGTGCACCCATCGCCCGCGCAGACGGATCCGGCCGCGCCGCGGGTTGCTCAGCAGATCGTCGCCGATCAGCGCCTCGAGATCGGCGAGGATCGACCGGTCACAGGCGTGGTGCAGCCGGTGACTCCCGAAGTCGACCCGCACACCCTGCACATCGAAGCTCCCGGCATTGCCGCCCAACACCGCCTGCTGCTCCAGCACCGTCGCCTGCGCACGACCGGTCTTCCGGAGGTAGTACGCTCCTCCGACTCCGGCCGGGCCGCCCCCGAGGATCACGACCCGCGGTCCTGCCATCATGCCGCAATGCCCCCGGCAGTGACGCCGTCCGACCTGTCACGCCTCGTGTAACCCGTCATCGGTTCCTTCGCGGGCGCGAGCCGGTTCTCCCCGCTGCACCCGCGCCTCGTTGTCTGTCTTCTGTTTGCGCCAGCCACCGGAGGGTCGAGTGCGCCGTTTTCATCGCCGGCGCGCGGAACGGCGGGAGCAAGTTCAATACCCGGCGCGCCCTTCTGCGAAAGGCGCATCGGCGGACCCGGCAGCTGTTGCGTCGCTGCAACATCTGCCGGGCGCTTGCGGGTCAGGCGCGCGAGCGCCGCGGAAGCCGATCGGTGGCGGCGCGCAGGAGGTGCGTGCCGACACTGGCGACGTGGACGAGAGGGCTGGCGGTGCGCAGACCGACGGGGCGGGCGCCGGCGAGTGCGGCACGGAAGGTGGCCACGTCGTGGAAGGGCGGCATCTCCGTGTATGCGCTGCCGACCTCCCGTGTGAAGTGGCTGTCGCTGCCGGCGGCGGCGGGAAGACCGGTGCGGCGGGCGGCGTCGGCAGCGCGGCGATTCCATGCGGGCGCGAAGGCGCGGGAGTTGTGCACCTCGATGACATCGGCGATCGCGATGGCCCGCCTGGCGCGCTCTGCGCCGTTCCAAAGGTGCGCGAACGGGTGCGGTGCGTAGACGATGCCGCCCTGATCGCGGATCCGCGCGGCGATGTGCTCGAGCGGCAGGCCGGGGGGAATGGCGTTCGTGAGGAACAGGCCGATGAGATGACCACCGCCGGCGCAGTCGATTTCTTCACCGGGGATGACGAAATCGGGGTCGATGGCAGCCGCTTCGTGTGCGCCGTCGAGGGTATTGTGGTCGGTGATGGCGATGCGGTCGAGTCCGGCGGCGCGGGCACAGGCGATGAGCTCGGCCGGGGTCAGCACGGCATCGCGCGAATGGCGGGTGTGCATGTGCAGATCGACGTTCCAGTGCTGCATGGGATGCGGACTCACGTGTTCGGGTACCGTTCTTGCTCGCGCGGGCCTCGCCGGCCCGCCAGGTTTCGACCCGCGCAGACGCCGGCGGCGGACGCCCCGGAATCCAGTATCGAATGACGACGACGCAACGAACCGAGCGGGACTCGCCGGCTCCCGGCACGCTCCTGCTCATAGTGTGGTTCTCGCTCGCCACGGGCCTCGGCCAGGTGATCGTCTGGCTGCTGGCCGTGTACGTCCTGCACCGCGCGGTGGTGCTCGATCCGCAGATCGTGTGGACGGCACCGCTCGCGAACCTGCTGGTCTTCGGCTGCGCCGCGGCCGTACTGGCCGGGCTCGGCAGGGTGCTGCCGGCGGCCGGCTCGCGCCGCACGCTGCCGGGCACGTTCGCGGCACTCGCGTGCTTCTCGTTCCTGCTGATGATCCCGCGCATCCACCCGCTCGCGCTGCTCGCGCTGGCTGCCGGCGTCGGGCTCCAGGCGGGACGCTGGCTCGCCGACCGGCCCGCGGCGGTGCGCCGCTGGGCACGCGCGACGACGCTCCCGCTGGCGGCGCTGATCC
>DASUSS010000064.1:0-9618 GCA_036374995.1 Longimicrobiales bacterium | reverse complement strand
CCGCGCGACGGCACGAAGCACTACGATCATCCGGACGGCGGCCGGCTCTCGTTCGACTACACCGTGCTCGACGTCGCCGACGAGCGCTTCACGAGCCTGCACCTGGCGCTCTATCTCCCGACGCCGGGGAGCGGTACGCTGGAGAGGATGCAGGAGTTGTTCGGTCTCGGGCGAGATCGGCGGGCGACGAAGTGACTGATCCCGTTTCGCGTCACCCGCGCCAGGAACCTTGCTTGCCCGGCGCACCACTCCAGCGGCTGTGCAGAAGGAGCACGAGTGGCTCCAGAGAATGGTCGGCGACTGGACCGTGTGCTGACGTCGCGTGTCCTGGGCGACGACGGCAAGTGGCAGCACATCATGACCGCCGACTTTCGGCGGAAGAAGTCGCGTCCTTCCGTTCGATGAGTCGGCGGCACCGGAGCACGCTTCGATTCGGCTTCTGCTGCTTGCCGCGCCGATCGGCGACCGCCACCTGGTCATCGCCAGTGTGGCGGCGGCGCATGGACTCAAGGTGGTGACGAACAACCTGCGCGAATCGGACGCGTCCCCGGTCTCGACGCGGAAATCCTGGGCCTGAGCGGACGCGTAGCCGTAGCCGGCCCTGCCCGGAATCGGAACCCGTCGTGCCGCAGCCGGTCAGTACGGAGCCCACCCGCGGGAGCAGCATCGGTCCCGAACACATTGCCAGCACACGACTTCGGCGTCCGGGCCCGTTCTGGCGCAATACGTTCAAGGCATCACGCGCGCCCCACGAACACGAACGACCACCCCGGGCCTCGCATGGACCACTTCCTCAGAGACATCGGCTACGCGCTGCGCGCGCTCGCGCGCAACCCCGGCTTCGCCGCTGCGGCGGTGCTCACGCTCGCGCTCGGGATCGGCGCGAACACGGCCATCTTCTCCGTCGTGTACGGGATCCTGCTCCGGCCGCTGCCGTATCCGGATGCGGGCCGGATCCACGTCGTGTGGAACGACAACACGCGAGAGGGCATCGAGCGCGATGTCACATCGTTTCCGAACTTCAGCGACTGGCGCGCGCGCGCCGACGCGTTCGAGGCGATGGCGGGCTTCACGCGGAGCGGCTTCGCGAGCGTGACCGATGGCGGCGACCCGGAGCAGCTGCGCGTCACGTACGTCACCGAGGACTTCCTGAGTGTCTTCGGCGTGTCACCCGCGATCGGCCGCGGCTTCACGGCGGACGAGATGCGGCCCGGCGCCGACCAGACCGCGCTGCTGAGCGATCGGCTGTGGCAGCGCCGGTTCGGCGGCGACGGCGGCATTGTCGGCCGTACCATCATGCTGAACGGATTGCCATACGTCATTGCGGGAGTGATGCCGCCGTCGTTCGCATATCCGGCGGACAGCGAGATCTGGCTGCCACTCGCGCCGACCGAGCTTGCGGAAGCGCGCAGTGCCCTGTGGCTCTCGGTGATCGGACGACTGCGGCCGGGCGTCGAGCCGGCACTCGCGCAGCAACAGATGGACGGGGTCGCGGAGCAGCTCGCCGAGGAGTACCCCGGTCCGAACACGGGTGCCGGGATCCTGCTCGAGCCGCTCCGTCAGACGATCACGGGCGACGTCCGGACGCCGCTGCTCGTCCTGCTCTCCGCCGTCGCCGTCGTGCTGCTCATCGGCTGCGCGAACGTGGCGAATCTGCTGCTCGCGCGGGGTGCCGTCCGCCGCAGGGAGCTGGCCGTGCGCGCAGCCCTCGGCGCGGGGCGCGGCCGGGTCGCCCGTCAGCTGCTCACGGAGAGCGTGCTGCTCGCGGTCGTCGGCGGTGCGGTCGGCTGCATGTTCGCGATCTGGGCGGTCGGCGCGATAGTGTCGCTCGCACCGGCGGAAGTGCCGCGCCTCGATGCCGTCCGCGTCGATGGTGCCGTGCTCGGCTTCACCCTGCTCGTTTCCGTCGTCACAGGTCTGCTGTTCGGGCTCGCGCCTCTGCTCCAGCTGCGCGGCACCGATGTCATGTCCGCCCTGCGTGAGGAGGGCCGCTCCATCGGCAGCCGCACCGCCGTTGGCCGCCTGCGGCCGATACTCGTGAGCGCGGAGGTCGGACTCGCGCTCGTGCTGCTCGTCGCCGCCGGCCTGCTCATCCGCAGCTTCGCGGCACTCAACGCCGTGGATCCGGGATTCGATCCCGCCGCCGCGCTCACGTTCCGCATCACGGTCCCGGTATCGCGCTACGAGACGGGCGACGATGTGCGCCGCTTCCACGACGCTCTCCAGCAGCGCCTCGCCTCACTCCCGGGCGTGCGCACGGTCGGTGCGACATCGACGCTGTTCATCTCGCGCCTGCCGAACATGAGCTCGATCACACGCGAGGGCGATCCGCCACGGCCGCCGGACGCGCCCGTCGAGTCCGTCGTCATCGAGAGTGCAACGCCCGGCTTCTTCGAGGCGATGGGGATGCGCGTCGTGCAGGGCAGGGAGCTCCGCGCGGACGATCGCCAGGACGGTGTGCCGGTCGCGATCGTCAACACGTCGTTCGTGCAGCGCTACTACCCGGATACCGATCCGATCGGCCGCCGCTTCACGTTCGGCGATCCGGCCGACACGGCCGCGGTCTGGCTCGAGATCGCCGGCGTCATCGAGGACACGCGCCGCGCGGGACTCGCCGAGGACATCCGCCCCGAATCGTACCGGCCGCACGCGCAGAGCCCGACGCGCGCACTGACGTACGTCGTGCGCGCGCAGGGTGATCCGCTCGCGCTCGTGCCCGCGATCCGCTCGACCGTCGGCGAGCTGGACCCGCAGCTGCCGATCGCCGCCGTCACCACGCTCGAGGACTCGCTCGCCGAATCGCTGGCCGCGCGCCGCTTCACGATGCTGCTGCTCGCCGCGTTCGCCGCACTCGCCGCGACACTCGCCGCGATCGGCATCTACGGCGTGGTCGCGTACCTCGTCGCGCAGCGCACCCGCGAGCTGGGCGTGCGCATGGCGCTCGGCGCGCACCGCACCGATGTGCTCCGTCTCGTGCTCGTACAGTCGCTCGTTCACGTGCTGCCCGGCATCGTGCTCGGGACCGCGGCCGCACTCGCGCTCACGCGCCTCCTGCGCAGCCAGCTGTTCGGCATCCCGCCGCACGACCTACTCACGTTCGCGGCCGTGCCGCTCGGCGTCTTCACGATCAGCATGATCGCGACGCTGCTGCCCGCCCGGCGCGCATCCGCCGTCGATCCGATGATCGCGCTGCGACAGGAGTGAGGCGGCGGCCGAGCTTCCTGCTTACCGAGGTAGCTTCCGGAAGCTACCTCCAGGTATGAGAGTGCCGGCGGCCGGCGTGCCGCCACGCCTGCCCGTTGCGAAGCTCGCGGAGGTGCTGGCCGAGGATCGGCAGCCGCCGCAGGAGCTGTGGAGCGAAACGCTCGTCTCCAGCCGGCTGCTCGAGTACGAGTTGTGGACCCGGATCCATGCACGAGGGCTGACGTCGACTCATACCCAGGCGGCGGAGGCACTGATCGGCCGCATTGCGTTCCTGGAGCTGATCCGCGACGTTCTGGAGCGAGCCCGCGCGCCATACCCGACACCGGTTCGCACCCAGCACGCGTTGCACCTCGCCTCGTTCCATTTCATCCGCGAGCAGGGACAGGCGCTGAGCCTCGCGTCGTATGACGAGCGAAGTCGAAAGCTGCGAAGAGGCTCGGGTTCCCGATCTACCGGCTCTGACTCCGCGCTGGTGGATCGGCGCCTGTCACACCGTACCGCTATCCTGTAGCATCACTCACCTGTCCCGTACGCAACGGTGTAATGCAGCACATCCGCGACCGGCTCATCTTCTCCGCCACGGACCTCAGCCACTTCCTGGCCTGCGGCCACCTCTCGCTCCTCGACCGCCGCGCCGCGATGGGCGAAGGGCCGAAGCCGCCGAAGTACGACGACCCGGCACTCGAGGTTCTCTGGAAGCGCGGCATCGACCACGAGCGCCGCCAGCTGGAGCGCTTCAGGCACGACGGCAGATCGATCGTCGAGATAGCCGAGCTCGACCGCTCGCTGCCGTACGAGGAGCGCTGGCAGAAACACACCGCCGCCACGATCGACGCGATGCGGACCGGCGCCGCCGTGATCTACCAGGGCGCGCTGTACGACGGCACGTGGGTCGGCCGCGCCGACTTCCTGACCCGGTCCGAAACGCCGAGTCGCCTCGGCGCGTGGTCGTATGAAGTCATGGACACGAAGCTCGCGCGCGAAGCGAAGGGCGGGGCACTGCTCCAGGTGCTGCTCTACGCGGACCTGCTCGAGCACATCCAGGGCATCGCGCCCGAGCACGTCCAGATCGCGCTCGGCGGACCCGAGCCGCGCACCGAATGCTTCCGCGTCGCCGAGTACGCGGCATACTTCCGTTCGGTCAAGGCACGCTTCCTCGCCACGATGCAAGCGGCGCCGTCACTGCCCGCCGCGGCGGAGCCGGTCGAGCATTGCCACATCTGCGCGTGGAGCGGCACGTGTGCGGACGACCGTCGCGACGTCGATCACCTGTCGCTCGTCGCAGGTATCACACTGCATCAGCGCCGCGCGCTGCACGAGGCCGGCGTCCACACGCTCGAGTCACTCGCTAACCTCACCCCGGAGGCCGCACGCACGCCCGACGGCGTGAGCGCGGCCGCGTTCATCCGCATCCACGCGCAGGCCCGGATCCAGCTCGAGGGTCGCCGAGCGAACGCGAACCGCTACGAGCTGATCGAGCCGGTCACTCCGGATCACGGCCTCGCCGCGCTCCCGCCGCCGTCCGCAGGCGACCTGTTCTTCGACCTCGAGGGCGACCCCTTCGCGCTCGATGACGGGCTCGAGTACCTGTTCGGCTTCACCGGCCGCGACGGCGACTATACCGGCTGGTGGGCGCTCGACCGCGCGGCGGAGCGGCGCATCTTCGAGGCGTTCATCGACTTCGTCATGCGTCGCCTCGAGCAGTACCCGGACCTGCACATCTACCACTACAACCACTACGAGACGACCGCGCTGAAGCGGCTCATGGGCCGGTACGGCACGCGCGAGCGCGAGGTCGATGCACTGCTGCGCGGCGGCGTCTTCGTCGACCTGTACCGCGTCGTGAAGCAGGGCCTGCGCGCGGGCGTCGAGTCGTACTCGATCAAGAAGCTCGAGCCGTTCTACCGCTTCACGCGCGACGTCGACCTGCGCGAGGCATCACGCGCGCTCGCGCACTTCGAGGCGTGGCTCGAGCTCGGCGGGACGAAGGACGACGAACTGTTCCGTCGCATTCAGGGCTACAACCGCGACGACTGCATCTCGACACTTCGCCTGCACGACTGGGTCGAGCGGCTGCGCGTCGAGCTGGCACGGCAGACCGGCGCGGAGGTTCCGCGTGCCGGGCCGCCGGCGGACGATCGGGACGAGGAGTCGGTCGCGCGCGATGCCGTCATCGACGATCTCGTCGCACGACTCACGGCCGGCGTTCCCGATGAGCCGGACGAGCGCACGCCGGAGCAGCACGGCAGCTGGCTCAATGCGCAGCTCATCGAGTTCCACCGTCGCGAGAAGAAGGCGTTCTGGTGGGAGTACTTCCATCGCTGCAAGCTGACCGAGGACGAGCTGGTCGAGGACGACTCGACCCTCGGACGCATCGAATTCGTACGCGCGGTGGAGCAGGTGAAGCGCTCGATGATCTACGAGTACCGATTCCCGCCGCAGGAGCACGACATCCAGGAACGCACGCGGCCGCACGATCCGGCCACGCAGAACAGCGCAGGCGAGGTCGTGATGATCGATGGCGTTGCGGGTGTGCTCCACCTGAAGCGCTCGCTCCGCTCCGAAGTGCCGCACCCGGCGGCACTGATCCCGCACGACCACATCGACGAGGGGTCGCTCCGCGAGAGCCTGCTCGGGCTGGCGCGCGCGACCGCGGAGCACGGGCTCACCGGCACGCACCCGCACCGCTGCGCGGTCGATCTGCTGCTGCGCAATCCGCCGCGCGTGGGACTCCCGCCGGACGCGCACCTGAAGCAGCCGGGTGAGACCACGGTCGAAGCGGCCGTGCGGCTCGTGGAGCGGCTCGACCACACCGTGCTACCGATCCAGGGGCCGCCCGGTGCAGGGAAGACGTACACGGCGGCGCGCATGATCGTGCGCGCGCTCGCGCTCGGGAAACGCGTGGGTGTGACGGCACAGAGCCACAAGGTGATCTCGAACCTGCTCCAGGAGCTCGGCCGCGCCGCGTGCGAAGCCGGCATCGCCATCGCGGGCATGCAGAAGGTCAACGATGCGGAGATCGAGGGGTGCGGCGTTCCCGGCATCGAGCCGGTGTGTGACAGCAAGGAAGTCGTCGCCGCATTGCGTGCGAAACAGGTGCAGCTCGTCGCGGGCACGGCGTGGCTGTGGAGCCGGGACGACATGGTCGGCAGCGTCGACCTGCTCGTGATCGACGAGGCCGGCCAGTTCTCACTCGCGAACGCGCTCGCCGTCGCGCCCGCTGCGGCATCACTCGTACTCGTCGGCGACCCGCAGCAGCTCGAGCAGCCGATCCAGGGCGTGCACCCGCCGGGCGTGCACGTCTCGGCACTCGAGCACCTGGTCGGCGCGAGCCATACCGTCGCGCCCGACCGCGGCCTGTTCCTCGAGCGCACCTGGCGGCTGCACCCGACGATCTGTGCGTTCACGTCCGAGCTGTTCTACGAGGGCCGGCTCCACCCGCGCGACGGGCTCGAGCACCAGACCATCGTCGGCGGACCGTTCCCCGGCAGCGGGCTGCGCTTCGTGCCCGTCCCACACGCCGGCAATCAGAGCGAGTCGGTGCAGGAGGTCGAGGCGATCGCTGCGCTCGTGAGCGCGCTCGTGGGCAGCGGCACATCGTGGATCGACCGCGAGGGCGCTCGGCATCCGATCGGGATCGGCGACATCCTCATCGTCGCGCCGTACAACGCCCAGGTCGCCGCACTCATCGAGCGGCTGCCTCATAAAGCGCGCGTCGGCACCGTGGACAAGTTCCAGGGTCAGGAAGCGCCCATCGTGATCTACTCGATGACGACGTCATCCTCGGCCGATGCGCCGCGCGGCATGCGCTTCCTGTACAGCCCGCACCGGCTCAACGTCGCCACCTCCCGCGCACGTTGCCTCGCCGTCGTCGTCGCGAGCCCGGCACTGTTCGCGCCCGAGTGCCGCACGCCGCACCAGATGAAGCTCGCGAACGCGTTCTGCCGGTTCGCCGAGCTGGCCGATCCTGACCGCTCGGTGCGCGTCGAGGTCTGACCCGGCGGACCATGGTCGCCGCACACGCACCCGGCATCTTCCGCGTGGACGCGGAGGTCGACATGTCGAGCGACGAACGGTCCGACGGTGAGACACTGACGCCCGATTCGCTCGATGCGGGCGACGTCGTCGACGGCCTGTCGCTCCGCATCGCCCTCCCATACGCCACGCTGACCGGTCGGTCGCAGCCGCGATCCCAGGCCTGCGGCAATGCTCCGGGAAGCTGGCGGGATCCGGCCGGCCACTGTATCCTCGCACGACCACTCCAACATCTCCGGAGGCTCACGAATGACGGGACTCGCCCGCACGCTCCGGCGCCTGGGACGGCCGGCGGCGTCGATGACGTTGCCCGCGCTCACGCTGCTCCTCGCGCCACCGTCCGCAACCGCTCAGCAACCGGCGGAGCCGGACACCACTGTCGAGCTCAGACGTGCGCTGCCGCAGCCGACGATCGTCGTCGGCGGCCCCGGCTCCGCGAACTACCGGCTCGCCGCCCGCTTCGCACCCTACAAGCTCGATGATCTGCTGCACAGCACGAGCGTGGAGCCGCGCTGGATCGAGGGGAGCGAGCGGTTCTGGTACGAGTTCGAGACGAGCAGCGGCAAGTCGTACATGATCGTGGATCCGGACCGCGGGACGCGGCGCGCGATCTTCGACAATGCGGTGCTCGCGGCGGAGCTCACACGCATCACGCGTGACCCGTACGACGCGCAGCACCTGCCGATCCGGAGCATCCGGTTCATCGACGCGAATACGCTCGAGTTCGAGGTCGAGTCGTCGCAGGACGAGGACGAGGAGGACGACGACGTCCTGGGCGAGCGGCTGGACACGCTCCAGCAGCAGCAGGAGCGGCGGCAGCGCAGGGAAAGGCCCGAAAAGAAGGTCCACCACTTCCGCTACGACATCGACACGCAGACGTTGCGCGAGCTGGAGGAATACGAGGAGCCGGACGATCATCCGGGCTGGGCGAGCGTGTCGCCGGACGGCAGCATCGTCGTGTTCGCGCGCAACCACGACCTGCACATGATGTCCGCGGCGGACTACGCGCGCATCCTGGACGTGCGGCGCGGCGAGGACGGCGAGAAGGCCGACTCGCTGGATCAGGCGCTGACGGTGGAGGAGACTCGCCTCACGGAGGACGGTGTCGAGCACTACAGCTGGGCCCGTACTCAGCGCGGCGACACGGATCAGGAGCGCGCAAAGAAGGCGGGCGAGCGCAAGCCCGCCGGCATCGTGTGGTCGAAGGACTCGCGGCGGTTCGCAATCGTGCGAAGCGACCAGCGCGAGGTCGGCGACCTCTGGGTCATCCATTCGACAGGCAACGACCGGCCGGAGCTCGAGACGTACCGCTACGACATGCCGGGCGAGGAGAATGTCACGCAGAGCGAGCTGTGGATCTACGACCTGCCGGCCCGCACCGCGACGAAGGTGACGTGGCCCGATGCATGGAAGGACGAGTCGCTCAGCATCGCAACGGCACGGCAGATCCGCTATCCGGACACCGAGGAACCGTTCCGTCAGCTCTGGCTCGGAGACGGCTCGGACCAGCTTCACTTCGTGCGCATCAGCCGCGACCGTCACCGCGTCGACATGATGCTCGCCGACGCGAACACCGGTACGGCGCGCACACTGTTCGAGGACCGGCTCAACACGTACATGGAGACGCGCAATCCGGAGATGCTGCCGAACGGCGACATCATCTGGTGGTCTGAGCGCGATGGCTGGGCCCACCTGTATCGCTACGCGCCCGACGGCGAATTGCGCAATCGCCTGACCGAAGGACCGTTCGCAGTCGGTGGCGTCGAGGCAGTCGATGCGCAGAACGGCGTCATCTACTTCGCGGCGAGCGGCCGCGAGCAGGACGAGGATCCGTACTACAGCCACCTGTACCGCGTGAACGCCGACGGGTCGAACCTGCGGCTGCTCAATCCGGGCGATTACGACCACCAGGCCAGCGTCAGCCCGTCCACCCGCTTCATCGTGGACAATTTCTCACGCGTGAATACCGTCCCCGCCGCCGTGCTGAAGCGCTCGAACGGCGCCGACGTGATGCCGCTCGAGGAAGCGGACTTCTCGCGGCTGCGCGCTGCCGGCTGGCAGATGCCGCAGCCGTTCAAGGTGAAGGCCGCCGACGGCGTGACGGACCTGTTCGGCGTCATGTACCTCCCGTTCGATTTCGATCCGCGCAAGAGATACCCGATCATCGAGTATGTCTACCCCGGCCCGCAAACTGAATCGGTCGCGAAATCCTTCTCGACCAGCCGCTACGAGACCGCGCTCGCACAGTTCGGCTTCGTCGTCATCACGGTCGGTAACCGCGGCGGTCATCCGTCCCGCTCGAAGTGGTACCACAACTACGGCTACGGCAACCTTCGCGACTACGGCCTCGACGACAAGAAGGCCGCCGTGGAACAGCTC
>DASUSS010000063.1:0-17111 GCA_036374995.1 Longimicrobiales bacterium | reverse complement strand
GGCCGGCGGCCGTCATGGCTGGATCCGCCGAAACAGAAATCTGGTGCCGCGTCCGCGGCAGCTACCTGTCGGACGCCATCCTGAAACTGGACGCAGCCAACCGTACGGACGCGGCCCGCATTGCGCGCGAGCGCGGCTGGCTCTAGTCGCCGAACGCCCGCTCCAGCGACCCGATCAGCACGCGGCCGAGACCGCCCCAGATCGTGGGTGGCGCCAGCTCGACGCTGTTGCCCGCCGGATCGCGCAGATAGATGGACGTGCCGCCTTCCTCCCACTCGATCTCCCGCTCGATCTCGATACCGTGCCGCTCCAGATGCTCGAGCCACCCGGCTCGCTCATCATCCTCCATGACGAATGCGAGGTGGCCGCCGCCGGTCGTGCCATGCTCGGGGATCGGACCCTTGACCCGACTGACGGCAGGATCGAACAGCAGCAGCGCCGAATTGCCGCAGCGCAGCGCAACCAGCCGGTCGTCCGCCCGCAGGATCACCTCGAGTCCGAAGACGTCGCAGTAGAATCGCTCGAGCGCGGCGAGGTCGGCTCCGTATATCGCGTATTCGAGAAGGCCACGTACCGGAAGCTTCATGATGACCCTGATGCGCTGGACTGAACCGATCCGTTCGCGTAGTCTGCCCGACCCATGTCGCTCTGGACCCCTACTCCACCGGGACGACCCGGGCACTATGCTGATACCGAAAGGAGACGATATGCGAGGCAAGCTCCCGGCCGCAGCGGCGCTGCTCCTCGCCGCCTGCGCATTTCGACCGCCGGCCGTTCCGGTCCTCGGAGATACCGGCGACCTCGCACGGCTGAGCGGAGAATGGAGCGGTGAGTACTGGAGCGTCGACTCGGGCCGCTCCGGCAGCATCCTGTTCCGCCTGGCCGCGGGTTCCGACTCGGCGACGGGCGATGTGCTCATGATCCAGCAGGGCCAGGCCGTACATCCGCATGCCGATGATCAGCACCCGATGAGCGAGTACATCCCGATCACGTTCGTGCGCGTTGCCGGCAGCCAGGTGAGGGGCGTGCTCGAGCCGTATCGCGACCCGAACTGCGGCTGTCTGCTCGACACCTCGTTCGAGGGAGTACTTGGCGGGGATACGATCGCCGGCACGTATCGTAGCCGGCACGTCGAGACGGGAACCGTGCAGGATGGCCGCTGGCGAGTCCGGCGGACTGCCGCCCGTCGCTAACACCCGTCGGCCAGATTCCGCGCCTCCCTCGCATTCGGCTGGAGCGCGCTCGCGGCGCGCGCGTGCTCGCACCGCTTGGCTCGCTCGAGTCCGCCGCCCGGCCGCGCCAGGCGCAGCCGGATCCGGTAGTTCCCCGGATCGACGAGAGCGGCACGCTCGAGCCAGCCCGTGCTCTCCGTGTTGGCGTAGATCCCCATGCCGGCCAGCTGCGCGGCTCCGCGCAGAACGCCGACCCCGCAGATGAACAGGACGCCGGCCACCACCACGAGCTGCGCGGTCGTGCTCATACGTCCGCGCCGCAGTGACGGAGCGGCGGACTCATCGGCGACCGGCGACGCTCCGCCCGTCCACAGCGCACCGGCGGCCCCCCACATCAGCAGTGTGGGCTGCGCGAGCAGCAGCACCGCATCGAACATCCCCGCCACGGCCGTCGCGACGAGCACCGCGACGAGTGTGGTCGCGGCGAGTGCACCGTCGGCATCGTGACTGCGCAGGATGTCCCGGACGGCCGTCACCCCGATCCCGACCAGAGCGAGACCGAGCAGAGCACCGGCAACGAACCCGCGCTCGCTCACGAGCGCAATCCAGTCGCTGCTCGGCCACGGGTTCGAGGTCATGCCCGGCTCGCTGCGATCCAGTGACGGATCGCCGCGCGCTGCGTAATCGGCGTACCGTACACCCCAGTTCCCCGGCCCGACGCCGAGCAGTGGATTGTCGACCGCCATCCGCAGCGACTGGCGGTACTGCACCAGACGCCCCCTGCCGCTGCCCTCCTGGAAGTTCGCCACGCCGGTGAGCGACTCGACGTAAGGGTTCTCGCTCCGCCAGTTCAGTGAGTTGGGGAGCTTGACGGCAGCGGCAATTCCGGCCGTCGCGAGCAGCACCAGTCCCGCGAGTCTGCGCCACGCGCGGCCGTGACTCCGCAGTGCCGGCGAGATCATCAGCGCGATGCACACCACGCCCAGCACCGCTGCAAACGCGAGGAATCCGGCGCGCGAACGCGTCAGCACGAGCGTACCCGCGACGAGCGTGGCGCCGAGGCCCGCGCTCAGCCAGCCGACCCGGCCGACCGCACGCATCGAAACGAACAGCACGATCGGCAGACCGAACGCCGCCATGTGCGCGATGAAGTTGCGATTCCCCAGCGTGCCGCCCGGCGCGCGGTTCAGCGAGAAGAATTCGGTGCGCACGCCATACGTCTGCAGCAGCGATGTCACGCAACCCAGCACGACCGCAGCGGCGAGCGCGCCCAGCAGCGGCCGATCGAGACCGGCCGCGCGCAGCGCACGCGCCGTCCAGAAGATGACCACTCCGGATGCGGTCAACGCGAGCGCGCGCACCGCCGCCCACCCGTTCGCCGCGCCCACGGCCGATGCCGCACTGAGGATCAGGAATCCAATGAGCAGCAGATCGACCCGCGTGAACCGCAGGCGCCCGATCGCGCGCAGCGCCAGCATGCCACCGGTGAACGCCGTCGCGTGCAGCACCAGCTCCTTCGGCACGAAGAAGCGATCCAGCTCGAACTGCTTCCACGTCATCGCGACCAGCACGGCCGCGAGCGCGCCGAGCTGCAGCACGCGCAGCGCGCGCCGCTCCGCTCGCCCCGGCTCGGCTGGCACGACAGCAGCCGGCGGCGGTTTCGTCTCGCGGACGCCCGCTTCCGGCGTGCCCGGTTCAGCCACGTGCGCTCTTCAGGAGGGGATACGGATTGCGCGGCCGCGCCGCCCAGTACTGCTGAGGACTCGTCGCCACCATTACTTCGAAGTGCAGATGATGATTGCCGGGACCGGCATTCCCGGTATCGCCCACGTACCCGAGCACGTCCCCCTGCCGGACCGCCCTCCCCGCGCGCACGCCGTCCGCATAGCCCGACAGATGTGCATAGTAGAACAGCGTGCGGTTGTCCGGTGCGACCAGGTACAGCGTGATGCCCCCGCTGTCGTGCTCCGTCAGCCGCAGGACCACACCGTCGGTGACCGCCAGCACCGGCGCATCACGCGGCGCCCGGATGTCGATCGCCTCGTGCAGACGTCCCACCGCGCGCGGCTGCAGGAACGTGTCCGTCAGATCGCCCGGGTCCACCCCCGCGACCGGCATGATCAGCCGTCGCGATAGCGACCACAGCGCTCCGAACAGAGGGTCCGCTGCCGGGTGGGCATACCGTTCCAGCTGCGACGACACCGACCCGGCCACCCTCGGCGAGGCCGCCGCCGCGGACACCTCGACCCTCGCCGCGCCCGGACCGACGCCGCCGGGTTCGAGCGCGGTCGGGCCCACCGACGCCGTGAGCAGGATCGCGCACACGACGACCTCTGCAGCCCTGTCACCGGTCCAGCACGTCATTCACTTCCTGCTTCTGGTCCACTGCCGCCGCGCGATGTGGGTTCGCACGGCTCGCCCGCGTACCGGCGCGGCCGGTCCCGGAGCCTCCCCGTCGCAGCAGCGCGTGCGCAAACCGCGCGCCGGAACGCGTGTTTATGGCCGCGCCACCGCCGTCTCCGTCGTGTGGTACAGCACGAGGTCGGTCGCGACCGCGGCCGCGCCGAGCTGGCGCAGCATCGTCGTGACCTGGCCGCGGTGATACGACGAGTGGTTGATGAGGTGCCGGAGCAGGGTCGCGAGCGGGACGGTAAAGGTGTGGCCGGCGAAGTTCCGATACGTGATCGGAGCGGCGAGGCGGCGGTCGTCGAGCGACTCGATGAACCGCGTCTGCTCGGCTTCGATGGTGCGCCAGCGGCCGCGCATGTCGTCGAGCGTATCCAGGCTCCAGTCGCCGGGCAGCGCAGTGGGCGACACGCCGTTCCACCGTGACAGCCAGACCCACTCGGCGCCGAGGATGTGAGCGAGCGTGGCCGCGACCGAGGGGTAGCTGCTGTGCAGGTCGCGCGTGAACTGCTCCTCGCCCAGCGCTTCGGCCGCGCGCAGGACGCGGTCGTTCGCCCAGCGGTTGTAGGCGAACAGCTCTCTCGCTTCGTCGATCGTCACGGCGTGCGTCCTTCCTCGGCGCGAACGCGGATGCGGCCCGTGAGCAGAGGCGCGCCGAACGGGTTCGTGGCTCGCAGGACCAGCTCTCCGGAGCGCACGGGAGTCAGCTCGAAGTCGTAGGTCTCGCCGACACCGATCCTCTGCACGGCGGACTGGGTGCGGAGCTGTGCGGCGGGGAGGTCGGCGCCGTCCTTGGCGACCATGCGCCAGACGACGGGTGTGGAATCGGCGAGCACGGTGAGGGTCAGGGGCACGTTCGGGCTGATGTTGATCAGGCGGATGCGATAGCGCCGGTTCTCCTGCATGTCGAGCACGGGCTCGGCCGCTCCGTTCAGCGCGACGCGCACCTCGTCGGAGGGGCCGTTCTGGCTCAGCACCCAGACGCGGTCCGTCTCCGGCTCGTAGCGCCGGCCGGGCTCGAGCACGATGATCGGACCGTACATGCCCGAAGACAGCTGGCGCTCCTCGTCGAAGTGCGTGTGATAGATGAACGTGCCGGCGCGCGGCGGGGTGAAGCGCACCTCGAAGGAATCGCCGGGCGCGATGTGCGGCGCGATGCGGTCGTCCTCGCCGCTCCAGCCGGAGACGCCATCGTAATAGCTCTCGAGCTCGATGCCGTGCCAGTGGACGGATGTCGCCTCCGACAGGCGGTTTACGACCATGATGCGCACCGGCTGGTCGCGCACGAGCACGAGGGGCGGACCGGGCACGGCGACGGAGTCCGCGGCGGGCACGTCACCCTCCTGGATCACGAATCCGAGCGCGGGGAGCAGACCGTAGCGTCCGGGCTGGGCCTGGGCGATCAGGCGGATGCCGCGCGGTCGGAGCGGCGAGGACTTCGCCGCGGCGCGCGCTCCGTCCCCGCTCACCCGCCAGCCGGTCACGATACCCGCCATGGCATCGAGCGCGTGGTTGACATCCGCGTCCGCGAGGTCGATGTGGCCGCCGCGCAGCTCGGGCGAGATGTGCTCCGCCATGTGGCAGTGCATCAGCCAGTTCCCCGCACGCTCCGGAACCCACGACATCGACATCGTCTGCCCCGGCGCGAGCAGCTCCGTGACCACCATGCGCTGACCCGCCGGCTCATACAACGTGTCGCCTGCGATATCGCCGCGTGCATTGACACGGAAGTAGAAGCCGTGCAGGTGCATCGGATGGAATCGATCGCTCACGTTGAGCCAGCGCATGCGCACCGTTTCACCGAGCCGCACCGTGGAGCTGTGTGAGTACGGCCAGGAGCGCCCGTTCACTACGGCGGCGCGGACCCGGCGTCGGGCCGGGACCGCAGCCGAATCGTCCTCGATGCCGATCACGAAAACGTGATCGTCCGTCGGTGCACCGGGCTCGTCGACGACGATCGCACCGACGAGCTGCGACTCCGCGCCGAACCGGTCGGTCAGCCGCGCCGCGCCGCGAGTGCTGCCCCAGTAGTGGAACGTGCCCGGCTCGTTCAGGCGGAACTGCACCCGGGCCGAGTCGCCCGGCTGCACGGTGATCGTCGCGGCTCCGCCCGGCCGGTCGAAGAAGCCGTGGACCGTCAGCACGCGATCCAGCTCGTTGCGGACGGTGGCGCGCACCACCGTCCCCGTGGGGACGCGGATCAGCGGACCGGGGTTCGTGAGGCCCGCCGCCGTGCCGAATGCGTACACCGCGCGCCCGGCTCCCGCACGCCCGGACGGGTACCACGTTCCCGCTCCGGCAACCATCTCGATCGTGAGGACGCTGTCGCGCAGCACACCGGACGGCGCGCGATTGTCGTTCGCCGCGATCTCGCTGTTCTGCCCCGTTTGTCCCGCGTATGGTCCTGCGGAGGCAGCCGCAACCGCCGTGCACGCGACAACGATCAGGTACCACCGCATCGTCGATTGTCCGATCCGTATTCCGGTGTTCCGAGGGACGGGCGCCTGCGTCAGAACGTGGGGGAGGTAGCGTTCAGGATGAGGCCCGGAATGCTCCGGGTCAACACCGTCGAGAGTGGCGCGTCCGGCGGCCGGGGGCCGGGAGGAGAGGCGGCGAGGAGCCGTGGGCGGGGCGAGGGATCGGCCGCGTCACGCCGCGGCCGATCCCTCGTTCCGCTCTCGGCAGGGATTACCCTTCCGACTGAATCATCGTGATCGGCTGCGCCGCGGCCGGCGTTTCGATCACGAACACGACGCGCCGGTTCAGCTCCGCACCCGGATCATCCTTCGCCGCATCCGGCACGACCAGCCGGTTCTCGCCGTAGCCGACCACGCGCAGCTGCGCGGTGATCCCCTGCTCGACGAGATACTCGCGCACGGCCTCCGCACGCCGGCTCGACAGATCGACGTTGTACCGCGCAGACCCCGCCGGATCCGCGAACCCCTCCACCGTCACCATCGCACCCGCGTAGTGGCGATTCACGATGTCGGCGAACCGCTCCAGCGCGGGCGTCGCATCATCCCGTACCGTCGCGTCGTCGAAGCTGAAGTGAACGGGCAGCATGAACTGCAGCCCCTGGGCAACCGCCTCGATCTCCGCATTGAACTCCGTCCGCATCGCCTGGAGATCATTGCGCAGCGCAGCGAGGTCGGCGGCCAGTCGCTCGTCCGACGCGACTCGCTCCGACCGCTCCGCATCCACCGCCGCCGTCCAGGCCGCACGCTCTTCGGCCACTGCATTGCGGAGCGCGCCCTTCGTCGCGCACCCAGTCAGCACCACCGCCGACAACACACACGTCACGGCCGTCATCGTGGGTCGATTCATAGCTGCCACCTCACGTTGGTGTTGTGTACGGGCGCCGCGACTGTGCAACCGCCCGTCCGACGTCGCCACGAGCGCGACGCCAGAAGCATGCCCTGCCGCCGCGCCCCCCCGGAAAAAACACCATACGATGCACGGCGACCCGCCGCCATGCAACGTCCTCACTCCCCCAGTCCCGAGAAACAACTTGCTGCAGTCCGCCCCACCGGACATCTTCGCACACCGCCGTGCTCGCCGCCCACGGCGGCGCGACCACACGTACTCACGAGTCAGGACCTCCGATGCGATGCAGGGTCTCCGGCGTGCTCGCGCTCCTCGCCTCGCTCTGCGCACCCGCGGCCGCCCAGTCGCCGCGCCCGCTGCTCCCGATCGAATTCGAGAACTCGGCCGAATTCGCGTGGCTGAACAAGATGGTACACGCGTCGCGCGTACTCGACGACGGCACCCAGCCCGCGCGGTGGAGCTTCAGTGGAACCGGCTCAGTGACGTTCCCGGCCGAGCCGCGCGCGGGCGGCATGCGCGTGCTGCGCGTGGACGTGCAGATGTTCGCGGACTCGCCCGCGCCCACCCGCAACCGTCTGTCCGCCGTGAACCTGCGCCTCGCGTTCGGCGGCGAGGACTGGCGCGGTTACAATCGCCTGTCGCTGTGGATCCGTCCCGAGATTTCCGGATTCCCGATGCTGCCGTTGCAGATCGTGCTGCGGAATGCAGGGTCGGAGCAGGTCCCCGACGCGTACGGCCGCGAGGGGATCCACTACGTGACGCTGAAGAACGGCGCGTGGCAGCAGGTCGTGTGGGAGATCCAGCCGCTCGCGCGCGATCGCGTGACGATGATCGAGATCGGCTACTGGGTGAACCGGATGCTGGCGGCGCCGGACGACCGCGTCGCGTTCGAGGTCGGCCGCATCGAGCTCCAGCGCGTCGATCCCGACCATCACACCGGCTGGGATGTGGCGCCGGGCAGGATCGCATTCAGTCATGCCGGCTACTCGGCGGGGATGATGAAGCGCGCGCTCGCGAGCGATCTGGGCGCGTCGGAGTTCCAGCTCGTGCGCGTGAGCGACAGTGCGCTCGGCGAGATCGTGCTCTCGCGCCCGATCGAGACGGTGCGGACGCGGCTCGGCGAGTTCCAGCAGCTCGACTTCTCGAGCATCGACGAGCCGGGTCGCTACATCATACGGACCGCTGACCGGCATACGCGTCCGTTCACCATTGCCGGAGACGTCTGGCAGCAGACCGTATGGAGCGCGTTGAACTTCTTCTACGGTAATCGCTGCGGCTACCCGGTACCGGGCTCGCACGGCATCGATCATCTCGACTGGTTCGCGTCCCACGGCGATGAGCGCATCGTCATGAGCGGCGGCTGGCACGATGCGGGCGACCTGTCGCAGGGGCTCGTCAACACGGGCGAGGCGACGTACGCGCTGTTCGCGCTCGCCGAAACCCTGCGCGAGCGCGGCGATGATCCCGCACTGCTCGCCCGCGTCCTGGAGGAAGCCAGGTGGGGTCTGGACTGGGTCCTGCGCGTTCGCTTCGATGGCGGCTACCGCATCGGCTTCGCGAGCCACAACCTGTGGACCAACAACGTGGTCGGGGATGAGGACGATCGCACGCGCGAAGCGCGCAACAACCCGAATGTGAACTACATCGCGGCTGCTGCCGCCGCGATCGCCGCGCGCGTGCTGAGGGACAGCGATCCGGAGCTGGCCGCGCGCAGCCTGCGCATTGCGGAGGACGACTGGCACCACGCGATCGCCGGCGTGGAAGGACCGGAAACGTGGCACACGCCGGCGTTCGCGGCCACGCGCCTCGAGCTCGCCGCCATCGGCATCACGGCGTCGCTCGAGCTGTATCGCGCCACGGGCGGACGACCGTACGCCGACAAGGCAGTCGAGCTCGCCGGCATTATCGTTCGCTCGCAGCAGAAGACGGACGTCGGCAGCACGTTCCCGGTCTCCGGGTTCTTCTACACGGGGCCGGACCGCGACACGATCTTCCACCAGTTCCACCGCGGCAACGATCAGGCGCCGATCGTCGCGCTCGCGCAGCTGCTCGAGCTGTTCCCCGACCACGATGACGCGCGGGCGTGGGCGTCCACGCTCGCGCTGCATCTCGCCTACCAGAAGCGGATCGCAGAGGCCACCGCGCCATGGTACGTCCTGCCCGCGTACGTCTACCGGCCCGATGATGCCGTTGCCGAGGTCCCGGACTCGGGCGCACTGCACATGGCCACGCGCGAGTCGTACCGGGAACAGGTGCTGGCCGGAATGCCGCTGGGCGATGGCTGGTACCTGCGCGCGTTCCCCGTCTGGTTCGCGCGGCGCGGCAACTACGGTATCCTGCTGTCGCAGGCGAAGGCGCTCGCGACCGCCGCGCGGGCCAGCGCCGACAGCGCCGCACTCGATCTCGCGCACCGCCAGGCGCAGTGGATCGTCGGCCTCAATCCGTTCGTCCAGAGCACCATGTACGGCGTGGGCTACGACTGGGCGCAGCAGTACAGCGTCTCGAGCGGTGACTTCGTCGGCTCGCTTCCCGTCGGGATGCAGAGCCGCGGCGTCACGGACCTGCCCTACTGGCCGTCGCAGAACATGTACGTCTACAAGGAAGTCTGGGTCCACTCGACGAGCCGCTGGATCTGGCTCATGGCCGATCTGCTCGCCGTCGACTGAATCACAGCTTCAGCAGTGCCGCGGCATTGTCGCCCAGAATCCGCCGGCGTTCCTCGTCCGTGACCGGCAGCGCGTTCACACCGTCGAGCGCCCGATCGACGTAGCCAACCTGGTGCGGGTAGTCGGTGCCGAACACGAGACGGTCGGCGCCGGCGAACTCGAGGCCCAGACGCAGCACGGCCGGGTGGAAGTTCACCGTGTCCAGGTACAGGCGCTCGAAGTATTCGGCCGGCGGCCGGGACAGCCGCTCGTGCAGCTCCGGGTACACCTCGTATCCGCGCTCGACGCGCTCGGCAGTGAACGGGATCGTTCCGCCGAGGTGTCCCACGACCAGCTTCAATGTCGGCAGCCGCTCGAGCACGCCCGCGAGGATCAGCCGCGTCACGGCGGTCGTCGTGTCGAACAGGAACCCGAGCAGCGCCGTCAGCCGGTACTGCTCGAGCGGCCCGAGTGTGGCCGGGTTCGTCGGGTGGATGAACGCCGGCACGTCGAGCTCCGCTATTCGCCGGAGCAGGGGGAAATAGTCCTCGTCGTCGAGCGTCCGTCCGTTGATGTTGGAGAACAGCAGCGCGCCGCGATGGCCCAGGGCGACCGCCCGCTCGAGCTCCATGACGCTCGCCGCGGGATCCTGGAGCGGCAGCGCTGCAAGCGGCGCGAAGCGGCCGCCGTAGCGCGTGGCCGCCGCGGCGAACTCATCGTTCACGAGCCGCGCCAGCGCACCCCCACGCTCGCGCTCCTCGATGTGCACACCCGGCGTGGTGAGGCTGATCGCCTGCACATCCACGCCGGCCCGGTCCATCATCGCGATCCGTTCATCCAGATCGCGGTGACCGGTCACCACGACATTGTAGTCTCCGGGATAGTGCAGCAGCATGCGGCCTGCCGCGTCCTGCTCCAGCCGCGCATTCGTGTCCCCGCGCTCCAGCTCGCGCAGGTAGGCCTCGGGATAGTAGTGGTTGTGGAAATCGACGATCATCCGGCCACCCTTTCATGGAGTGCAGTACCGACCGCCTCGGCACGGCGCCGGTTCCGGCGCGACCAGTAGAGATACAGCGGCAGTCCGGCGAGCGTCAGCACGATCCCGACCATCGTGTCGCGGAACGCGTGCATGAGCGAGTTGACGAGGTACCAGCCGAATACGATGAGAAACACGCCCGGCGTCACCGGATAGAGCGGCACGCGGAACGGCCGCGGCAGGTCCGGCTCGCGGACGCGCAGCACGACCAGCCCGGCCACCGCGAGCGACAGGAACAGGTAGTTCGGGAACGCCGTGTACGTGATGATCTGCTGGAACGTGCCGGTCAGCGCGAGCAGTGACGCGACGACTCCCTGGAGCAGGATCGCCGTCGCGGGCGTCTTCCACCGCGGGTGCACGCGCGCCACGCTGTCGAAGAACACGCCGTCCCGCGCCATCGCGAAATAGATGCGCGGCACACTCAGCAGCTGCGCGTTCACCGTTCCGAATGCGGACAGCATCACGGCCACGGCAATGAAATCCGCGCCGCCGCTCCCTGCGATCCTCCGCATCGCCTCCGCCGCCGGCCGCTCCGTCGACTGGAGCACATCGAATGGCAGCACCATCAGGTACACGACGTTCGCGAGCACGTACACGACGAGCACGACCGCCATTCCGCTCAGGATCGACCGCGGAATCGATCGCTCCGGATCGCGCACTTCGCCCGCCACGAACGTCGAGTACCACCAGCCGTTGTACGCGAACAGCGCCACGATCATTGCTACGCCGAACGCCGCAACCGTGCCGCCCACGGGCGCCGCGGGCAGCAGCGGCACGAGCGGGGCGTGCCGCTCTCCGGCGAACAGCAATCCGGCGAGGATCAATGTGCCGACGCCGGCGACCTTCGCGATCGTGAATGCGATCTGGATGCGGCCGCCGATGCGGACGCCCATGCAGTTCATGCCGGTGAGGAACAGGATGCAGGCGATCGCAACGGCTCGCTGCGTCCACAGTCCGTACGGGATGAGGCCGTCGAGGAACTGGCCGGCATAGATGGAGAATGCCGTGGCGACCGCGGCCATCACGCCGGTGAGCACCACGGCGAACATGCTCCAGCCGAACAGGAAGGGCAGCCAGCGCACGCGATAGGCGCGGAGCAGGAACGCGTAGGTCCCGCCCGTGTGCGGCAGTGCCGAGCCCAGCTCGGCGAAGCAGAGGCCGCCGGCCAGCGCCAGCAGGCCGCACACTCCCCAGACGAGCAGGCTGAGTCCCGGTGCGCCGACCTCACGCGCGACGATGGCGGGACTGACGAAAATGCCCGTGCCGATGACGGCGCCCGCAACGAGTGTCGCCGCCGCGGTCACTCCGAGGCCGCGCTCCAGGTCCGCGCCGGATCCGACCGTCGTGTCGCGCGGCGCGGGATCGGCCATCTCACTGCCTCGTCAGGACGCCGCGAGTCCACACCGGTGAGTGATCGCTCGCATCGGCCGCATCCCGCACGGTGCCCGCGCCGGCAGAGTCGGGCGTCGCCAGATTCTTCACGAAAATGTGATCGACACGCCCGAACCGCATGGTGCGCGGCCCCTCCTGTGTCGGCCAGGTGAAGCCGTACTCGCCGACGATCGTGCCGATGTAGCCGTCGTTCATGTCGCCGCCGATGATCGCATACGGGTAGCGGCGGGAGTCCTCGAGGATGGTGCGCAGCTGCTCGCGGCGGGCGCCCGGCCCGATCTCGAAGAAAGTGCCGAGGTGCGTCGCGTACACACGCACCAGATCCGACCCGACACGAAGCGTGGCCGCCGTCGCGGTCCGCTGCGTCCGCTGGAAGCGCGCGACGTGTGGCAGCACGATCCGCTCATCCTCGACGATCGGCCAGCGCGAGAGTACCGCGTTGCCGAAATCGCGGCCCGTCCGGCGATGCAGCACGGACGGATAGTAGACGTAGTGCATGCCGAGCGCTTCCGCGATCAGCCACGTGCCGTTCTCGTCCATCTCGTTCAGCAGCAGGACGTCACCACGACGCAGGGCAGGATCCGTCCGGAGCAGCTCGATCGCGAGATC
Organism: Longimicrobiales bacterium; assembly: GCA_036374995.1. Taxonomy (GTDB): domain Bacteria; phylum Gemmatimonadota; class Gemmatimonadetes; order Longimicrobiales; family RSA9; genus SH-MAG3. The sequence continues at coordinate 4,527 of DASUSS010000063.1, read as the reverse complement.
GATGCGGTGGGCATAGCGGATGTTGAACGAGACGATGTCGATCGTGTCACTCGCGGCGGCCGCACCGACGGTCGGGCCGCCCTCGTAGCGCGGCACTTCCGCCGGCGGGTAGTTCAGGCCCGTGCGGCAGCCGGCGAGCACGACCGCGGCCACGAACAGTACGCCGCGACGCCGCGCCCGTCGATCAACGACCTTCCATGGCATGAACGGGCTGGAAGGGCAATTCCGCGTCAGCGCGTATACGTGTACTGGTACGTTCGCACATCGAGTTGCGTGACTTCGCTCCGCTCCCCGCCCGCCGTCACGACACCGCTCACCGCCTTCGTGATCTGCATCCGGTGCGGACGCAGCGTCGCCGGCTCCGTGACGATGATGATCTCGTTCTCCACCTCGAGGTCCTCGAACGCGAACGAGCTCATGCCCGGCACGGCGGGAAGACGCTCGAGGTACTCGGCCAGCGCGGCCTTCACCGCTGCCGGCTCCGGATAGCTCACGTAATGGAGCTCGACGCATGCCGAGTCCGCTCCCCCCGCTTCGCACGCCGTTCGCGACTCGATGCTGAACTCGGAGATCATCGGCACCACGACACCGGGAAGGATGGGCAGCGGAGCCTGATCCTCGAGCTCGTACACCGCACCCAGCTCGAGATCCGCATCGATCCACATCCCGACGACCGCGTTCCATTCCTCGGCCGCCAGCCCCGTCAGTGCCTCCTCCGAGAGCATCGCTGCCAGCGCCTCGCGAACATCCGCGGCATCCGCATCCGGACCGAGCAGCTCCGCCATCATCGAGTCCAGCCCGGCACGGATCGACGCCACATCATCGATCCGCACGAACTCACCACCCGTACCGACGACGAATTTCGGTACCATCGACGCCGCGCGCTGCGCGAGCGCATTCACATCCCTACCGTCCGTGCTATCGACGACGGTCGGGAACCGGAAATCGTCGTACGACACGAGCAGCCCCTCGGGGTGCGCCGTGACGCTCATCCGGTAATCGGCGCTCATGAACGTCGTATCGGACGTCTCGCTGATCTGCTCACGATAACGCGTCGTCTGGATGCGCGCCGTCGTGCCTGCGGGCCAGCCGAACCGGAGCCGGATCGTATCCGTACGGGCGGCCATGTCCTGCGCGAGTACATCGCTCGTGCCCGCGAGGCACGTCCAGGTCAGCGCGTACGACAGAACCCTGCGGGTGCGACTCATTCCTGCTCCTCGATTACGCCTGCTGGAGCTCGACGCTCTCGGACTCCTTCGCCGGAGCGAGCATCCGATACGCCGTCCCGACGGCAAGGAATACCCACAGCAGATCGAACGCACTCAGTTGCGCCCGGATCCCCGCGAACATCCCCATCGAGTGCATCACGGTGCGGGCTGCCGCACCTGCGGCCTCCGCGCGATCCTGCTCCGTCATGCTCGCGAGCCGCACGTCCGCCTGCTCGAGCATGCTCGCCCACGCCGCATCCGACAGCGTGTCCTGCCCGGCCTCGACACGGTCGATCTCGGCGAGCGTCTCCTGATCCAGGGCGCGCTCGGCGTACATCTGCCATGCGATCGCGCCCCGCATGACCTCCTCGTCCGCGCTCAGCTCCTCCGCGATCATACCCGAGCTGCCTGCGAAGATGAAGGCCTTGCCCGCTACCAGCCCCAGCAGCGCGAAGACCGCCGCCGCATACGCCAGCTGCTGCGTCCGCTGCCGCGTCGCCCGCGTCATTGCGACGCCCACGAGCACGCCGACGCCCCACGCCGCGTAGCCCACCTCCAGGTTCGTCACGAACACCAGCACCGCCCACATCCCGCCCGCGGCGATCGCCGCAGCAAGACCCAGCGCCAGCGCCAGCGATGTGCGTCCGTCATCCTGCGGCGCCGATGCTTCGAAACCCGCATGTTCCTCGGTCATGTTCCGCTCCGTCACGGAAAAAGTGATGGGTGATTGCGCGGACTCCGCGCACGACGACGGTTCCGTCGCTTGCCCGACGGTTCCGTGTCCGAGTTCTGTCCGGGGAGAGACACCAATCTTGCGCCGCGCCGCCCGTTTCGCCACCGCGTCGTTGTAACTCGCTACGGGACAAGATGTTGCAACACGACGTCGACCGTCACCTCGTGCCGGACCCGGTCAGCGCCTGGTAGATGAGGGTGGGGAACTTCTGTCGGATATCCGTGCGGTGCGGCAGCAGCAGCTGGACCATGAACACCATGACGAGCCGGGACTCCGGATCGACGCGATACCACGAGCCGTAGGCACCGCCCCAGCCGTACGCGCCGACCTCGCCCAGGTCCGCCGCGCCGAAGCGCTCGATCGTCTCGAATGCCAGACTCCAGCCGAGCCCCGTCGTCGGGTACAGCGACCCGACCTGATTCGTCGTGAGAAGCTTCACGGTGCGCGGCGCGAGGATGCGCACGCCATCCAGCGCGCCACCGTTGCGGATCATCTCGAGGAATCGCGCGTAATCGCGTGCAGTCGAGAGCAGGCCCGCGCCACCGGAATGGCTGCGTCGCGGACCGTCGATGTAGTGTCCCTGGCCGCGCGCGTCGTCTCCCGCCCGCACGGCGCGGCCCGTGCTGTCGCTCGCGTACACCGCCGCCAGGCGCGCGCGCTCCGCCGGATCCAGGAAGAAACGCGTGTCCGTCATGCGGAGCGGCTCGGTGATGCGCGTGCGGATGAGCTCGTCGAGCGGCACGCCCGACACGCGCTCCGCCACGCAGCCGAGCACGTCCGTCGCGTAGCCGTACACCCACGCCTCGCCCGGCTGCGCCACGAATGGAAGTGTTCCGAGCCGCTCCATCGTCGTGCAGATCGGCTCGTCCTTGTCCGCCGTGTACCAGCCCCAGCCCGCCGCCGGGCCGAGGCCGGCCCGCGCGTAACGCGTGGCCACGGCTGCGGACGTTCCGTACGAGATGCCGGCGGTGTGCGTCATCAGATCGCGAATCGTGATGGCACGCCGCGCCGGGACGATGCCGGCGCTGTCACCCTCCTGCACCGCGACCGTCGTGTGCGCGAACGTCGGGATGTAGCGGCCGACCGGCTGCTCCAGCATGAGCCTGCCCTCCTCCATGAGCTGGAGGATCGCAACGCTCGTGAGCGCCTTCGTCTGCGACGCGATCCGGAAGATCGTGCCGGGTGTCATCGGTACACGCGCCTCCCGATCCGCCCAGCCCACCGCACGTTCGTACACGACGTGACCATCCTGCAGCACGAGTGCGACCGCACCTGCAATGTGACCCGCGGCGACGTAGCTCTCGAGGATCGTGTCCACACGCGCGAGACGCGCGGGCGAGAACTCCGACGATCCCTGTGCGTGCACCGCCGGCGGCGCCACCGCCGCCACCGCGATGATCAGCGCCTTCGGCAGCGCATTCCACTTCGTTCGCATCATGGGCCGTGTGCTCGTCGGCGGCACGGTCGGCAACCATCGAAGGCCCGACGGTAACTGCTGCCGTGCAGCGCTGTTATCGGATCGTACATGCACCGCGACGGACCTCCGGCGGCGCTGGAGGGTATACAATTCCTCACGCCAAACCCCGTTCGAATGCCCGCGCGCGGTTCGACTACTCATCGACTGGAGAAGTTCCATGGCCAGAATCACGATCCACAAGAAGGATGGGACGCCGACGCAGTATTTCTGGTCCGACCGCGACGCGTCCGATCCGAAGCGGCGCCATGTGTACAAGCAGACGACGGACGGGGTGAAGCGGATGAAGGGTGTGCGCTACAACACGGTGACGCACCGGATGCGCCGACAGGGTTGACTCGCCTGAATGCCCGGCACACGTCAGGCCTCATCGCCTGGTGTGCCGGGAGTCGGTTCCGCGACCGGCCGAACTTCCACGACCCACCCGAGTTTCTCACCCAGCCGCGCCGCCGCAGTGTTCGTCGCAACCTGGATCGCTTCGTTCAGGTCGCGCGCCTCGATCAGATAGAACCCGCCCAGCTGCTCCTTCGTTTCCGCGTACGGACCGTCCGTGATGCAGATGCGCCCGTTTCGCGTGCGGACGGTCATGGCGTGGCTCGTCGACTGCAGGCCTTCCATCACGATGAGGTGGCCGCTATCGCGGAGCGCGTCGTCATACGGCCGGCACTCCCGGATCAGCGTATCCGCCTCCATCGGAGACAATGCTTCCCAGCTGTCCTCCCGGTGCCATGCGAGCAGCAGGTATTTCACGTGACCTCCCTCGTTCGGGCCATGGAATCCCGGGGATGGTCGAGTGCCGGAGCTGGAAATCGACAGTCCGGCGGAACCGGAGCCGGGCCCCGCAGGTAAGCAGAACAGGCCTGCCGTTCTTCTCCCGCTCACGGTGCTGCTCCATGGCCAACCTGCTCACAGCCGCGCGCGTACTCCTGATCTTCGTCGTGATCGGCGTATGGATGCGGGCGAACCCGGTCGGGTCGTGGTGGCTCGACCTGCTCATGGTGCCGCTCCTGGCCTGGGCCATCTTCATGGACGCGCTCGACGGCTGGGCCGCGCGGAAATGGAACGAGGTGACGGAGGCGGGGGCCCTGTTCGACATCGCCGGTGACCGGATC
>DASUSS010000062.1:0-44892 GCA_036374995.1 Longimicrobiales bacterium | reverse complement strand
GTGCGGCGACGGCACCTGCGCCGCCGCAGCGCCGGCCAGGACGAACGCCGCGGCGTTGAGCGCGGCGCAGCGGAACGTGCGGTTGAAAGGCATATCGACCAAATTATCGGACCAGGCACCAGATTTCCATTATGGCCGTTCGGCGCATGAGAACGCCCCGGTTCCGGCTGGCAGCCGGGACATGCCCATGTCCCGGCGCGTCATAATGGAAATCTGGTGCCTGGTCCGCATTTGCGGTCCGCTAGGTTGCCCGCCCGCGCCATCCGCGCCTATGCTGCCGGCCTCATGCACCCGACCGATCTCGCGATCATCGGCCTGTACATCCTCGGGATCCTGGCGCTGGGGGTCGCCGTCTCGCGCCGGATCGGCGGGTTCCGCGACTGGTTCATCGCGGGCGGCAGCATGACCACGCCGGTGCTGGTCTGCACGCTCGTGTCCACCTACTACGGGCTCGACGTGCTGTTCGGTGCTTCCGAGGTCGGGTTCGTCGACGGCGTCGTCGGCTGGTTCTTCTATTCCCGCCCCTACTACGTCGCGATCCTGATCGCGGCCGTGTTCTTCGCGCGGCGCCTGCGACGCGGCGCGTTCCTGTCGCTGCCGGACGTGGCGGCGCACGCGTACGGTCGCGGCACGCAGGTCGTGGTCGCGATCGCCAGCTTCGTCTATGCGCTGCCGATGCTCGCCGTGATGGGGATCGGGCTCGTGCTCGAGATGGTCCTCGGCGTGCCGTTCGTGTGGGGTGTCGTCGCCGGTGCCGCGATCTCCGTCGTCTACACGCTGCTCGGCGGCCTGCTCGCCGACGCGCTCACCGACACGGTGCAGTTCACGCTGATGTGCGTGACGCTCGGCATCGCCGCGGCCCTGGCGCTCGGCGCGCACGGCGGCATCGATGCGCTGCGCACCGCGCTGCCTGCGTCGTACTTCGAGCCGCGCGGCACCTACCCGGCCGCAGTGCTCGCCGTCTTCGGCATCGGCGCGCTCAGCGTGCTCGTCGAGCCGGCGTTCTATCAACGGATCTTCGCGGCGGAGAGCTACCGGTCGGTCCTGGTCGCGCTCGCGATCGGTATCGTGCTCTGGGCCGCATTCGACTGGATCGTCACACTGCTCGGCATGACCGCTGCCGCCGCTGGCCTCGACGTCGAGCCGCGCTCCGCGCTGCTCGCGCTCACGCTGGATGTGCTGCCGATCGGACTGAAGGGCCTGTTCGTCTCGGGAGTGATCGCCACCGCGATGTCGACCATCGACTCCTATCTGCTGATCGCGGGCGGCAACCTGTCCTACGACCTGTACCGCCCGCTCGCGCGCACCGAGCCTGGCGACACGGAGCTGCTGCGTCTGACTCGCATCGGTGTCGTGATCTCGGCCATCGTGACGATCGCCTTCGCGCTCTTCTTCACGTCGATGGTGTCGGCATGGGTGTTCATGGCGAGCATGCTGGTCTCGGCCGCGCTAGTGCCGATCGTCGCCGCACTGTTCTTCCGCACTCGGCTCCGCCCCGCTGCGGGACTCGCCTCGAGCGTGACCGGCCTGCTGGTCGCGGGCACCGTCTTCGTGCTGACGAATGCCTACGGCGCGTACGATGAGGAGTGGGGCACGCGCATCTGGTCCGTCGCGATCGGTGCCCGGACATTCGATGTCTGGCAGGAGTACGCGGTGCTGTTCGCACTGCCTGCATCGGCCATCGCCTTCCTGATCGGGCAGCGGCTCGGCCAGTCAGGACCTCCGGCGCAGCCGACCATATCCGCGCAGGTCCCCGGCGAGGTGACATGAGCGCCATGGCCGTGTTCACGTGGCTCGCGATCGTGGTGCTCGTGGCGGGTTCGCTCGCGGTGTTCGGCTGGTTTCTCGTCGACGTGGTCCGGCTGTTCGGCCGGCGCGGTCGCGGCGCACGGCCGCAGGGCTGAAGCCACATCGGGATCGGGAGCCGCGGCGTGAGCGGCGCGTCGAGCGACAGATTCGTCTGGGAGATCGCGTCACTCCTGCTTCAATGAACGCACCGGGTCCACGGACGTTGCGGTCCGCGCGGGCACATAGCTGGCAACCGCGGCGACGGCCGACAGGACGAGCACCACGATCACGGTGGTTACGGGGTCGTTCGGTGCAATGCCGTAGAGCACGGAGCCGAGCGCGCGATTGGCGACGAGCGAGAGGGCGAGGCCGGCGGCGAGCCCTGCACCGACCATGACCAGCGAGTGTCGCAGCATCAGTGTGATGACGTCAGCGGAGCGCGCGCCGAGCGCCATGCGGATGCCGATCTCCCGCGTACGCCTGCGCGCGGCCTGCGCGGTCACGGCGTACACACCGACGGTCGCGAGCAGCAGCGCGACCACGCCGAAGGCACCGAGCAGGACCAGAATGAACTCCTCGCGCGCCATGGATGCGCGCCACACGTCCCGCAGCGGCTGCGCCTCTGCGATCGGGACGAGTGGATCGATCTCGCGCAGCGCGGCGCGCACGGTGGGCAGCACGCTCATCGGCTCCGCCCGCGTGCGCATGACCACCCACGCGCCGCGCCACCAGTCCTGATAGCGGTGCTCGAAGACCTCGGCGCGCGCGGGCACGCCGGGACTCAGCTGGTGCTGGTCGGCGACGATGCCGATGATCTCGTACCACGTCGAGCGCTCGTCCGCTGCACGGTCGAAGGCAATGCGCTGGCCGATCGGGTCCTCGCCCGGAAAATGCTCGCGCGCGAACGTCTCGTTGATGAGCACGACGAGCGGTGCATCGCCGCGGTCGCGCGGCTCGAACATCCGGCCGCGCACGAGTGGGATCTCCAGCACGTCGAAGTAACCGGCATCGGCGCGGCGGTGCAGGATCTCGAAGCCGATCCGGTCCGGCGGCCAGCCCCGCGCCTGGAACTGGCTGGACCAGCTCGGCCCGTCCAGCGGCAGTCGCGCTACGAAACCGGCACGCTCGATGTCCGGCCGCGCCTCGAGGGCGGCCGCCAGGCGGTCCTGGAATGCAAGAACCTCGTCCCGGCCCGGGTAGCGTGCGGACGGCGCGGTGATCTGCACGGCGAGCACACCTTCCGTGCGGAAGCCGGGATCGACGCTGCGCATCAGCAGGAAGCTGCGCATCACGAGACCGGCTGCCATCGTGAGCAGCAGCGCGAGCGTGACTTCCACGGTCACGAGCGCGCGCACCGTCCGCAATCCCGAACGTCCGGCCGATGCGCCGGTGCCGCCCTCGATGATCGTGCCGTGTATGCGGCCCGTCGTCGCCCGCATCACCGGCGCGAGGCCGAACAGGATACCGCTCGCCAGTGTCGCCGCGAGCGTGAACAGGATGACCCGGCCATCGAGCGCGATCGTCGTCGCACCATCGATCCCGAGCTGCGTCAGCGCAGCCAGTGCCCGCACTCCCGCCCAGCCGAGCGCAATACCGAGTGCGCCACCGGCGAGCGCGAGCAGCAGGTTCTCGATGAGCAGCTGACGCGCGACACGGAGTCGGCCCGCGCCGAGCGCGTGGCGCAGGGCGATCTCGCGACCACGCTCGGCGCCCCGCACGAGCGTGAGGTTCGCCACGTTCGCGCACGCGAGCAGCAGCAGCAGCACGACTGCGCCGAACAGGATCAGCAACGGCCGCCTCACGTCGCGGATCAGGAAGTCCCGCAGCGGCATCATGCCCGCGCCCATGACACTGTTCGTCTCGGGGTACGCCCGCTGAAGCCGCTCCACGACGACGTCCAGCTCCGCCGCCGCCCGCGCAGGCGTCGCTTCGGACGCGAGCCGCGCGATGGGCCGGACGAAGTGAGCGCGCCGGAACCAGACCTCGTCACGATTCGCCGGTGTCCACCCCCACGGCAACCACAGCTCCGTCTCGGAGCTCGGAAAGCTGAACCCATCGGGCATGACACCGACGACCTGCGTCGGCCGGCCGCCGATCTCGTACATCCGGCCCACCACACCCGGATCGCCGCCGAAATGCGTCATCCAGACCCGGTGACTCAGCACGACGACTCCGGCGCCGGGCGCCCACGTCTCATCCCACCGGAACCCGCGCCCGTGCGCCGCACGCACGCCCAGCACATCGAAGAAATTGCCCGTCACTGCGGACGCCGCGAGCAGCACGGGCTCTCCATCCAGCACGTACGATGCATCGTCGATAAAGCTCGAGTACGCGGCGACGTCGTCGAACGCCGACACCTGCTCGCGCCAGTCCAGGAAGTTCGCCGGCGCAGCCGTCTGGTCCGTCCAGCCGTACTCCGGATTCGTCTCGTACAGCATCACGAGACGGTCCGCGTCCGCAAACGGCAGCGGACGGAAGAAGAACGCGTTCGCTGCGGAGAAGATCGCCGTGCTCGCGCCGATCCCCAGCGCCAGCACGATCACCGCGAGCAGCGCGTATCCGGGACTGCGTCGCAGCGTGCGCGCACCAAACCGGACGTCCTGCACCATGCCGTCCAGCATGCCCATGCGTTGCACCGACGCGGGGCGTGCAGAACGCGCCGCGCGTCCACCACCCGTCCGGAGACGCACGGCAAGCCACAGCACGCCCCACGACTCGCGCACCAGGAACGCGAGCCGCGACATCGTGCGGTCACCGACGTCCCGCAGTCGCAAACGATGCGTTTCCAGCATCTCCTCGCCGTGACGCTCCCGGAACGACTCCGGCACGAGCCGCAGCAGGAGACGGAACAGCCGTTCGTTCGCACTCATGCGTCCGCCCGCCGCGGCAGCAGCTTCTTCTGCCGCGCCGTCTCCACCAGCGCGGCGAGCCGCGCCGACTCCGTCCGCACCGCCTCCCGGCCGCGCCGCGTGATCCGGTAGTACCGGCGCCGCGCGTCCTCGTCCGGCCCCGGCAGCGCCGGCGACTCCGTCACCAGCCCCTCGTTCTCCATCCGCTGGAGCGCCAGATACAGTGCGCCCGTGCTCGGCGCGGCTGCCGGCCCGAGACGGGCCTCGATCTCCTTGATGATCCCGTACCCGTGGCGATCCCCGTCCGCCAGTGCGAGCAGGATCGTATACGTCAGCGGTGTGATCATGTCGTTCTCCGGGTCGGTGCCGACTATATAAGCGATTTATATAGTCGCCGGACAGGGAGGGGCAAGCAGGAAGGGACGAACGGGCCGATTCCGCGCTCAGCTCGACCGGATCTGCTGGACGAGAGCGAGCGTCTCGGGCTCGGGCTCCAGGTCGAGCTCATCACGGAGCACGGTCGCGAAGCGCTCGTAGTGACGCAGCGCACGCGCCCGCTCACCGGTCCGGGTCCAGCAGCGAAGCAGTCGCCGGTACGCCTCCTCGTGGAGCGGCTCGCGCGCCACGATCGACTCGTACGTCTCCGCCGCGGCGCGCACGTCGCCGCGCTCCTCGAGCAGGGTGCCGAGCAGGAGCGCGCCGTCGCAGTAGACGCGGCGGTACCGGTCCTGCGGCTCGTCACGCCAGGCGCCGGCACTCTCATCGCCGAGCAGGTGACCGCGGTAGAGCGCGAGTGCGCGCTGGAGCCGGTCGATCGTGGTGCGTGCATCGGTGTCGCGAGTGACGAGGGCGGCACGCACTTCGGCCTCGAGGACCGCGGCGTCGAACTCCACATCGGCATCCGGCGCGATCCTGTAGCGCTCGTTCTCGACGACCACCCAGTCCGAGCTCCCCAGCGCCTTGCGCAGGTGGTGCAGCGTCACGTGGAAGCTGTTGCGGATCTGGGCCGGCGTATTGCCCGGCCACAGGTCACCGCCGATCTCGACACGCGTACGGCCTGCCGGATGGCACAGCAGGTAGACCAGGAGCTCCTTCGGCTTCGCGTAAGGCCAGTCGGTTACCGGCTCTCCGCGCACGTCGGCGCGGAACGGTCCGAGCGCGAGCACGCGCAGCGCCGGCGTACGCGCCGGTTGCGCTGTACGAACGGACGCGTCGGCCGCAGCGGATGGCGGCGCCGCCTCGTGTGCAGCCACGGACGCCGCGGGTGCAGCCACGGACGCCGCGGGTGCAGTCACGGACGCCGCGCGCGCCGGCACGACCGGCTGCGACGCGTTCGGCGCGGCGGCGGATGCCGGCGCTGCACGCGGATGCAGCACCACGTCGAGCGCGTCGGTCGCGGGCACTGCGAGCCCCTCCTCGAACGCGCGCTCGTATTCCTGCTGGCCGAGTGTCCGGCCGAGCCGCGCGGCGAGCGACTCCATGTACGGCACATCCCAGGGAAACCGTCGCGCGCCGATGAATCGGCGCACGGACTCGGCCATCCCGAGGTGATACGCGGCGGCTCGAGGCGCATCGTCGGCGATGGTGGCGGCGTACCACTCGATGCCGCGATGCGTGAACGGGACCGATGGATCGCGCTCGAGTCCGTGCAGCGATTCGAGCACCATGGCGCGCGCGCCGGCCACATCGCCCCGCTCGAGGAGCAGCATGGCGAGGTGCTGGAGCGGCATGGCGAGCTCGCGGTCCGTTCCGAGGCGCCGGGCGAGGGCGAGTGCCTCGCGCGTGTGCGCCATTGCCCCGTCCGGATCGCCCGCGGCGTGATCGGCGCTCGCGAGCAGCAGCAGCGCCGCGCGCAGGCCGTAGAGGTCCTCGCTGGCACGGTACCAGTCCGCGGCACGCAGCGCATACTGCCGTGACAGCTCTGCGTGCGCCGTGCCGCAGGCGATGCCGAGGTACAGGAACGCATCCGCCTCGACACGACCTTCACCGAGCGATGCCGCCAGCCGCTGCGCCTCCTCGAGCAGCGGAATGGCCTCTTCCGGCCGCGACCGCATCGCCGCGAGCCCGCCGGCGGCCATCAGCAGCGCCGCGCGCCCGGGCGTCGGCTCCGTGGCGGCGGGCAGGGCGAGCGCCTCGGTCATCCAGCGGTGCGCCTCGTTCCAGAAGCGGGACGCGAACCAGAACCACCACAGCTTGCCGACGATGCGGATGTGCAGCAGCGGATCGTGCATGCGCGTCCAGTTCAGCACCTCCCGGATGTTGTCGAGCTCCGGGTAGAGCGTCCTGAATGCGGTGCGCCGCCCCGTCGTCAGGAACACCGGCTCGAGGCGCGCGACCAGATCGGCCAGCCAGTCCGCCAGCGCGCGCTGCGTGCGCAGCTCCTCGCCCGCCTCGCGCAGCCGCTGTTCCGCGTAGAGCCGCATCGTCTCCAGCAGCTGGTAGCGCGCCTGACCATACTGCTCGCGCACGACGATCATCGACCGATCCACGAGGAGGCTCACGAGATCGAGCACATCGTCACCGGCAACGCCGTCACCTGCGGCGACGGCTTCGACGGCATCGAGCGTGAAGCCGCGGCGAAACACCGACAGCCGGCGAAGCACCACCTGTGCCTGCGCGGGGAGCAGATCGTGACTCCAGTCCAGCGCCGCTCTCAGCGTACGATGCCGCGGGATCGCTGTGCGTGAGCCGGTCGTCAGCAGCGCGAAGACATCCGTGAGACGCCGGCTGATCTGCTGCGGCGGCATGTGGCGCACGCGCGCCGCGGCCAGCTCGATGGCCAGCGGAATCCCGTCGAGCCGCGCGCAGATCTCCGCTACGGCCGCTGCGTTCCGTTCGTCGAGGCGGAAGTCGGGAACCACATCGCGCGCGCGATCCACGAACAGTCGAACCGCGTCCGACTGCTCGAGTACTGCGATGTCTGCATTCGCGGCGGGGAGCTGGAGCGGCGGCACGAGCCACGACCGCTCACCGCGCACGCCCAGCGCTTCGCGGCTGGTCGCGAGCACGACCAGCGCGCCGCAGGTGCGCAGCAGCGCGTCCACCAGCTCGGCGCACGCATCGACGAGATGCTCGCAGTTGTCGAGCACGAGCGCGACCGGCAGATCGCGTATGACGTCGGCGACCGTGTCGGCCGTCGCCGCGTCGGTCTGCGCCGGAACACCGAGCGCATGCAGCACTGCGCCGGGAATGAGCTGCGGATCCCCGAGCGACGCCAGCTCCACCCATGCGACGCCGGCCGGAGCGAGCTCCACCAGCCGCGGTACCAGCTCCAGCGCGAGGCGCGACTTGCCGCTGCCGCCCGCGCCCGTGAGCGTGAGCAGGCGCGATGTGCCCGCGAGCGCGCCGAGTGCCGCGAGCTCATCCGCGCGGCCGATGAAGCGCGTGAGCTCGACGGGCACGGACCCGCGGCCGAACGTGTGCTCAGGGCTCATGCGAGCGCACCGCGGTGAAGCGTCAGGATCGGAATGCCCCGGCGTCCGGGCGAGCGTCGTTCAGCAGCGCGACCGCACGGTCGAGCAGTCGTCGCGCGTCCTCGTGGGAGAGCAGGTTTCTCGCGTGCTGCGGGCTGCACCACTGCACCTCGCGGCCGTCGCCGGGGCCGGCTCGTTCGCCTGCATCGACGAGGTAGTACTCGACGTGTACCGGTCCGCTCGGACTCGGGTAATCGACCGAGCCGACGCGGGCGAGGAGTCGGCCGTCGTATCCGGTCTCCTCGTGCAGCTCCCGCAACGCCGTCTCCTCCGGCGTCTCCCCCGGCTCGATGTGGCCCTTCGGGAAGATCCACTCGTCCGGTGCCTGCTTCGCACGGACGACGAGGAGCCGCGGCGTGCCCGCGTCCTGCGCCGCGGCGATCGCGCCGGCCTGGCGGATGCTAGGCACGCTGGGCCGTCTTCTTCCGTGCGGGCCGCGGCAGGCTGCGGCTGACGACGACGTAGTAGTATGCCGCCCGTGTGCTCTTCCAGCGACGCTCGGCGTACCGCCAGATCGAGAGCGCGAGAAGCACGATGAGCGGCACGGCCGGCGTATTGCCCGACGACACCGCGCGCGCCAGGAGCACGACCCAGGTCGCGGCGGCGAAGCCGACCGCGAGCTTCATCAGGCGCGGCGTCCACGTCTTCGTCACGCTGCCGGACTCGCCGTGCAGCCGCTTCAGGAGAACCCGCATCCCATGGCCTGCCGCGAGGCCCGCCGGCAGAGCTGCGGCGATGATCCGGGACTCGCGGTCCAGGAACAGGAACACGAGCGCGTACAGCGCGACCGTGAGACTGCGGAAGAACTTCGAGTCGGCCTCGTACCGCTCGATCTCCGCCATGGCCGGCGGCGCCTGGAGTCGGAGCGTCGCGCGCGCCCACTGGAACGTGTTCATCACGTGCGAACTTCCGCCGAGCGCCTGGTTCTGAGCTGCCCGCGCCGCCTCGTACGCCCTGTCCTTCCCCGGCGGCACGGTCACGGACCTCAGCGGATCGTACAGCGTCGAATCGAGGAACGCTCCGAGCAGGAACAGCAGGTGGCCCGCCAGGTATGCTGCGAGCAGGAACAGCACCCAGGACGCCGTCGTGCCCGTCACCGGCCGTAGTACGCCCGCGGCACCGTACAGCGTCTCCGGCAGGAACGGCCGCCCCACCGCGACGACCACGGCACCCGGCAGCAGGACCGCGAAGAAGTCCACGACGCCAACGAAGAAATCGTCGGGCTTGTAGCTCATGGTGCGTCACTCCGGTGGGTTCATTCGGCGGGTGCCCAGTGGCCTCGAGCACGAAACCCCGCCCGCGCGTGCGACCGTCGGAGTCGCACGCAGGGCAGGGTTTCTCCAAGTTGGCGTCGGCCGGCGTGCGCCGTCAACGGTCTTTCGCGCCCCCGGCCTCGGGTGTCGCCTCCAGCGCCCCGCGCAGACGCTCCGCGGCCGGGCGCAACGCGTGACCCCGGTCGTGCAGGCCTGCCCACGCATCGCCGATCGTGCCGACTCGATCCGCCATCTGCCGCAGGCCGAACGACTGCGGGCCGGCCCCGCGCTCCACCTCCTCCCAGGTGCACGGCGCCGAGATCGGCGCGCCCGGCCTCGCACGGACGGCGTACGGCGCGGCGTAGGTCGCATGGAACTCGTTGCGTCCGGTATCGATCAGGATGCGGTGGCCGCGGTCCGCCTTGTAGAACTCCTGCGTGAACGTCTCCGGGTGGCGCAGCACGAGGAGACGCCCGAACGCGTGGGCGAACGGCGCGCACTCGCCGTAGTCGGCGGAGCGATCGAGCGGCACCACGACGTGGAAGCCCTTCGATCCCGTCGTCTTCACCCAGGTGGTGAGGCCGAGCTCCGCGAGCGTGTCACGGACGAGGAGCGTCGCGTCGCGCAGCGCTTCGGGATCATCCTCCGAGGGATCGAGGTCGAAGACGAGCAGATCGGGGTGCATGAGGTCCGGTGCGCGCGACGTCCACACGTGCGGCGTGATGCAGTTCATGTTCGCGAGCCACAGCAGCGATTCCGCGTCGGTGACCAGTGGGTGATACACCATGCCGTTCTTCTTCGGCACCGCGACACGCTCGAGCCAGCCGGGGAATCCCTTCGTCACGCTCTTCTGATAGAAGCCGTCCTCACCGATGCCGCGGTGGAAACGCTCCATCGTGATCGGCCGCCGCGCGATGTGCGGCAGCATCACGGGTGCGACCATGCCGTAGTAATCCGCCAGCTCGCCCTTCGTGATGCCGTCATCGGGGAACAGCACCTTCTCCGGGTGCGAGATGATCACGGTCTCACGGCTTCCGCACGACCTCGCGGGGCGACCGGTCGTCGCGGACGGCGAGCAGTCGCGAATGGCGCAGCTTGCCGTGTGCGGTCCACTCGATGAATGCGACCTCCACGACGATCTCCGGACGCACCCAGTGTGCGCGCACGCGCGGCAGCCCGACCGCCTTCGTGAACGGCGGCCGCGGGATCTCGATGCGATCGAGCTCGCGGCGCAGCCCGAGGAGCAGGTTCGTGTCGAAGCCGGTGCCGACCTTGCCCGCGAAGACGAAATCGTCGCCATCGTAATATCCGACGAGGAGCGCACCGAGACCGACGCGGCTGCGCTGCGGGTCGGTGAACCCGCCCACGACCAGCGTCTGCGTGAGCTCGCACTTCATCTTGAGCCAGCTGCGCGAGCGGCGGTGCTCGTACCGGGAGTCGAGCCGCTTCGCGATCACGCCCTCCCACCCCTCCCGGCACGCGCGCTCCCACGGCTTCACGCCGTCCACCGCCGGCACGCGCCCGAGCGGCGCTGCGAGCGGGATCCCATCGAGCACTGCATACCGTTCGTTGAGTGGCAGGTCGGTCAGACTGCGACCGTTCAGCCACAGCACGTCGAAGACGTGATAGGCGACGGCACTCCCGTCATCCCACGCGGACTCGCCGTCGAGGATCACGTCGTCCACCGGCAGATTGCGAATCGATTCGGCTACGTGCGGCATGCGGCGCGGCAGCTTGTTGCGCGACAGCAGACGCACCTCGGCGCCATCCCGGAACGCGAGCAGGCGGATCCCGTCGATCTTGCGCTCGAAGATCCACGCCGGATCGGTGAAACGCTCCTGCGTGAGCGTCGCGGCCATCGGCTCGAGCCAGTCGGGGACGCCGGAGCTCACAGATCCCACGGGAACACGGTCCGATCCCAGAGCGACCGCTCCTGGATGCCCCTGACCACGCCTTCCAGGTCCGGGAACAGGTGGACGGCGCCGACGCCCTCGTCGTGCAGCAGGCGGAGCAGCACGCCCGCCTGCGACACGGGAACGTCGAGCCGGCGCAGGATCGGCAACGGCAGCGATTCCGCCCGCCGCACCGACGACGCGCGCGCACGCACCAGCTCATCGAGCGGCGGGAGGACGGCGGGCCCCTCCGGATCCGTGATGCGGGTCGCGATCAGGATGAACACGCCTCCTTGCGCGTGCAGGTTCGGGTTGCGCGCGCGCGGGACGCGGACCACGACCGGGAAGATGGACGCATCCTGCCACAGCTCGTCGTCGTCGCTCGTGCGGAAGTTGTACGCCCACACGGAGAAGCACTCGGTCGCCCTCTCGCCGTCCCGCAGCCTGTGCGCCGCGCGCTCGGCCGCGAAGTAGGCGGCGGTGAGCGGGCGGTGCGTCCAGTCGAGCAGACGGGTCGGCAGGCCGTGATGCTGCGCGAGCGCGAACAGCGGCTGGAGGTCTTCGGGCGGCCATATGCCCGGCTTCGTCGACGCCTCGACGACGCGCTCGGCGATGAACCGCCAGTCGGTCACCTTGAACGCGGACTCGGAGGGGAACTCGTGGCCCTGCTCATCCATGCCGAGCACGAACAGGCGGATGAGCGTCGCCTCCGCCTTCACCTGCTCGGCGTGATTGGCCTGCGGCGCGAACGGATCGGCGAAACCGTACTCGAATCGCAGGCCGGACCGGAACGCCTTCGGCTCGAGGCGCCAGTCGGAATCGGCCTGGCCGCGGAAGATCCAGCTGCCGGGGCGCGGCTGCCACAGCTCGTTCCGCAGCGCCAGCAGATCGAGCAGGCGCTCGGCCGAGTCGACCTCGATGACCTCGATGATCTCCGGATGATGCATCTGCCCCGCCGGTGAGTATCAGCCGACCTGCCGGCAAAGATACTCCCAGCGGGCGTCGACGTCAGCCTGGATCCTCCCGATCGCCGCCTCATCGAGGTGCCGGAACCGGCCCTGCGCCCGGACGTACGGCCCGATCGGATCGCCCGGGTGGTCCGCCGTGAAGCGCCAGTCGACGCCGTTCTCCACCTCGACCAGCGGGAAGATGCGGGTGTGCACGGCCAGCCGCGCCAGATCGACCGTCCGCTCGTCCGGATACTTCCACCCGGGCGGGCACGGCGAGAGAATGTGCAGGAACCGGGTGCCGCGCGTCGCCTTCGCCCGGCGCACCTTCATGAGCAGGTCGACGGGGTGCGAGATGGAGGCGGTAGCGGCGTACGGGATGCGGTGCGCCGCCATGATCGCGAGGATGTCCTTCTTGCGCGTCGACTGCGGCTCGTGCGCCGGTGTGGTCGTCGTCCACGCACCCCACGGCGTGGCGGACGAGCGCTGGATCCCGGTGTTCATGTACGCCTCGTTGTCGTAGCAGACGTACAGGAAGTCCTCGTTCCGCTCCGCCGCACCGGACAGCGCCTGGAGCCCGATGTCGAACGTGCCGCCGTCCCCGGCCCACACCATCACGGTCGTCTCCGTGTCGCCGCGCGCATCGAGGGCCGCGCGCACGCCCGACGCGACGGCCGCGCCGGTCGCGAATGCGGTGTGATACAGCGGCACGTGCAGCGACGACTGCGGGTACGGCCCGGCTATGATGCTCCAGCAGCACGCGGGCAGCACGACGATCGTCTGCTCGCCCAGCTCCTTCAGTACGAGGCGCATGGCGAGCGGCGCACCGCAGCCGGGACACGCGAGGTGTCCGGAATCGAGCAGCTCGCGGCGCGGCACCGCATCGGAGATCATGATCTGGCTCATGCCTTCACCCCCACCCACAGATCCTCGCGCTCCGCCACCGTACCGGCGCGCGTGCGGTCGATCACCTCGTTGATCACGGCGGGCGTGACATCCCTGCCGCCGAGACCCAGCACGTAGCCGAACACGTTCGGCCGCTCGCCGCATGCCACGTCATAGAGGGCGGCACGGATCTCCTCGGCGAAGATGCCGCTGTGGCCCGGCGACACGTTGCGGTCGAGCACGGCCACCCGCGGCACGCCGCGCAGCAGCGCCCGCAGCGCCACGCTCGGGAACGGCCGGAACATCTTGACCTTGATCAGGCCGACCCGCTCGCCCGCGGCGCGCCGCGCATCGACCACCTCGCGTGCCGTCGATGTGATCGTGCCCGATGTGACCAGCAGCAGCTCCGCGTTGCGCGTGCGGTACGCCTCGGTCGCGCCGTACGCGCGACCCGTCAGCCGCGCCCACTCGTCCGTGATGTCGTCGAACGCGGTCTGCGCGCGCGTCGTCGCGAGCTGCTGGTCCCACCGCATCTCCATGTAGTCCTCGGGCCGGACGAGCGCGCCATACGCACGCGGCGCCGCCGTGTCGAGCCGGTGCCGCGCCGCACGCTGCGGCAGGAACCGGTCGACGAGCGCCTGCTCCGGGATGATCACGGGCTCGGCCGTGTGCGAGAGATAGAACGCATCCAGTACGACCATGACCGGCACGTCGACCGACTCCGCCAGCCGGAACGCGAGGATCGTCGTGTCGAGCACGTCCTGGTTCGTCTCGCAGTACAGCTGGATCCAGCCGGTGTCGCGCTGCGACAGCGAGTCGCTCTGATCGACCCAGATGTTCCAGCCCGGGCCCAGCGCCCGGTTCACGTTCGCCATCACGATCGGCAGCCGCCCGCCCGCCGCCCAGTGCAGCATCTCGTGCATGTAGACGAGACCGTGCGACGACGTCGCGGTGAACGCGCGCGCGCCTGCCGCGCTCGCACCCACGCACGCTGCCATCGCCGAGTGCTCCGACTCGACCTTGATGAAGCGGGCATCCAGCTCGCCCGTGGCGCACATCTCCGACAGCATCTCGACGACCTGCGTCTGCGGCGTGATCGGGTATGCGGAGATGACCTCGCAGCGCGCGAGCTTCACACCGAGCGAGACTGCATGATTGCCGACGATGACCTTCCTCACAGCCCCTCCCGCGTCATGACGATCGCACCGCGCGGGCACTCCATGGCGCAGACGCCGCACCCCTTGCAGTAGTCGAGGTCGATGTCGAAGCCGGTGCCCTCCGGCCGCCGCGTGATGGCGACGTCCGGACACATGATGAGGCACAGCTCGCACTCGTTGCACACACCGCAGTTGAAGCAGCGCCGCGCCTCGTCGAGTGCCTCGAGTGCCGTGAGTCCGCGGTTCGCCTCGGAGAAGTCGAGCGCATCGGTGAACGTCTCGCGCTGACGCGCGACGCGCGTGAAGTGCGCCGGGTTCAGGGCGGTGAAATCGATGCGCTCGTTGCTCGGATCCGTGCGTCGTACCGGATCGTCGCCGCGCCAGCGGGACATGCTCATGTTGCCGCCGCTCCAGCGCAGCTCCGCCAGGTCGTGGACCGGCACGGGCTCGCCGCGCTTCGCGCGGAGTGCCCGGTCGATCCCGATCGCGGCGACCTTGCCCGAGCCGAGCGCATCGGCCACGGTCCGCTCCAGCCCGGTGAGATCGCCGCCCGCCCAGAACCCCGCAGCCCGTGTCGCGCCCAGCGGGTCGACCACGATCCTGCCATCATCCGTCGCGACGCCGTGCGGCAGCGCTTCCGTGCCGGCATCCTCGCCGATCGCCGTGAGCACGGTATCCGCCAGGATGCTGAACGTGCCGTGCGCCGATGCGACCGGACGCCGCCGTCCGCTCGCATCCGGCTCGCCCAGCTCCATGCGCTCGCACTCGACGCCGGAGAGCCGGCCGTGGATGTGGTGGAACGCGCGCGGTGCGGCGAGGAATTCGAACGGAATGCCCTCGCGCATCGCCTCATCGACTTCCGCCGCGATGGCCGGCATCTCGTTGCGCGTGCGACGGTAGACGACGACCGGGGATGCCCCCAGCCGCAGTGCCGTGCGCGCGCAGTCGATCGCGGTATTGCCACCGCCGACGACGACCACGCGATGACCGATCTGCGGCGGCTCGCCCCGGTTGACCGCCTTCAGGAACTCGAGGCCCGGGATGATGCGCGGTCCGTCCTCACCCTGCGCGCCGATCGGCCGCGACCGGTGTGCGCCCGTCGCGACGAAGACGGCGGCAAACCCTGCCAGGTCGTCGGAGTCGTCGATCGTGATGCGCGTGTCGCACCGGATGTCGATGCCCGTACCCTCGAGCCACTCGATCTGGCGGTCGAGCACGGTGCGCGGGAGCCGGTACTCCGGAATCCCCTGACGCAGCATGCCGCCCGCCCGTGACGCCGCCTCGAACACCGTCACGGGGTACCCGAGACGCGCGAGGTGATAGGCACACGCGAGGCCGGCCGGTCCCGATCCGATCACCGCGACCGTCTCCTCGCGCGTGCGCGCAAACGATGGCGGCGGTGCGGCCAGGATGCGATCGCCGAGGTCGCGCTCGACGAGGTGCACCGCCACTGCATCATCGAGCTGCGCGCGGTTGCACACGAGCTCGCACGGATGGTGACAGACGCGGCCCGTGACGGCGGGCATCGGGTTCTCGCGCAGCAGCAGGTCGACCGCGTCCGCGGTGCGCCCCTGCCGCAGCAGGTTCATGTAGCCCTCGACGTCCGTGCCGGTCGGACAGCGCGCATTGCACGGCGCGACACCGTCCCGGTAGCGGGGCCGGATGTACTTCCACGAGCCCGTCCGGTTCGCGCGCGTGCTCGTGCTGCTCGCCGAGATGTGCGGCGCCTGTGGCGGCATGGCCTCAGACATGGGCGACTCCTCCGACCACGCCCGCCGCGGCCGCGCGCGCAGCGGCCACGTTCGCTTCTCCGCTCACGGGCACTTCCTCGAGGATCGCGGCACAGACGGCGTCCAGCGTCACGAGGCCCGACCACTGCGCGAACGCGCCGAGGATCGCGGTGTTCACGATCGGCTGCGTGCGCGAGCCGATGCCGTGCTCCGCCGCGATCGCACTCGCAGACACCGTCGCGACACGGTAGCGCGCGAGCAGCCCGGCGTAGTGCTCGGGCGGACGATCGCTGTTGATCAGAATGCCGCCGCCATCCCTGAGCCCGGCCGTCACATCGATGGCATCGATGAGCGTGGGATCGAGCACGATCAGATCGTCCGGCGCGGCGACCTCGCAGCGCAGCCGCACCGGCGCGTCCGCGACGCGGAGGAACGCCGTCACGGGCGCGCCCCGGCGCTCGACGCCGAACGCCGGGAACGACTGCACGTAGCGGCCTTCACGGAACAGCGCGATCGCCAGCACCTTCGAGGCGATGACGGCGCCCTGACCGCCGCGGCCGTGGATGCGCAGCTCACGCATGCGGCCTCCCCGGCACGGGCAGCGGCCGGACCCAGGCGGGGCGCGGAACGGGTGACGGTGGACAGGTGCCCAGACTCACGACCGCGGGCCGGCCGCAGATCGCGCAGTCGAGACCCAGCTCGGGACAGGGAACTCCATCCGCCTGCGCTTCGGGACACCGCGTGCCCAGACCGGACACCGCGGGAACTGCGCTGCTCGCCGGTACCGCCATGATCGCCTCCAGGCGCAGGAATCACCTGCACAATGGCATGCCCCGGAATCGACGCAATCAGGCGATTCCCGACGGCGCCCGCGGGAGAAACCCCGCGCGGGCGGACCAGGACGGCGATGTGTGTGGGGAACGGACCCGGCAGGCCGCCGGCTACGGCACGTCCATGCGGCGGAGCCGGCGGATCGACAGCAGCAGGAATCCTGTGAACACGATCAGCGACACGGCGACCGCGACGCCGCTGCCGAGATCCTGGATGCCGGCGAACCGGCGCTCGTCCAGTGCGTGCATCCAGGCGATCGAGTAGTGGCGGATGCTGAGCAGCCGCACGCCCGCCACGAACCGGGAGAACAGACCCTCCCAGAGCACGATGTAGAGCAGTCCGATCCCGATCGCCTGGGTGCTGACGAGGCCGAGCCAGACGAACGCGGAAGAGTACAGCGCAACGGCGACGAGTGCGGACACGGTGACGGCGATCGTGGCCCGGACATCGCCCAGGTACGCGACGTGGCTCGTCACGAACGCGCTGATCACCACGAACGGCGCAGCGATCGTGATCGTCGCGAGCAGCTTCGGCACCGCGATCTGCCAGCGCGGGAGTGCGGACAGCGTGAGGTTCGCGAGCGTGCGATCCTCGATCTCGTTCGCGAACGCGGCGGCCGAGATCGCGAGCACCACGAGCGGGATGATCGAGCCGGCGAGCATCGCGCTGAACACGATCTGCTCGAACTCGGACACGGCCGGCGCACTCGAGGATTGCAGCATCAGCACGGCGATCAGCATGGGCATGGCTGCCAGCACCGTCATGATCAGGAGCCGCCAGCGGCCGGACAGCTGGCGCAGCGTGAGGACGTAGACGGATTCCATGCCGTTACCGCTCCACGAGGTAGCCGAAGACACTCTCCAGCGAGTCGTCCAGCGGCTCCACCCGGCGCAGCCGGATCGATGCGGCCTGCGCGAGCCGCGGCAGCTCGATCTGGAGATCGCGCACGTTCCGGCTCAGGATCACGATCGCGCCGTCCGGATCGATGTTCACCGCATCGACCGAGCCGAGCCCGACCACCTCCGCGGCGAGCCGGCGCGGCGCATCGGCGATCACGCGCACATGGTACGGCCGCTCGTTCAGCGCCGCGCGGATCGCACGGAATCCGCCCGACGCCGCGAGCTTCCCGTTGATGATGAGCAGCACGTTGTCCGCAACCTGCTCGACCTCCTCGAGGATGTGCGACGACAGCACGATCGTCCGGCCGTCCGCCGCCAGCTGCCGCAGCAGGTGCTGGAAGTGGACCCGCTGCCTCGGGTCCGCGCCGTTCAGCGGCTCGTCCAGGATCAGCAGCTCGGGGTCGTGCACGAGCGTGGCCGCGAGCCGCATCCGCTGACGCATCCCGCGCGAGTACGTACCCATCGGGCGATGCTGTGCGGCCGCAAGGTCGACGAGCTCGATCGCGCGATCCACGGCCGCCTCGAGGTTCGCGACGCCGCGGAGGCGTCCCATCATCCGCACGAACTCGCGCCCCTTCATGAAGCCATACACCGTCTCGTGCTCGGACATCACGCCGATGCGGCGATAGAGCGGCGGATTGTCGCGGACCGGCTCGCCGAACACCGTGACGGATCCGCTCGACGTCGCCGCGAGACCCGTGATCATGCGCAGCAGCGTCGTCTTCCCCGCGCCGTTCGGACCGAGCAGGCCCGTGATCCCCGGCGCCACATCGAACGTGACGTCGCTCACGGCAACCACGCTGCCGAACCAGCGCGAGACCCGGTCGACCCGGATGACCGGCGAGCCGGCAGACGTCATGGCGTCATCCTCCGGTAGCGCTGCCACAGGATGCCGGCAGGCACGAGCGTCCACGCGAAGTACCACGCCACTCGAAGCGACGCGGACAGCTCGCCGGCCGGTGCGCCCTCCGTGATCTCGCTCACCTCGCCGAAGATGATGTCGTTCACGTGCACCGGGATGTTCGTCAGGTTGAACATCGAGATCCAGCGGCCGACCGGCCCGCCGATCTCCGACGCGAGGCCGGTCGTGAACGGGGTCGTGATCACGAACAGGCCGACGAGGAATACGGACGCGTACGCGCGCCGCGTCGTGAACGACGCGGTGAGCAGTGCCAGCGTAGTCGTATACGCCGCCATCGCGGCACCGGCGAGCAGGAACCGCGGGATGTCGAGCCAGTGCGTGCGCAGGTAGGCGATCGGTGCGGGGTCGCCCATGGCGAGTCCCGTGAGCAGCACGATCTGCGGGAGCCATGCGGCCGCGACGAGGACGGTCAGGAACGCGGCCCAGCGTGCGACGATGTAGTCCGATCCGGTGAGCGGCCGGACCAGGTACAGATGGAGCACGCCCTCGCGCCGATCGCGGCAGAGCAGCTCGGGAGCCACGACCGCGGCGAACACGAACAGGATGATCGACGCGATGCCGTAGAAGTCGACGTGCGAGGGAAGGCCGATCTCCTCCGCCGCGCCCGGCCCGCCCGCCCGCTCCGCCACTCCCGCGACCATCGCCATGATGAGCGCGATCGCGGCCAGCAGCGCGATGAACAGCCACGGGAGCACCTTCGCACGCGCACCGCGGCCCAGCCCGAGAGCGGTCCTCACGCCATCCTTGTACACCGCCTTCCGCGCACGGCCGCGCCCCTCGCGCGCACCCGTATACCGCTGGTATCCGATGTCGAAGACCGTGCCCGCCTGCGCCGGCCGCGCCGCGCGCTCCGCCACCGCCATCGTCATGCGCTCACCTCGACGTCCTCGTCATGCTGGAACAGCTCCGTCAACGCGCGGCGCCGCGGTGCCATCCGCCGCAGCGGGGCTTCCGCCTCCACCACGGCATCGCGCACGTGGTCGTACACCGACTCGTCCGGACCCTCGATGACGAGGCCGTTGCCGTCCGCCACCACCACCACGCGCCGCTTCTCGAGCGCGGCCACGAGGCGATCGCGGTTCGTGTCGACCTCGATGAACACCGTCTCCGTCTCCCGCGTGAACGATTCCACCTCACCCGACTGCACGAGCCGTCCGCCCTGGAGCACCAGGATCCGGTCACACGTCCGCTCGACATCCGCCATCAGGTGCGACGAGATGAGCACACTGATCCCGAACTCGCGGTACGTCTTCCGCACGAGCGCAAGCATCTCCTCGCGTCCGACCGGATCGAGGCCCGCGGTCGGCTCGTCGAGGAACACCACGGCGGGATCGTGCACGAGTGCCTGCGCCAGCTTCACCCGCTGCTTCATCCCCGTCGAGTATCCGCCCATCGCGCGGTACCGCTCCTCGAACAGACCCGTATGCCGCAGCGTGTCCGCCGCCCGCGTGCGCGCCGTCGACGGCGGCAGTCCGCTCACCTCGGCCATGTGCGTCAGGAACTCCGCGGCACTCACGTGCCCCGGCAGGCAGTCGTGCTCCGGCATGTAGCCGAGCCGCGCACGCACATCGACACTCTCGAACGCGTTCTGACCGAGGATCGTCGCCGAACCGGATGTCGGCGGGACCAGACCCAGGAAGATCTTGATCGCCGTGCTCTTCCCCGCACCGTTCTCGCCCAGCAGCCCGGTGACGCCCTCCGAGACGCTGAAGCTGACTCCATTCAGAGCGACGACGTCACCGTACTGCTTCGTGAGATCGGTGGCGGAGAGCAGTGTCCGTGCCGGCATCACGATTCGCTTTCCGCCGGACACGCCGCCGCGTAACCGAGCTCGCACGCGCGGCTGAACAGCGCCGCTGCGCGCGCGGGATGGCGCGGCACGCCTGCACCGTCCTGATGCAGTACGCCCAGCGCGTAGCAACCCTCGCCGTACCCGCGATTGCAGGACGTGCGATACAGCTCCGCCGCCCGCTCGAATTCACGGGCGACGCCGTTGCCCGTCGCATGGAGATCGCCGAGATGGAAGCACGCAGCCGCCTCGCCCGCCTCACACGCCTGATCGAGCAGCGTCGCGGCACGCGCACCATCCTGCGCCACGCCGCTCCCCGTCGCGTACAGCCGCCCCAGCTCCGTGCACCCCGACATCACGCCGCCGTCGCACGCACGCTGGAAGTAGTCGAGCGCACGGCCCGGATCACCGGACACGACGAGCAATGACCCCGCACGCGAGCACCCCGCCGCGTCACCTCCGCCGCACGCCTGCTCGAACAGGGTCGCCGCACGAGCCGTGTCCACCGCCACACCCTCACCCGCGAGGTACAGCACGCCGAGCCGCGTGCACCCCTCCAGCGCACCGCCCCGGCACGCCCGGTCGTACAGACCGGACGCGACCGTGTCGTTCCCCGCCACGCCGGTGCCCTCGTCGTACATGCCGCCCAGCCGCACGCACCCCTCCACCACACCCGCATCACATCCGCCACGGAGCAGCTCCGCCGCCCGCGCGCGATCCCTCAGCACGTGCTGACCCGCCAGCAGCCGCAGACCGAATCCGGTGCACGCCTCCGCATCTCCCGCCTCGCACGCATCCCGCAGCCGCATCGCTTCGCGCGTCTCCGGATGGCACGCGCCGAAGGCGAGCGCGATCAGGCCGGGCACGACCAGGCGGGACCAGGTTGTCCGTTGCATGCCGCCCCTACGCACCGCCCCCGCCGCTTGTTTCGCCGCCCTCGACCCCTTGACATGGTCCTATTCAATACCTATTCATTATCTGTCCAACATGAGAGTTCACCGACAGGCAGGGAGAAGCAGCAGAATGAGAGCAGTCATCGGGGTGGCGGCGCTCGCCGCACTCGGAGCGGCCCAGCCGCTGGCCGCGCAGGACGGGGCGCCGCGCGTGTTCGTGGAGGCGCTGGCCGGTGCCGCGGTGCCGACGTTCGACATTGCGGACGTGGCGAAGGCGGGGCCCGCGTTCGGCGCGGCGGTCGGGATCCGACTGAGTCCGCGGTGGGTGGTGCTGGGGGAGTTCGACTACGGCATGCACGAGGACGAGCCGACGGGCACGGTCGACATCAACACGCTGCACTACATCGGGAAGGTCGGCTATTCGCTGACGGGCCCGCGCGAGCGTGGCTGGGAGGCGATCGTGAATCTCGGAGCGGGCGCGGTGACGTTCGATGTCGAGAATGCGCCATCGAGCTTCACGTACTTCGCGATCAATGCGGGCGCGAAGCTGTCGTACAGTTTCAACCGCTCGGTGGCGTTCGTGATCTCGCCGCAGGGCGACATCGCGTTCAGCGACGCGGCCGAGCTGGGCACGGACAACGCGTGGGTCTGGCCGGTCACGGCCGGGCTGCGCTTCAACTTCTGATCCGGGGGGACACCATGAAGCAGCTCGACATCATTGCGGCGATCCTGCTGATCACGGGCGGACTGAACTGGGGCCTGGTCGCACTGTTCAACTTCGATCTGGTCGCGGCGATCACGGGTGCGGGCGGGTTCGGCAGCAGGAATCTGCTCGGCATCTTCATATACGGTCTGGTGGGGCTCGCGGCGCTGTACTACGCCGCGACGCTGCGGTCGGTGCAGCGCGCGCGGAGCTGATGAGGGCGCCTGCGCGTCGGGGGCGCCGGGCGTATTTTGCGGGGCGAAACCCGAGCAGAACCGGTTCATCGGTGGGAGCGTGACGCCTCGCGGCCAGGGAGTACTGACGATCGGCGCGCTGTCGGCGGCCACCGGGATCCCCGTAGCGACGATCCGTACTTGGGAGCGTCGCTACGGCTTTCCCGTGGCCGACCGCAAGCCGTCCGGTCATCGCGTCTATCCGGTGTCGATCGTGCCGCGTGTGCGGCTGATCGGTCAGGTGCTGGCGCGCGGGCATCGCGCGGCGGAGGTGGTGCCCGCATCGGAGCGGGAGCTGGAGGCGCTCCTCGCGGCGCAGCCGCAGCCCCGATCCGCGCCGCCCCGGCCGGCGGTGACGGTCGGACAGGAGCCCGCTCCGACGGACCTGTTCGCGGCCGTGCAGTCGTTCGATGCCGAGGCGCTGCGGCGCGTGTTCCAGGCGGAGTGGGCGCGGCGGGGACCGCTCGAGTTCGTCGAGCAGCGGGCTGCACCGTTCCTGAAGGCGATCGGGGATGCGTGGGCGCAGGGCGAGCTGGACGTGCGTCACGAGCATTTCGCGTCCGCCTCTCTCGGCGATTTCCTGCGCACGGTGCGCGTGCCGCTGGAGGATCGCGCGAGCGGCCCGATCGCGGCGCTCGCGACGCTGCCGGACGAACGCCACGGCCTCGGTCTCCAGATGTCTGCGCTGATCTTCGCGCTCGCCGGATGGGACCCGCTGGTGCTGGGCGTCGACACGCCCGTCGAGCAGATCGTCGCGCTCGCGCGCGAGGCGCCGATCGATGCCGTCGCACTCAGCGCCGTGCTCCCGGTCGATGCGGGCGCGCTCGATGCGGTGCGGACACTGCGTCGCCGCCTGCCGCGCGGCATCCCGATCCTGCTCGGCGGTAGTGGTGCGGCCGACGTCCGCGTCCGGGGTGTGGAGTTGATGCCGGACCTGCGCGCGCTGGACGAATGGCTGCGCACGCGCGCGTGACGGTTATGCGGCGTCCGGCATCGGCGCGAGGAACGAGCTGACGACGCGCACGAACTCGTCGGGGACGATGTCCATCGCCACGTGCTGCTGCCCCGGGATCACGTGGACGGTGCCGTTCGGCAGCGTCGCGTGGAGCAGTCGCGTCGCTTCCTGGAAGAAGGCGGGGCTGTCGCCGCCCACCAGTAGCAGTGTCGGGATGTGCATGGTGCGCAGGCTCGCGGCGTCGAACGCCTGGCCGGGCGTCATGCGGACCTCGCGCAGCGTCGTGTGCGCGGCCGCCACGCGCGCCGGCCAGGCCGGGCTCGACCGCATCGCGTCGAGCTGTGGTTCCGGGACGCGCACGACTTCGCGAAAGAACGTGAGCAGCGCCTCCTCCCGCTCGTTGCGCGCGACCAGGCCGTCCAGCCTGGAGAGCAGCTGGGCCGGCGGCGGCTCGATGATCGGCGGCTCGTACAGGATCAGCCGGTGCACGGTGCGCGTCCGCACCACGGCCTGGAGGCAGCAGAGTGCGCCGTAGGAATGCCCCAGCAGCGCGACCGGTCCGCCGATGCTGTCCACGACCGCTTCGACATCCTCGCCTTCGCGTGCGAGCGAGTACTCCGCACCATCGCCGCTCGCGCCGCGCCCGCGCCGGTCCATCGCGTAGACCGTGAATCGCTGCTCGAGCGCGCTCGAGATCGCGGCCCAGCGGGTGTGATCGGCCGTCGTGCCGTGGACGAGCAGCAGCGCCGGTCCCGCACCGCCGCGCCACACGGCGAGCCGGGTTCCATCGCGAGACGTGACCAGTTCGGGCAAGGACATCGACGTGATCGAACCTTTCCGGCGTCCCCGTGCGGATACCGCGCTACAGGAGACGACCCAGTCGTTCGGCTATGCTGCCGACCATGCCGAGTGCATGACGCGAGGGACGGCCGCATCCCTCGTAGTGCACGGATAGCACACCGGCAACGTCACCGGACCGCCGTATGATCGGGAAGGAGACGACGGCCAGGACGTGGGCCGCGCGCATCACATCGAGTGCCGGCGTATTCACGAACAGCGGACTCGTGCGGACATCCTCCACGATGATGACCGCGCCGGACTCCTGCGCAGCGCCGCACGCCGCCTGACCGGAGTGCACGGCCTCGAAGAAGGCGAGGAATGGGGCCTCGAATCCGTGCTGCGCCTCGATATGCAGGACGCCATCGGCATCGGCGAGCTGCATGTTGCCTCGGGGCGCGCCGGAGAAGTGGAGCGCGGCCTCGAGCGCCGCCTCCGCCAGCGCGTGCCTGTCTCGCGTCGTGCTCCCGCCGCGTTCGAGCACTCCCAGCCACTCGCGCTCGACGGAGGACCGGGATGCACCCGGGCCGGGATCCTGAGAGGTCGGCTCCGAGAAGAAACGATACAGCTGCTCCCGAGTACTCGGCCTGTGATTCATGAGGAGCATCCTGAACGGAACACACCGGAATCGCGCTGCCGGCTCAGCGTCGGCCGTCCCCGTGCTCCTGGCGGAGCACGCGAGTCTGGTCGGAGGTGGTCCGGTGAAATTACGCACTCGCCCGGGGCCGGACAATGCCGTTGCCGCCGGCGGAAGCACTTTCCGCGCTCTCGCCGGCATTCCTCGGACGTGGACGCGCCGGGCGAACGGAGCCGGAGCGCCGCGCCACGGCTACTTCAGTCCCATCTCGCGGTCGACCCGCTCCGAGAGCCGTTCGAAGCGCGGATCGGATCGGATCCAGCGCGGGGTCGTCGCGGCTCGCGCGGTGCGGCCACCGCCAGTTGGCGCGCATTCCCGTGCGCGCCGATGTCAGCCCGAGCGCCGTGCCCGCGCCATCTCGTCGTGGGCGATGGCTGTGACACGAACGGCGTCGTCCTCCGCGACCAGTGTGTAGACCGCACGGAACTCGTACAGCTCGCGCCCGCCGCCATCGAACAGTCCCCACGTCACGGCCGCCTGGAAGAGGCGCGGCGAGATGCCGGTCGTCTCCAGGCTCCTCACCTCCGCGCGGGCCACGTCGAGTGCGCGATACTGTGAGATCAGCCGCTCCACGACCGATCGCCACTCCGCGTGGGTGAAGAAGTTGCTGTGTACACCCGCGCCCGTATCGCTCGCGACGTGGATGCTCTCGCCGAAATGGGCGACGATCGCGTCCACATCCCGGCGCTCGAATGCGACGCGATAGGATGTGATGAAGGCTTCGGCGCTCGAGCGTGTCATCTCTGCGGACGGCATCATGCCCGTGCCAGCTCGATCGACAGCACGAGCACGCCCATCGGCACCGGGTGGATGCGCAGGCTGAACCACGCCGTGCTGCCATCCGGGTGCGTGAACTCGTTCAGCATGCTCTGCGGCGTGCGCTCGGTCATGCACGTCGTCAACCGCTCGAACATCTCCGTGTGATCGACGCCCGGGTACACGTCCATGATCGCGGCGCCGATCAGCTCGTCGCGCGGACGGCGGCCGTGCCGCGCCGCCGCCTCGTTCAGGTACAGGTAGCGCCACTCGAAATCGATGATCTGGATGCCATCGGAGATCCCATCGAAGATCGGTCGGAGGTACCGATCGAAATCGACACTGTCTTCCGCGTGCATGGGCGCATCCGGTGAAGAGGGTCCCCGCTCTGCTCCCGCCGCGCGGATCATGACAGCTGCTCGTCGATGATCCCGGCGATCGGCTCCTCGATGCGCCACACGGCCTCCCACGCCTTCAGGCGCAGCTCCATCTGCTGCTGTTCGGCGAGGTGATTGACGGCGATCTCGAGGGCAATCGTGCGGACGGGTCCCAGTCCCCAGAGCGAGCTGCGGCCGGTCGACAGGTCGCGCATCAGGGCGTCGGCGGAGCCGGCGCATTCGATGAGCGAAGCCGCATGGCCGACCGCGCGCTCGCCGGCGCCGGCGATGTGCTGGTAGGCGAGCACGCGGCGCAGCACCACCTGGGCGTCCTCGCCCGTGACATCGAACACGTTGCGCGGTGTCCAGGGATCGCAGCGCGTGCACGGCACGCCGACCACGAGCCGTCCTGCTTCCATGCGCGGTCGCAGCCACCAGGAGGAGTCGAAGCAGAGCGTGTGCAGCACACTGCCGCAGAACGGACACGCCACCCGGCCGGTCCATGCGACGCTGCCGAAGCGCTGCCAGCGGAGCAGATCGGCCGTGTCGGACGGCCCCCAGTAGCGGTCCAGCCTCCACGCGCCCAGCGACTCGCCGGCGCGTGCGATGGCGCCGGTCGCGAGACCGGCGAGCCGCGCGCCGCGCCGGCGGAGTGCAGCGTCGCGCTCGATCAGCTCGCGGCCGTAGCGCCACGCAACGCGCTCGACGAGCGGTGCCGGCCCGATGCGGACGATCGTGATGTCTGCGACGGCATACAGTGCGATCGCCGCGGTCGCGGCGAGGCGCACGGCGCGGTCGCGGACGGCGCGCTCCAGTTCATCGATCGCGTCGAACCGCTCGTCGAGTGGAATCAGGTTCCAGCGGTGGCAGCGGCCGCAGATGCTCCAGATGCGACCGCGCTCGGCGTCGTATGCGAAGCAGGTGCCGGGCGGCAGGCGCTCGATCTGCTCGCTGCGCGGAAACGCGCCGCGGCAGAACAGGCATCGCGGGTAGAGACGCCCGGCCCGGTCGGGGTACGGGTCCAGGAGCGGCACGGCATTCATGTCCGCAACGATGGCGAACGGCCACGATGCCGCACAACGAGGCCGGGACCGGCTGCGGTGGACACCGGGGCGATCGCTGCGCCTACGGCTCGTCCGCGCTCGGACCGTAGATCTGCGGCACCGTCGACCCCATGGGTCGCAGATACGTCGTGATCTGGCCGCGATGGTGCACGATGTCGAACAGGAAGCTCCAGGCCATGGGCGAAGCCGGACGCTCGCTGCCGAAGAACTCGAGCTGGCCGTCCCAGCGCTCGGCAGACAGGTCCTTCCAGCGCTGCGGCAGCGTCGCACTCTGCTTCTCGTACTCGTCCAGCACGTCCTTCATCGTGGCGGGCATCGGCGGCGGCGCCCACTCCGCCCTGCCGGTCTCGAGCGCCTCGATGATCATCTTCTCCTCGCACACGATCTGCCACGCGATCTCCTGTGCCGTCCGCGACTTCGGGTCCGGCCGGTAGTCGGAGCCCTCCGGAATGCGCGCGAGCACGTTACGCGTGGTCTTCGATTCGTTCGTCCAGAAATCCGTGAAGAGCGACTTCTCGTCCACGTGGATCTCCTCCATCGATGGGTTCAATCATCGGTGTCGCTGCCGGACTTCACGAGCTCGCGCCCCCTGTATTAACGCCCGGGCCGCCCGTTCACCAGTGCCGTGAGGGGACGACCATCGGGAAGGAGCGGCCGTCCGAATAGCCGGTCGGGCAGGATGATCGAGCCTCGTTCGACCACGATCGTCTTCGCGTGGGAGTCCGCCGGATGGGGCTGGGCCCGTCAGAGCTGGAGGGCGATGGCGATCCCGTGGCACAGACTGCCCGTCAAAACGAACGCGTGCCACACCGCGTGCGCATACGGGATCCGGTTCGAGTGATAGAAGATCGTTCCACCGGTGTAGGCGATCCCGCCGGCCACGAGCCACGCCAGCGCCTCCGGCTCCAGCGTGCGCACGAGTGGACCGATCGCCAGGAGAGCGAGCCACCCCATGAGGAGATAGATCGCCGTCGATACCCGCGGGAACCGACCGGTGAAGAACAGCTTGAAGAGCACACCGCCGACCGCGAGCCCCCAGATCACGCCGAACAGGCTCCACCCCCAGCCGCCGCGCACCGTGCCGATCATGAAGGGAGTGTACGTCCCTGCAATGAGGATGTAGATCGCGCAGTGATCCAGGACCTGGAGCCTGCGCCGGATGTGCTCCGCTCGGGCGGCGTGATAGAGCGTGGAGGCCGAGTACAGCACGAGCAATGATGCCGCGAAGATGACCACGCCGACGGCCATCGATGGACGCCCGCCGAGCGCCGCCAGCACGATCAGGATACTGCCGCCGATCAGGCTGGCGACCACGCCGATCCCGTGGGAGATCGCGTTCGCCAGCTCTTCCCTGCCATACCGATCGGTCATGGCACCCGCGTCCACGAGGTCTTCGCGCGCCTGCATGCCTGCAAGTTAACGCGACGGAGCGTGCGGCGTCAGCTGCACCGGGGAGCGATCCGGGTGATAGCGGTCCCACCATTCATGCGCGCGCCGGGCAGTCCACGCGGTGCGTGTCGGAATGGCGGCGAGCGCCTCCGCCAGCACGTCGGCCGAGGCGGGCCGGTCGTCCGGGCTCTTCGCGAGACACGACAGCGTCAGCTCGTCGAGCGCAGAGGGGACCTCCAGCGACGTCTTCGCCGATGGCGGCACCGGCTCCGCGTGCGCGTGCTGCATCATCGTCTCCATGTCGGTCCGGCCCTTGAAGACCAGCCTGCCGGTCACCAGCCAGTACGCCAGGCAACCGACGGCGTACAGATCCGTGCGCGCGTCGAGCGGCCGGTTGCCGAGCACCTGCTCGGGCGAGATGAACGCGGGTGTGCCCCAGACGGCGTTGGCGCGTGTGAGCTGCTCGTCGGCACGTACGATCTCACCGCGGGATTTCACCATGCCGAAGTCGAGCACCTTCACGAAATCCACTTCACGGCCGTACCGGCAGACGACGACGTTGGCGGGCTTGATGTCGCGGTGGACCAGTCCCTGGGCGTGGGCTTCGCCGAGTGAATGGCACACCTGGATCAGCAGGTTGATCGCCCGCTCCGCCGGCACCGGCCCGAACTGCTCGACGAGCGTCTCCAGATCGAACCCGTCCAGCAGCTCCATCACGTAATAGAACGTGCCATCGTTCGCCAGGCCGAAATCGTAGAGCGCGATCGTGTGCGGCGAGCGCAGCGATGCGGTCGCCTCGGCCTCGCGCCGGAACCGCTCCTGGAGCTGCCGGTCCGGGATGCTGTCGGACGCCTCGGCGAGCTCGTGCCGCACGAGCTTGATCGCCGCAGGACGCGCGAGCAGATAGTGTTCCGCGCGCCACACCTCGCCCATGCCGCCGGCGCCGAGCCGCTCGACCAGCCGGTAACCTCCCAGCTCGCGAGCACGCGTGACTTCCCTGCCCAGCGCATAGATCACGCGGGAGCCCACGTACGCCATCACTGCAACGAGCAGATACGGAAACACGAGACCGAAGAAGAACCTCGCGGGGCTCAACCCGGGCACCGGACTGGTCGCAATGACGTAGCCGATCACGATCGGGACCGCGCTGACGGAGGCCAGCGTCGCGACGATCGTCCGACGCGGCGGGCTCGGCACCACGACCGTGAACAGCAGCGTCCAGACGGCCACCCACGAGAGCCCGACCCAGCGCGCGTTGGTGTCGATTACGGCCGGATCCAGGAATTCGGCCGCCGCTATGCCGAAGCTGCTCACCACCTCGAATCCGAGCCCGATGGTGCCGATCAGCCGGAGCGGGACGGGCGGACTCCTGGCCAGGACCGCAACGAGGAGCGCGATGCTGATCGCGATGGCTCCGGGTCCCCACACCGTGAAGCTCGAGAAGAGGTAGACCCTGGCCTCGCGGCTCAACAGCGCGGGGAAGAACGAGGACATGAAGAAGACGGCGGCGTAAAGCAGGGCGAGGATGCGCAGGCGACGCGCGGACTGGGCGACGACGTCGGGCGGCAGTCCGGACGCGCGCGCGCGCCGACCTTCGTCCGGCAGGAACAGCGTTTCCCCGGAATCCGGAGCGTTCATGGTGGGCACGCTTCAGTAACGCGTCGGCCTCGTTTCTGGGCTGACCGTGAAAGCTGCGCCGTGAACGATCACCTCGCCAGTGCCTTCCCACTTGCTGCCTGATCGACGCGTGCTGCGCGCGGCGAGCATCTCGCCGCGCCGGAAGATCGGCATTGAGGAATGAAGTGGTGGTGCCTAGCTTGGATGCGTCGGTCCCGGCACCTCCCCCGTTCGAGCGAACGCGTGTCCTCACCACCCGACGGCCGCACGTCACCCCGACCCGCCCGCCTGTCGGCGGCCGAGGCGCTGCGCGTGGCGGCGCAAGTCACCGACACCGAGGAGGATCTTCATGCGGTCACGCGCGTCGTACTGGCGCTCACTGGCGCCGATGATGACCTGACCGGCGATGCGGCGAACGCCGCCCTCGCGGATGCCGGCATCGGGCCGGACGCCCGGCGTCTCCTGATGGCAGCGCTCGGCCCGCCGCCCGGCCGTCCAACGGTCACCGAGCTGCGCCGCGGACTCGAGGCCGCGGCTGCTGCTCTGAGCGAGCCCCGCGCCGAGGCGGGTGGTCTCGCGCGATTGTTCCGCGAGCTCCATGGCCGACGCGTCACACGGACCGCGCTCTGGTACGTCGGCGCATCCGTCGCAATCGTCGAGGCGACGAATCTGTTCGTCCCCATGCTCGGCGCGCCGCCGGATGTCGTGCGGCTTCTGGCGATCGCCGCGTTCTGCGGGTTGCCGGTGGCACTCGTGCTCGCCTGGACGTTCGACGTAGCGCCCGCAATGCACACCGCCGTGCCGCGCTGGCTCCGACTCGGCCTGATCACCGGAGTTGCTCTGCTCTCGTTCGCCGCCGCTGCGGCGATCTGGCGTGGCGGCTCGTCCGGTGGCTCCGCGCGGGCCGCTTCCCCACCTGAAGTCGTGGCCGATCCGGCACATGTCGCCATCGGCACCTTCGCCGCGATCGGTGGCGACAATGACATCGCGACGTTCGCGGACCAGCTCCAGGTGCGTCTCATCGACGGTCTCAGCGCGGCCGCACCGTCGGGGTCGACGCCCGGTCAGCTGCGTGTCCTCTCGCTCGCAGGCGTACTGCCCTTCACTCGCGGGGAGGTGATGGTCGATAGTCTGCGCGATGCCCGCGGCGTCGGCACGCTGCTGCACGGCTCCGTCGAACAGGTCGGCGAGGTGATCCGTGTCCGCATCCGGCTCATCGATACGCGCTCGGGCAACCAGATCCACACCGCGCGCATCGATGCGCTCGATCGCGTCACCCTGCTCGGCGCCGTCGCCGACTCGGTCGCCGACCTGATCCGCGAGACGCTCGGCCCCGTCATGCGCCAGCGCATGCGCCTCCTCGAGACGCGCAGCCCGGCGGCATTCGACCGACTCGTCTGGGCGAAGCAGCGCGCCGCCGATTTCGATCTCGCGTTCGACCGATCCGACTACTCCTCCGCGCACGACATGCTGAACGACGCGGATTCGGCACTGGTCGCTGCCGAGCGCCTGGACCCGCGCTGGATCGAGCCGATCCTCGATCGCGCCCGCCTCGACAAGAGGCGCGCGCGCATCGCACACGTGCTGCGGGACACCGCCGCAACGATCGCCGCGATCGGCAATGGCATCGCACACGTCGAGCGCGCACTCGCGATCGCGCCCGAGGACTCGCGCGCGCTCGAGCTGCGCGGCGACCTCGTACAGCATCGGCTCCTGCTCGCTGCGCCGGTCACGGAACAGGAGAACCGACGCCTGCTGGCGATGGCGGAACGCGATCTGCTCGAATCGCTCGTCGGCAGTCACGCACCCGCCGGTGCTCTGCGCATGCTGAGCGAGCTCGCGGGCAGTGACGGCCGCATGCAGGAAGCGGTGCAGTACGGCAGGCGGGCGTACGCGTCGGATCCGTTCATGGAGCAGGCGCGCTTCACGGTGTTCAGGCTCTTCGAGTACTCGTTCGCTCTGCGCGACGATGCCGGCGCGGCGCAGTGGTGCGCGGAGGGGCGGCGGCGCTTCGTTGCCCCGATCTTCGACGACTGCCGGCTCGCACTCGCCGCCTGGTCGGATCATCCGCTCGGCGCCGACAGCCTCTGGATCCTCGTCGAGAGCGAGCTGCACGGCCAGCCCGCACCGCTGCGTGCGCTGCTCGAGCCGCGGCTGCACGCCGTGGCGGCGGCCGTGCTCGTCCGGGCCGGCCTCGCCGACAGCGCCCGTGCGGTGCTACACGGGGCACGGGTACGCGACACGACCGCCGGCACCCTCCGGGCCGCGGTCGGTGCGTTCATGTTGCTCGGCGAACCGGACTCGGCCGCCACCATCATCGCTGAGCTGATGCGACGACATCCTGCCGAAGCACGCCGGCTGCGCGACCTCCCCGAGCTGAGACCGGCGTGGAACGAGCCGCGCCTGAGGGACGTGCTCGAGACCGCTGTCCGCTCAGCCGAACCGCGCCCGTAACGCTACTCGTCGCCGCACACCCAATCCGATCCGTTCCACCAGCAGATCGACTGATCGACCTCCGGCCTGGGTTTGGGGCAGTCGCCGGGGCCGTTCGGATCTTGCGGAATCCTGGTGTTGCCGCTCTTCCCCTGGGCCTTGGAGCCTACCTTCTCCTCGCACCACGCGAGTGCGTGGACCTTCTGGAGGTTCACCCACAAGGTCTGCTTCTGATTGCTCTCATCGCAGTACACCAGCTGGATCCCGAGCAGCTTCTTCCTGCAGTTCGGCATGGCGCGCCTCGTCACGTTCGAGTGGGAGCCGGCACATCATGTGAAACATCGGGTGAGACTCTTGCATGCGACGCGGGCATCGCCGCCGGTACCGCGGATGGCAGCTGCTCTGGCTTGTCGCGGGACGGTGCTGCGATATTGGGCGAACGCGAATGCATGCCGGTAATCATACTACGAGGTGGACATGTCGCCCATGGAGCGCTCGCTGACCGAGCCGATGATGCTGTTCGACCTGGAGCCGCACGTCAGCGAGCTGCGTGAGGACGAGTCCTATGCGCGCTCGGGCCGGCTCGGCCGCACGCTCGCCCGGTCCGGCCGCCTGCGGCTCGTGCTGGTGGCGCTCAAGGCGGGCATCGAGGTCGGCACGCACCATGCCGACAGCCCCATGACGATCCAGCTGACCGAGGGTCGGCTGGGATTCACGGTCCGTGGCGAGCACCACGAGCTGCACGCCGGCCAGGTGCTGTTCTTCGGACCGGGCGACGCACATGACATCCGGGCACTCGAGGACAGTGCGCTGCTGCTGACGTTGTCGGCAATAGGCGACGACGCGCGGAACGAGTAGCCCCGGCCATGCGGCCGCGCGTCATGGCGCGCGCATCGTGATCGCGGGATCCACGCGTGCAGCACGTACCGCGGGAATCCAGCAGGCCGCGGCTCCGATCACTGCCATCAGACTGGCGACGGCGACGAACGTCGTCGTGTCGTGCGGCTCGACGCCGAACAGCAGACCCCGGATCACGCCCGCGGCGAGGAACGCGCCGGCGATCCCGAGGACCAGTCCAATGACCACGAGCACGCCGCCTTCGCTCAGGATCATGCCCTGGACGCGCGCCCGCGTCGCGCCCAGGCTCATGCGGATCCCGATCTCCTGGATCCGCGCGCTCACCGAGAACGCGAGCACACCGGCGATCCCGACCGCCGCAATGAGGAGCGCGAGGATCCCGAACGACGAGACGAGCACCGCGTTCAGCCGGCGCGGCGCGACGCTCTCGTCCCTGATCTGCGCGACCGTCATCACGTCCTCGATCGGCGCCTGCGGCGCGACCCGGCGCACGATCCGCTGAGCAGCACCGGCGAGGTCCTCCGCATCACGCTCCGCACGGATCACGTACCCACCGAGGATCGAGAACTCCTGCGCCCACGGCGTGAACACGACGAGCCGCTGCTCCGCGTCGAGTCCGCCGTCCTGCGTGTTGCCGACGACGCCGACGATCGTACGCCAGTCCGCGGAGAACGGCGTGAAGCGCAGGATATCGCCGGTGAACGCGATGCGTCGACCGATCGGGCTCTCGTTCGGGAAGAACCTGTCCACGAGCGCGCGGTTCACGACGACGACTCTGCCCGAGCCCGGCCGATCCGTCGCATGGAATTCCCGGCCGGCGAGCAGCGGAATCCCGGCAGCGCGGAAGTACTCGGGCGTCGCCGTCCGCAGGTCCGCCTGCGGCATCGCCTCGCCCGGCATCAGCGGGCGACCCTCCGCCTGGATGTCGTAGGGCATGCCCGTGCGC
The DNA here is from genome assembly GCA_036374995.1 of Longimicrobiales bacterium. Taxonomy (GTDB): domain Bacteria; phylum Gemmatimonadota; class Gemmatimonadetes; order Longimicrobiales; family RSA9; genus SH-MAG3. Next base: position 10,779 of record DASUSS010000062.1, on the reverse strand, counting down.
AACGGGATCGTCGAGCCGATTGCCACCTCGATCACACCGGGCAGGCGGCCGATCCCGGCGCGTATCCGGTCGTACAGCTGCTTGTTGTGCGCGTCGACTTCGGGACTGATGTTCGACGGGTCGAGGAGCTGTACCGACATCGTGAGCACCTCCTCGGTCCTGAGGCCCGTGCTCACGTCGGCCAGGTGCAGCAGCGTCCGCGTGAGCAGGCCCGCGCCGGCGAGGAGCACGACGGACGCCGCGACCTGCGCGACGACGAGGCCGCGCTGGAGCCGCTGCCGCTTCAGGCTGCCGCTCGTGCGGCGGCCGCCCGATATCGTCGCAAACGTCCCCTCGCGTGGCAGCGCTGCGAGCAGCGACAGCAGCAGCGCGACCGCGAGTGATACGGCGAGCGTGAAGCCGAGCACGGCGAGGTCGAGCCGGATCTCGCTCGCGCGCGGTGAGTACCGCGCCGCGAACGACGTCAGCATGCCCACGCCCGCGATCGCGATCAGCACGCCGAGTGCACCGCCGAGCAGCGCAAGCACCAGGTTCTCCGCGAGGATCAGGCGGCGAAGCCGTCCCGAGCCCGCACCGAGGGCAGCACGAACCACCAGCTCGTGCTCGCGCCGCACACCGCGCATGAGCGTGAGGTTCGCCACGTTCGCCGTCGAGATGATCAGCACGAACGCGGCCGCACCCATGAGCAGCCAGAGCGTCAGCTGTGCGCGCGCGCCGAGCGCGGCCTTGTACGGGTACACGGACACGCGATAGTGCGAGCCGGGATCGTACGCCTCGGGGTACTCGGTCCGCATCCGCTCGTGCACGGCCTCGGCCTCGAGCCGCGCCTGCGCCAGCGTCGCGCCCGGGGCAAGGCGCGCGATCAGCTCCGTCATGCGATGCGTGCGCCCCTCGATCATCGTCGCGCTCAGGTGATGCTCGCTCGCGACCATGTTCAGGAACGCATCGACCCGTTCGGGATGGAACGGCGCCGGCTCGACCACACCGATGACCGTCACGGGCCTGCTGCCGAGTCGCACCTGCTGCCCGACGATCGCGGCATCGCCGCCGAAGTGCTCCTGCCAGAACTCGTGCGACAGCACCATTACCGCCGGCACGGTCGAGCCGTCATCCGACGCCTGCGTCAGACGGCCGAGCACGGGCGACAGCCCGAGGATATCGAAGAAGTTGCCCGTCACGAGGCCAATGTCGATCTGCTTCGCCCCTTCGGTGCCGTGCAGCGTCCCGAAGAACGGCGAGTACTCCGCGATCCCGCCGAGCGACGGCGCGCCATTGCGGAAATCGCGCACTTCCGGCACCGAGAACGCGAGATTGCCGCCCGCCGGACCGTCGGACTGATGGCGCAGATACACCAGTCGCTCGCCATCGCGGTGCGGCAGCGGCTTCAGCAGCACGCCGCGCACGACGCTGAAGATCGCCGTGTTCGCACCGATGCCGAGTGCAAGCGTGAGAACGACGACCACCGCGAACGCCGGACTGTGCCGCAGCGTACGCAGCGCGTAGCGGAGGTCCGCGACCATCGCCTCGAGCCACGGCAGACCACGCTGGTCGCGCACCGCCTCCTCCGCCTGGAGCAGGCCGCCCGCCGACAGCAGCGCCCGGCGGCGCGCTTCCGCCGGCGCCATCCCGCGCCGGATGTTCTCCTCCGTCTCCATCGCGAGATGTGCGGCCATCTCCTCCCGCAGCTCCGCGTCCGCACGGTGTCCGGTGAACATCCCTCTGATGCGCTCGAGCGCAGTGCGAACCCGTCTCATGTTTCCTCCGGCAGGAATCCGCCGTCTCGTGAGGCGTTGGCTCTCCTATGGGATGGCAATACGACGGTAGTGGTGGGCGGGTTTCACCCGCAAGAGTGCCGGTGGAACAGGAGGGGGGCCGAGGTGCAGAGGCGAGCGGAGACCGGCCGGATACGCGCGTGTGCGCATACGCGCGCGCAGCTGGGGCCGGGGTCAGTCGACCGGCAGAGTCATACACCTGAATGACTGTGACCGGGAAGCCAGTCAGCGGGTATCAATTTTCAGAACCCTGGCTCCGAGGTGCCGCCGTGAAAACGCCAATGGTGCTCCTCCTGTCCACCGCAATGGGCGCCGCGGGATGTGAGTCGACGTCGGCGCCACCAGACTCCAATCCCGGGATTTCCTTCACCGCGGAAGGCGGCACCAGGTACGCGGCTTCCGGAATACCGCAGGGTGGCGGTCCGTTGAGCAGCGAGTTCGCCGTCGCACAACCGGACTCGGTCGGTGGCTTCAGCGTCGTGAGTCTCGAGGTGACGCAGAGCGGCAGCAAGGGCAATCTGTTCGTGCTCCAGGCAAGACCGCGTGGAACCGGAACGTTCCAATGTACAGAGGACGGGCACACCGGCTGTCACGGACGGTACATCGTCGGTGTGCACGGTGGCACGACAGCGACCTACGATCGCTGGTTCACCCTGGTCCAGGGTGTGTTGACGATCACTCAGCTCGGTCCCGACCGTGTCAGGGGCACGTTTACCGGAACGTTCGAGGCAAACGATGATCAGCCGGGAGGCAGCTTCGACGTGCAGGACGGTGAGATCGACGTCCCATACGTCGACAATGAGGTAACGTCGGGTGCGGTGGGATGCCTGTTGTCCCTGGTCGGTATTGGTCAGGGTAGCTGCCCATAGCTCGACCTCGCGAATGACGTCGCGTTCTACACCCATCTCCACGATCCAACGAACGCACTGGCGCTGTGCGTCACCTGCATCATGTCGCGGCAACGCGCCGTGACAGTGCCGCGAACAGGTCCGGGTCCGCGCGGAGCCGGTCGTCGTCGAGCCACTCCGGCTTCACGACCGCACCGGCGTCGGCGAGCATGCGCAGCACGGTGCGGTAGGCCTCGGCATCGCTGCGATTCTCCACGAGCCAGGCGTGCATCGCCCAGACGAGCGGCGGCGTGTGGTAGACGTCGTCCGTCACGTTGACGGGCGCGCCGCGCTGGAGCAGCAGGTCGACGAGCGCGACGTGGCCGTTGTAGGCCGCGATGTGCAGTGCCGTGTCGCCATCCTTCGGCGCGCGCGTGCCGACGGCCACGCCATGGTCCAGCAGAAAGCTCACGACGTCGCGCCTGTCGTACCAGGACGCCATGATGAGCGCGGAAGCCGCATCAGCGGGTGATTCGGTGCGTGGCGGCTCGAACCAGCGCGCGACCAGGTCCAGTCGTCCGATTCCGGCGGCCTCTTCCAGATCGATCGAAGCGCCACGTGTCGCCATGTGCGCTCCGGCCTCGGGGCATCCGTTCATCAGGCACCCTCGCACGATGCCGGCGTCGATGCGCGCTCCGCGCTCGAGCAGCAGGTTGGCGAGCTCGTTCTGCACGCCGGCCAGTCGCGGGTGCGCGCTGGTGACCGCGAGGCCGAGCGTCGTCGCACCACCGCCGTACACATCCGCCTCGGCGTCGACGTCGGCCCCGGCGTCGAGCAGACGGCGCGCAATCGCGACGATGTTTGCCGGCGTCTTCTGCCGGTAGTTCTCCACGCCGTTCGCGGACACGTAGTGCAGGAGCGTGGCGCGGTGCTCGCGATCGGATCGCGCGTGCACGAGGCCGGGGTGTGCGCGCAGCAGTCGCTCGAGTCCGGCGAGGTCGCCGGCCACGATCGCGTCCGCAGCGCGCTCGAACGCAGAACGATCCGCGTCCGCACCGGAGATCGCCTCGATGTGATGCACGAGCTTCGGCCAGCTCGGGAATCCGTGCGCACGCGCAATGACGAACTGCGCCTGCGACAGCGCGCAGTCGGGCGCCAGCCGATCCCGCGCGAATTCCGCGACCTGTCGTGCACGGCGTTCCGAATCGAGCCGAGCCGATGCGGAGGTGTCCCCCTGAAGCGCGAACAGTCTGTCGACCCAGCCTGCCGCCCACGAGTGAACGGCGTCATCGCCGGACCGGCAGGCTCTGACGAGCTCCTTCGCACGTTTGCGGTACTGGTCCAGGTCAGGAGATGCGGGGAGCGGCAGGACGTCCTGCGGGTTGGGATACATACGAATCTCCTTTCATGACGCCTGGAGTCCGCACTCGTCAGGCTGAAAGAAGGTTCGTCAAGGCTGTCGACTGCCGTGGGTGGGCACTGCCCTTGTCGCGGACTGAATGCGCCCCTCGCGCTCCGGCAGTCTAGGCGAGCACGGCACTGCCCCGCAAGCGGTCCGCAACGTCGACGCTCGTAAACGTCACCCGGGAGCTGCTAGGCGCATCACGTTTCTACCGCACATCGGCTGTGTCCGCCTGGTCAGGCGCACCGGCCTCCGGCTCCATGGGCGCGTCCAGATTGTAGCTGACTGCGACGGTCTTCCAGCTCCCCGCCCCATCCTTCCGCAGCACGACCAGTTGCTTGCCGCTCTGCGCGGGCATTCCTTCGAACGCAAAGTTCACTCTGCTCGTGCCATATGCCAGGTTGCCCTCACCGAACACCTGCACATCCGTGAAATCGAATGCCGGCTCTGATGGCGGACCGGCACGAACCCATTCCTCGATCGCAGGCTTGCCTTCGAGCGCGGGGGCGTCGGCCGGGTGGAAGACGGCGTCGTCGGCAAACGTGGCCAGAAACGCATCCCAGTCCTGGCCGCGAATCGCCTCGGCGACGGTCACAAAGACCTGTTCGACCGCCGCCCTGTCCTCATCGGCGAGCGTCGTCGTCGTGGCGACGCGCTGCTGGCACCCTGCAATGAGCAGCGGCAGCAGCAGCCAGTTTCCTGCACTCCGTGTCATGTCTCGCCTCCGGCTTGGCACGATGAATGGTTCGGGATCGAGTTTCGGCACCCCGGTGCTCGACTGCCTGGCCACGCTGAACGCGCACTCCGGCATGCTCCGATCATACCGTCGGCCGTCCTCTCATTGCACCAGGCGGCGGAGCCGGTTGAGCGCGTTCTGGACGGGCGATGGTGTGAGGATTCCGTCGGCGATTGCGGCGATCTCTTCCGCCTCGCGCCAGGCTCGTTCCAGAGCGTGCAGCTCACCCTGCAACGCACGCAGCTCGGCTTCCTCGTGAAGCGCCATCTCGAGAGCCAGGCGGTCTGCGTTGTTCAGGCCGAACAGGCCGCTGGTATATGCCATTGACCAGCCCGACTGTTTGGGTTTCCGCTTCCTGGAATTCGGCTTCATCACCACGCGTGTAGCATCGGCGGCATAACTGCCAAGCCGCTCCAGATACCCCTCGGCGCCACCGGATTCATCGAGCGTGGCTACGGCGGACTTCACGATGTCGGGCTTGCCGCCAAACCGGTTTACATGTGGCATGAGGTGCCCGACGATTCGCAGGGCCTCAGCGCCTTCTATGCGGGCCTCTCCCCCCTTGAAGCGAAGATCGAGGGCAAGCGGGGCATCCGTCCCCGGAAGGAGTCTGGTTTCCGCGAGGTGCCTGCGTCGGACAGCGACCGTGCCGGCAGCATCGGTTCGCACGCGAGCGACGATCTGATCGGGGCGACCGTTCACGATGGAGCCGATGCTGTTTACGATGACGCCGCCGAACGCGGCGATGCTCACCCCCGCCACGGCACCGCCCGCTACGATGGCACCGAACGCACCGAGCCCACCCCCCGCAATCAGCATCCGGCGCCGCCTGCGACGGCCGAACTGGTCACCGTACCGCCAGGCAGCGAATTCGGGTCGGAGCGGTGCGCCGATCCTTACGAGCTCGGTCCCATCCGGCAACCGGCTCAGTCCGATGTGTTCCGTGGAGACTCGTTGCCGCGTCGAGCTGAACTGCCGCTCCGCCTGCTCTATCGCCTCCCACCGCTCCTCGAGAGGAGTGAGGTTCCACCGCTCGCACCTGCGACATACGACCCAGAGTCGGCCCTTACGACCGTCAAAGGCCAGGCGTCGCCCGACCGGGAAGTCGTACAGCGCCTCATTGCGCCCGAGGTCGGAATTGCAGAAGAGGCAGGTCGAGTACATTTACCTGAATCCCTGGGGAACCCCAGGGAGATCCCGGGCTCGCATTTCCCGACGGTTGGTGAAGCGGGTGCGAGCTGACACGCTCAGGGCCAGCGCGCGGCAACTATGGATCGCGATAGACGCGGACATAGTCCACCACCATCTGCTGCGGAAATGTCGTCGACGCGTCCGGATCGCCCGGCCAGCTTCCGCCCACCGCGACGTTGAGCAAAAGGAAGAACGGATGATCGAACACCCACGTCGTCCCGGGCGGCAGGTCCGCCGGCGTCATGCGATGATACTGCCGTCCGTCCACGTACCACAGGATCTCGTTCGGTCGCCACGAGACCGCGAAGATGTGAAAGTCGTCCGCGTAGGCGCCGCGCGACAGCGTGTCGGCCCGGCCGATGCCGTCGGCGCCTGAATAGCCCGGGCCGTGCAGCGTGCCGTGCGCGACGGCGGGCTCGCGTCCGATGTGCTCCATGATGTCGATCTCGCCGGATTGCGGCCAGCCCACCGAATCGATGTCCGCGCCGAGCATCCAGAACGCGGGCCAGAGTCCCTGCCCTCGCGGCACGCGGATCCGTGCCTCGAAGCGGCCGTACGCCTGCGCGAAGAGACCCTTCGTCTTGAGCCGCGTCGACGTGTAGCGACAGCGCCCATACCAGCACTCGTGTGCGGACGACGGCGGCTCCGCTCGCGCCGTGATCACGAGGTGGCCGTCGCCATCGAGCGCTACGTTCTCGACGAGCGTCGTATAGAACTGCCGCTCCTGGTTGCCGAAGCCGTGTCCACCGGTATCGGCGACCCACTTCGCGCGGTCGAACGAAGCGCCCGCCGGTCCGTCGAACTCGTCGCGCCAGACCGGACCCGGCGATTGCGAGCGATCGGCACACGCGGCGACGGCCAGGAGCGCGAGGAAGGCCGTTCTGACGCGCTTGCAGCCCGTTCGGCCGTCCGTCGGATTCGGCCGAAACCACTGCATTGCGCCGCTCGTATGGGTATCCCATACTACCCGGCGGACCATGCCCCCTGACGCGCCGAATAAGGAGAATCCATTGAAACGCGACACCGTCCTGATCGTCCTTTCGCTGCTGAATGCCCTCTTCTTCGGGCTGCACCTCACGGGTGATGTCGTCTTCGGGATCGAGGCGGGCGGACGCGAGATCCTCGTCGGCGTGCTGATCCTCGCCGTCTACCTGTACGGAGCGGTCGGGCTGCCCGAGCGGTTGTCCGGCTACATCATTCTCCTGCTTGGCGGACTCGGTTCGGCCGCGCTACCGGTCATGCACACGATGGGAAGGCCGCTCGGCGAGCGATTCGCTCAGTTGCCGGGCGGGTTCCTCTTCATCTGGACGCTCCTCACGGTGGGGGCGACGGGGCTCGTCGCATTCATCCTGTCCGTCCAGGCGATCTGGAGCCTCCGACAGCGTCGGCGTGCTTCCGCGTAACGCGGTTCGGATACGCATGCAGGCATCACCTGTCACGCGGCCGTGCACAGGAACTGCTCAACTTCGCGAACGAACATGTCCGGTGCCGTGTACATGGCCACGTGCTGCTGGTGCGGAAGTACGGCGACGGTCGCATCGGGCAGACCGGCGGCAACGGCTCGAGCATTCGTCATCTCGCCGGGCGGGCTATCTCCTCCCACCAGCAGCAATGTGGGCACCCTCATGCCCGTGAAGCGTTCGGATGCGAAGCGGTAGTTCTGTTCCACCCTGGCCTCACGCGGCATCGTCCGGACATTCCTCAGCCGAACCGCCCAGGCGTCGACGTCGGACTTCATGACCTGGATCTCCGCGGGCGACATTCGCACGATCTCGCGATACATCCCGACGAGTGCTGCCTCGGCATCACCGGCAGCGATCAGGTCATCCAGTTGATCGATGATCCCCGGCGAGTACGTATCTTCTCCCCGCAGCGGCACTCCCTCGTAGAGCACCAGCCGTCGCATGCCCGACGTGAGAAGGGCCGCCTCGAGAGAACAGAGTGCGCCGTAGGAGTGACCGATGACGTCCACGGGCGCGCCGATCGCCTCGACCACGGCGGCAATGTCCTCCGCTTCTCGCTGGAGGGCATACTCGTCAGAATCACCGCTGCGTCCGCGGCCACGTCTGTCCATGGCATGGACGGTGAACCGCTGCTCGAAGTCCGGCTGAACCAACCGCCATGTCGTGGAGTGGTCGGCCGTTGCACCGTGAACGAGGAGCAATGGCCCGCCAGACCCGGATCGCCACACGGCGATGCGCGTACCATCCCTGGACGTGACCAGTTCCATCCCCAGCGTCCGCTCGGTTTCGGGAATCACCTCACCTTGCGCGCCGTCTGCTGCCTCCCGCCCTGGTTCAGCACGAGACCGGTCACCTCACCCGACGCACCACGCGTGAACGTGACCTGCGCATTGACCGCGCGCAGGAAGAAGCGGTCCTCGGCTTCGGCGAACAGCGGGAGCTTCGACTGGCCGGCGGGCTGCGCGTACAGGTGTCCGTCCTCGAGCGTGATCGCAACGGTCAGCGCGGGCGTCAGCTCGTACTCGCCGACATACGCCCGGAGGACGTCGGTGGATAGGGTGATCTCGGTCCGCTCGACGGGCGGGCGGTACCCGCGCGGTGCCGGTTCCGCGAACGAGTCCCACTCGTAGGCGAGCTGGATGCGGCGGCTGAGCTCGCTCGCGACGGCACCACCCTGGTCCGCGTTGGTCATGATGACGAGCCCGTATCCCTTGACCTTGTGCGCCAGCAACGTCCCGCGGAATCCCCAGTTCGAGCCACCGTGCGAGAAGTACCAGCCCTGCCCGATCTTCGCGATGCTGAAGCCGACCGCGAAATCGCCTACGCCGACGGGCGACAGCATCTCGTGGACGAGCGTCCGGGAAAGGACGCGGTTCGAGCTGCCTGCGGCGGAACGCTGGACCTCGATGACGAAGCGGGCGAGGTCGCTCGGCGTAGTCCAGAGCCCGGCCGCGGCCTGCTCGGGGTAGACGTGCCATTTCGCGCCCATGGACGCGCCAGCGCGCGAATGTGCGCGCGCGGCATTGCGGTCGAGCGCGGGCGGGAGCGGCTGCGCGAACGTGCTGTGCTCCATGCCGATCGGGCGCAGCACATCGTCGCGCATGATGTCGGCAAACGGCCTGCCGCGCGCGTCGCTGAGTGCCTGCTGCATGAGCATGACGCCACCGCCGGAGTATTCCATGAGCGACATCGGCGGACGCTCCATGAACAGGACACCCACGTTCGACGATTCGTGGCCGTCGAGGATCTGCACGACCGTCGGAATCTCGTCCGACGGGTCATAGCCCGGGAAGCCGAACCCGTCACCGAGGCCGGAAGTGTGGCTGGTCAGCATGCGCGGCGTGACCGGGCGCTGCGTCGTGAGCTCGCCGCCATCGAGCGTCCACGACTCGAGGATGTCGTTGATGTCGTCGTCCAGCGTGAACAGCCCGTCCTGGACTGCGCGCAGCACTCCCATCGCGGCGACGGGCTTGCTGATCGATGCGGCCTGAAACATCGTCTCCGTGTCCACACGCGCGCCCGTCTCGACATCCGCGATGCCGTACCCCTTCGCCCAGTGGATCTCGAAGTCGCGGATGACGGCGATGCTCACGCCCGGCACATTGAAGCGCGCCATCAGCTCGTCGATCGGCAGCGCGCCCAGCTCGTTCGGGCCCGGCGCGGACTGCGCGCCTTCGATTGCCGCCATGTAGTCGGCGGCGGTGCGCGTCTGCGCGGCTGCACGGGCCGGACCTGCAACGGCGATCAGCGCCAGGACTGCGACGGTGCCTGCGTTCATGTGCACTCCCGGACAGGTCGTAAATGAGCGGACGTCAGCAGCCTTCTTCCTGGAGCCGGATCCGGTCCGGCGCGTTCGGCACGATGCACAGGAATTCGAAGGGTCCCTCGATCACGTCGTACGAATGCGGCACGCCGGCCGGAATATACAGCGTGTCGTTCGACCGCACGTCGTGGACCTCGCCGCCGATCGTGATCCGCGCACGGCCACGGAGCACGAACTGCTCGTGCTCGACGTCGTTCGTGTGCAGCGGGATGCCACCGGCGTGCTCCATGCGGAAACGCCGGAGCACGAAATTCGGTGCTCCCTCGTCCGGCCCCACCAGCACCTGCATGCTCGTACGCCTGCCGGCCGCGACATCCCGGAACGGGACGTCGTCCGCGGCACGCACCACGCCACTCTCCGCGCTACCGGCCTCATTCTCCTGTGCCACTCCGCCTCCTTGCATGTTCGCGTGCGCGTGGACCCGCGCTCTCGCTGGTTCCTGCGCGATAGAAACTCACGGGTGAGGCCAGCGCCCCGCGGGCAGGTCCGCCGTCGCGGTGGCCAGTGCCACGGCCGTGCGGACCATGACCAGGGTGCTGATGGCGGCGACCGGGGGGGTGCCTTGGCCATGTTGGCGCCCAAGGTCAAGAAGTCGACGTACGGTGTCAAGAAGCCGCGGCGGCCGCGTCGCGTCATTGCCCTCACGTCGCCGAGTCGCTTCAGCCGAAGGGCGGGTGGTACGTGGACGCGGGCGTGCGATATCACTACGGCGTAACCGGCGGTGTCTCACCCGGTCGGCTCGAGCTGGTCGCCCGGTTCGACTGGCAGCGCCACAACGCAGTGCTAAGGCAGCTCGTAGTTCAGCGTGAAGGGATGCTCCATGCCGTGTCCCACGGCGGAGCTGCCATCGCCCAGGAGTCCCTTCAGGTCTCCGGTTGCAGACCCCGGGATCACGGCATAGGACTCACGCGCCTGACCGCCTTCGAACGTGCCCGTGCGTTGAAGCACGAATGTACCGGTCTTTTCACCGATTCGTCCAACCACCCGCTCGAGGCCCACGAAGGCGGCCGAGCCGTCGGCTCGGTACATCATCAGATACTCGACCTGAGCCGCACCGTCGATATC
>DASUSS010000061.1:0-11905 GCA_036374995.1 Longimicrobiales bacterium | reverse complement strand
CACCTGGGCCACGATGAACGACAAGTACCGGATCGTGTCGTGGTATCAGCGGATGAACATGTAGCACGGACACCGCAGGGGGCAGGACGGGAAGCGTGTACGGGAGCGGGATCGGGGTGAGTGAGCGGGATCGTTGCCCCGCGCTCGACCGATCCCGCTCCCGCTCCCGCTACGGTCCCCCGCTGGCGCCGAGAGCGGCCGTGCGCAGGTTCTCGTCGAACAACTCCAGGATCCGTCTGTACTCGTCGGTCCACGAGGTCGGCTCGACGAAGCCGTGGTCCTCGACGGGATAGACGGCCATCTCCCAGCCGGTCTTGCCGAGCTCGATCAGCCGCTGCGCGAGGCGTACGACGTCGCTGAAGTGGACGTTCGTGTCGACCATCCCGTGGGCGATGAGGAGCGGGTCCTCCAGCCCTTCCGCGAAATAGATCGGCGATGATCTCCGGTACGCCAGCGTGTCCTCGTGCGGCAGATTCAGGATGCGGCCGGTGTACGGGTGATTGTAGTGTGCCCAGTCGGTGACGCTGCGGAGCGCGGCGCCGGCACCGAACGATTCGGGCGCGGTGAACAGTGCCATCAGCGTGATGAACCCACCGTACGATCCGCCATAGATGCCGATGCGCTCCGGGTCGATGCCGAAGCTCTGCTGGAGCCAGCGCGAGCCATCGACCTGATCGGTGAGATCCTTGCCGCCCATGTGGCGATAGATCGCGGTGCGCCAGTCGCGGCCGTAGCCGGCGGAGCCGCGATAGTCGATGTCGAGAACGACGTAACCGCGGCGCGCGAGCACGTGATGGAACATGTACTCGCGGTAGTACGTCGACCACCAGTTGTGCACGTTCTGGAGGTAGCCGGCGCCGTGCACGAAGATGACGGCGGCGCCGTTCGGCTGTGCGCCCAGGTCCTGCGGCCGGTAGATGCGTGCGGGCACCTGTACGCCATCGCGCGCGGGCACGTGCACGATCTCCGGCGCGATCCACGCGAACGAGCTCCACTCCGCGGTCGGTGAGGTGGTGATGCGGCGCGCGTCGGCACCCGCGCGGTTCGCGGCGACGTAGAGCTCGGGCGGCTGGTTCGCGGTCGAATGGACGAACGCGATGCGCGAGCCGTCGGGCGATGGCGTCGCGTCCTGACGCCCGGGCATCGTGGTGATCCTCGTTCTGCGGCTGCCGTCGAACTGCATGTGATGGAAGTGCTGCTCGTGCGGCGATGGTTCGTTCGTGGTGAGATAGAACCGATCCTTCGCGGGCGACACGGCGACGTCGTGGACCTCCCAGGTCCCGCTCGTGAGCTGGCGGAGCGCGGTGCCGTCGACGGCGATGCGGTAGAGGTGCGCATGGCCATCGCGCTCGCTCACGAACCATGCGGTGCGGCCGTCCGGCAGGAACCCCGCGCACGACGTGCTGCTCCAGAACGCGCACGGCCCGGCGACCCACGCCTCGTCGCGATCGTGCGCGAGCAGTGTCATCGAGCCCGTCGCGGCGTCCAGCGCCCAGAGCCATGCGTTCTTGAAGTCGGCGCTCGTCGCCCCGACGAGTCCGACCGTACCCTGGTCGTTCCAGCCGAGGAAGCGCGTGAACCCGAACGCGGGTGCGCCCGTCGTGGTATCCGCGGCCGGCCTCGTCGCGCGTGCGACATCCAGCCAGCGCACCGCGCCGCTCGCGAGCGAGACGATGCCCATGCGCCCGGCATCACCCTGCGCATCGCCGACTTTCGTGCGGAACTCGCGCGGCTCCGTGTAGCCGGATTCCGTCACCCAGAACGGGATCGACGCCCGGCGCGCATCGGTCTGAGCGGTGGACGCGGTCGTGACGATGGCGTAGCGGCCGCCGGGCTCCACGGCGAGCGCCGCGACGCGCTCGTTGCGCTCGAGGTACGCGGTCCGGCGCGGCTCGCGTGCCTCGCGTGCACTGTCACGCGCCTCGCTCTCCTCGCGGCGCGCCATGCGGAGTCGGATGTGCTCGAAGAGCTCGCGCTGCTGCTGCTCGAGGAACGCGCGCTGTCCGGCGGCGGGTCGCGGCTCGGCGGGAGCCGGACCAGCGCGCACATCGGTGACCTGGCGCACCGCGCCGTTGTCGAGCGCGAGCGCGTACACGTTGTTGTCGCTGATGTAGTAGACGGTGCCGGCATCACGCGAGAACACCGGTGACGATTCGTTCGCCCGTGTATCGGTGAGCCGGCGCAGCGCGAGCGAGCGCCGGTCGATGAGCCAGAGGTCGCCGTGGTAGGCGACGACGCGGGAGCGGCCGTTCGCGGAGATGTCGCCGGAGGCGATGAGGACGCCGAGCGAGTCGGCCGCCGCGTCATCGAGCCGCTCCGGCTCACCGCCGTCTGCGCGCACACGGTAGAGCGCCATCGGCTCGTGCCACGGCCGCCCGCCCGGCTTCCAGCGGAAGAAGATCCAGCGTCCGTCATCGGACCACTGCACGTTCGATGGGGGCTCGCCGACGTGCTCGGGTCCGCGCATGATGTTCGCGACGGACAGCTCGAAGGACTGCGCCGCGGCAGGCGCGGCGAGGAGAGCAGACAGCAGCACGAGCGATGCGCACCAGCGCGTCATGACATTCCTCCGGTCGGGGCACCGTATACTGTCGGCTCCGCGGCTGCGAGGCGGCGAAGCGCTGTCAATCGCCGAACGATATCCCGAGATCGCGGGCGGTCATGACCGTGTCCGAGCCGAGCGGCACGGTCTTGATCTGGCGGATCGCGTCCTCGAGCGGCACCGCCTTGATGACGGGCGGGTCGAGTGCGACCATGGTTCCGAACTTCTGCTCTTCCACGCAGCGGACGGCGGCAGCGCCGAAGCGGAGCGCGACGAGCCGGTCGTACGTGGTCGGCGTGCCGCCGCGCTGGAGATGGCCGAGCACGAGCGTACGCACCTCGTGCACGGTGCGCTCCGCGATGTCGCGGCCGAGCTTCTCCGCGATTCCGCCGTACCGCTTGGCCGCGCCCGGACGGGCATCCTCGACAATGACTTCCGCACCGCCCGCGGGCAGTGCGCCTTCGGCCGCCACCACGATCGCGAAGTTGCGACCCACGCGATAGCGATCCTCGATCTTCTCCAGCACGCGGTCGAGACGGTACGGTATCTCGGGGATGAGGATGACGTCGGCCGTTGCAGCGATCCCGGAGTGCAGTGCGATCCAGCCGGTGTTGCGTCCCATCACCTCCACGACCATGACGCGCTCGTGGCTCTCCGCAGTCGAGTGGAGCTTGTCGATCGCATCGGTCGCGGTCTGAACGGCCGTGTGGAACCCGAACGTGACCTGCGTGACGGCGAGGTCGTTGTCGATCGTCTTCGGCACGCCGACGACGCGCAGCCCCTTCTTCGCGAGGCCCTGGGCGATGCGCAGCGTGCCATCGCCGCCGATCATGATCACCGCGTCGATGCCGAGCCGCTCGATGCCGTGCAGCACCTCGGCGGAGCGATCCACCGTCGTGATCGTGCCGTCCGGCTGCTGCACCGGCCACTCGAACGGATTGCCGCGGTTCGTCGTGCCCAGGATCGTCCCGCCGAGGTGGGTGATCCCGCGCACCGCCTCCGCGTCGAGCGGCACCACGCCGTCTTCCCCCAGCAGCCCGGCGAAGCCCTTCCGGATGCCGAGCACCTCCCACCCGCGCCGCGTCGCCGCGAGCACGGCGGCCCGGATCACGGCGTTCAGTCCGGGTGCATCGCCACCGCCCGTGCTCAGTGCGATCCGTCGAATCCCGCTCACCTCGGTCACCGCCTCCATGGAAACGTCTGGGGCAGCAAGGATCTGCCGCGTGGCGTGTGCTGTCAACGGCCCGCACACGCCCGACCTTTATCCGGCAGGCCAGAAGGGGTACATTGCGGGAGGCACCCGTGCGGTGCGGTACCGGAGCGGAAGCAGGAAAATGGTCACGGAAAAGGATGTGAGGCGCGCGCTGCGCAAGGTGAAGGATCCGGAGCTGAACCTGGATCTCGTCGTGCTCGGCCTGATCTACGACATCGAAATCCAGGACAGCCACGTGAAGGCGTCGATCTCGCTGACGTCGCCGTTCTGTCCGGTGGCGGGGCAGATCCTCGACGAGGCGAAGAGCGCGATCGAGGGAGTGGAGGGTGTCGAGAGCGCGGAAGTCGAGCTGACGTTCCAGCCGCCGTGGACGCCCGACCGCATCGACCCGCTGATCCGTTCATCGCTGGGCATCTGACGGCAGCACCACAGGTCTTCGCGTGCAGGAGCAAATGGCAGCCGAAGGCACGCAGGCGCTGATCAACGGAGCGACACTGCACTGGCGCGAGGCGGGTGCCGGCAGCGATGTCCTCGTGCTGATCCACGGCTTTCCGTTCAGCTCGGCCGTGTGGCGGCCACAGCTCGAGTATGCGCCTGCCGGCTGGCGGATCATTGCCCCGGACCTGCGCGGATTCGGCGGGAGCGGCGGCGCTGCCGGCAGTCGGATCGGGATGGACGAGTATGCCGATGACGTGGCGGCCCTGCTGCATCATCTGGGTGTGCGGAGTGCGGTCTTCTGCGGCCATTCCATGGGCGGCTACATCGCGTTCGCGCTGCTGCGCCGGGCGGCGGCGCTCGTGCGCGGTCTCATCCTGAGCGACACGCGCGCGTCGCCGGATTCGCCGGAGGCGCGGCAGGGCCGGCTGAAGAACGCGAAGCACATTCTGGCGCACGGCACGGCGGCGCTCGTCGATGCCATGGTGCCGCGGCTGCTGTCGCAGCGCACGAGAGAGACGCTGCCGCACATCGAGCAGGAGCTGCGCGCGATCATGGGCGGCGCGCCCGCGCACGGTGTCACCGCGGCGCTGCTCGGAATGGCTCACCGTCCGGATTCCTCGCCACAGCTCCGCTCGATCAACGTGCCGACACTCGTCATCGTGGGCGAGCAGGACCAGATCACTCCCGTCGGCGAGGCCCGCCTGCTGGCGCGGGCGATTCCGGGCGCCCACCTCCAGATCATCCCCGGCGCCGGGCACGTGCCGGGGCTCGAGCAGTCGAGCCTGTTCAACCGGGTGCTGGGCGAGTTCGTGGAGGGGCTCCGCACCTCCGCAGCCCGGTAGCTCGGACGCCCTGCTCCCGCCCCGAGCGGGTGGGAAGCCACGGCTACCGGCCGCCTCACTCCGGCTTCATCAGCTCCAGCTGTCCCTCATCTTCGCCGGTCAGGGTGCCATTGTCCGGGCGGCGGCCGGCGTCGCTCTCGCGCGCGACGCGGGAGACTTCGACGACGCGGTCGCCGGCGCCGAGCGGGAGCACGCGCCTGCCCTGAGTCGCGCGGCCCTGGATGGGGACGTCCGCGCCATGGACGCGGGTGGCCGTGCCGGCGGCAGTGATCACCATCAGCTCGTCGTCATCGAGCAGCTCCTTCGCGCCGACGAGCGGGCCGGTCCTTTCGCTGACATCGAGCGTGATCGTGCCCAGTCCGCCGCGCTTCTGCGCCGGGTACTCGGCCACGGGCGTGCGCTTCGCGTAGCCGCCCGCGGTGACGGTGCAGAGTGTGGCGTTGCGGCGGACGACGACCATGCCGACCACGCCATCGCCCTTGCGCAGCTGGATGCCCTTCACGCCCTGCGCGACGCGGCCCATCGTCGGCACGTCGGCCTCGGGGAACCGGATGGCGCGGCCCTGGAGCGTGACGAGCACGATGTCGTTCGTGCCCTCCGATACCTGCACATCGAGCAGTCGGTCGCCCTCCTGCACCCGGATCGCCGCAATGCCGCCGCTCCGGATGTTCGCGTACTGATCGAGCGTGGTGCGCTTCACGATCCCGCCGCTCGTGAGGAAGAGCAGCAGACGGTCCTCCGAGAACTCCTGCACGGGGATGAGTGCGGCGACGCGGTCACCGCGCGCGAGCGTCATCAGCTGGGCGAGCGAGCGGCCACGACTGCTCGCACTCGCCTCCGGCACGTCCGCAACCGCGAGCGCATGAGCCTGGCCGCCATGCGTGAAGAAGACCAGAGTATCCTGCGTGCCCGCCACGAACACATGCTCGAGGAAGTCCTCCTCGTACCGGTCCATCCCCGCGATCGCGCGCCCGCTCGAGACGCGCCTGCGGTAGAGGTCGAGCGGGACGCGCTTGATGTACGATTCGTGACTCAGCGTGATGACGACCTGCTCTTCCGCAACGAGGTCCTCGACCTCGTGCTCCTCGGCGTCATCGACGATCCGGGTGCGGCGCTCGTCCGCGAACCGCTTCACGACCTCGTCCAGCTCCTCGACCAGCACCTCCAGCTGCCGCTCCTCGCTCGCGAGGATCTCCTCGAGCCGCCGGATCAGCTTCTTCAGCTCGCCGAGCTGCTTCTTCAGATCGTCCGTCTCGAGCGCCGTCAGTCGGCCGAGCCGCATGGCGAGGATTGCGCGCGCCTGCTCATCGGACAGGTCGAACGAGTTGCACAGCGCCCGCGCCGCCTCGTCCTGATCCGTCGACGCGCGGATGATCGCGATCACCTCATCGATGTACTCGAGCGCGATCAGCAGGCCCTGGATGATGTGCGCCTCGGAGCGCGCCTTCTCGAGGTCGTGCAGAGACCGCCTGCGGATCACCTCGAGGCGATGGTCGCGGAACCGCTCGAGCATCTCCTTCAGCGTCAGCTCGCGCGGCACACCCTTGTCGAGCGCGAGCATGATCGCGCCGAACGTCGCCTGGAGGTACGTCTGCTTGTACAGCGTCGCGAGCACCGGCTTCGACTTCGCGCCGCGCTTCAGCTCGATGACGATGCGCATGCCGTCCCGGTCGGACTCATCGCGCAGGTCGGCGATGTCGTCCAGCTTGCCGCGCGCGACCGTCGCGATCTGCTCGATCACCTTCGCCTTCGACACGCCGTACGGCAGTGCGGTGACGACGAGCTGCTCGCGACCGCCGCGCCGCGTCTCCTTCTGCACGACTGCGCGCATCACGATGCGGCCGCGGCCGGTCGTGTACGCGTCGCGGATCCCCTGCGAGCCGAGGATGAACGCGCCGGTCGGAAAGTCGGGACCCGGCACGTGCCGCATCAGCCGCGCCGCCGTGATGTCCGGATCGGCGATCAGCGCCTTCAGCGCCTTCGCCACCTCGCGCAGGTTGTGCGGCGGGATGTTCGTCGCCATCCCGACCGCGATCCCGCTCGAGCCGTTCACCAGCAGGTTCGGGAACTTCGCGGGCAGCACGGACGGCTCCTTCAGCCGGTCGTCGAAGTTGGCGACGAAGTCGACCGTGTCGCGGTCGATGTCCGCGAGCAGCTCCATCGCGATCGCCGCGAGCCGCGCCTCCGTGTAGCGGTACGCGGCCGCATTGTCGCCATCGATCGAACCGAAATTGCCCTGCCCATCCACGAGCGGGTAGCGCAGCGAGAAGTCCTGGACCATCCGGACCATCGCCTCGTACACCGCCATGTCGCCGTGCGGGTGGTACTTGCCCAGTACGTCGCCGACGACCGTCGCGCTCTTCTTGTACGGCCGCGCAGGTGACAGTCCGGCTTCGTTCATCGCGTACAGGATCCGCCGGTGCACCGGCTTCAGCCCGTCCCGCACATCCGGCAGCGCCCGCTGCACGATCACGCTCATCGAGTAATCGAGGAACGAGGACCGCATCTCCTCCTCGATCAGGCGCGGGAGCACGCGCTCCCGGCGAGTCGGCATGGCCATCGGCGAGTTCCTTCCTTCGACAGTGACTCGGACGGCGCTAAGGTTCGGGTTTGATT
Source organism: Longimicrobiales bacterium (assembly GCA_036374995.1). Lineage (GTDB taxonomy): Bacteria > Gemmatimonadota > Gemmatimonadetes > Longimicrobiales > RSA9 > SH-MAG3. The sequence continues at coordinate 4,254 of DASUSS010000061.1, read as the reverse complement.
CGGGCTCGTGCAAGTGGGAGGCAGGGGAACGGGCGGGGCGCAGCGGGCAACTTCAACGGATTTCAATCGCGGAGTGCGCGGAGGACGGCGAGGTGCGGGAGCCTCATGCGCGTTCGTCACGTTCGCGGTGACGCCCGCCTGCTGATATCAGGGGACAACCGCATTCGAACCGTGCAACTCACAGGACCGTCGCTTGCGGCATACGCTCCGAACCTTGTCGTCCTCTGCGCACTCTGCGCGAAATCCGTCGAAACGAAGTGGGTCAGTGAGCGGCGAGCCCGTGGTCGGCGGCGGCGGTGACGAGCTGCTTCTGGAGGATGCGGCGGGCGCGGTGGAGTCGACTCTTGAGGGTGCCGACCGGAACCCCGAGGTGACGGGCGGCGTCGGCGTAGGCGAGCGAGTGGAGGTCACACAGCAGGACGGCGGTGCGGAACTCGGGCGGGAGCTTCTGGATCCGGCTCAGGATGCGGGGCGCGACGAGCGAGTCCGGCAGCGGAGGAGCAGTGGCGGAGCCGAGCGCGGCACGGTGATCCTCGACGCGCGGATCGATCTCCACCGCCGCCAGCTCCGACCGGCGCGTCTCCCGCGCCCGCTGCCGGAGGAACGCGTTGCGGCAGATCGTGAAGAGCCAGCTCTTCGCGCGCGTGCCGGGCGTGTAGCGGTGCCAGCAGCGGAATCCGCGCAGGTAGGTCTCCTGGACCAGGTCCTCGGCATCGGCTGCGGAGCCGGTGAGCCGGAGTGCGAAGCGGTAGACTGCATCGAAGTGCGGGATCGCTTCCCGCTCGAAGGACCGTGCACGCTCGTTCGTCCCCATGCGAAAGGAACGTCTGTCGTATGCGGGGCATGACGCCGTATCGTCGTCATTTCTGCGGCACGGCCGGACATATCGTCGCAGGTCGCTGGGAGTGCGGAGGTTACCAGTTCTCGAGAACCTCCTCGAACTCGGCGGCCATGGAGGGGTGTCCGTGGCGGTGCGCGGCGTCGATGCCGCGGGTGTAGGCGTCGCGGGCGTCCTCGTGCTGGCCGAGCTGGCGGAGCGCGTGGCCGAGGCGTCCCCAGGCGTTGCCCTGGTCGTCGGTGAGGGCGAGGTAGCGGCGGAGCTCGATGGCGGCATCGGCCCACAGACCGAGCTTCTCGAACTCGAGGGCGAGGCCGAAATGGGCGCGCGGATCGTCGGGCGCGCGCTCGAGCATTTTCTGGAGCGCGGCGATGCGGTCATTGGGCATGTTCGTGTCTCCAGTGGACGTTCAGTCGGTCGGCGAGCTCCATGGCATCGAAGGGGGCGTGGACCTTGGCGTCGTTGTCGAAGAAGACCCAGGCGTCGCGGCCGCGCGTGCGCGGAGCGCGGCGCGAGCCCGCGCGGCGTGCGTCGCGCGGCTCGGTGCCGCGCAGCCATGCGCGGATCTTCCGTGCCCACCGGTCGAGCGAGGCGGCGTCGTAGCCGCTCGCGTAGATCTGTTCGGCGCCGTGCAATCTGAGGTAGACGAAGTCGGACGTGACGTCCTCGGCATAGGGCCAGTCGGCGGCGGCATCGGAGAACACGAGTGCGATGCGGTGGCCGCGCAGCAGGTCGAGGAAGTCGTCGCACATGAAGGACGCGTTGCGCACCTCGATCGCGTGCAGGATCCGCCGATCGGATTCCGTGTGATAGGAAGCGCGTCCGCGGACGCGGTGGTCGTGCCCGCGCGCGAGCTCGGAGGCCGCGCGCTCGCCGTGCGGCAGCAGCGACATGAAGCGGTCGAACCGCTCGCGGTCGTAGCGCATCCGGTCGGAGAACTGCCACAGCAGCGGCCCCAGCTTCTCCTCGAGGCGGAGCACGCCGGACGCGAAGAAGTTCGCGAGCGGTGCCTCGACGTCGCGGAGCTGCTTCATGTGCGTGATGAAGCGGCTGCCCTTGACGGCGAAGCGGAACCCGTCGGGCGTGCGGTCGCGCCACGCGGCGAAGTTCTGCGGTCGCTGCATGCGATAGAACGTGCCGTTGATCTCGATGGTGTCGAACAGGAGCGCCGCGAACGCGAGCTCGTGCCGGGCGGGCAGTCCTTCGGGATAGAACAGCCGGCGCCAGCCGGCATAGGTCCAGCCGGAGATTCCGATGCGGGCGCGGGCGCTCATCAGCGAATACGGGAACGGGAGCGTGTCCGGTGGCGGGATACCGCTCCTCAAGTGAGCCGGGGTCGATTCCCGCCCAGTCCACTCAGCAGGATTCCTACCAGCAGGACGGCGAGCGCGCCGATGACGTTGTGCCAGAGGAAGGAGATCTCGGGTGCGCGGAACGTGACTGCGGCGACGGCGCTCATGCCGGCGATGAGGCCGAAGAACGCGGCCCAGGGTCGGGCGAACGGGATCATGGCGAGCAGGAAGACGCCGAGGATCGAGCCGTAGAAGAAGGAGCCGAAGCGATTGACGACCTCGATGAGCGAGCCGAGCGTAGCGGCGTAGGTCGCGACGACGCAGGCGACGAGACCCCAGAACGCGGTCGCGAGCTTGGACACGCCGAGGAAATGGGCATCGGTGGCCTGCGGCCGGACCCACCGTCGGTAGAAGTCGATGACGGTGACGGTCGCGAGCGAGTTCAGCTCGGATGAGATGCTCGACATCGCGGCGGCCATGATGGCGGCGATGAAGAGGCCGGCGAGGCCGATGGGCAGGTAGTTCAGGACGAAGTGCGGCACGATGTAGTTGACATCGCGGGCGGTCTCTCCCGTGACGCGGTTCGCCAGGTCGAGCGCCTCGGTGCGCACGGCGCTGGCCCGCGCCTCGCTCGCGCGGAACCGCTCCGCGGCGGCATCGGCGGCCGTGCCTTCCGCGGCCGCGAGCGTGCGCGCGGCCGCGACGCGCTCGGTCCAGGCGGCAGCGAACTGCGACTCGAGCGCGCCGTACTCGGCGCCGGCTTCCGCGCGGACGGCAGACTCGTGCGCGGGATTGAACAGCAGCGGTGGCGCCTGGAACAGGTAGAACACGAAGATGAGCACGCCGATGAGCAGGACGAGCGCCTGTAGCGGGATCTTCCAGTAGGCGCTCATGAGCAGTGACGTGCGCGCTTCCGGAACGGAGCGCGCGGTGAGGTAGCGCTGCACCTGGCTCTGATCGGTACCGAAGTACGACATCATGAGGAAGAAGCCGCCGATGATGCCGGACCAGAACGTGTACGTATCGGTCAGGTCGAACGAGAAGTCGAACGAGCGCAGGCGCCCGGTCGCGCCGGCGATCGACAGGGCCTCGCCCGGCGCGACGGGCAGCTGTACCAGCAGCACGATGACGATCGCGAGCAGTGCGAACACGATCAGGACCATCTGCTTCACGTCGGTCCAGGTCACGGCCTGCACGCCGCCGATCATGGTGTAGAGGATCGTCGGAACGCCGATGAGCGCGACGGAATACGGCAGGCTCCAGCCGAAGATGGCCGAGAACACGACGGCAGGTGCGGCGATGATCGCGCCGCAGGATGCGCCGCGCGAGCAGAGGAACAGGAAGCTGGTGAACGAGCGCGTGGCGGGGTTGAAGCGTTGCTCGAGATACTCGTACGCCGTGAAGACGCGTGCGCCGTGCAGGAACGGGACGAGCGTGACACCGAGCACGACCATGGCGATCGGCAGGCCGAAGTAGAACTGCACGAAGCGCATCCCATCGGTCGCGCCCTGGCCGGTCGTGCCGATCATCGTGACGGCGGACAGCTGCGTCGCCATGACGGAGAGTCCGACGGCCCACCACGGCAGGCTGCGGTTGGCGAGGAAGTAGCCCTCCAGCTCCTTCGTGCCCTTCGCGCGGCGGATCCCGTCGATGACGACGTAGGTCAGGTATCCGCCGACGATGATCCAGTTGATGGGGTGCATGTCAGCGGGTGTAGGCGGACTGGAGCAGCCAGAGGAGGAACACGGTCACGAGCTGCACGACCAGGACGCGCGCGAGTGTGAGGCGGAAGGCGCGGCGATCGGCACTCGGAGCGCGGTGTGGGCTCATGCTGGCAAGGTAGGCGCGCGGCGCAGCGGCGCAACCATCAGCCCTGATAGTCGCGCGCGGCGGCCACGAGCACGCGCGCGCACGCCTCGACGGACGCCATGTCCACCCACTCGACCGCGCCGTGCGCGCCGGAGCCGGCCGGTCCGTAGTCGACGGTCGCCGCTCCCGCATCCGCGAAGATCGCCGCGTCCATCCAGTAGGCGACGCCTGCGGTCTCGGGCTCGCGGCCGGCGACGGTTGCGGCGGCACGGCGTACGGCGCGCGCGATCGGCGAATCGGCGGGGCACTCGAGCG
>DASUSS010000060.1:0-22216 GCA_036374995.1 Longimicrobiales bacterium | reverse complement strand
CTGATGTCCGCATCGACGTGCGGCGTGAACAGGTCGGTCCACGCGGAACGACGCTCCCACACGCCCGTCTCGACCTGCGTGCGCGCCGCGACTGCGGACGGGTTCACCTGCTCCGCGCGGCGACGCGCTTCCTCGAGCGTCACGCTCGGCGGAGCCTGCGCCGCGGCGCCGGCCACCAGCGAGACGGACAGACTCGCTGCCGCCAGAAACGTCCTGTGATTCACGAGACCTCCATTCCGGCGCCTGCTCCGGCCGGCTCGAGTTCATGTGTGTGGCGGGGTGCTGCAACCCGCTGGACGCCGCGCGCGCGCTCGAACAGGACGAACACGGCGGGCACCAGATAGAGCGTGATCAGCGTCGATACGATGAGCCCGCCGATGATCGCGTAGCCGAGCGGCCGGCGGCTGCCAGCGCCGGCACCGAGGCCGAGCGCGATCGGCAGAGCACCCATCGTCGATGCGACGGACGTCATCAGGATCGGCCGCAGACGGATCCGGCCGGCCTCGCGCATCGCGGCGAGCGCATCGCGGCCGCGCGCGCGCATGTCGTTCGCGTACGTGACCAGCAGGATCGAGTTCTTCGACACGAGCCCGATCAGCAGGATCATGCCGACCTGGCTGTAGACGTTGAGCGTCGAGCCGGCGACCCACAGCGCCGCGAGCGCGCCCGTCACGGCGAGCGGCACCGCGACCATCACGGTGAACGGGTGCACGAGCGACTCGAACTGTGCGGCGAGCACCATGAACACGAAGATGAGCGCCAGACCGAACGCGAACACGAGCGCGCCGCCGCTGTCCTGGAACTCGCGCGACTCGCCCGCGAGCGCGGTCGTGCTCCCGGCCGGCAACACCTCGGCCGCGGCGGCGTTCAGCGAGTCGATCGCGGCGCCAAGCCGGAAGCCCGGCGCGAGGCTCGCCGACAGCGTGAACGAGCGGACGCGGTCGTAATGGTTCAGCTGGCGCGGACCGACGCGCTCCTCGACGCGCGTCACGGCGTCGAGCTGCACGAGCTGGCCATCGCGGCCGCGTACCTGGAGACCGCTGATGTCGGATGGCGTCGCGCGCTCTGCCGGGTCGAGACGCAGGATCACGTCGTACAGCTTGTTGTCCGACGTGAAGCGCGTGACGTCACGCCCGCCGAGCAGCGTCTGGAGCGTGGTCGCGACACTGCGCGCGGGCACACCGAGATCCTCGGCACGATCGCGGTCGAGCGTCACTACCAGCTCCGGCCGCGTCACGCGCAGGTCGGTGTCCACGTTCACGAGACCCGGAATCTGGCTCGCGCGCGCGACCAGCGCGTCCATCCCCTCGACCAGCCTCTCGAAGTCGCGGTGCTGCACCACGAACTGGACGGGCGCACCGAAGCCGCCGAATGCGGGCGGGTTCGTCGCGAACGCGAAGATGCCCGGCACGCCGAAGAACTGCGGCTGGACCTCGTTGATGACGTCCTGCACGGAGCGGTCGCGCTCCTCCCAGTCGTCCAGGATCGTGCCGACGAAGCCGGAGCTCGGCGGACCGCCGAAGCCGACCGCCGAGAACGACGAGCGCACGCCCTCGGTCCGCTCCAGGATCCCCTCGATCTGGCGGACGTAGCCATCCGTGTACTCCAGCGTCGAACCCTCGGGCGCGACGATGAACGAGAAGAAGAACGACCGGTCCTCCGGCGGCACGAACTCGCGGTCCAGATTCACGAACAGCAGTACCGCCACCGCCGAGAGCGCGGCACCGCCGAACACGACGAGCGCGGGATGCCGCAGCGCGCGATCGAGCGTTCGGCCATACCGGGCGGCGAGCCCGTTCAGTACCACACCCACGGCATGATGGAAGCGCGTCTCGCGCGCGCTGTGGCGCAGGATCTTCGCCGACAGCATCGGCGTGAGCGTGAGCGCGACGATGCCGGAGACGAGCACCGCACCACCGACCGCGACGCCGAACTCGTTGAACAGGCGGCCCGTCGCGCCGGTGAGGAACAGCAGCGGCGAGAACACGGCGAGCAGCGAGATCGTCGTCGCGATCACCGCCGTCGTGATCTCGCGCGTGCCATCGATCGCGGCACGCTCCGGATCCTTGCCAAGCTCCTCCTGATGACGGTACGCGTTCTCCATCACGATGATCGCGTCATCCACGACAATGCCGATGGCGAGGATGAGCCCCAGCAGCGTGAGCGTGTTGATCGAGAAGCCGAGCAGCGCGAGGATCGCGAACGTCGCAATGATCGCGACCGGGATCGTCAGCGCCGGGATCAGCGTCGCGCGCAGCGTCGCGAGGAACAGGAAGATGATGAAGATCACGAGCACTGCCGTGATCAGGAGCGTCTCCTGTGCCTCCTTGATCGAGCGCTGGATGAAGACCGACCCGTCGAACGCCATGTTCAGCTCCACGCCCGGCGGCAGATTCGCACGGATCGACGGCAGCTCCGCGTGCACCGCCTCCGCGACCTGGATCACGTTCGACTTCGACTGCCGCAGCACGCCGATGAAGATCGCATCCCTGCCCTCGTATCGCGTCGCCGAACGCTCGTTCTCCGGGCCCGGCTCCACGCGCGCGACATCGCCCAGCTTCACCAGGCCGCCGGCACCACTCGACACCGTGAGTGCAGAGAACTCGTCCGGCGTCCGCATCTCGCCCAGGTAGCGCACCGAGAACTCGCGACGGTCGGACTCGATCCGGCCCGCCGGGATCTCCACACTCCGCGTGCGGATCGCACTCGCGATGTCCTCCGCCGTCAGGCCGCGTGCGGCCAGCTCGCGCGGCGACAGCCACACCCGCATCGCGAACCGGCGCTCACCGTAGATCGGCGCGCCCGATACTCCCGGAATCGTCTGCAGCCGCGGCTTGATCTGACGGTCCGCCAGGTCCGACAGCTCCATCAGACTGTACGCGTTCGATGTCAGCGACAGGAACATGATCGGCCACGCGTCCGCATCCTCCTTCGCGACCACCGGCTCCTCCATGTCCTCCGGCAGCGAGCCGCGCACCCGCGACACGCGGTCACGCACATCCTGCGCGGCCGCCTCGATGTCGCGCTCCAGCGTGAACTCGAGCGTGATCGTGCTGACCTGCTCCTGGCTGGAGCTCGTCATCGTGCGGATCCCCTCCACACTCGACAGCTCCTCCTCCAGCACGTCCGTCACCGACGACTCCACCACCTGCGGGCTCGCGCCCGGCAGGATCGCCGTCACCGACACGACCGGCGCGTCCGCATCCGGGAACTCGCGCACCGGCAGCCGCGTGTATCCGATCACGCCCAGCAGCACGAGCATCAGGCTCACCATGCTCGCCAGCACGGGACGACGAATGAACAGCTCCGCGAAATGCATGAGCAGGCTCCTGTATGTTTCGTCTGGAATGCGTTGAGCGTGCGCGCTGCGTCGTCACCGCGCGTCGCACCTGAAGACTGTAGACGGTCAGCCCCGCGGCCCCACCCCACCCGTACGCACCGGATCCCGCTCCGGTGTCTTCGGTATATCTTCGGCCAAGAATACAGCGGCGCCGGCCAGACGCAAGGGCTCAGGGTCGAGTCGCTACAGGTAGACGAACCGGGCCGGCTGATTTCGACATCGGGGTGGAATCGACTTCAGACGTTTGTCGCGGGCGGGATCCCACAGCGGAGGGAGGCGAAGGAAAACGAGCCCGGCTCGTCCACTGAGCCGGGCTCGTTCTGACCTCGACGGCGCCGATCGCTACTGGTAGTACTGCCGGACCGGCCGGGTCTCGGTATCGATCGTGGCGCCGATGACGCCGCCGAGAACGGCGCCGGCGGCACCGCCGATGATGGCGCCGCGGACGCGGTGGCGACTGCCGCCGGCGATGGCGCCGATCACGGCACCGCCGGCCGCACCGATCGCGGCGTCACGGCCGACGTGGGTGACCTTCTCCGTGCGCACCGGCGCCGGGGCGGGCGCGGGCGTGTACGTCCCGGTCGACCGGGTGCTGCTGGCGCGGCGGACGGGGGTGGCCCGGGGCGCGGGAGCCGGCTCGGGCTCCTCGGCCTCCTCGATCGGCTCCTCCATGTAGCCGGCCTCGAGGGCGGACGCGACCGGTGTGCCGAACGTCATCGTGTCCATCCACGCGAACTCGTCCAGCTTGTCCGGTGGCGGGACGTCTGAGCCGCACGCCGTGACGGCGAGTGCGGCGGCGATTGCCATGAGCCCGTTCCTGATCCGCATCCGGTACTCCTTTTCCGTGCCTGTTCCCACTCTCAACGCCATGTAATATAACGGGTTGCGGGCGCAGGTTCCATGCTTCTACCGCATCTGCATGAGCGCGACCATCGTCGCGTTCCGCTTCTGATAGGCCAGCTCCATGGCCGTGGTTCCCTCCCAGCCGATCCGCGGGTTCGCCCCGCCGCGGAGGAGGATCCGGGCGGCGTCGGTGTGGCTCTCCCGGGCCGCGATCCAGAGGGCGGGCGGGACGCGGCCATCGGTCGCGTTGAGCGGCAGGCGGCGGCGCGCGGCGACCTGGAGGAACTCGAGGTTGTTGCGGGCCGTGGCGAGCTGGACGGCGTTCCAGCCCTCGTCGTCGTGGGTGTCCGCGCGTGCGCCCGCGTCGATCAGCGTATTGAGGATCGGAACGGCGACGCTGGCGGTGGCGGCGTAGGCGAGCGCGTTGCGTCCGTCGCGGCCGGTCGCATTCGGATCCGCGCCTGCATCGAGCAGCGCCTCGAGGGCCTCCCGATGCCCGGCCATGAGCGCGAGGTGGAGGGGCCGGAGCCCGAGCGTGTCGGGGGCGTCGGCATCCGCGCGGCCGGCGATCCGACGGAGCAGCGCGGCGTGGCCGGCGGCGGCGGCGTGATGTACGGGTGTGCGGCCGGCGGCATCGGCGACGTCGGGATTCGCTCCGGCATCGACGAGCATGCGCGCGATGTCCGCATCGCCGGATGCGAACTCCAGTGCAGCGTGTGCGAGCGGCGTGCGTCCGGCGCTGGTACGGAGGTCCGCATCCGCGCCGGCGTCGAGGAGCACCTGCACGATGCCGTGGTATCCGCGCTCGGCCGCGTAGTGCAGCGGTGCGAGCCCGTCCGGAGTGCTCTGCGCGTTCACGTCCGCACCGTGGCCGACGAGTGCGCGGGCGATGTCGATCCGGTCGTACAGCGCCGCGTGATGCAGGGCGGTGAAGCCCTGTCCGTCCGCGGCGTCGATCGGCGCGCCGAGCAGGATCGCGATGCGCGCGACGAGGTCGGCGCCGTAACGCGTGGCAGTGCGCAGCGGCACGCCCGTGAGGAGCGAGGCCCAGCCGATGGCAATGAACGCCGCGAGCACGATGAGCGTGCGGCGCAGGCCTCCCTTGCGGGCCTGCTTCCGCTGCGGCGCGGTGCTGGCGGCGCGCGGTACCGGGACGGCCATGCCGCGCGAGGCCTCGCGCGCGCGGTAGCCTGCGGCAATGACCGCATCGAAGAGCGGGATGGTGTCCGCGTCGAGGCCGGCGATCTCGATGGTCCCGCGATCGCGGTGGTCGATCATCACGGCGATGTCCTCGGGCCTGCCGCCGACGCCGAGCCACACGTCATCGATCGCGCGCAGCGGGATGACATCGCGCGCGAGCGGTCGTATGATCCACACGGCGGTGTCATCGACGAGCACGCTCGATGGTGCGTTCAGCCAGTGCCAGAGCAGGCGCGGCAGCGCGAGCGCCGTGAGCGCGAACAGCACCGGCCGACCCATCAGCCCGCCGACCAGGCCGGCGAGCGAGAGGGAGAGCGTCACGAGATCTTCGCGGAACGGCCGCCGGAACATGGCGTTGCCGGGCGGCCGCCGCGGCGGCTCGCCATCGCGGCGCGAGCCGTCCAGGTGCGCGGCCGTGACGTCGAGGAACGTGCCGAAGTCGGCGAGATCGTCGTCGAACGTGAGTGCGCCCGGGTTCGCGCGCGTGCCGACCATCACGAGGCGGCGCACGCGGTCGTGCCGGATCGAGACGACCTCCGACCAGGCGAGCTTCGTCGCGCCCGCGGACACGACCGACAGCCCCTCCGGCGCCACGACGATCGAGGGTCGCGCGGCGATGCGGCGGTGGACGTGCCACAGCAGCAGCCCGCCACACGCGGCCAGGACGAGTGACGCGAAGCCGGCGAGGCCGCGCGTACCCGTGAACAGCAGGATGACGAACGGCAGCGCCAGGATGCCGGCAGCGATGCGGGCGATCAGCAGCGTGTGCGGGCTGTGCTCGAAACGCACCGGCTCGGTCGGCGGTGCGAGCCGGTCGAGCTCCAGCTCCACGGTCTCGGTCGTGCTCATTGAACGGGCTCCCGCTGAAACGAGGTCGCAATCAGCGGGCTGCCGGGCCATACGGGCCGGCGGGGAGGGTCTCGCAGTATGCGACCGCGAGACCCGCCGGTCAATGGTGCTGTGGGTCCGGCTCCAGGATGAGCGGCTGTATCGCGGCCTGCCCGTTACGCTTGTAGATCACGCCGTCCTTCATCACGAAACCGATGTTCTGGAGGATCGCGATGTCGCGGAGCGGGTCGCCCTGGACCGCCACGAGGTCCGCGCGCCGGCCCGCGGCGACCGCGCCGAGGTCATCGCGGCCGAGTGCGGCGGCGGCGTTGCGCGTGGCGGCGAGGATCGCGGCGGCCGGCGTCATGCCGGCCTCGACCATCAGCTGGAACTCGCGCGCGTTGCGACCGTGCGCGAACACGCCGGCATCGGTACCGAACGCGATCGGCAGGCCCGCGCGGATCGCGCGGCGGTGCGACTCCTTCACGAGTGGCGCGATCGCGAACGTCTTCTGCGTCGGTCCGGGCGGCAGCTTCCCGGCATTCGCCATCTCGACGACACCCTCGTACGCCATCATCGTCGGCACGAGCCAGGTGCCGCGCTCCTTCATCTCCTCGATGATCTCGTCGTCCAGCACGCTGCCGTGATCGATCGTGGTGATGCCGGCGCGCACGGCGTTCCGGATGCCCTCGATGCCGTGCGCGTGTGCCGCGACGCGGCGATTCAGCATGTGCGCCGTCGAGATCACCGCCTCCAGCTCCGCCGGCGTCATCTGTGCCGGCCCGATCTCGTCGGTCTGCGACAGCACGCCGGCCGTCGCGCACACCTTGATCACGTCCGCGCCATCGCGGACCGCGGCGCGCACGGCCGAAGCCGCTGCGGCGGCACCGTCGTACGTACGCGTACGTGCAGGCTCGAGATCGAAGTGGCCGGGGCGGATGCCGGTCGTGCGGTCGCAGTGGCTGCCCGTGGTGCCGAGGCCGATCGCGGTGATCATGCGCGGTCCCGGCACGAGGCCGCGCGCGATGGCATCACGCAGCGCGAGCGCCGTCGTGCCCGGCGCGCCGAGATCGCGGATCGTCGTGAACCCCGCGAGCAGCGTCGTGCGCGCGTTGACTGCACCCTTGAGCGCCGGATACTCGGGGTAGTCCCTGTAGAGGAACGAGCCGGGCGGCGCCTCGAGATCCTCGGGGCCGCCGGTGATGTGCGTGTGCAGGTCGATGAAGCCCGGCAGGACGGTCCACCCCGACAGGTCGATGCGCTCGGCGTCGGCCGGCACGGTGACGTTCGGCCCGACCTCCGCGATCATGCCATCACGCACCAGGATCGTGACATTGCGCGCGAGCGTCTCGCCCGTGCCGTCGAACAGCGCACCCGCCTGGATCGCGATCACGCTGCGCGGCGCATTCGGTGCGTTCGACTGTGCGGCCGCCGGCGCGACCATCGCCGCACCGATCGCGAAGAGCGCAATGACCGATGCGCGCGCCCCGCCCCGGTAGCGGGCGCGCGCCCGCTCGATCAGCACCTGCCGGTCGCGCGGCGGCGCGCTCGTCGTGAGCGACTCGAGCAGCCGCGCTGTCGCACGCGCGACGCTGTCGACCGCCTCGTTGAACGCCGCCTCGTTCGCCTGGGACGGCTTCGTGTAGCCGCTCACCTTGCGCACGTACTGGAGCGCGGCGTTGCGCACGTCGGCATCGGTGACCGGCGGATCGAAGTTGTACAGCGGCTTGATGTTTCTGCACATGTGGGAGCCCTCACGATGAGATGCGCGCGCGCAGTGCCTGCGTGATCCTGGCCTCGAGCACGCCGCGGCTGACGCACGTGGTCGTGCCGGCACGGCCTTCGACCGATGTCGACGTCGCCTCGAGACGCGACCGGACGAGCGTCGACTCGCCCGCCTCTTCCAGCCAGGTACGAACGTTGAGCCTGATGCGATTGCGGTCGGCGAGCGGGCCCGTGATGTCGTTGCCGCAGTCGAGCAGGCGCGACATGCGCTGGTCCCCGACCCGCCGCATGGTCACGTGGTCCTGTACCGCCACGGTCCAGATCGACGGATCCGCCGCGGGCGCCGGCAGACCCAGGTCCGTGTAGACCTCGGGCAGCAGGTCCCACAGCGTCTCGCGCGATGCGGCGACGAGCGACTCGGGCGAATAGTCGTCGCGACGGAGATCGACATCGACGATCGTGCCCTGGCTGCCGCTCAGGACGACGCGATCCTGTGTCGTCATCGTCTCGTTCGGTGCGCTCGCACACGATGCGAGCGCGAGCACTGCGATCAACGGGCTGACGGTGCGCACGGGTCCCTCCCTTTGTCGATGATGCTAATCTGCGGCGACTTCCGTGCTCCTGCCGGGCGAGTGCAGCCGCTCCCACGCCTCACGCGCGCCCGCGTCCTGCAACGCACGCCACACGTTCGGCGGCGAGAACGGCATCGCGTTCATGCGCACGCCGACAGCGTCGTAGATCGCATTCGCGATCGCAGGAATCGACGGGTGCAGCGGCCCCTCGCCTGCCTCCTTCGCGCCGTACGGGCCCTCCGGATCCAGCGACTCGATGATCAGCGATTCCAGCGCCGGCGTGTCCATGCTCGTCGGGATGCGGTAGTCGAGCAGCGACGGCGCGTTGTGGAGACCGGCACGGCCGCTGTCGGCATCCTTGAAGATCTGCTCCTCCATGAGCGCTTCCCCGAAGCCCATGTACGCCGAGCCCTCCATCTGGCCCTCGACGAGCACGGGATTCAGCGCGCGGCCGCAGTCGTGCGCGATCCAGATCTTCTGCACCGCGACGACACCGGTCTCGACATCCACATCGACCTCGGCGACGTGGGCGGTGAACGAGTAGGCGGGCGAGGCGCCGATCGTACCGCCGCGGTACTCGCCGTGCACGTCCTTCGGCGTGTCGTAGTGGCCGACGGCGGCGAGCGTGCCGTGCTTCGCTTCCGCGATGTTGAATGCCTCGGAGATCGGCATGCGCCGCGCCGTGTCGGCCAGGTCGAACGCCCAGCCGCCGGCGAGGCCGACCTGCGCGGGGACGGTGTCCCACGCGTCCGCGACGGCCTCCGTGATGCGCTTGCGCAGCTCGGTCGCCGCCATGCGGCACGCGTTGCCGACCATGAACGTCTCGCGCGACGAGTAGGCGCCGAGATCGACGGGCACCATGTCGGTGTCGGTCGCGTGCACGCGCACGTACTCGAGCGGCACGCCCAGCTCCTCCGCCGCGATGTAGGCGACCATGCTGTTGCTGCCCTGCCCGATCTCGCTCGCGCCCGTGAACACCGCGACGCGGCCGCTCCGCTCGATCTGGATCTGGATCGCCGCCTGCGGCATCTCGTTCGGGTAGATCGGGTAGTTCGTGCCGGAGATGTAGCACGAGCCGGCGATGCCGACGCCGCGGCCGTACGGCATGCGCCGGAACTTCGACTTCCAGCCCGACCCGGCCTCGACGGCATCGAGACACTGGAGGAAGCCGTTCGACGTGATGCGCAGCTCGTTGATCGTGCGCGTGCGCTCGCCAATGAAGTTGCGGCGCCGGATCTCGATCGGGTCGATGCCGAGCCGCTCCGCGACCCTGTCGAGCTGGACCTCGAACGCGAAGCGCGGCTGCACGCTGCCGTGTCCCCGCTTCGGCCCGCACGCCGGCTTATTCGTGTACACGCGCGTAGAGTCGAACCGGTACGTCTCGAAGACGTACGGCGCCGTGAGCAGCTGCCCGGAGTAGTACGCGGTCACGAGGCCGAACGACGCGTACGCGCCGCCGTCCAGCAGCAGCTTCCCGTCCACCGCGCGGATGCGGCCGTCCGAGGATGCGCCCGTGCGGTACCTCATCTTCATCGGGTGCCGCCCGCGGTGCGAGTAGAAGACTTCCTCGCGCGTGTACAGGATCTTCACCGGCCGGCCGGACTTGCGTGACAGTGCGGCGACGCAGAACTCGAGGTCGAACGGCTCGGACTTGCCGCCGAACGCGCCGCCGACGGCCGGCTGGATGACGCGGATGTTCGCGACATCGAGGTCGAGCACGCGCGCGAGCTCGCGGTGCAGGTAGTGCGGCACCTGCGTCGCGCTCCACACGGTGAGCCGGCCGTTCGGGTCGTACCAGCCGATCGCGCAGTGCGGCTCGATCGGCGTGTGCGTCGTACCCTGGAAGAAGTACTCGCCCTCCACGACCACGTCGGACGCGGCCAGTGCGGCATCGACATCGCCGAACTCGAGGTGCACGTGCTTCGTGATGTTCCCGTTGCGACCGGGCTTGCCCGCGTCGTGGATCTGCGGCGCATCGGCGTCGAGAGCGCGCTCCGGCTCGAGGATCGGCTCGAGCACGTCGTACGCGACGTCGATCAGTCGCAGCGCGCGGTTCGCCGTGTCCTCGTCGACCGCCGCAACGGCCGCAACGCCATCGCCGATGTAGCGGACACGGTCGACACACAGCGGATACTCATCGCGCGTCCACGGGATCACGCAGTACTTCACCGCCATCTCGCGGCCCGTCACGACCGCGTGGACGCCGGGCAGCGCCTCGGCCCTCGCGGTGTCGATGGAGACGATGTTCGCGTGCGGGTGCGGCGACCGCAGGATCTTGCCGTGCAGCATGCCCGGCAGCGCGATGTCGTCGGTGTAGACGGTCGCGCCCGTGACCTTGCCGTACCCGTCGACCTTGCGGTTCCGCTTGCCGATGACGTTGAGCGCGTCGGCCGCGCCGGGCAGCTCCTCCGGCGGCAGCGCGGAGGCCGCCTGCCGTACGCGCAGCTCCTCGGGCCTCATGTGCCGTCCACCTTCATGCGCGCGGCCGCCATCTCGACTGCCTCGTAGATCTTCGTGTAGCCCGTACACCGGCAGAGATTGCCGGACAGCGCCTCCCTGATCTCGTCCCTCGTCGGCGACGCGTTCTGCTGGAGCAGCGCGTACGCGGAGACGAGCACGCCCGGGGTACAGAAGCCGCACTGCGCGCCGCCGGTGATCTCGAAGGCCTCCTGGAGCGGATCGAGGCGGCCGGGCGGCGCGAGGCCCTCGACGGTGAGGACGTCGTGGCCCTCGGCCTCCCACGCGGGAGTGATGCAGGAGAGGATCGGCTCGCCATCGAGGAGGACGGTGCACGCGCCGCAGTCGCCCTTGTCGCAGCCCTGCTTGGAGCCCGTGAGGCCGAGCCCGTAGCGCAGTGCCTCCAGCAGGGTGTAGTGGGCCGGGATCCCGACCGCGCGGCGGTCGCCGTTGACGATCAGCTCGAGGATGGCGTGCATGTCCGTAACGTAAACGCGGATCGCGCGCGCGGGCAATGCGACACGGCGGTACGCACCGTGCCGTGCTGACCGGCATGAGCCCCGAGGTGGTGGTGCACCGATCCGTGCCGAACGGCGAGGTTCTGCTGCACGTGGCGTCCAGCGGCACGGGCCCGCCCGTGGTGCTGCTGCACGGGTTTCCGGCGAACCGGACCTCGTGGCGGCATCAGCGCGGGCCGCTCGCCGACGCCGGCTTCACGGCTCTCGCGCCGGACCTCCGCGGCTACAACATGTCGCGCGCGCCCGCGCGCGTGGAAGCGTACGCGCCGGACCATCTCGTGAGCGATGTCGCCGCGATCGTGAGATCGACGGGTCACAACCGTGCCCACATCGTCGGGCACGACTGGGGCGGCGTCATCGCGTGGTGGTTCGCCGCAGCGCATCCGGAGCTGCTCGACCGGCTCGTGATCCTCAATGCACCGCATCCGACGATCTTCCGGCGACGCGTGCGGCGGCCGCCGCAGCTGTTGCGCAGCTGGTACGCCGGCCTCTTCCAGCTGCCGCTGCTGCCGGAGATCGCGCTGCGCGCGCTCGATTTCGCCGCGCTCCGCTGGATCTTCCGTGCGACGGCGCCCGCGGGCACGTTCAGCCGCGCGGAGATCGAGGGATACGTCGCCGGCCTCGGCTCGCCGCGCGCGCTCAGCGCGGCCGTCAACTACTATCGCGCCGCTGTCCGATACGCTCGCCGCGCGCCGCGGCGCGTGCACACCGATGCGCCCACGCTCGTGATCTGGGGTGAGCGCGACCGGGCGCTGTCGGTCGAGCTTCTCGATGGCATCGAGCGTTACGCGCCGAACGTCCGCATCGAGCGATTCCGCGATGCGGGCCACTGGGTCCACAACGAGGCGCCGGACGAGGTCACGCGGCTGCTCATCCGCTTCCTCACCCAGTCATGATCGCCCGCGCGCCGGCTCCTACTCCCTGACGCGCTCCGGTGCCGTCTTGCCGGGAACGGTCGGTCCCTTTACGCTCCCCGGCCATGACTGCACCCGCCGTCGACGGCGTGATCCTGGCCGCCGGACTGTCCAGCCGCATGGAGCGGCCGAAACCGCTGCTCGCCGTCGGCGCGATGACGTTCCTCCAGCGCGCGGCCGCTACGCTGCGTGCTGCGGGCTGTCGCCGCACGTACGTGGTCGTGAATGCGAATCCGGACGGGACGGGCGACGCCGCACGCGAGCTCGGCCTCGATGTCGTCGTGAACGAGTATCCGGAGTCGGAGCCGATCGACTCGCTGCGCCTCGTGCTCGAGCGGCTGCCGGCCGACACGGCCGCCGTGCTCGTGCTGCCGGTCGACCTCCCGCTGATCTCGGAGGACACGGCGGCTGCGGTGGTGCGGTCGTACCAGGACGATCCCGGCCGGCTGATCCTGCCGTTCCACAACGGCGTCGCCGGCCATCCCGTGCTCGTCGGCCGCGAGCTGTTCGCGGAGATCCTGACGCGTCCGTTCGATGAGGGGCTGCGCTCGCTGATCATGGAGAACGCCCGGTCGCTGCGCGAGGTCAAGGTGGTCGATCCCGGGATCCTCATCGATATCGACACGCCGGACGACTACTGGCGCTTCATCGAGACGAAATGAGCGAGGTCGTCACGGCCGCCCGTGCGGCGCAGGCCGCTCTCGCGGCGGCCGGCGGCGCGGCTGCCGTCGCGGTCGTGACGGCGTACCGCGAGGGTGCTCCCGTGCTGCGCCTGATCGTGCACGAGGATGGCACGGCGGAGGGCGCGCTCGGCAGTGCGGATCTCGACGTGCACGCCCAGCAGCTCGCGCGGGAAGCGCTCGTGCATGCGGAGCCGGAGCCGCGCGCGACCGCGTTCACATCCGGCGACGTTACGTGGCAGCTCTTCATCGAGGTCCACCGCTCGCCGGATCACCTCATCATCGTCGGCGCCGGCCACATCGCCGTGCCGCTCGCGCACCTCGGCGTGCTGCTCGGCTTCCGTGTGACCGTGCTCGACGACCGCGAGGAGATGGTCGAGCCGGGTCGCTTCGATCACGCCGTGAGCGTGCTGCGCGCGGACTTCGCCGTCGACCCGTTCGCAGGTGTCGCGATCGAAGCGAACAGCTACATTGCGCTCGTCACGCGCGGTCACCGCTGGGACTACGACTGTCTGCACCGGATCGTTGCGGCGGGCGTGCGGCCCCGGTATCTCGGCATGATCGGCAGCCGGCGCCGCGTGCGCGCCGCGTTCACCGCGCTGCTCGAGAGCGGTATCCCGCGGGATGTGCTCGCCGGGATCCGTGCACCGATCGGCCTGGAGCTGAACGCCGAGACGCCGGCCGAGATCGCGGTCGCGATCGCCGCCGAGCTGGTCGCGGTGCGGCGCGGCGCGGAGATCGCATCCATCAGCTCGCGCGAGCGCGTGCTCGAGCGCTACCTGGGTGAGGCCTGAGATGATCGACGAGCCCGTCTATCGCGCCATCATCGACGCTGCCACGACCGGCCGCGCCGTCGCGCTCGCGACCGTGCTGCGCACCCGCGGCTCCGTCCCGCGGCACGCGGGCAGCCGCATGGTCATCGATCCCGCGCACGGGCTCGTCGGCACGATCGGCGGCGGTTGCGGCGAGGCGGATGTGATCGCGGTGGCCACGGCCGTGATCGAGTCCGGCATCCCCCGGATCGTCGATGTCGAGCTCACGGACGCGATCGATTCGTGGAGCCCGGCCGTCTGCGGGGGTATCATGCAGATATTGATCGAACCGGTCTGAGCAGAGAGGGAGTTCCTGATTCCAGTGCTTCGCACATCACACGGCGCCGGGACCTGGCGTCGTTACGCATCGTTTCTCAGGACCCTGCCGGAGCTGACACTCGCGTGGCACGACCGCGAGACCGGCGCGCGCGCGTGGCTCGTCATCAACTCGCTGCGCGGCAATGCGGCGGGCGGCGGTACGCGCATGCGACTCGGCCTGCAGCCGCGCGAGGTCACGTACCTCGCGAAGGCGATGGAGCTGAAGTTCTCGATCTCGGGGCCGCCGATCGGCGGCGCGAAGACCGGCATCGACTTCGATCCGTCGGACCCGCGGCGGCGCGACGTGCTGGAGCGCTGGTATCGTGCGATCATGCCGGTGCTGCGCGACCGGTACGGCACGGGCGGCGACCTCAACGTGGACGAGGTGCTCGATGTGATCCCCGCGTTCGAGCGGCTCGGACTGCATCATCCGCAGGAGGGCGTCGTGCGCGGGCATCTGCATCCGGATGACCGGACGTTCCGCGCGATCATCGACCGGCTCCAGACCGGCGTGGCCGCACCGATCACGGATGCCGCCGCGGTCGACGGGCTCGACCTCACGATTGCGGACGTGATCACGGGCTATGGCGTCGCGGCCTCCGTGCGCCGGCTGTACGAGCGGCGCGGCGGCTCGCTCGACGGCGTGCGCGTGCTGCTCGAGGGATTCGGCAATGTCGGCGCCGCCGCCGGACTCTACCTCGCCCGCGGCGGCGCGCGGATCGTCGCGATCCGCGACGCGCGCAGCGTGTGCGTCGAGCCGGACGGTCTGGATGCGGACGGCTACGAGCAGCTGCTGCGCCGGCGCGAGAACAAGCTGCTCCCGGCCGCGGACGCACGCGTCGATGACGGCCCGGACCCGAGCCGCTTCTGGAGTGTGCCCGCGGATGTGTTCGTGTGCGCGGCCATCTCCGAGTCCATCACGCCGGAGACGCTCGACCGTCTGGAGCGCGCGGGCGTGCGCGTGATCGCGTGCGGCGCGAACCAGCCGTTCCGCGAGGTGAAGATCGGCTCGACGATCGTCGCACAGGATGCGGATCGTCGGTTCGCCGTGCTGCCCGACATTCTCGCGAACTGCGGCATGGCGCGGACGTTCAGCTTCCTGATGGAATCGAACGCCGAGGCGCGCGCGGCGCCGATCTTCGCTGCAGTCGACACGACGATCGAGAGCGCGCTGGACGGCGTGCTCGACCGCGCGGCCAGCGCGGACACCGGACTCCTCGCCGGCACGCTCGGCCTCGCGCTCGACCGCATCGGCGCATGATGCGGCGCGCGCGTGAGCGGTCGCGTCCGCAGCAGACGCAGCAGGCGTGAATGCACGCCGCGACGCCGCCGCAGAGGGTCCGGGTGCTCGTGAATCCGCGCGCCGGAACCGGCGGCGGTGCCGCGGCGTTGCGTGAGGGATTCGGCGGGCTTGCGCGCATCGAGGAGATCGAGCCGGCAGCGCTGCGCGCGGCACTCGACGGTGCGGTCGCGGCCGGTGACCCCGTGGTCGGCGTGGCCGGTGGCGATGGCACGATGCACACGGCCGCCGCCGCGCTCGTGGATACCCACACGGCGCTGCTTCCCATCCCGACCGGCACACTCAACCACTTCGCGCGACGTCACGGAATCGAGAGCATCGCGGCCGCCGCGGCTGCGCTGCGCGCCGGCCGCGTGCGCCGCGTCGCGGTCGGGACGCTCGACGGCAGGTACTTCCTGAACACGCTCACGTTCGGCGAGTACTCGCGCATGCTGCGAATGCGCGAGCGCATGCGGCGCTACACCGGCAAGTGGGTCGCGGCGTTCCTCGCCGGCATCGCGACGCTCGCCACGCTCCGGCGCTTCACCGTCCGGCTGGAAGTGGACGGCCGCGTGCTGACGCGCCGCACGCCGATCGTCTGGATCGGCCTCGGCTACGGCAGCTTCCCGCGCGTCCACGATGCGCTGGAGCAACGGACGAGTCCGGATCTCGAGGTGACAATGAGCCGTGCGATGTCACGGCCCGCGGCCATCGGGCTGGTCGCACGCCTCTCGCGCCGGATGCTGCGCGCGGGCACACCGCTCCGCGACGCCCGGCTGGAGGTGCTGCACACGCGCCGCCTGACGCTCATTGCCGGACCCGCACCGGATGCCCGGGCCGGCGGTGTGCGGATCGATGCGACTGCCGACGGCGAGCTGATGCGGGTCGCGCTGCCGGTCACGATCGGCGTCAGCGACGGCGCGCTGCGGGTGATCGGGGGCGAGGAGCGTCCGGGGAGCCGGAGTTAAATCGCGGCGATATTTGACTTTATGCCCTCCGCCCATCTACATTTGCGAGACTCCCACCAGCCCGGTTTCCCATGAGCGACGAACAGCGAACGCAATCCGAGTTCTGGTCCCGGCTGCGCGCCCATCCCGCGTTCCAGGCGGCGGTGGTGTTCGCCGGCGGGTCGTGGCTCGCGCTCCAGGCCGCAGACGTGTTCGGCCTCGCGACGGACACCGTGCGCGTGCTCGGCGGCCTGCTCGTGGCCGTGCTCGTGCTGCTCGTCGGGTTCTCGCTGTTCGCGGTGCTGCGGCACGACCGGCCGGCCGTCAGTGTGAGTGTCGCACGCGTGCGGGCGAGGACGGCCGGCCTGATCGCAGCGGCGCTGCTCGTGCTCGGCACGGGCGCGTGGTTCGCCCGACCCTACGTGATGCCACCGTTGCGCCCCGGCGCCGAGGTCATCGCGGTGCTGCCGTTCAACGCGACCGGCCCGGGCGTGGAGCTGCTGGGCGAGGGCCTGGTGGACCTGCTGTCGGCGAACCTGAACGAGGTGGGGCTCCTCCGCACGATCAATCCGCGCACGACGCTGCACCAGTTCGACGAGGTGGCGGGCGGCGGCAGCATAGACCTCGCGGGTCAGCTGCGCGTCGGCCGCAACGTGGGCGCCGGATCGGTCCTGATCGGCAGCGTCTTCTCGACCGGCAGCGAGGTACGGATCACGGCGGAGCTGTACGCGACGGAGTCCGGCTCCATCATCGCGAAGGCGCAGGAGAGCGGCCGACCGGACAGCGTGCTCGCGCTCGTCGATCAGCTGAGCATCGAGTTGATGCAGGACATCTGGCGCGCCCGTGCGCCGCTCCCGGCACTGCGCGTCTCCGCAATCACATCGACGTCGATTCCGGCCATCAAGGCGTACCTGCGGGGCGAGCAGTTCTACCGCCGCGTGCTGTGGGACAGCGCCGCGGCGGCGTTCGAGGAGGCGGTCACGCACGACTCGACGTTCGCGCTCGCGCACTTCCGTCTCGGCGAGACGTTCGGCTGGCGCGAGAGCCTGGGCTCCGCGCAGGCGCAGGAGCACTCGGACCGGGCCGCGCGCTTCGCCGAGCGCCTGCCGGCGCGCGAGCGAGCGCTGATCGTCGCGCATCAGTTGCACGAACAGGGTCGCGTCGAGGCGATCGACTCGCTCCAGACGTACGTGTCGCGCTTCCCCGATGACGTGGCCGGCCATTACCTGCTCGCCGACGCGCGCTTCCACGCGGGTGACCTGCTCGGCATCGAGCTGCCGGCGCTGCTCGACGGGTTCGAGCGCGTCCACGAGCTGGACCCCTCGTTCGCGCCGAACTATGCGCACCTGATCGAGCTGGCCATCCTCGTGGACGACAGCGCCCGGTTCCACGGCTTCCTTGCCGACTATCGGGAGATCTCGGCCGGCGAGGCGGAGATGTACGAGGCGGCCGGCCGGATCCGCTGGGGCGCGCCCGACTCCGCGCTCGCACTCCTCGGCCGCGTGCTTCGCGCGGAGACGCCACCCCGCCCGCCCGTCATCGGACGCCTCTCGACCACGTCGACGCTGCGCACGTTCGCCGAGACCGACCTCGAGTTCGGCCTCGCCGCGCTCGACACGCTGGCAGCGGCGACGGCCAGCACGCAGCTGCGCAACGCGGCGATCGGCTCGAAGACGACGCTGCTCGGCAGCTTCGGGCGCATGGACGACGCGGACCGCGCCGCCGAGCCGCTGCGCGCCCAGAACGTCAACCTGTCACTGAACTTCTCGCTGCCGTTCATCTTCAGCGGCTACGCACCGGACGAGCTGTTCGCGGCCGAGCGCCGTGCACTGATCGATGCGGCGGAGCGACCGAGCGCCGCGTACTGGCTGGCGATTCGCGCGCTGATGCTCGGCGATACTGCTGCCGCTCGGCGTCACATCGCCGTCGCCCGCACCGACACATCCCAGAGCGGCAATCCACTGATGGTCGACGCCGTCGAGGGCTGGCTCACGGTGGCTCGGGGTGACACGCTCGGCGGCATCCGCGCGCTGAAGACCGCGCTCCTCGAGCTCGGCTACGAGCCCCGCGTGCTCGGTCCGTCCAGCTCTCTGCGCGTCGCGCTCGCGATCCTCCAGCTGACGCAGCCCGCGACGCGCACCGAGGGGATCCGGCGGCTGGAGGCGCGGCTGCTCCAGGACCCGGGCGCGTTCCCGTACGTTGCCGCGCCGCTCGCGGAAGCGTACATCGCGGACGGCCGGACACAGGACGCCATCCTGCTGTACCAGCGGTTCCTCGAGCTCTGGCAGGACGCCGACCCCGGGCAGCAGCCGCGCGTCGATGCGGCGCGCGCCGCGCTCGAGCGGCTCGTCGGGGAGCGCGCGAGCTGAAGACGGTGCAGCCGCGCAGCGTCACGCTGCTCATCGGCACGAAGCGCGGGATCTTCGTCGCGCGCAGCGATGCCGCGCGTATGACGTGGCGGTTGTCGCCGCCGGCTCTGGCCGGGCGCGAGGTCTACCACGCGTTCGTCGATCCGCGTCATGGCACGGCGTGGGCCGCGTCGGATCACCCCGTCTGGGGCGCGCACGTGCACCGCAGCGACGACGGCGGCGAGTCGTGGGAGACGCTCGGCAGCGCGCCGCACTACGCCGACGAGCGCGGGCTGCGGGCGATCTGGCACCTCGCGCCCGGACCCGCCGACCGGCCCGACACGATCTACGCCGGCATCGAGCCCGCCGGTCTCTTCGTCTCGCACGACCGCGGCGAGTCCTGGCTACCGGTCGAATCACTGAACGAACATCCCACGAACATCAGCTGGCAGCCCGCGGGCGGAGGTCTCGCGCTGGGTGCGATCCGGCACGACCCGCGCGACCCGCGGCGCATCTACTGCGCGCTGTCCGCGGGCGGCGTCTATCGCACCGATGACGGCGGCGCGAGCTGGACACCCTGCAACCGCGGCGTTCGCGCCGAGTTCCTGCCCGAGAGCTCCCCGCGTACCGGCCAGTGCGTGCATCAGCTGGTGTTGCACCCTGCGCAGCCGGACCGGCTCTATCAGGTGAACCACTGCGGCGTCTATCGCTCGGATGACGGCGCCGGGAGCTGGGTCGAGATCACGGGCGGCCTGCCGAGCGACTTCGGCTATGCTCTCGCCGTCGATCCGGCCGACCCGGACGTCGCGTTCGTCATCCCGGAGGAGTCGAGCCACATGCGCGCGACGGTCGGCGGGAAGCTGCGCGTCTACCGGACCCGCGATGCCGGCGCGACGTGGCAGCCGCTCGGCAGCGGCCTGCCGCAGGACCATGCGTACGTCTCGATCCTGCGCGAGGGGATGTGCAGTGATTCGCTCCGGCCGCTCGGCGTCTATTTCGGCACGTCGAGCGGTCACCTGTTCGCATCGAACGATGCCGGTGAATCGTGGCGACTCGTTGCGGGGTTCCTCCCGCGGATACTGTCGGTGAGCGTGAGCGTGGAGTGAGACGGCGTGCGGACGCGACCCGCGTTCGCTTCAGGTCATTTGCTGCTCGAGCGCGAGCCGCGCGCACAGCGAGCCCTGTTCCGCAGCGGGGCGCAGGTCGTCCACCGTGCCCCAGCGCCAGTCCTGGTAGCGGGTGGTGCCGGCGGAGAGCGGGCCATCGAGCTCCGGTGTGCCGCTGCGGATCGTCGCCTCGTACAGCCGCATGTCGATGCGGTACGCGGCGCGCTGCCTCGAGCCCTCGTTGAGCACGCGCCCCGGCTCCACCTCGAGGCCGAGCTTCTCGCGCGCGGCCCGGCGCGCGGCCGCCTCCCAGCCTTCGCGCGCCGTCAGGCTCGCCGCCGGGAGTCCCCACACGCCGCCCGGCAGGTCCTCATCGTCGTCGGGCCTCTGCACGAGCAGGATTCTCTCCGGCCCCGTGTCGTCGTGGATCTCCAGTGCGACGGACTGTTTCACGTTCACCTGCGCCGCCCTTTCCACTCGCCGTCCCAGCCGAAACGTTTCCAGTCGATGCGGCCGCCGCGCCCGAACTCGACTCCCTCCCCCTCGAGCAGCGCGCGCTGGAGCTGCGCGCCGTGCGGCACGCCGCGGATCGAGATCTCGCCGTTGCGGTTGATCACGCGCCACCACGGCACGTCTGAGCCGTCCGGCAGCGCGTGCAGCGCCTGACCCACGCCGCGCGCGGCACGCGGTTGACCGAGCAGCGCCGCGATCCCGCCGTAGCTCACGACGCGGCCGTACGGCACGCGCCGCACCATCCGATGAACACGGCTCGTGAACGTCGTCATGACCGACAAATTAGCGGCCACTGCGCCGTCGGCCACTCGCGGCGTCACTGGCTGCGCCGCATGTCCCCGCCTACCTTCTCCCGCATGGAGCAGGTCACGATCATGGTGCGGCTCGCGGCGGAGCTGACGATCAAGTCGCCGCGCACGCGCAGCGCGTTCCTGCGCCGGCTGCGACGGAACATGGGCGACGCGCTGCGTACTGCCGGGATCGAGTACCGCATCGAGCCGATCTGGGGCAGGATCTTCGTCCGCGCCGCCTCGCCCATGGCCGTCCCGGTCCTCGCGCGCGTCTTCGGGATCAGCTCCCTCTCCATGGTGGAACGGGAGCTGCCCTCCGATCTGGAGACGATCGTGACCGAGGCGGGGTCACATTTCCGCGACGCGGTCGCCGGGCGGAAGTTCGCGGTGCGGGCCCGGCGCACGGGGCGGCACGACTACCGCTCGCTCGACCTCGAGCGGCGGCTCGGCGCAGCCCTGCTTCCGTTCTCCGACGGCGTCGACCTCTCGCACCCCGGCGTCACCGTGTACGTCGAGGTGCGCGACGAGAAGGCCTACCTGTTCTCCGACCGCGTCCAGGGCGCCGGCGGGCTCCCGCTCGGTGTCGAAGGCCGTGCGGTATCGCTGCTCTCCGGCGGCTACGACTCCGCCGTCTCGTCCTGGATGCTGCTCAAGCGCGGCGTCGCGCTCGACTACGTGTTCTGCAATCTGGGCGGCGACGCGTACGAGCGCGCGGTCGTGCACGTCGGCAAGGCACTCGCCGACGACTGGAGCTACGGCACCCGGCCGCACCTGCACGTCATCGACTTCGGCGATGTGCTCACCGAGCTCCGCGCGAAGACGCGCGCCGCATACTGGCAGGTCGTGCTCAAACGGCTGATGTACCGCGCCGCCTGCATCATTGCCGGCGACCGCGACACGGAAGCGGTCATCACCGGCGAGGCGATCGGACAGGTCTCGTCGCAGACGCTCGCGAACCTCCGCTCGATCGAGTCCATCGCCACGCTGCCCGTGCTGCGCCCGCTCGTCGGCTTCGACAAGGAGGAGATCATCGAGCGCGCGAGGCTGATCGGCACCGCCGCGCTGTCCGAGCAGGTGAAGGAGTACTGTGCGATCGCACCCGGCCATCCCGTCACCGCGTCGACGATCGCACGCGTCGATGCCGAGGAGCAGCTGCTGGACCTGGGCGTGCTCGAGCGTGCAGTCGCCGCCCGTAAGGTGCTCGACCTGCGCGCACTCACCCCCACCGACCTCGCCGCGCCCTACCTGTTCGTCGACGACATCCCGGACAACGCCGTCATCATCGACACGCGGCCGAAAACGCAGTTCCAGGCCTGGCACCTCAAGGGCGCGAAGCACATGGAGGAGTGGGAGCTGCTGCGCGACTTCCGCCGACTCGACAAGTCGCCCGTCTACATCCTCTACTGCGCACACGGCATCCAGACCGCATACCTCGCCGAACGGATGCAGCGGCACGGATACGAGGCGTATTCGTTCCGGGGAGGGATTCGAGGAGTCATGAAGTATGCGGAGGATCGCGGATTGAA
>DASUSS010000059.1:0-5538 GCA_036374995.1 Longimicrobiales bacterium | reverse complement strand
AGGCGAGGCCGGGTCGGGAGTAGAACGGGTGTGGCTCGCTGCTGACCAGCGTGATGCGCGCGCGCGGGTCCGTCTCGCGCAGCGCCTCCGCCGCAGACAGCGCGGCGATGCCGGAGCCGACGAGCACGTACTGCCTCATGCGGCCCTCCAGCCGGTGGCCTGCTGCACGTTGACGCTGTCCTCCGCCTCGCGCTCGTCGGGCACGGCCAGCCGCAGCGTGCCGCGCGGGCAGTGAACGACGCACGAGCCGCACAGGATGCACGCGGCATCGGTCACCGGCAGCCCGGCACGTGCGTACTTGCGCGTGTCCACGCCCATCGGGCAGTTGTACGCGCACAGCCCGCACTCCACGCACCGACCCGGCTCGGCGACGACGAGGCCGCGCGCCAGCAGGCGCAGGCGCTCGTCGTCGCGTGGCAGCCGGGCGCCGCTCCGCGTCCGTCGGCCCATGTCGCTACCGGTGGCGGAGCAGCGTGCCGACCAGGACCGCGACCGGGTAGTTCACCTCCTCCTCCATGCGCGCGTGCATCTGGAGCTTCCGTGCAAGCGCCTCGACATCGGCATCGCCGTGCTCGCGGGCGACCTGCTCGAGCTTCTTCGCAGCCGCCGCGATGCGGACGTGCTCCTCCAGCATGCCCGGCAGCTCCGCACGCAGCGAGTCGGTCATCGCGAGCGCGCGCGCCCTGACGTCATCCGGGATCGCTTCGCCGTGCGCGAGCGGCGCGAGCAACCCCAGCGGCGGCAGCGCAATCTGGTTCTCACGCTCGAAGTGCGGCGCAAGGACTTCGACGAGCTCGCGCGCGGCGGCGCCGACCGCACCGGTTGCCTCCGTCGCGGCTTCGAGGTGCGCGTGGATCTCCTCGTGCTCGATTCGCATCGGCTCGGGGATCTGGAGGACTCCCTGCGACGCGGGTGCGTGTGCACCGTGCGTGTGCTGTGCCGTGGCGGAGTTGGAGACCGCCAGCACGGCGACGCCGGCGATCATGGTCGGGATCAGGATGCTTCGCTTGCTCATGATGACTCCTCGGTTTGCAGTCCATCCGGGTTCATGCGAGCGCGGTCCACCCCGCGCTCGCTCGTTCCGTTGCGTCAGGTTCAAGTCCGTGAGCCGAGACCCGCTCAGCGGTCGCTGTCGCTCTCGTCGAGCGCCGGCGCCTGTGCCGCCGGTGTCGCGCCGCCGGCGTATGCGCTCCCCGCGTTGTGCTCGTAGACGAGCTCGCCACCCTCCGCGCCGACCTGGACGCCGGCCACGATCAGCCCCAGCGAGCCGACAATGGTGACCAGGCGCGCGGCACGGCCGAGATCGCCACGGAAGAGGCCTGCGCCGGCGACCAGCAGCAGCACGCCGCTCAGCACGAGGAACCGCTCGGCCGCCTCTTCGTGCGCGTGAAGGGCCGCCTCGGCGACGACCGCCTCGACGCGGTCCTCCTCGGCCTCACCGGTGCGCAGTGCGACGAACGCGCTGAGCGCGAGCGCGGCGGCGAGGGCGAGGGGTACGGCCCAGGTGCGTCGCGTGGCGGCGCCGCGGCGGATCGCCCAGACTGCCAGCACGGCAGCGATCGGCACCAGGAATACGAGAACGATCGGGAAATGGACGACCGCGGGGTGGAGCGGGTCGGGCAACATCTCGGCATCCTCCGTTCGGGTACGAGGTTATCTTCGCACCGGCGGGTCGCTGACCGTATCGGCCATTCGACGCGGAAACGGCCACGGAATGCCATATCCGACAAATGACGGAGTACGACGATGGACGATGGTCGCGATTCCAGCGGCTCGGCGGAGGGGCGTCGAGTGAACCGTGCCATGAGCGGAATCACGCTGACAGCAGGGAGTGCGGAGCCGGCGCCGGCGCCGCCCACGTCGCCGCCCGGGCCCCCCGCTACGAAGCTGCCGCCGCGGCTGATTCGCTGGGCGACGGTCATCGCTGCCGGCATGGTGGTCGTGCTTGCGCCGGTGCCGGACGGAATCGAGACCCGGTCGTGGCACCTGCTCGCGATCTTCGCCTCGACCATGGTCGGCCTGATCGTGCAGCCGATTCCGGGCGGCGCCATGGTCCTGCTGGGTGTGGCGGCGACGGCGATCCTGGGCGTCGTTCCGCCGGCGACCGCACTGGCCGGCTACGCCGATCCCGTCGTCTGGCTCGTGCTGGCCGCCTTCATGATCGCCCGCGGCATGATCAAGACGGGGCTCGGCCGCCGCATCGCACTGCTCTTCATCCGCGTCCTCGGCCGGACATCGCTGGGACTCGGGTATGCGCTCGCGCTGACCGATGGCGCACTCGCGACCGTGATCCCGTCCAACAGCGCGCGCGCCGGCGGCATCATCTACCCGCTGACCAAGAGCATTGCCGAGAGCTACGGCTCGCTGCCAGGTCCCACGGCCGGACGGCTCGGCGCCTTTCTCCTGCCGCTGATCTACCAGACGGACGTGATCGTCTGCGCGATGTTCCTCACCGGCCAGGCCTCGAACCCGCTGATCGCCGCGTTCGCGGCACAGAGCATCGGCATCGAGATCACCTACCTGCGCTGGGCACTCGGTGCGATCGTGCCGGGGCTCGTCTCACTGGCACTCGTGCCGCTCATCCTCTATCGGCTGTATCCGCCCGAGGTCAGGCGCACGCCGGATGCCGCCGAGTACGCGGACCGCGAGCTGACGCAGCTGGGACGGCTATCGCGCAGCGAGCTGTTCATGCTGGCGACGTTCCTGCTCGTGTTCGTGCTCTGGCTGACCGTCCGCTTCCACGGCATCGACTACACCGTGGTCGCACTCATCGGACTCGCCGCCCTGCTCATCACGGGTACGCTGACCTGGGAGGATGTCGTCCGTGAGCGGGCCGCCTGGGACGTCTTCATCTGGTACGGCGGACTCGTGCAGCTGGCCAGACTGCTCGGCGAGACCGGCATCACACGATGGTTCGCAGACAGCACGGCAGGCGTGCTGGACAGCTTCTCCTGGCCACTCGCGCTCGCCGTGCTGCTGCTGGTCTACTTCTACGCGCACTACGCCTTCGCCAGCATCACCGCGCACGCGACGGCGATGTACCTGCCGTTCCTCGCCGTTGCCATCGTCGCCGGGGCGCCACCGCTGCTCGCAGCACTGCTCCTCGCCTACTTCTCCAATCTCTGCGCATCCCTCACTCACTACGGGACTACGCCGGCGCCCATCTACTTTGGCGCGGATTACGTCTCGCAGAGAAAATGGTGGAAGATCGGGTTCACCGTTTCGTTAGCCCATCTGATCATCTGGTCGGTCGCAGGACTGATCTGGTGGAAGGTTCTGGGGTGGTGGTGAGCGGAACATCAGCGACCGCGAGGTTCGGGAGCCGTGATCCTCAGGTCGCCGCGGTGCGCTTCTGCTCGAGCTGCGCGCGCAGCTGTGCGTGCCGGTCGACTGCCTCGCTCGAACCGAAGTCCTCGAGCTCGAACACCTGCCGGATCTCGACCTCGCCATCCTCGAACGGCACGCGCTTCGCCCACTCGATCGCCTCGTCACGCGAGTCGACGCGGATCAGCCAGAAACCCGCGATCAGCTCCTTCGACTCGGTGAACGGGCCGTCGATCACCGTCCGATGCTTCCCCGAATAGCGCACCCGCGCCCCCTTCGACGACGCCTGCAATCCCTCGCCCGCCAGCATCACGCCGGCCTTCGCCAGCTCCTCGTTGTACCGGGCCATGTCCGCCAGCTGCTGCTCGGTCGGAAGAACGCCCGCCTCGGTGCTCGCGTCTGCCTTCACGATCATCATGAATCGCATGGTTCTCTCCCTGGGTCCGGGTTCCGAGCCGACGTGGCTCGCACATCGACTGCCAGTTCCGGTTCTGCCATGAGTCGAACGACGCGCGCTCATTTCGACAGAGGAACCCGGATCGTCCCGGATTGGTGTCAATGCGAATGCGGGATCACAACGTGAAGCATCCCGCGGCGGTATCGCCGACCGCGGCCTCGAGCGCCTCCACGCTTCACCTCAGCCGCCCGGCCCCCAGACTGCCGGAGCCGGTGGCGGCCTGCTCGTTCAGCGGTCGTCACGTACGTGGCCGCGCGTCATCGGCCAGCGTCCTGACCAGCCGGTACAGGAACTCGAGGCCGTCGTAGAACGCCTGGACGGGAATGCGCTCGTTCATGCCGTGCGCATACGTGTCCGGGTAGAACAGTCCCGAGACGCCATAGACCGGAATACCGGCGTTGCGGAGATAGAGACCGTCCGTCGCGCCGGTGCTCATGGTCGGGACGACGGGCACGTCACCGAACAGCTCGCGCGTGAGCTGCTCGATCGGTGCGAGCACGCGCGGATCGAGCGGCGACGGCGGGCTGTCGATCGCCGTCCCGTCCGCCGTCACGCGCACGGCATCGCCGGCCACGCGCTCCAGCTCCGCCTGCACGTCCGCCGGGGACTCGTCCGGCAGGATGCGGCAGTTGACGTTCGCGCGCGCGCGCTGAGGCAGCGCGTTCGGTGCGTGCCCGCCATTGAGCAGCGTGGCGACGCACGTCGTGCGCATCGTCGCGTTCAGGCGCGGGTCGCGCTCGAGCACGGCGATCGCCGCAGCGTCCTGCGGGTCGGCCACCAGTCGCTGCATCGCATTGCCAATGCTGTCTGCGACCAGGGGCGCCGTGCGGCGGAAGAACTCGCGGGTGACATCGTTCAGTCGCACGGCGAAGCGGTGCTGGCCGACGCGGACGAGCGCCGCCGCGAGGTCGTAGATCGCGTTGTCAGGACGCGGCTGCGAGCTGTGGCCGCCCTCGTTCGTCGCCTCGAGCGTGAAGTTCTGGTACTTCTTCTCGCTCGCTTGAACGGCCTGCATCACGCGCCGGCCGTCCTCGACGAACCCGCCGCCGCCCTCGTTCAGCGCGTACGCGGCAGCGATCAGGTCGCGCCGGTTCTCGAGCAGCCAGACCACGCCATTGTCCGGCCCGCCCTCCTCGTCCGCCGTGAGTGCCACGATGATGTCACGCTCCGGCACGAACCCCTCGCGCTTCATGCGGATCAGGTTCGCGATGTGGATCGCGGCCTCGTCCTTGTCATCCGCGGTGCCGCGGCCGTAGAAGATGCCATCTCGCTCGATCAGCTCGAACGGCGGCAGCGTCCAGTCCGCCGGGTCGGCCGCCACGACGTCGATATGCGCCAGCAGCAGGATCGGCTCGAGCGTGCGGTCGCGGCCGCGCAGCCGCGCGACCAGGTTGCCTTTCCGCGGCGCCGGTTCCACTACGACGGCGTCCTCCTCGGCGAACCCCGCGGCGAGCAGATGGCGTCGCATCGCTTCCGCCGCCTCCGTCGTGCTTCCCTCCGCTTCCGTCGTGTTGATGCCGACGAGCTCCGCCAGGAGGCTGCGCGCGAGCCGCTGATGCTCCGTCAGCTCCTGCTGCGCCGCGGCCGGTGACATGAACGTCGCCAGCGCGAACAGCGCGCACGCCAGGCGACGTATCGCGCGCGCGGGAACGTTCCGCGCCGGGTCGGCTCCGGCGGGCGGCATACGGGTGACACGCACACCGCGTTCTGCGAGAGTCATGCGTCGGCTCCGGTGAGAGGCTCGATCGAGATGAAGG
>DASUSS010000058.1:0-4056 GCA_036374995.1 Longimicrobiales bacterium | reverse complement strand
CCGAATCCGCCCGTGTCCAGCCACACGCCGTTCACCAGCCGCACAACCTCGCCGCCACCGATGCGCACACGGTTCCACCCGCTCGCGGCGCGTGCACGCGCCAGCAACGTGTCCGACGGGATCCTTCCGGCACCGCGCAGATCCCACGCGTCGATCAGCGCGCCGATGGCGGGGTCGAAAGCGCCGTCCGTGGCCGCCACCCAGAACGCCGCTTCCGAGAGCAGACCGACCAGCTCCGTCGACAGGGCAGCCGGAACACCGGCCCGATGACCATTCAGACGGCCGATCTCGCTGTCCGCACGCCAGCTGCTGAGCACCGATTCCAGCCGCTCCACCTCACGCAGAGCCGCCTCGATGGCCGCCACCCCGCACGTCCGCTCCACGCCTGCGACCTCGATCCGGAGCAGCGTGCCCATCGCGTACGCCGTCCGCTCGGCCACGGCGGTTCCGGGCCGGCACGCGGGCATCACCGGTCGGGCGGCGGATCCGATTGCGGCCGTGACGGCGAGCCCGACAGCAGCGACAGCGGTGGAGCAGGAGTACATGGCGTTCCAAAGATGAGAGTGATTCTCAATTGCATGGAAGGTACGTGTCACATGCGGCGGCGCAAGGGGCGCTGGCCGGACGCAGCGCGGCCCATCGGGCCTCTTGACATTAGATATGCCCAACTAAAGTTTTAGCTGAACCTAATCCAATGGCGGTTCTCCATGAACGTTCACGAATCCTCGTTGAAGCGCCGGGCGCCCGGATCGCGCCGGCCCGGGCGGTTACCGGAACGGTTGAGCGGGGTGAGGTCCATGGCGCTCGTGCTGATGGCGGGCGCGTGGACGATGGCGTGCGATCGGCTGACCACGTCGGCGCCGGCGGACGGCGACGTGTTCGATGCGCCGTTGCCGGGGCTCACGCCCGCGGAGCTGGCGGCGTTCGCGCGCGGGGATGCCGAGTTCGAGCGGCGGTTCGCGCCGTCGAGCGGGCTGGGACCGATCTTCAACAATGCGTCGTGCGCGTCGTGTCACAGCGGCGACGGCCGGGGTCGACTGGACAATGCACTCGAGCGGATCGGGACCGTCGCAGACGATTTCATGCGCGCGTCTGGGGGACCGCAGATCCAGGACAGGGCGATTCCGGGTGCCGAGCCCGAGCAGACGCCGACGGGCGTGGCGGTGTCCGTGCGGCTGCCGCCGCCGGTGTTCGGCGTCGGACTTCTGGAAGCGATTCCGGATTCGGCCATTCTCGCGCTGGCGGATCCGGACGACCGGGACGGTGACGGCATCTCGGGCCGTGCGAATCTCGTGGCGGCGGCGGACTACGTGCCCGCTTCGGAGCCGGGTGGTGGCCCGGGCGTGAAGCTGGGCCGTTTCGGTCGCAAGGCGCAGGTGTCCAGTCTGGTGGAGCAGGTGGTCGAAGCGTACCACCAGGACATCGGGATCACGTCGGACTTCCGGCCGGTGGAGAACGGCAATCCGCTGTCGAGCGTGCCGATCGGGGCGACGGACCGCGTTGCGGACCCGGAGATCCCGGCCGCAACCGTGATGGCGGTCGTGCATTACATCCGCGCGCTTGCGCCCTCGCGGCCGGGTGTCGAGACGGAGCGACGCAGTCAGGGCCGTGACCTGTTCACTGCGATCGGGTGTGCGCGCTGCCACACGCCGGTGCTGCGGACGGGCACGAGCCCGATCCCCGCGCTGTCGCATCAGGACGTGGAGCTGTTCTCGGACCTCCTGCTGCACGACATGGGCGATGCGCTGGCGGACAACCGTCCGGACGGCGACGCGAGCGGCAGGGAGTGGCGTACGACGCCGCTCTGGGGGCTGCGCCTGATGCGGGAGTTCCTGAACGGTCAGGCGTTGCTGCTGCACGATGGCCGCGCGCGCAGCGTCGAAGAGGCCATCCTCCTGCACGGCGGCGAAGCGTCGGCTGTGCGCGACGCATTCCTCGCGCTCTCCGCAGAGCAGCGGCGCGCGCTCCTCGATTTCGTGGAGTCACGATGAGGCAGGCCGACGAGAGCCTGATCGATCGGCGCGAGTTCGTCGAGCGATCGCTGTGCGTCATGCTCGGCGTCCCGACCACGCTGGCGTTCCTTGCCGGCTGCGCCTCGCTCGTGACGCGAACGGTCGCACCCGTGGACGGCGCACTGCGACTCGCGCTCGCCCATTATCCCGAGCTCGCCGCGTCCGGCGGGTCGCTGAGGGTGCGGCCCGAGGGCTCGGTGGATGTGATCTACGTGCTCTCGCTAGGCGCCGATCGTTTCGCCGCACTGTCGCCGATCTGCACGCACCTGGGCTGCACGGTCGAGATCCAGGGCGCACACCTCGTCTGCCCCTGCCACGGCTCCACGTACGATCGCGCTGGCCGCGTGCTCCAGGGACCCGCAGAGCGCGCGCTCGCCCGCTACGGTACCGAGCTCACGCCGGATGGCGTGCTCGTCATCGATCTCGGAGGTCGCACATGACGCGCGTTCGCCTCGCGGTGTGCGCACTGCTCGCCGCACTCGCCCACGTGACTCCCTCCGTCGTGGTCGCACAGCAGGACACGACGCGTGTCGAGCGGCCGTTCGTGCGCGGTGGCGTGTATGACAAGCCTTACCTCACGCGCCTGGGCGGTCGTACTGCGATCGGCGGCTACGCCGAAGCGCATGCGCGCTGGGAACGCGTCGATGGACTGCGCGATGAGGCGGGCTTCGAAGCCAAGCGGTTCAACATCTTCACGAACACGCTGGTCAGCGACTTCGTCAGGATCGGCGCGGAACTGGAGTTCGAGGATGGCGCACGCGAGATCAAGCTCGAGTACGCGGCAATCGATGTGCGCATCCACCCATCGCTGGCGCTCCGCGGCGGAATGCTGCTCTCGCCGCTGGGCCGGTTCAACCTGTCGCACGACAGCCCGCTCAACGAATTCACCGACCGCCCCCTCGTCGCGACCGAGCTGCTCGGCGTGGCACTCTCGGAGCCCGGCTTCGGCGTGCTCGGCCAGTTCGGCCTCGGCAATACGGCCCGGCTCACATACGAGCTGTATGCGACGAACGGCTTCCACGATGGTCTGATCACCGATTCGGAGAGCGGCACGCGGATCGCCATGGGCCGCGGCAACTTCGAGGACAACAACGGCTCACCCGCACTGGTCGGCCGGCTCGCCGCGAGCCCGCGCGTCGGCTTCGAGCTCGGCCTGTCCGCACACCACGGCGCATACAACGTCTTCAACGAGGAAGGCACACCGATCGACGAGCGCCGCGACCTCACCATTGTCGTGGTCGACGCCGAAGCGGACATCTTCGGCGTACGGCTGAACGGCGAGGCTGCGTCGGCATCCATCGACGTCCCGCCCGGACTCTCCGGGATCTACGCCGCGAAGCAGCACGGACTCTACATCGAAGCGTTGCGGCCGTTCGGCCGCGGCTGGATCACCACCATGCCCGCGTCCACGTTCGCCGTCAAGACCCGCTTCGACTACGTCGATTTCGACGCCCACCTCACCGGCCAGACGTCCGCGCAGCTCACGCTCGGATTGAACTTCCGGCCCACCGACGATTCCGTGCTCAAGCTCGATTACGTCCGCGGGCGGGGTCGGGACGAGTTCAACAACGCCGCGGAGCATGCGTTTCTGCTGCTTTCGTTGGCGACGTATTTTTGACTGGTTTTGTAACTGCGGGTTTTGTAACTGCGGGTGTTGAACTGCGGTTGATGAACTGCGGGTGATGAACTGCGGATTTTGAACTGCGGATTTTGAACTGCGGATGTTGACTGCGGGTGAACACGTCGGGTGAGCACGTCGGGTGAACGCGTCGGGTGAATACATCGGCGTGATTCGTCCGGTGTGACCCCACCCGAAGTTCATCACCCGAAGTTGTTCACCGCAGTTCATCACCCGCGGTTCATCACCCGCAGTAATTCACCCGCAGTTCATCACCCGCAGTAATTCACCCGCAGTTCAGCCGAATTTGCATTCGACGACTACCGCGCCTGCTTCATGAGCCCAAACCCGAAGTAACACGTCTTCGTCTCACACGTATACATGTAGACATTGACGGTATACTGCCCCGCAGCCTTCGTCTCGATG
>DASUSS010000057.1:0-13747 GCA_036374995.1 Longimicrobiales bacterium | reverse complement strand
GTGGCTGGAGCTGAGTCAGGCGGCGCGCTCGCTCGCGAAGCGGCCGGGCTTCACGATCGTGACGGTACTGACGCTGGCGCTGGGGATCGGCGCGAACGTCGCGATCTTCGCGGTGGTGAACGCGGTGCTGGTGAAGCCGCTGCCCTATCCGGATCCGGACGGGATCGTCGCGATCCGGCATCACGCGCCGGGTCTCGACTTCGAGAATCTGGAGAACTCGCCGGGGACACTCGCGCTGTATCAGGAGCACGCGCGCAGCTTCAGTGCGCTCGCGGGCGCGGTCGAGACGCAGCGCAACCTGACGGGCGGACGGGAGCCGGCGCGGATCACCGTGCTCGAGGCGACGCCGTCGGTGTTCGACGTGCTGGGCGTCCGAGTGGAGCTGGGCCGACCGCTGCTCGCGTCGGATGCGCTCGAAGGTGCCGCACCCGTGGCCGTGCTGACGCACCGCGGGTGGCAGGCGCATTTCGGTGGCGATGCTGCCGTGATCGGTCGCACGGTACTGCTGAGCGGCACGCCGACCGAGGTCGTCGGCGTGCTGCCGCGGCATTACCCTGCCCCGGATCCCGAGACGGCGCTGCTCCTGCCGATGGCGACACCCGCGGATCCCGAGTTCGGCAACTTCGGCATGGTCGGCCTCGCGCGGCTGCGTCCGGGTATCGACATCGCGACGGCGGAAACGGAAGTGAAGTCGCTCCAGGGACGCATGATCGAGCGGTACGAGCTGCCGGAGACGTTCGTGCCGAGCACGGGCTGGGACGTCTCGCTCCAGACGCTGCGCGACCGGACGGTCGGCGATGCGGCGTCGATGCTGTGGATCGTCTTCGGCACGGTGTCGTTTCTGCTGCTCGTCGCGTGCGCGAGCGTGGCGAACCTGTTCCTCGTGCGTGCCGAGTCGCGGCAGCGCGAGGTCGGCATCCGTCTCGCACTCGGTGCGACGCGCGCGCGCGTCGCGGCGACGTTCCTGTACGAGAGTGTGCTGCTCGGTCTGGCCGGCGGTGTCTGGGGGCTCGCGCTGGGCGGCATCGCGGTGCGCGTGCTGGTCGCCGCAGGACCGCCACAGCTGCCGCGGCTGGAGGAAGTGACCATGGACGGCACGGTCGTCCTGTTCGGACTCGTCGTGAGCGTGATCGCGGGTATCGCATTCGGTGCGCTGCCGCTGTTGCGCCGGGGCGCCGCCGCGCTCGGCATCCTCACGGGTGAGGCGCGCGGCAGCACTGCCGGTCGCGACCGGCAGTACGTGCGGAAGGCGCTGATCGTCGCGCAGCTCGCGCTGGCGATCGTGCTGCTCACCGGATCCGGCCTGATGCTGCGCAGCTTCCAGCGCCTGCGCGCGGTCGATCCCGGCATCCGCCCGGAGCACGTGCTGACGGTCGGGATCAGTGCAGGCGAGGGTGTATCGAAGGAGCGCGCTGCGGCGATCTATCAGGACGTGCTGGACGAAGTCGCGACGCTGCCCGGCGTGCGCACGCTCGGCATGACGAACGCACTGCCGCTGCGGCCCGAGGGACTGAACGGGTCATCGTATGACATTGCATCGAAGCCGCGGCCCGAGGACGAGGTCGAGACGGTCGCGATGTACGCGGTCATCACCGATGGCCTTCTCGAGGCGCTGGGCACGCCGCTGATCGAGGGCCGCGACATGGAGCGCGCCGACGCCGAGCACCGCCGCTCGGTCGTGCTCATCAACGAGACATTCGCACGCCTGGAGTTCCCCGATCGCGACGCGATCGGTCAACGCTTCACGTT
This sequence comes from Longimicrobiales bacterium, assembly GCA_036374995.1. Classification (GTDB taxonomy): domain Bacteria; phylum Gemmatimonadota; class Gemmatimonadetes; order Longimicrobiales; family RSA9; genus SH-MAG3. The sequence continues at coordinate 11,998 of DASUSS010000057.1, read as the reverse complement.
CGGCGGCGACTCTACCTGGCACGAGGTGGTCGGGGTCGTGCGCGATGTACGCGTGACCGGCGCACGGGATCCGGTCCGGCCGATGGCCTACCTGCCGATGACGACGACCGTCACCGGTGCGCGCACCGGTCTCATGCACCTTGCCGTCCGGACGGATGGCGATCCGATGGCGCTCGCCGAGCCGGTGGTCGCCGCGGTCCGTCGCGCCGGGCCGAACGTCCCGCTGCTCTCGGTCCGCACGATGGAGAGCGTGGCGCGCGAGAGCATGGCCGACACTGCGTTCACGATGACGATCATCCTCATTGCCGCCGTCGTCGCGCTGCTGCTGGGCGCCGTCGGACTGTACGGCGTGATCGGCTACGTCGTGAGCCAGCGCACGCGCGAGATCGGCGTCCGCCTCGCGCTCGGCGCACTCCCGCAGCAGGTGCGCCGCATGGTGCTGCGCCAGGGTCTGGACCTTGCCGGCATCGGCACGGCTCTCGGCCTCGCCGGCGCGATCGTGCTCACGCGCCTGCTCGACAGCGTGCTGTTCGAGGTCGACAGCCGGGACCCGCTCACGTTCGTGCTCGTGCCCGTCGTCCTGTTCGCGGTGAGCGCGCTCGCGGCCTGGGTCCCCGCGCGGCGGGCATCCCGCGTGCCGCCGATGCATGCGCTGCGGGAGGAGTAAGGTTTCTCAGACGACCGCCGCCCCGGAACGGCTGGGGCCTCCCGTCCGTATCATCTGCGATAGCACGTCACCAGCGGGAGCATGGGAATGGCCACCGGACGTCATGAGAGGGTAGCGCGCGGGACCGTCGTACTGATTGCGCTGCTGTTCGTCCAGTGCTCGAAGGAGCAGCTGACGATCGACGTGCGCGGCGATTTCACGATCGATCGAGAGACGGGCGAGACGGCTGCGCTGCTCATGGAAGGCCGTCTATACGACGAGCATATCGACCGGCAGTCGTTCAATGACGCGTGGGCGGTCGTGACGCGCGGCGCGGCGCCGTACGAGGCGATCGCATTGACGCTCACCAGCGTCGGCAGCGGTGACGGCGATCCGGTGCCGCTGCTGGCGGGTCTCGTCATCGCGATCCCGACACCGCTCCGCAGTGGCGCCAGCCATGCGATCGGATCCGCGTTCCCGCCGCCGACCGATCTCATGCCGCTGTACTGGAGCATCTGGGGCCGCCGCGACCTGGCTGCGCCCGCGACTGCGGAGATCGCGCTCCGCACATTCGACTACCACACCGTCGGCATGACGATCGAGAACGAATTCATCGCGACCGCGGCCACCGGTTCCATCCAGGTGCTCCGGGCGCGAGACGACTACGTGGATCTCCGACTCGACCTGACCGCCACGAACGCCGCCGGCGATGAGGTCCACCTGTCCGGCGACGTCAGCATCCGCGCGGAGCGGTACCGGCCGCCGATCAGCTGAGGCGGTCGGGAGCGCAGCGGCGCCGTCCGGCCGCTGTCATCAACGCTCCTCCACGATGACCACATCACCGGCGCCCCGTCCGAACGTCTCCGGCTGATACATCATCTCCGCGCGCGCCGGCGGCACGATGAACGTGCCGGGCGTCGTCGCGCGGGCGAGGTAGCTGTACTCGTAATCGCCCGGCGGCAGCAGTGATGCGAACGCTTCCGCACGGTCGTCCCGCAGGTTCTGATGGTCGAACCACGCGGGCCGCCACGTCGCCGGCAGGCGGCCCGGAATCCGGGGGCCGCGCGCACCCGGATCATCGGTGAATCCGGTGCCGCTCAGCTCGGGGTTGAGCGGCTCCAGCCCCGCCGGCAGCGGGTCGACGAGCGCGGCATGGTAGCGTACCGAAGGTGCGATCATGCCGATGCGGACGCGGACCCGGGCGCCCGCGCGCACGCGCCACGTGCCATCGTCGGCGCGCTGCACGTCGGCCGGATCGTCGACCGCCTCGTAGACGCGCGTCACCTCGAAGCCGCGGTCTGCGGCCGGAACGCGGCGGTCCGCCGGCGCGTAGCGGATCCCTGCGCGGTAGTACATGCGGCCGGCGCCCTCGCGCGCGATGACCAGCTCTGCGGCATCGCTGCGCAGCAGCTGCGGCATCGGCACGTCGATGTGCTGGCGCTCGGTCGTGCGGCCCTCGAAGCGGTTTGCACCCGCAAACTCGTCACCGAGCCAGACGCGCGACTCGAACGCGGGCGTCGTCGCCTCGTACGTCCTGAAGTAGCGGTCGAGCGCGAGGAGCACCCACGAGTTCTCCTGCGTGCCGGACCAGCGGCCTGCGACGCGGTGCGCCAGCAGCGACTGCGCGAGACGTGTCACGATGTCGGCGTCCGCACCCGCGGCAATGAGCGCCTCCAGCACGACGGCATCGGTGCGCCGGCGCGAGTGGAGCAGCAGATGCTCGCCATCGTCGTATCGTTCCGCGAACGTGACCGCGCCCGCCGTCTCGACCAGCCGGTTCAGCAGAGTCTGCTCCAGCGTTCCGGCAAGGGTGCGCGAGGACGGATCGGACGCGAGCACGTGCAGCAGCCAGCCTGCCGCCTCGACGGACAGCTCGCCGCCGACGCGATCCGGCGCTGCGGACGCCATGCGCCGTGCTTCCTCCACGGCCGCATCATCGCCGATCCGGGCACGCACATACAGCGCGTACGCGGCCGCACTGCGTCGCGCCGTGAACGGCCACCGCGCGGTGTGCGAGTCGATGTCGCGCAGATATGCCGCAGCGCGGCCGAGTACTTCCTGCGGCACGTCGAATCCGTTGCCGCGCGCACGCTCGAGCGCATGTGCAACGTGGATGCTCGTGAACGGAAGCGACGGCGCCCCTGCGACCCAGAACGGCCACCCGCCATCGGCTCCCTGTCTCGCGACCAGCTCCGCGATGTCACGCTCCGTCACTGCAACCAGCTCATCGGGATCCGGCAGGCCCTCGGCGCCGAACGCGGCCAGCACATCGCGCAGCGCCGCGACTGCAATCACGCGCGAGGCGAGGTGCTCGGAGCCGGAGAACGGGTAGCGGTGCAGGAACAGCACGGCATCGGTGAGCGAGTGGAGCGCCGTCGCGGTGATGCTGACCTCGAGCCCACCCACGACGTCGATGACATTGGCCGGCCGCTCGAGTGGCAGCACTACGGGCGCACTGCCGTCGATGGAGCCGTACGTCGCGAACGCCTCGAGCGTCGCGGGAGTGTAGACCGGCACGACGGTGGCGGCCGCATCGGCGAGGTCATCGGCCACGGCAATGACCTGCACCTGCGCATCGCCCGGCACCGGAGCGCTCGCATCGAAGCGTATCTCGGCGCGTGCGCCCGGCGCGAGCGTCAGCGTGCGGCCTGCGGATCCCGCGATGTCGATTCCGCCGGCGCGCGCGGCGACATCGACCGTGCGCGATCGTGATGTCAGGTTCTGGAGCAGGACCGGCAGCTCGAACACATCGCCGTGATTCAGGAAGCGCGGTGCGGCGATCCGCACCATCAGGTCCTTGCGCGCCGTGACCGACGCCTCGCCGGTGCCGAAGTGCTGCGCGCCGGCGACGGCAACGGCCATGATGCGGTAGCGCGTCAGCGACTGCGGCAGGCGCGCCGTGACCTGCACGCGTCCGCGTGCATCAGTGGTGAGTGATGGCTCGAAGAACGCGAGCGGCGCGAAGTCCGTGCGCAGCTCGACCTGCTGCTGCGCGCCACCCGCGCCGGTCGCGACGATGCTCTCGAGCTGGAACGGTGCCGGCGGCGGCGGCGGCGCGGGCGGCGGCGCAATGGCCGCGGCCTGCATTTCGTCCATGCTCCTGCGCAGCACGATTTCTCCGGCCGTCTCGATACCCGACTCGCCGAGCATCAGGTTGCCGACGTGCGCGCCCCCGGCGGGGACGCTCACGGTCCTGCGGCCGGTCGTGCCGTCGGGCGCCCTGATCACGAGCACGTGCTCGCCGGGTGCGACATCGCGCAGCGTGAAGCTGCCATCGAATGCGGTGCGCGCCTCGAGTGCCGTGCCCTCGATGCGGACCGCTGCGCCCGCGATCGCGATCCCGCGCCCGGCATCGATGACGACACCGGAGAGCGTCCCGGGTCCTGCACTGCGCGGCCAGTGTACGACCCAGAGCCGGCTCTGCTGGTCCTGCACCCAGCCGTAGCGCGTCCCCCAGAACGTCTGGAGCGGATCGCGCAGCGTGAAGTCGGCGAGTCCGAGGATCGCCTCGTCCACCATCCACATCGCGACCTCGGCGCCGGCGGCGGCACGGCCATCCGCGTCGCGCACCTCGACGTCGATGGTGACCTCGCTGCCGGGCGCCGCCAGCGTATCGCGCGGTGCGATGCGCACGTCCAGCGTGCGCGCGTGCGGAGGCACGGCGATCGCCGTCTGACCGAATGCGTGGCGCACGCCGCTCTCCGCATCCACGACCTCCACGCGCACCCGCACGCCGCCGATGTGCTCGTCGGTGATCGGCAGCTTCAGCTCGTGCGCCGGCGTCTCGATGCGCAGCCGGTCGTGCGCGATCACACCCGCGCCGCGGATGCTGACGATCGCCTCCGCCGGATGGAACGGCGGCTGAACGAGGAGTCGCGCGGTATCGCCCGGCTGGTACTCGTCGCGATCCGCGACCACCTCGAAGCTGCCCGGCTCGCGGCGCGGGTCCGGCGCGCCCGGCGTGCCCGCCACCCACAGCGTCAATTCGGTCCGGCTCGTGCGGCCGGCTTCGTCGCGCACATCGGCGGTCAGCCGATGCACGCCCGCCGAGTCGGCGGTGAACCGGCAGGACGCCGGGTCGGCTCCCGGCGTGAGACGACACACGACGCGACGCTCGGCGGCCTCGGGCGCCGTGCCGCGCAGCCACCAGTCGCCGCGGATCCGCTCGAGCGCGACTTCCACGGCGCGCCCGGCGACCGGGCGGCCCTCGTGGTCGACCACGATGACATCCAGCTCCGCCGTCTGGCCCGGGTACAGCCACCCGCGCGCCAGGCGCAGACCCGCCTGGACGGCCGCGGGGTGCACGAGCAGATCGACGGCGGCGGAGCCGATCTGGCGGGTGACGTCGTGCACCTGCGCCTCGGCTCGCAGTGACGATGTGAACGGCGGGTCCGCGGACAGCAGATCGACGAGCAGGCTGTGCGCGCCGGCGGCGTCGGTCAGCCCGCTGAGCTGCTGCATCTCCGCGCCCGCTGCGCCGGCCCAGCCCCACCAGCCGCCGCCGCCGAACTGCCAACCCTCCCATCCCGGCGGGCGGTAGTGGACGGGCTGCACGATGACGCGCCAGTCGACCGGCGCACCGGCGAGGCCGCCGCCGCCGTAGTAGGCCGCGTTCAGGATGACGGCGATCGTATCTCCCACCACGTACGGGCCCGGATCGGCCCGCACATCGACGGCGTATTCCGGCCGGCGAAACTCCTGCACCAGGAACGAGTGCCCGGCATCGCGACCCATCGCCGGAATACCGCTGCCCGTGGCCTCGAGCTGGAAGCCGCCATGGCCGAGGTTCAACGCCTCCGGCAGCTGCACACTCGTGCTGAAGCCACCCAGCCGGCCGGGGCGCAGCACGCCCGAGCCGAGATCCTCGGCACGCGGTCCGCGCACGGTGAACCGTATCCCGTCCACCTGCCGGGCCAGACCCGGCTCGCTGCGCACGCTGGCCAGCTCGCGCAGCCAGCCCTTCATGTGAACCGTCTCCCCCGGCTGGTACAGCCCGCGGTCGGTCAGCACGTACCACCGCAGCTCTCCGCCCGGCCGGCGCTCCCATTGCCGGCGCGACCCCGCAGCCGGGTGGGCGTTCGCGGGAAGCAGTGCGGCGTCGTCCGCCACTTCCGCAACGAGCGCCGCATCGCCCGGCGTCGCCAGCGGCAATCGCACGGTACCGTCCGCCGCGGTCACTGCGCGGCGGTTCGTGGGCAGCAGTCTCACCGCCGCACCGGCGAGCGGCTCCCCCGAGTCGAGCGAGCTGACCCAGGCGTGGATCGCCTCGGCATCCACACTGGCCGACACGCCGATCCGCGTCGACTGCACCCAGGCGTGCGCGAGCTCCACGTCCGGTCGCCAGCGCGGATCCGTGCGCGCACGGCGATCGATGGCCGCGGCCGGTTCCACCAGCACGATCGCGTGGCCGATTCCGTTGCGGAGCGCCGGCCCGACATCGATCAGCGTCTCGCGGATGTCCCCGCGCGGGACCGCGACGACCGTCGATACCACCTCGGCGCCGGGCGGCACGAGCGTGCGCGTGCGTTGAAAGTCCTCGACCGCCGCACCCCACTCGACCCACTGCTCCGGCGTCACCCGGAGCACACGCACACGAACGGAATCGTGCCCCTGCGAGCGGATCATCACGCGGCGCGGGCCGTCCGGATCCAGCACGATGAACGGACCGCCCGGTATCGAGAGGATCGGAACCGGCTCGCCCACGTTCAGCGTGACGGCCCGCGGCTCCTCGAGGTGCTGGCCGAAGCGGTCCTGCACCGACGCGGACAGGGTCACGACGTAGCGCGTATCCGGACGCGACCGGCCGCCGATCCGCACCTGTGCACCGTACACGCGCACCGTCATCTCCTCGAGTGCGGGCTCGACCTGCACCAGCGCCGGCGACCATGTCGCCTCGTCGATCGGATTCGTCAGCCGGATCGTCCACGGCTGACCGGGTGAACAACCCTCCTCCGGACACCCGTGCCCCGCGATCCGCAGCGGGCCGTGCGTCCGGAACCGCAGCGCCTGCGGCTGCGCGGTCGTGCGCGGACCCTCGGCGGACGGCAGGCCCGCGTCCAGCACGACGCGGACATCGGCATTGCCGGGGAGCGGTGACACCGGCCGCACGGCGATCCAGCGCCCGTCCTCGAGCGTGGCCGCGATCGCACGCACGATGCTGTCGGCCGCGACCTCGTCCGCGCTCGCCCGGCGCACGCCGTGCACGGCGCCGTCCGCCTCCAGCCGGATCGAGCGGAGCACTGCTGCGGGGTCGATCCGCTGATCGAACGCGATGAGCACCACCGGGTCGAGCGGCACCGCGCCCGCGAGCTCCTCCGCGCTCGCCGGCCGCGGCCTCAATCGGTCCGGCTCGCCCGCCTCCGGCGGCAGCGCCGGATACGCGCCGATCGCACGCGGCGCGGGCGTCGTGAAGCTCGCGCGCACCGGCTCCGCCAGCGCCTCGCCCGCGGCCGAGCGCGTGCCGGCGGGAACCTCGACCGTGAACGTCGTGGCCATGGGGAACCGCGTGTCCGGCTGGAAGCGCAGCGTGCGCGTGTCGATCCACGTCCAGCGGCCGGGCGGCTGCGGCGCGAGGCGCGCCGGTGGCGTGCGCTCCTCAGTGCCCGCGACCGTCGTCAGAGGTACCATTGCGTCGCTGAACGTGATCGTCAGCTGTGGCGCCAGCTCCGTCTCCCCGGCCGGCACGATGCGGATCACCCGCAGTGCCGCCTCCGCCTGCGCCGGCCGCGGCGGCGGCGCGACGGTATCGGGTGGCGGGAACGGCGTCAGCACCACGCGACCGGTGAGCGGCGGCGGCGGCGACGCTGCCGGGAAACGGAACGCGACGGTATCCGCCGGTGACAGCGGCGGCAGGCGCGCGAGCAGCTGCTCGATCCGGCCCGGCGACAGCGGCTCGCCCGCGACGGGGCGGGCCGCCGTCGTATCCGCCGGCATCGCCTCGGTCCGGCCCTCGCGCAGACGCACGATGAGACCCGGATCGGCAGTGCCGGTCGGCCGGGGCGGCGTCGGGAGCGGCAGCGGTGGAATGCTCAGGATCGTGGTGTCCGCGCGTGCCGCGGGCTCCGGCGTTCCGGGCGTGCCGCGCGCGCACCCGGTCACGGCGACGACGGTGAGCAGGAGCAGGAGGGTCGGCCTGTGGTTCATGTATCGGACCTGCTGCGGATAGTGTGCCGGCATCTACACAGGACGTCCGAGCGGACGCGAGTTGCACACGGATGGGCCGCGCTCGAGTCCGGGCGACACGACCGGAGCGCTGCTCGACGTCGACCTGCCACCGGTCGCGTCCGCTCCGGACGGCCGACATCCTGCAACGATGCCGCGCGTCCGCAAAGAACGACCCGAGCCCGTGAACATGGAAACGAATCCCGTGGACGCTCTGTGGCGGAGCGAGGACCAGGCGTCGCGTCTCGCCGAGCTGATGGCGAGCGACCCCGAGCTGAAGACGGCGCCGTTGCGGCGCGACGTGCGCTCGCTCGGGAGGCTCCTCGGCAACGTCATCCGCGAGCAGGCCGGCGATGCGCTGTTCGAGGCCGTCGAGGCGCTGCGCCAGCTCGCGATCCGGCACCGCGAGCGGGATGTCACGCACGACCGGACGGAGGCCGACCTCATGCTCGAGGCGGAGCGGATCGTCGAGAGCGTGGACGTGAAGGACGCCTACCTGCTGACGAAGTCGTTCGCGACGTACTTCGATCTGACGAACCTGGCGGAAACGAACCACCGCAAGCGCCGGCGGCGCGCCGCACGACTGCTGGACCCGCCGCCGCAGCCGGGGACGCTGCACGGCACGCTGCTCCGCCTGAAGGGCGCGGGCATGGCTGTGGACGATGTGGTCGCGCGGCTGCGCGAGGTCACCGTCGTACCGGTCTTCACGGCGCATCCGACGGAGGTGTCACGTCGCACGGTCCTGTTCAAGCGCCAGCGCATCGCGGAAGCGCTGGAGCGGCTCGACACGCTGCCGCTCACGGCGGAAGCCGCCGCGGCGTACGAGACCGCGATCGCCGCGGAGATCACTGCGCTCTGGCATACCGATGAGGTGCGGCGCCGGCGGCCGTCCGTGATCGACGAAGTGCAGATGGGCCTCGACTACTACGTGAACGTCCTGTTCGACACGATCCCCGAGCTGTACGGCGCGATCGCGGACGCGCTCCGGCGCAGTCACGGCACGGCGCCGGCCGCGGCCGAACTGCCGTGTGTCGTGCGCTTCGGCTCCTGGATCGGCGGTGACCGCGATGGCAACCCGTACGTCACGCCCGCCATCACGCGTGCCGCGCTCCAGCGCGCGCGCGAGACGATCCTCGACTTCTACATCCGCACGCTCGAGTCGTTCGTCGAGCGGCTGAGCGCGTCCACGCACCAGGTCGCCGTATCGGGCGCGCTGGAACGACGGCTCGACGAGTACGCGGCGACGATACCGTCGCTCGATGCCCGGCCCGAGAGCCGCTCGGGCGCGGAGCTGTACCGCCGGTTCCTCGGGTACGTCGGCTGGCGGCTCCGTACGTCGCGCGACGAACCGCGCCACCCGCAGGGCTACCCCGACGCGGCGGCGTTTGCCGACGACCTCCACTGCATCCGTGACAGCCTCGCCGCGAACCGCGGCGCGCGCATCGCCGAGCTCCTCATCGATCCGCTGCTCCGTCAGGTGCAGACGTTCGGCTTTCACCTGCATAGCCTGGACATCCGCCAGCACGCGCGCGTCCATGTACGCGCGCGCGACGAGCTGATCGCACCGGCCGGCACCGGCGCACTGCCACGGCCGCCGTCCGACGACACGCGCCGGCTCATCGATGGCATGCGCTGCATTGCAGACCTCAAGCGGACCTATCCACCGGAGTCGATCCGGCGGTACGTGATCAGCGGCGCCCGGAGTGTCGACGACGTGATCACGCTCGCACGCCTGCTCGAGACCGCGGGCGTGCAGGTCGAGGCATCCGATGAGGACCCCGGCGTCATGCCCGTCCCGCTCTTCGAGTCGATCGAGGACCTGCGCAATGCTTCCGCCGTCTGCCGCGATCTGTGGACACGCGCGGACTACGCCCGCACGCTCCGCTCGTGGAGCGGCCGGCAGGAGGTGATGCTCGGGTATTCCGACTCCAACAAGGATGGCGGGATGCTGACGAGCACGTGGGAGATCTATCGCGCGCACCGAGCGCTGCACGACACCGCGCGCGAATGCGGCGTGCAGCTCACGCTGTTCCACGGCCGCGGCGGTACGGTCGGCCGCGGTGGCGGCCCCACGCACCGCGCCATCACGGCACAGCCCCCCGGCGCGTTCACGGGCGCGATCCGGATCACGGAACAGGGCGAGGTGCTGAACTGGAAGTACTCGGATGCGGTGCTCGCGGAACGCAATCTCTCGCTCATGGTCGCGGCGTCACTGCACTCGCTCGTGAACCTGGAGCCGCCGGAGCCGTCGCGGCTCGCGCGCTGGGAGGAGGCCATGGACGAGCTCTCCCGCGATGCATTCGCGTTCTACCGCGAGCACATTGCGGAGAATCCGGACATCGTGTCGTACTTCCAGGAGGCTACGCCGGTCGCGGAGCTGGAGCACGCGCGCATCGGTTCCCGCCCCGCGCGCCGCAGCCGGCAGGGCGGCCTCGAGAACCTGCGCGCGATCCCGTGGGTCTTCGGCTGGATGCAGAGCCGCCACGTGCTGCCCGCCTGGTTCGGCGTCGGCCACGCGTGCGAGCGCTTCGCCGCGCGGGGCGAGCCGCAGAGGCAGCTGCTCGTCGAGATGATGAACACGTTCCCGCTGTTCAACGACCTGATCCGCAACGTCGAGATCGGCATGGCCAAGGCCGACCTCGCGATCGCACGACGGTACGCGGAGCTCGTCGAGGACGCGGCGTTGCGGGATCGCGTCTTCGACCTGCTCTGCGATGAGTTCGAGCGCACGCGCCGCATCCTGCTCGACATCACCGGCCAGGCCGAACTGCTCGAGCAGAATCCGGTGCTCGCGAACTCGATCCGCCTGCGCAACCCCTACGTGGATCCGCTCAGCCTGATCCAGGTGAGCCTGCTCCGCCGCAAGAGGGACGGAGAGGATACGGACGAGCTGAACTACGCGCTCGCGGCGACGATCAATGGCATCTCCGCCGGGTTGCGGAATACGGGGTGAGACGGGGGAAGGCGCTTTTTCGTCGCAGAGGCGCAGAGGCGGGGAGCCCGGCGATGCGCGATCCGGATTCGCGGCGGTGCATGCTTCATGTCTGTGTTCAACTGCGTCATGAAGCGGGCATTGCCGCGAATCCGGAAAGGCATGGCAGAGGGAGGCGCCCCTCTGCGCCTCTGCGCCTCTGCGACCTGCTAGTGTCGTACGTGCTCCGCCCAGCTGCCTGCCCCGCTCACTCCGTCCAGGAACGGCAGCACCGTCTTCGCCATTGCGGGCGCGAAGAAGATCTCGTAGTGCGTGAGGTCGGGCAGGATCGCGAGGCGGTTCTGTGACATGTTCTCGCGCGTCCAGCCGGCATCCTTCAGGCCGCCGCCGAGCAGCTGGTAGAACTTCACGATGTGCTCGGGCCGGTACATGTCGCTGTCGCCGAAGACGAGCATGACGGGCATGCGCAGCTTCCCGACATCCTGCTCGTAGTCGTACGGCCGGCGCATCAGCTCGCCCATGCGGTCGAGCAGCTTCGGGAAGTCCTCGGGGTGCGGCGCGATCGCGACGTACGACTGGTACATCGGTGTCTCCTTCATCGCTTCCGCGATCGCCGAGCCGACCGCCGCCTGCTGCGGCAGCATCTCGGGATAGAATCCGTCCCGCGCGTAGCCGGCCGAGACGAGCGCGAGCCGCCGGACCCGCTCCGGGTGCTGCACCGCGAGCCGGAACGCGACGCCGCCGCCGAGCGAGTAGCCGAGCACGTCGACCTGATCGTAGCCCAGCTCCTTCAGCACGACGGCCATGTCATCGCCCATGTCCTCGAGACGGATCGGCCGGTCGCCGAGCGCGGTGCGGCCGTGGCCGTGCAGGTCCACCCCGATCACCTGGCGGTTCTCCGTCAGCATCGGCAGCACCGGGCCGAACATGTCGATCGAGCCCAGCCCGCCGTGCAGCAGCAGCAGTGGCTCGCCCCGGCCGTGGATCTCGTAGTAGTAGCTCACCCCGTTCGCCTCGATGTGGCCGCTGCGAGCCGGTGCGGGCCGAACCGTCCGGTTCGCCATCGTCGTCTCCTGCTGTGCTTGGGTGCCGGCGGGCGCCGTGATCGCCGCGCTCGCTGCGATCAGTATGCCGAGAGTAAGGGTCCGCATGATGTCCTCCGCAATGAATGTTGTTCGCGGCGGGATCCGCGGTCGCAGCGCGCTGCATCCCTCCCGCACAGGATCGTCGTCCGGCCGCCGCCCGGATCGACATCGGCC
>DASUSS010000056.1:0-53988 GCA_036374995.1 Longimicrobiales bacterium | reverse complement strand
GCGGTGAGCGTTTTCTTCAGTCCCATCATCGTCCTGTTCCGGCAATGCACTCGATCTCGACGCGCGCACCGAGCGGCAGCCCGTTCACGCCGACAGCCGAGCGCGCGGGCGGCTCCGACGCGAAGAAGCGGCCGTAGACCGCGTTCATGGCGTCGTAGTCACGCATGTCCGCGAGGACCACCGTGCACTTCACGACGTCGGCCGGGGTGAGTCCTGCGGCGGCGAGCACCGTACGCACGTTCTCGAGCGCCTGCTCCGTCTCGGCCGCCACGCCGCCGGCGGCGAGCTCACGCGTGCCCGGGCGCAGGCCGACCTGGCCGGAGAGGAAGACGAGATCACCGACACGTACGGCGGGCGAATAGGGTGCGAGTCGCGATGCTCCCGCGGGCGCAATGACCTCGCGTGTCGACTGCGTACCGGCGCACGCACAGACGCACGCGCACACACACGTGAACAGCACGGAACGTCGTTGCAGGATGTACATGTCGACTCAGGGCAGGAGTGAACGGAGGCGGTGCAGGTCCACGTTACCGCCGCTCAGGACGACGGCCACGCGCGCGCCCGCCGCGGGACGGATCGTGCCATCCAGCAGCGCTGCGACACCCGCCGCGCCGGCCGGCTCGGTGAGCAGCTTGCAGCGCTCGAGCAGGAAGCGGAGCGCGGCGGTGATGCTGTCATCCGTGATGGTGACGACATCATCGACGAACGCGCGTACGTGCTCGAGCGCGAGCGGCCCGGTCATGGGTGCGCCGAGTCCATCGGCGATCGTATCCACGCGCTCGAGCCGGACGGGCGCACCGGTGTCGAGTGCACGACGCACGGCCGCGGCGCCCACCGGCTCGATGCCGATGATCCGCGCGCCCGGCCGCAGCGCACGCACGGCCGTGGCGACGCCGGACACGAGGCCGCCTCCGCCGACGGGCACGATGACCATGTCGAGGTCCGGTATGTCATCGCACAGCTCGGCGCCGACGGTGCCCTGTCCGGCGATGATGTGCGGATCATCGAACGGGTGCACGAGCGTGTATCCGTGCTCGCGGCGGAGCTGCTCCATCCGCTCAAACGCGGCGAAGACATCGCCGTGCAGCACGATGTCGGCGCCGTAATCGCGACAGGCTTCGACCTTCGCGGCGGGCGCCGTCTCGGGCATCACGACGACCGCGTGGATCCGTTCGAGACCGGCGCCGTACGCGACGGCCTGCGCGTGGTTGCCGGCCGAGACCGTGACCAGGCCACGCTCCCGCTCGGCGGCCGACAGGTGGCGCAGCCGGTTCAGAACGCCGCGCGCCTTGAACGAGCCGGTGCGCTGGAACGCCTCCACCTTGAGCAGCACGGATGCGCCGATGCGGTCGCCGAGCGTGCGCGAGCCGAGCAGCGGCGTCCGGTGCACGCGTCCGGCCAGATGTCGCTCGGCGCTGCGGATCTGCTCGATGTCGACCATGGCGACAATCCTATGGCGGGACCCCGCATACGGGCCAGAGTAGCTACCGGGTACAATCCTTGCCCCCTCCGTGCGATCATGACCGAGGAACGGCGCAGCGAGGGGCAGGAACGCCGCCGGCGCGATCGACGAGAGAACGATCGCAGACGGGGCGGTCCGCCGGTAATGCGGGATCGGCGGACTCGTTTCTCGCTGATGTATTTCCTCATCGTCCTCGCGTTCGTGCTCGGGCTGAACTACGTCCTGAGCCGGGGCGAGTCGCGGCAGGCACCGTACAGCGAGCTGAAGCAGCGGATCGCGGCCGGCCAGATCGAGCGCGTGGTCATCGGGCCCCAGCAGATGCGCGTGGTGCCGGGCGACAGCCTGCGCAGTGCCGGCGCGCCCGACGAATGGGTGGCCACGATGCCGCCGCAGGGCGACGACGAGCTGATCCCGCTCATGGAGTCGACGCGCACGCCCCACGAGTTCGTCTCCGCCGGAATCTTCACGCAGCTGATCGGCTGGCTGCTGCCGCTCGGGCTGCTGATCGTGTTCTGGATCTGGATGATGCGGCGCATCAACCCCGCACAGAACGTGATGACGGTGGGGAAGAACCGCGCGCGCATCATGGGCGAGGAGGGAACCGGCGTCACGTTCGGCGACGTCGCGGGCGCCGACGAGGCGAAGGAGGAGCTGGTCGAGGTCGTCCAGTTCCTGAAGACGCCGGACAAGTTCGCCCGGCTCGGCGCCAAGATCCCGAAGGGCGTGCTGCTGGTGGGCCCGCCCGGCACGGGCAAGACGCTGCTCGCGCGCGCAGTCGCTGGCGAGGCGAACGTCACGTTCTTTTCGATCAGTGGCTCGGAGTTCGTCGAGATGTTCGTCGGCGTCGGTGCCGCGCGGGTGCGCGACCTGTTCGTTCAGGCGAAGCAGCGCGCGCCGTGCATCGTGTTCATCGACGAGCTGGACGCGCTCGGCAAGCAGCGCGGCGGTGCCGGTCCCATGGGCGGCCACGACGAGCGCGAGCAGACGCTGAACCAGCTGCTGGTGGAGATGGACGGCTTCGATCCGCGCACGGGCGTGATCATCATGGCCGCGACGAACCGGCCGGAGATCCTGGACCAGGCACTGCTGCGACCCGGCCGCTTCGACCGTCAGGTCGTCGTCGACCGGCCGGACATGGCCGGCCGGCTCGCGATCCTCGCCGTGCACGCGGCCGACATCAGGCTGGGCGACGATGTCGAGCTGCTCACGGTCGCGCGCCGGACACCGGGCTTCGTCGGTGCCGACCTGGCGAACCTGCTGAACGAGGCGGCGCTGCTGGCTGCACGCGAGGACAAGGATCAGGTCGAGGCGGTCGACATCGAGCGTGCGATCGACCGGATCATCGCGGGACTCGAGAAGAAGAACCGGCTCGTGCACGATCGCGAGCGCGAGATCGTGGCCTATCACGAAGCGGGCCATGCGATCGTCGCGGAACGCGCGGAGTATGCCGATCCCGTGCACAAGATCTCGATCATCCCGCGCGGCGTGGCCGCGCTCGGGTACACGCAGCAACTGCCGACGGACGAGCGGTACCTGGTCCAGCGCGTCGAGCTGAACGACCGGATCGCCGTCCTGCTCGCGGGCCGGGCCGCGGAGGAGGTCGTGTTCGGCGAGATCTCGACGGGCGCGGGCAACGACCTCGAGCGGGCCACCGAGATCGCGCGGCGCATGGTCACGGAGCTCGGCATGTCGCCCCGTATCGGTCCCGTCAATCTGATGCGCCGCCAGAGTGCGTTCATCCAGGTCGCCGAGGACGGCCGTGGCGATTACAGCGAGGCGACTGCGCAGGTGATCGACTCGGAGGTGCAGCGGCTGCTCATCGAGGGGTACGACCGCGCGCTCGCCGTGCTCAGGAAGGACCGCGACATTCTCGAGCGGCTCGCGCGCATGCTGCTGGAGCGTGAAGTCGTGGAGCGCGACGAGCTGCGCGCGCTCATGGGTACGTCGCACGACGGCGGCAACGGCAGACGGCCGGAGGTCGGGCACGTACCCGTGACCGCAGTGGAGTAGCTGCCATGGTCGAGCGCGTGCTGCACACCGAGCCGCAGGTGCCGAATCCGACGGAGCTGGCGCACTTCTACAACGTGGACAAGGCGCGCGAGTTCCGCAGCTTCCTGCGCCTGCACGGAGGCGAGCGTCACTGCGTCGCGTTGCAGGACTACCCCGATCCGGACGCGATCGCCTGCGCGTTCGCCTACCGGCTCCTCGCGGCATCGGTCGATACCGATGTCGAGATCCTGTACGAGGGTCGCATCAGCCACCAGGAGAACCTCGCCCTCGTCCACCTGCTCGACATCGAGCTCACCCGTGTCACGGACTCACTGCCGATCGACCACTACGACGGTGCGGTGTTCATCGACAATCAGGGCACGACGACGCGTCTGACGGACCGGCTCCACAAGGCGAACGTCCCGACCATCGCCATCATCGACCATCACGCGCCCCAGGGACTGCTCGAGGCGGAATACACCGACATCCGGCCGATCGGCGCCGCGGCCACGATCTTCGCCGACTACCTGCGCAGCGGCGAGGTCCTGTCGCTGGACGAGACGAGCACCACGCACGCGCAGCTCGCCACGGCGCTCGTGCACGCGCTGCGCAGCGAGACGAACGGCTTCATCCGCGCCGGCCCGGAGGAATTCGCCGCGGCATCGTATCTCAGCCGGTTCACGGACCAGCCGCTGCTCGAGTCGATCCTGCGCGTGCAGCGCTCGCGCGGCACGATGGAGGTGATCCGGATCGCGCTGACGGACCGGATCGTCATCGGCGGCTGGTCGATCGCGGGCGTCGGCTACCTGCGGCACGCGGATCGGGATGCCATCCCGCAGGCGACCGACTTCCTCCAGACGGAGGAGAACGTCCATACGGCCATCGTGTACGGTCTGCTGCTCGGCGAGGGAGACCGTGAGGTGATCGTCGGGAGCGTACGCACGAGCAAGGTCACGCTCGACGTCGACCAGTTCCTGAAGACCGCGCTCGGCAGCGACACGCGCGGCCGCTACTACGGCGGAGGCAGGAGCCGGGCGGGCGGATTCGAGATTCCCGTCGGGTTCCTCGAGGGCACGGCGGACCCCGAGCAGATGCGGCTCAAGTGGGAGGCGTTCAACCAGCAGATCCGCGGCAAGCTGATGCGCGCTGCCGGGCTGGACACCGAGAACGCGGAGGAGGACTGAGCCGCCGGCTCAGGCCTGGCTCAGCGTCCACTCGCAGCGCCCGTCACCCCGGGCGAGGCAACAGGTGTGGCGGACGCGCCGCGGCTTGCCCGTCGACATCAGCAGCTGTTCCTCCACCAGCCCGGTCACGATCGTGCAGCCGGCACCGCCGTCGTCCAGCCGGGCGGCCGTGCAGTTGTCGATCCGGAGCGTGAACGGTGCGAGTGCGTCGATGCGGTCGCCGATCTGCAGGTGGCGCAGCGCGCGGGCGGTCGTACGCCGCGCCGCCGCGAGCCGCAGCCGCTCCGGTCCGCGGTGCAGGATCCGTGTCCACAGCCCGGGCGCACGCTTGTAGTAGAAGCGCGCCATGCGCTGTCCCGTCTCGCGCAGGATCGGCTCGTAATCGGGCCGGCGCATGACGAGCCGGACGAGGTTCAAAACCTCATCGATCCGCACCGAGCGACCGGCCTTTTCTGCGGCCTCGTAGCGGAAGATCTGGGTCTCGATCACACCCGTCAGGCCGAGGCGGCGCGGCAGACTGATCGAGACGTCCTCGTCTTCCAGAATCTCACCCGGTCTGTCGTGTGCGCGTACGGATTCGAGCAATGCGAGGGGAAACGCCGCGGTGACCTTACCGGTCAGGCGCGGTTCCACACGGCCTTCCTGATGCGACATCGACCTCTCCAGGGATTGCGCCCCGCAGACGGCGGAGCGATGCAGCGGGCGACAATCTAAGAGATGGCGCGCCCGCTGCCAGTGGGGCGGGGCAGGAATCGGGCCCGCATCCTGCATTGAGGGGGGCAGGAATGACTCCGGTCCAGGCGAGGCGACATGGTCGAGCAGAACTGCGTTTTCTGCCGCATAATCGGCGGCGAAGAGATGGTGAGTCTGGTTCACGAGGACGACCGTACGCTGGCGTTCCTCGATATCCAGCCGATGAGCAAGGGGCACACGCTCATCGTCACGAAGGACCACCACGAGACGCTGTTCGACATGCCCGAAGACCTCGCCGCGCACTGTCTCGCGGTCGCGCGCCGCATTGCGCCGGGGATCCAGCGAGCGATGGACGCACAGGCGATCAACATCTTCAGCGCGAACGGCAAGGCGGGCGGCCAGGATGTGCCGCACTTCCACCTGCACCTCATTCCGGTGCGTGAGGGCGAGCCGTTCGCACTTCAGCTCCCGATGCCGGATGCCCCGATTCCGTCGCGCGCGGAGCTGGACATCACGGCGGCGCGCGTGGGCCGCGCGATCCAGGAAGTCGAAGCGGTCGCGGCTGCCTAGCGGCAGCTGCGTCGCCCGCCGGTCCCTCCGGCGATGAGGACGCGGGACGCGAGCGATCGTGTCCCGCGTTCTCTTTTCCCGCGCCGCGCCGCGGACTACGTTGTCGCTCCATGCACCGCTACCCACCGTTCGACCCGCCGGAATACGTCGGCTGGACGCCGGACCCGGGACTGATCGAGGCGTTCGCGGCAACGATCCGCAGCGACCCGGAGCGGCGCGGCGTGATCGAATCGCTCGGCGAAGCCGCGCTGCTCGAGCTGTATGCGGGCATGCTGCGTTTCCGGCTGCACGACATCACGCTGAAGCGCTGGGTCCGCCGGGGCGTGATCTCGAAGGCGTGGCTGGGGACGGGCGAGGAGGCGGTGACGATCGGGTGCGTCCACGCGCTCGACCGCGCGCGCGACGTGGTTGCGCCGATGATCCGCAACGCGGGCGCGTGCCACGAGATGGGAATGCCGCTCGAGCGCATTCTCGCCGGATACCTCGGCACGAGCGACGGACCGAACGGCGGCCGTGACGGCCACTTCGGCGATCTCGGCCGCGGCGTGCTCCAGCCCATCTCGCACGTGGGCGACATGGTCCCCGTCGTGACGGGGGTCGCGCTCGCGTTCCGTCAGCGGCGCGAGCCGCGCGTCGCGCTCACGTGGATCGGCGACGGTGCGACGAAGACTGCGGCCGCCCACGAGGGACTGAACCTCGCCGGCGTGCTGAACGTTCCGGTCATCTTCGTGCTGCAGAACAACCAGGTCGCGCTCGGCACGCGCCTCGACCAGCACCAGGTCGACGGGTTCGGTGGCTGGCCGGCCATGTACGGCCTGCGCGGAGCGACGGCCGACGGCAACAACGTGCTGGATGTGTTCGCTGCCGCGCGGCTCGCCGCGGAACGTGCGCGCGCGGGCGGCGGGCCGACACTGCTCGTCGTGGAGACGTTCCGCATGGGCGGTCACGCGACGCATGATGAGGCGGAGGCGCGGGCCACGTTCGATGCATCCCTGTTCGCGCACTGGGGACGCCGCGATCCGATCGGGATGTACGAGGAATACCTCGTGCGTGAGGGCGTTGCACGCGACCGACTGGCCGCGATCGAGACCGACATCACGAACGGGATCGAGGCCGCCGCGGAGGCGGCACTGCAGGACCGTGAAGCAAGGACGCCCGCGCCGGACAGCGCGGAGTTCGACGGCATCAGCGCCGGCGTACGCCAGCCGGGTATCGCCGGGCGCATACATGGAACGTAGAGAGGAAGCGATGACACATCCGCACGAGCCGCTGCACCACGCACCCGATCCACTGGAAGACCCGGAC
Source organism: Longimicrobiales bacterium (assembly GCA_036374995.1). GTDB lineage: Bacteria > Gemmatimonadota > Gemmatimonadetes > Longimicrobiales > RSA9 > SH-MAG3. Next base: position 46,785 of record DASUSS010000056.1, on the reverse strand, counting down.
GTCGAGCCGGAGGAGGAGCCGCAGCGCGGCGATGACACGCCGCGGATCACACCGACCGTGCTCACGGAGGACACCCGCAATCTGCTGTTCAAGGCGCGCACGCTCATCATCAGCGGCGAGGTCAACCAGAAGCTCGCCGCGAACGTGATCGGCCAGCTGCTCGCGATGGACTCGCAGTCGAGCGAGGTGATCACGATCTACATCAACTCGCAGGGCGGCCACGTCGAGTCCGGTGATACGATTCACGACATGGTCCAGTACATCCGCTCACCGGTGCGGATGGTCGGCACGGGCTGGGTCGCCAGCGCCGGCGCACTGATCTACGTCGCGGTCCCGCGCGAGCGCCGCTTCTCGCTGCCGCACACGCGCTACCTGCTGCACCAGCCGGCCGGCGGTGCACGCGGCAGTGCGGCCGATGTCGAGATCGAGGCGCGCGAGATCCTGAAGATGCGCGAGCGGCTCAACCGCGTGTTCGCCGAGCGCACCGGTCAGAGCGTGGAGCGGATCGAGGACGACACGCGGCGCAATTTCTGGCTCGGCGCAGAGGAAGCCGTGAAGTACGGGCTGGTCGGGAAGATCATCCGCCGCGTCGACGAGCTGGAAGGCTGAGACTCAGGCGAGGCCGCTGCTGATCTCGAGAAACTGCTGGAGGATGCGGTAGGTGAGGCCCCAGACCACGTATTCCGCCCAGGTCAGCGAGGGGAAGCGGAGCGGGCCGCCGTCGGCGTGTACCAGGATCTCCGAGGCGGCGTCGGCATCGCGCAGCGCGTCGATCGGCACCCAGAACGCCGCCTGCACCTCCCGCGGCTCGGGCGTGGCGCCGGTGTCCGGCGGCACGGCCAGGACGAACGGGGCGACGAGGATCGGCGGCAGACGGCTCGTCGACGGTGCCACCTCGTCGAGCGCGCCGAGGAAGGTGCCGACGCGCTGGACCGGGATGCCGACCTCCTCCTCGGTCTCGCGGCAGGCGGTGGCGAGCAGGTCGGCATCGCCGGGACCGCGGCGGCCGCCGGGCAGCGCGACGTGGCCGGACCAGGGGTCGCCGTCCAGCTCGGCCCGGCGGATCAGCAGCAGCTCGAGCGATTCACGCGGCCGGACGAGCAGGGCGACGGCGGCTTCACGGTGTCCGGGGGAACGGTGCGCGGCGACGGCGGGCCTGGTCTCGAAGCTGTGGCGGAGCTGCGCGATACGGGGATCATCCAGCATGGCGACAGAGTAGCACGCTGGCGGAGGCGGCGCGACGGTGAGCCCGGCCTGCGCCGGAGCAATCCGCGGACTGCCGTGTAGAACACGCGTGGGAGTGAAGGATGCGCTGTCCGGGCGGCGCGATCGGGTGTTCAGACGCGACCGGTTCCGATGCGTCTACTGCGGCGCGGTGTTCCGCTCCGAGGATCTGACTCTGGACCACGTGCAGCCGCGGATGCGCGGTGGCGACGATTCGGAGGGCAACCTCGTGACGGCGTGCCGGCGCTGCAACGAGCTGAAGGGTGGACTGGCGGCATGGTCGTTTCTGGCGAGCCGGCCCGAGCTGAGGTCGAACTTCCTCACCGCAGTCGACGACTGCGACGCGCGCCACGCGCGCCCCGTGTGGGACCGTCTGCTGCGCGCGATCCGCAAGGCGGCGGCTGAGCACGGCTGAGGCAACGGACGCAGCGCATCCGGTGTCTCACGAGAAGAGCGGTTGGTCACCGGCCGTTCAACACTGAAAACGGAAGACGTTCGATGCCGAACCTCCGACGCCACGTGACACTGCTGGCTCTGGCTGCCGCCGCCGCATTCTCGGGATGCGGCCGGCCGGAGCACGCGGGTCTGGCGCCGGACATTCGGCGCGAGCTCGAGCAGGGTCAGGCGGTGCTGGACGGGTGGCTCGCCGTCGCACGGGCGGGCGTGGTCCCGCCGGACGAGGCGGTGATCGGACTCGGCTACGCGGAGCGGCTGCGCCTCGGCATGGGCAGCCCGTTCCGGCTGGTGGAGACCGCGCTGCGGGACCCGCGGCTGTCGGAGCCGGTGCGGCGCCAGGTGGCGTGGGCGCTGCTGGCGGAGACGCTGGCGGGTGACGCGTACCAGGTCGACGCGATCGCGCTGGACCGCGCGGGTGTCGCGGGCATCACGAGCTGGCCGGGTCTCGGCCGGCATCATCTCCGGATCATCGAGAGTACCATCAGCGAGTCGCGCGATCCGCGCGCCGGCGAACTCGCCGTGCGCCTGGCCTATCGCATCGCGGCGATGGAGGGCAGTCTGCCGCGGCAGTCGCCGGTGTACGCGACGCGCGCCGCGGCACTGATCCGCGACCGCGAGCTGGCGCGCAAGGACGTGGTGCGCCTGCTGCGTTCGGCGGAGGCTGCCCAGGGCGATCCGCTCGGCGCGATCTCGCGCTGGCGCACCGAGCGGTGGCTGCACGTCGAGGCGCCGGCGCTCGCGCCGCTCTCGGACGAAGCGGAGCGGGAAGCGCTCGCACTTGCGCCGAAGCTGGCGGAGACGCTCAGAATGCTGCGCGCGCGTATCGGCGACATCACAGAGCAGTGGCCGTCGGAGCCCGACGTGAATGCGTCGCTGTTGACGCCTGCGGTGGCGCACCGTCTGGATCGGATCGCGGACTCCACGAGCGTGCCGCCCGTCGCGCCGATCGCGATCGCGACCCGGACGTACGGCCGCGAGCTCGTCGAGCAGACGCACTACGAGGACGAACAGCGCTCCGACCGGGAAGCGTTCGGCGCCGCGGCGACGGAGGAGAGCTTCGTGGCGCGGTACGCGCAGCTCGGTCGTCGCTCGCCGCTCGACGCCGCGCCATCGCTCGCGGCGGTGTGGGCGGCCGTCGCACTGCGCCCGCTCGCACAGGAGCCGGTGTGGCTGCCCGGCTTCGGCGGCCCGACCGCCCGCGAGCTGGAGGAGCGCTTCGGTCTGGCCGCAGTCCGCTTCGCCGATGACGTGCCGGCGGAGTGGCGGCCGTACTACCGCGGACGTCTGGAGACGGCGCTCCAGGACATGCAGCGCGTCCTGCCGGCGCTGGACCTGCGCGGTCTCGCGATCCGCTTCTCGAGCATGCGCCGCACCGAGGCCACGCTCGCAATGCACGATCCGAAGACGCGCGAGCTCATCCTGCCGCCGTCCAGCTCGGCCGGCACGATCGCGCACGAGATCGCCCATGATCTCGACTGGCAGGTCGCGCTCCGCCGGTACCGCGTGCGCGGCGATTACGCGAGCGATCGGGCATCACGCAGCGCCACGGACCGGCTCGCCGCGCGCGTGCGCGAGCTGAACCGGAGCGCCGCGCTCGATGTCGCGGAGGAAGAGCGAATCAGCACGCACGCGCGCCGGCCGGCGGAGAACTTCGCACGCGCGGTCGACTGGCTCGTCGCCGCATCGCTGGCCTCGCAGGGGCGGTGGAACGGCTACCTGTCGTCCGTCCAGGATCACGCGCTGACCGGCTACGGCACGGTGCGGCCTCCGGACATCACCGGCCGCGCGGGCGACGCGCTGATCGACATCCTCGACGAGGTCGCTCCGCTCTATCCGGAGACGCGCGAGCGGTTCCTCAGGAACTACGGCAGCTCGCGCGCACACAACTCGTTCGATCTCATCCGCGGCATGATGGAAGTGGTCCTGCCCGAGGCGACGCCGGCGGGGATGCTCGCAGGCGCGGAGAACGAGGATGTCGTCGCCGCGTTCGGTGCTCTGATCGACGCGCGCGATCGGGGATTCGCTGCGATCGACGAGTGGATCTGCCGTGCACCCGGCGGCGCCCGCAATGCCGGCCTGGAGGAGTCGCGGCGTCGGCTCGTCCGCGAGGCCGCGGCCGCGCGCGCGCGCGGTGTGGCGCTGGAGCACGCGCGGCAGCTGCACGGCGAGGATGGCGCGCGCTGGGTCGCGCACGAGCTGTACGGCGGCCCGTGGCCCGCACCCGAGCTCGACGAAGGGATGGAGTCTCTGCTGCGCGAGCTGGTCTCGGAGGCGCGCGAGGTCCAGCGCGTCGACGTCCGACCTGCCGGCGAGACGTTCGACCTGCTGAAGCTGCCGGAGCACTGCGTGGCGACCCGCTTCTAGTCGATCGACGAACGCTCCGAATGCAGCGAAGGCCCCGCCGTACGCGGGGCCTTCGTCGTTCACACGCCCGGGACGTGTGCGCCCCAGATGATCTTGTGCAGCTGGATCTGATAGCGGACGGGCAGCCGATCCTCCAGGATCCACTCCGCCAGCTGCTGAAAATCCAGCCGATCCCACACGGGCGAGAACAGCAGCGCCCGGAGCTCGCCGCGCCGCACGTTCTCGTCAAGACCATGCTCCCGGATGACAGCGCGCGCCCATTCGTAGTCGGCCCGGCTCGCGATGACGAACTTGATTTCATCCCGCGCCGTGAGGTGCTCGAGGTTCGACCACAGGTTGCGCGCGGACTCGCCCGAGTCCGGGCACTTCAGGTCCATGATCCGGTGTGCGCGAGGATCGAGCGGTGCGATGTCGATGGCGCCGGACGTCTCGACCAGTACGGTGCAGCCGCGATCGAGCAGCCGCTCGACGAGCACGAACGCGTTCCGGTGGATGAGCGGCTCGCCGCCCGTGACCTCGACCAGCTTCGTGCCGATCGCCTCGACCCGGTCGATGATCGCATCGAGCGACATCCTCTCGCCGCCGTGGAACGCGTACTCCGTGTCGCACCAGACGCAGCGCAGCGGACAGCCGGTGAGCCGCACGAACGTGCACGGGAGCCCGGCCCAGGTGCTCTCGCCCTGGACGGAATGGAAGATCTCCGTGACGCGCAGGAAATCCCGCGCACTCCCGTCCGATTCGATCATACCGCCGATCCGCTAACGGGCCTTCCGGTCGAAGAGTGACCGGAACGGCGATTCCCGCAGCAGCGCATTGACGACGAAGAACACGTTCGCCGGCCGCTCCGCCAGGCGCCGCATCAGGTACGGGTACCAGGCCTCTCCGAACGGGACATAGACGCGGAGGTTGTACCCCCGACCGAGCAACTGGTTTTGCAGGTCGCGCCGGATCCCGTAGAGCATCTGGAACTCCCAGCCAGAGGGCGGCAGGTCCTGCTGCGTCGAGTACTCGCGGGTCGCACGGATCATCGCCTCGTCATGCGTCGCGATGCCCGGATAGCTGCCATCCGACAACAGCATCTTCATCACCACGATGAAGTTCCCATCCACCTCCGCCTTCTCCTGGAATGCGTACCGCTCCGGCTCCCGGTACGCGCCCTTGCACAGGCGCACCCGTGCCCCGAGCAGACTGGCCTCGCGCGCGTCGTGCGCGGTCCGCCGCAGGTAGGATTGCAGCACGATGCCGACGTTGCGGTAGCCGGCGTCCCAGAGAGAGCGGAAGAAATCGAGCGTGCGCTGAGTGTGTGGCGTTCCTTCCATGTCGAGGCGCACGAAGATGTCGTGCTCCCGCGCGGTGTCGAGGATGCGCGCGACATTGCCGCGCAGAAACTCCTCATCCCAGTCGGCCGCGTTCTCCGGTGTGGCGTGCTGCTGCGGTCGCGGCCACCCGCCCGTCGAAGCCGCTGCCGTTGCGCCACCCGGTCCCGTCGCGAGCCGGATATCCTGGCCCATCTGGGTGAGCTTGAGGGAGACGTTCACCCGTTCGCGGAGCTGCGGGTCGGCGCCGATGCGGCGCACGAGCTGCACGTACGTGTCCGCCGCCGCGACGGCCTCCTCCCGACTCTTCACCGACTCGCCCAGGTAATCGAGCGATACGAAGAAGCCGCGCGCGACCAGCTCGCGCGCGGCGCGCAGTCCGTCGTCGATGGTTTCGCCGGCGACGAACCGGCGGGCCATCGTGCGGGCACCCGGCGCGCTCATCGCGAGCCTGCGCGCTACCGCGTTCTCGCTCAGGAAAATGAATGCATCACGCAGCACGCCTCAATCCTCCAGCGCCTCCCTGCGGCGCGCGATGGCGGCATCCAGCTCCGCCTTGACCTCGTAGAGCGACAGGTCCATGGCTGCCCGCCGCGCCTCCTCTTCACTCCGCGCCCGCGCGACATCGCCGGACTCGAGGTGGTCCATGATTCCAGCTCCCGTCGCCGCCCACCGGATGAAGATGAGGAATGCGGCGTACGTCTCGCCGGCTTCGTCATCCTTCTCGACATCCACGTCCACCGTATACGGCTGGCCATCGCTGCCCTCGAATGCGGGCACGCGGTCGTGCTCGGCCACGTACCCGGCGAGCGTCACGTCCTTCGCATCCTCGGCCAGCTCGCCGCGCAGCGACCGGATCACATCCGGCGGCGGCTCGGCATCGTCGTCCGCCGGCAGGTCGAAGAGCGCGCGACGCTCCAGCTCCTCGTACAGCGCGTCGTCCTCGTCGTCATGCTTCATGCCGACGAAGACTGGGGTGGTCACGTAGCGCCAGCAAGGCCCGGCTGATAGGCTGTCCGAAGTGGCGTATTCGGGACGGGAGCAGTGCGGCACGAAGTTGCGGAGCGCAATCCATGAGAGCTGCGGTGTTCGCGGAGCACGGCGGGCCGGAGGTGGTGCGGATCGAGGAGGTCCCGGTGCCGGAGCCGGCGGTGGGCGAGGTCCGGCTCCAGGTGGCAGCGGCGGGGATGAACCATCTCGATGTGTGGGTACGGCGCGGGCTCCCGATCGAGACGACCATGCCGCACATCGGCGGCTCGGACGTGGCGGGTGTCGTGGACGCGATCGGGTCGGGCGTCAGCGGCGTCCGCGAGGGGGACCGCGTGGTGGTCGACCCGTCCCTGTCGTGCGGCGTGTGCGAGTGGTGCATGGCGGGAGAGGAACCGCTGTGCGTGAGCTACCGCATTCTGGGCGAGCACACGAACGGCGGCTTTGCCGAGTTCGTCGTGGTGCCCGCGCGCAATCTCCATCCCGTGCCGGAAGGGTATCCGCTGGAGACCGCCGCCGCTGCGCCGCTCGCGTTCCTCACGGCCTGGCGCGGCCTGATCACACGCGGTCGGCTGCGCGCCGGCGAGAGCGTCCTCATCACGGGCGCGTCGGGCGGCGTCGCGACTGCCGCGATCCGCGTGGCCAAGCACGCGGGTGCGCAGGTCTTCGCCGTGACGACGGCGGACAACGTCGAGCGCGTGCGGTCGCTCGGCGCCGACGTCGTCTACGACCGCGAGAGTGTGGATGTCTCCAGCGCGATCTGGAGCGACACCGGCAGGCGCGGAGTCGCCGTCATCTTCGATTCGGTCGGTGAGGCGACCTGGCCGCAGGTCGTGCGCGCGGCAGCGCGTGCGGGCCGGATCGTCGTCTATGGCGGCACGACCGGTGCACGGCTGGAGACCGACGCGCGACTCCTGTTCTGGAAGCAGCTCGAGATCATCGGTACGACGATGTCGAACCGCACGGAGTTCCGCGAGGTCATGTCCCTCGTTTTCGCCGGCGCGCTCGAGCCGGTGGTCGACGTGGTGTGGGAGCTGGATCGAGTGCGTGAGGCGCACGCGCGCCTCGAGGCCGGTCGCCAGTTCGGCAAGATCGTGCTGGTACCGTAGGCGTGCCGCCGGTGGACGTGCCCGGCTGCACGGCACACGTCAATGGAGCAGGAATGCCGAGAGCCAGGGAGTGGGAGCCCGTCGCGACGGAGCTGATGGCGGATTACGACGTGTTCCGTGTCCGCCGGCACGTCATGAAGTCGCCGCGCACCGGCGGCATCCGCGCGTTCCATGTAGTGGACGTGCCGATGTGCGTGCACGTGATCCCGTTCACGGCCGACGGCCGCGTGATCCTCGTGGAGCAGTTCCGGCCGGGCGTGCAGAAGCTCTCGCTCGAGTTTCCGGCGGGTGTCGTGGAGGAGCGCGAGGAGCCGGTGGCCGCGGCACTGCGGGAACTGGAGGAGGAGACCGGCTACCGCGCGGAGAGTGCGGAGCTGATCGGTGACTTCGATCCGGATCCGGCGATCCAGTCGAACGCGATCAGCGTGATCGTGGTGCGCGGCTGCGTGCCGGACGGGTGCACGAACCAGGATGACGGCGAGGACGTGGAGGTCCGCGTAGTGGACGAGGCGGACATCGACGAGCTGATCCTCGGCGGCCGCATCCGGCACGCGGCCTCGATCAGTGCGTGGCACCTGTACGAGCGGAGCCGTTAGCCGCCCGTCTTCCGTGTCCAGCGATCCGCGTCCCGCACGTCGTACTTCTCGAGCACGCGCCGGAACGCATGCTCCAGGTCGATGCCCTGTTCGTTCGCGATTGCAACGAGCACGAACAGGATGTCGGCCAGCTCGAGGGCGAGATCCTGCTCGGGCTCGTCCGGCTTCTTCGTCTTGTGGCCGTACCGGTGATTAAGCTCGCGCGCGAGCTCGCCGACCTCCTCTACGAGACGCGCGAGATTCGTGAGCGGCGGCCAGTACCCCTCCGCGAACTGGCCGATGTACCGGTCCACCGCCTGCTGCGCGTCCGAGATCCTCATGCGCGATTCGCGGCCAGCACGCTGACGAAGTGATCGAGGTCGTCGTGGGTGTTGTAAAAGTGCGGCGACACCCTTACGTATCCCGGGCGGGCATCGACGATGATCCCGTGTTCCGCGAGCCGCGTTACGGCGCCGGCGGGATCGGGATGGGGGATCATGACGAGCGCCGAGCGGTCATCCGCCTCGGCGGCGCCGCGGAACCGGAACCCGTTCTCCTCGAGCCGGAGCAGCAGGTGCTCCGTGAGATCGCTGTTGCGTTCGCGGATCGGTACGACACCGATCTGATCGATGATGTCCTGGCCGCCGAGTGCGGCGTGCACGGTCGGGAGCGCGGGCGTGCCGAGCTCGAATCGCCGTGCATCATCCCGGAAATCGAAGTGATGGATATCGAAGTCGAACTGGGCACGGGCGGCGAACCAGCCGGTGATCGTGGGGCGGAGCCGGTGCAGCCACTCATCGCGCACGTACAGATAGGCGAGGCCGGGCCCGCCGAGCAGCCACTTGAGCGGGCCCGTCACGAGGACATCGGCGCCGAGCGCAGGGACATCGATCGGCACCTGGCCCGCGCTCTGATACGCATCGATGATGAACAGCGCACCATGACGCCGCGCGGCCTCGGCCACGGGAAGTGTCTGCTGTATCGCGCCCGTGGTGAAGAAGACGTGGCTGATCGACACGATGGCCGTCCGATCATCGATCGCGGCCGCCATCCGCTCCGGATCGATGCCGACACCATCGTCGCTCGGAATGCGGATCACTTCGACGCCGGGCCGGACCATCCACTGGTAGGCGACGGTCGGGAAGTCCAGCTCGGCGACTATGACGCGGCTGCGCTTCGTGTAGTCGAGCGCGGAGCCGATCACGGACAGTGCCGCGGACGTGCTCGCGGCCAGAGCGACCGTGCCGTCCTCGGCGCCGATCATGCCGCTCACCCGCGCGCGCAGCTCCGCGAGCCGGCTCATCCAGATCTCGTACCACGCCGAGGCGCCGTAGGTGTGCCATTCCTCGTGGAACGCCCCGACCCGGGCAAGGGCACGATGCGAGAGCGCGCCGAGCGAGCAGGAGTTGAGGTAGTTCTTCCGCTCGAGAATCGGGAACTCGGCGCGCCAATCGGTCCAGTTCATGACCGGAAGGTAGGCGGCCGCGCCGGAGCCGAGCAAGCCGAATTCAAGCCGGGGAGAGAGGGTTAGGGTGCCGAGCGCCGTACAGATGATCCTCGCCCTGCCCTGGGTGGTGCTGATGCTGATCATGCCCATCATGCTGCTGCGCAGGCCGCGACTGTCGTCGTTCGCCGTTCCCGCAGCGGAACAGGCGCCGCTGGTTTCCGTCATCGTGCCCGCACGCAACGAGGCGGTCAACATCAGCGTGTGTCTCGCGAGCCTGCTGAACAGCCTCTATCCGAATCTCGAGATCCTGGTCGTCGACGATGGCAGCGTGGACGGCACGGATGACATCGTGCGCATCCTCGTCGACCATTCGGACGGGCGCGTCAGACTCGTGGACGGCGCGCCGCTCCCCGACGGCTGGCTCGGCAAGCCGTGGGCATGCTGGCAGGGTTATCTCCAGGCACGCGGCGATCTCCTGCTGTTCACCGACGCCGACACCCGCCACGAGGACATGCTGCTCGGCCGCGCCGTAGGCGCACTCCAGAGCCGGCAGGTCGACATGGTCAGCGTCATGGCGCGCCAGCTCATGATCGGTTTCTGGGAACGCCTCATCCTGCCCCACATCTTCGCACTCATCTCGCTTCGCTACATGCACCTCGAGCGCGTGAACCGGACCCGCAATCCGCGCGACGTCATTGCCAACGGCCAGTTCATCCTCATCCGACGCGACGCCTACCAGGCCATCGGTGGCCACGAAGCCATGCGCGCCGAAGTCGTCGAGGACCAGGGCATCGCCCAGCGCCTCGTCGCCTCCGGCCGCCGCATCCTCCTCGCCCACGCCGAAGAGCTCATGGAAACCCGCATGTACCGCTCCCTCGCCGGCATCGTCGAAGGATGGACCAAGAACCTCGCGATCGGCTCGCGCCGCGCCGCGCCCGCCTGGGTCGCGCCCGCCGTCCCCTGGCTCACGGCCCTCTTCCTCCTGCTCCTCTGGGTCCTGCCGCCCGCCTTGCTCGTGCTCAGCCTCGTATCCGGCCTCAACGGCCTGATCCGAGGCTGGAGCCTCACGGTCACCGCGGTCTCGCTCCTCTTCTGGGTCCTCGCCCATGCCGTCAAGGGCGTCCCCCTGCTTTACGCCGCCGCCTACCCGGCCGGTGCACTCAGCGCTGCGTGGCTCTTCGTCCGCAGCGCCCTGCGCGGGCCGCGCGTCGCGTGGAAAGGCCGGGAATACCGGCTGGGCGCGCCGGATCGTGCGCCGCCTGTCCGATTCCCGGACAACTAGCGGGCCGATGCCCCTTGAGCGGGCCGACGGGAGTGGCGTAGATTAAGACCCACACGGACATTCGCCTCCTGCCCGCAAGGCGCATGCATCGACGGCCCGCCAGCCCCCGCGAAGCGGAGGGCCCGGCTGGTCGTATCGCCCCTCACACCAGCGCAGGGCATTTGATCGACCGCCTGCTGGTCAAGCTCGAGACGCCGCGACGGCACCTGGCCTTTCTGGTCGGGCTGCTCGCGCTCGTATTCGTGCTGACTGCGGTGGTGGCGTGGCGCGCGAGCGAGGCGGATCAGGAGCGCGTGAACATGGCGAACACGGCGCTCACGGAATCGGCTGCCAACACGCTGGCGCTGTGGTCGGGTCTCTATCAGCAGTTCGCAGGTTCGACGATGGAGTCGATGCAGATCACGGTGGGCGCGCCGGACGTGATGCTCGATTCGTTGTGGACTTCGATCCCGCCGGAGCGGGTCTGCAAGTCGTGCCGCACGGGCGGCCGGATCCGGACGTTCTTCGCGATGGATCCGCGTACGGGCGCGGTGCGGTGGTCGGGCGAGCCGATGTCCGAGGCGCTGGTGGACGAGTTGCGCGGCCGGGTGACGTCGGGGCAGGTCGTTCCGTTCCACGAGCGGATTCACGCCGGTCTTCATTTCGTCGAAGTCGACGGCGGGGTGGCGGCGAGCTTCGTCTATCTGACGCTGGGTCGTGACGGTTCGCCGGTGCGGCTGACGGGGATGGTGCTGGACAGCGCGATGTCGACCGAGATGATCGACTTCGTGTTTGCGAGTGCGCGCAGCTTCCCGCATTCGCCCGGGCCGGATGCCGCCGATGACCACCTCTTCGCACGGGCGGCGTTCGTCGGTCGGACGGAGCTAATGGGTCCGGTGCCGGCCGAAGGACTGCAACGGAGGGTGGTGGAGGCGCCGGTGTATGGCCTGACGCTCGGCATCGCGCCCCATCAGGCGGCGCCGGGCCTGCTCCCGTTCGGTCTGAACCGGACGGCGGAGCGCACCATGGTCTTCGTGCTGATGGTGCTGATCAGTGCCCTGCTGATCACGGCGATGCTGCAGGTCCGGCGCGAGTCGGCGCTGGCGCAGCTGCGGGCCGACTTCGTGTCGGGCGTGACGCACGAGCTGCGTACGCCGCTCGCGCAGATCCGCATGTTCACCGAGACCGTGCTGCTCGGCCGTGTGCGGTCGGATGTCGAGCGTCGGCGATCCCTCGAGATCATCGACCAGGAGGCGCGTCGTCTGTCGCATCTGGTCGAGAACGTGCTGCTGTTCTCGAAGACGGAGGGCGGACGGCACACGAAGGTTGCGCCGGAGCCGACGCACTTCGCGGATGAGATCCGTCGTGCAGTGGAGAGCCTGTCTCTGTTGTGCCGGAGCAGGAGTGCGGAAGTCCGGCTGGAGCTTCAGGAGAACATCACGGTGCCGGTCGACCGGATGGCGCTGCGTCAGATCCTGATCAACCTGGTGGACAACGCGCTCAAGTACGGTCCGACCGGGCAGCGGATCACGGTAGGAGCCGCGCTGTTCGAGGATGTCGCGCGCGTGTGGGTGGACGATGAGGGTCCGGGTGTTCCGGTCGAGGAGCGGGGCCGGATCTTCGATTCGTTCTATCGCCTCCCGCGCGAGAGTCAGTCGAGAGTATCGGGCAGCGGTATCGGTCTGGCGGTCGTGCGCGAGCTGGCGCGTCTGCACCGCGGGGATGCCTGGGCGGAGTCGGCACCGGAGCGCGGCGCCCGCATTGTCGTGCAGTTCCCTGATGCCTACCTTCGGACCGAGGAGAAGGGTGATCTCGCAGCCGCATCGTAGCAGGCAATCAGGGAGCTGATGCACCGTATTCTCATCGTCGAGGACAATCCGGATCTGGCGTTCGGCCTGCGTAACAACCTGGAGATCGAAGGCTACGACATCACCGTCGCGGACAACGGCCTGGCCGGCCTCGATCTCGCCCGCGCGACTCACCCCGACCTGATCATCCTGGACCTGATGATGCCCGGCCTCGATGGGTATCGTGTGCTGCGCACGCTCCGTGACGAAGGGCATACGACTCCCGTGCTGATCCTGTCGGCAAAGGGGGAGGAGGCCGACAAGGTGCGCGGCTTCCGCATGGGCGCGGACGACTTCGTCACGAAGCCGTTCAGCCTGCTCGAGCTGCTCGCGCGCGTCGAGGCGCTGCTGCGGCGCGCGGCCCAGGAGCAGGTCGCCGGCGGCGAGGTGATGGAGTTCGGCGACGTCCGCATCGAGGTGGATGCCCGCCGCGTCCTGCGCGGCGGCAGCGCCGTCGATCTGACCGACAAGGAGTTCGCGCTTCTGCTGGCGCTCGCCCGCCGCCAGGGTGTCGTGGCCACGCGGCACGAGCTGCTCCTCGAGGTATGGGGCCACCGCGGCATGGTGATCAGCCGGACCATCGACACACACATCGCCGAGCTGCGCAGGAAACTGGAAGCGGACCCCGCCGTGCCGCGTCACATCCTGACCGTCCGGAAGCGCGGATACCGGCTGCAGGCGTGACCGGCTTCACAGTTCCCTGACATTTCCCCACGGGTTCCTGACATACTTCTGACCGTTCGCTGACCATGGACCCCTGGTTCCCGGTTAGCTTTTTCCCATGGTGAAAATCCGGAGGATTCCAGTGTTCAGACTACTGCTGGATCGAATGCGCAGGGGCGCTCCCGAGGCGGATGCGAAGCTGCGCCCTGCGCGCGATGTCCTGACGGCGGAGCGGGACGGCGTGGCCGTCCTCCTCGATCTGAGGCACGCCGTCTACATCGGACTGGATGAGGTCGGCACCCTCGCGTGGCACGAGATCGAGCGCGGCGCGACTGCGGAAACGCTCGCGGCACGGGTCTGTGAGGAATACGAGGTGCCTCGGGAGGCCGTACGCGCCGACATGCAGCGATTCATCGCCGACCTTCGGCGCAAGCGCCTGGTGGTGAACGCATGAGTACGCGTGCGCCGGGGGTGCTGACGTGCCTCGTGATGCTGGGCGTGCTGGACGGAGTGGCCCGCGCGCTCGGCCTGCGCCGCACGTTCGCACTGCTGCGCCGGATTGCACCGAGGCCGACGCCGGCCGGTGCGGATGACCGGCTCGTGTCCGAGACGGCGCATCGGGTTGCCGTGGCCGCAGCGTTCTACCCGCGTCGGGCGCTGTGCCTGGAGCAGTCGCTCACGCTGTTCGTTCTGCTGCGCCGCCGCGGTGTTGCCGCAGACCTGCGGCTCGGGGTGCAGCCGCGGCCGTTCTACGCGCATGCGTGGGTGGAAATCGACGGCTGTCCCGTCAGCGAGTCGGCAGACCTGCCGCTCACGATCGTTCCATTCCCGAGCCTGGGGGTCTGACCATGTACGTATGCGCATTGCGACCTCGGGGCGAGCCGCTGTCGAAGGCGGACATGTTCGGCTTCATAACGCGACTCAAACGGGATGGCGCGTCGCTTTATTCGATCGTGGAAGGTCCGTTCGCGGCGGTCGCAGTGGATCGGCCGGGACAGCACCGAAAGGCGCTGGCGCGCTGGGGCGGCCTGATCGGCGCGGGCGATGTACGGCTCGACAATCGTGCCGATATCGCCGACCTCGCCGGCGTCGATGCCGAAGCGCACTCCGATCTCGAGCTCGTGCTCGCCGCGCTCGATCGGAAAGGCGAGGGGTGCATACCGCGGCTGCTCGGTGACTTCGCGTTCGTCTGCTGGGACGCGCGTGCGCAGAAGCTGCTCGCGGTGCGCGACGCATTCGGCGTCAAGCCGCTGTTCCGGCGTGCCGCGCCGGGCCTTCAGCTGTTTGCGTCGGCGGTCGAGCCGCTGCAGCAGGACGAGGCGTACGACCTCGAATACATCTCGGACTATCTGACGACGGGCAGCGTCACGACGGACGCCACGATCTGGCGCGGCGTGTCCTCCGTGGGAGCGGGCAGCGTCGTGCGCCAGCGAGGCACGGTCCAGAGCAGCGAACGCTACTGGCGAGCGGAGGAGTACACTCCGGCCGATGACGGTGACGAGGCGGAGAACTGCCTCCGATTCCGTGAGCTGCTCGAGACGGCGGTCACGTCGCGCATCGAGGATCCCTCCAGGACGTGGGCACATCTGTCCGGCGGTCTCGATTCATCATCGGTCGTAGCACTGGCGAGCGTACTGCACGGCGGCGTCGCGGGTACCGTCACGGTCGTAGACAGCCTGGGGGAGGGCGACGAGCGTGCGTACTCGGACGTCGTCGTGCAGACGTTCGGTGTTCGCAACGAGCAGGTGCGCGACTACTGGGCGTGGCAGGACGACGGTGAGCTGCCGCCGGTCACCGATCAGCCGTCGGCGATGTATCCGTTCTTCGCGCGGCATCGTCGCGTGTGGGACATCGTGCGGAACGGCGGCGGGCGGGTGCTGCTCAGCGGGATGGGGGCCGATCACTATCTGTATGGCTCGCTCGATTACATCACGGACCTCGCGGCGAGCGGTCGCATCCGTGCGGCACTCGGTGAAGTGACGACGTGGTCCGTGGCCATGCGCCAGTCGTTCTGGCGCGTGGGTCGCCGCTATATGGTCGACCCGTTCCTGCCGCGCCGCCACGCGGCCGTGCCGGCGCCGGTATGGCTCAGCGGCGGTGTTGGCGAGCGGTGTGCGACGGGACGCTCGGTCGGGAGCCGGTTCGCGCGGAAGATCACCGACGCGGTCAATACGCTGCCGGCGTGGCTGGAGCGGTGGCCGTACGGTCCGGAGGTCGAGATGCGCTACCCGTTCCTCTACCGCCCGCTCGTGGAGCACTCGCTCCAGCTCCCGGCACGGCAGCGCGTGCGGCCGAACGAACGGAAGTGGGTCCTCCGCCATGCCATGCGCGATGTCCTGCCGGAACGGGTGCGGACACGCTCGACGAAGGGCGGCATCGACGCACGCATCCTGTGGTCGCTGCGTCGGGAGCAGCCGCGGCTCGATGCGCTGCTGCGGGATCCGATACTCGCACAGCTCGGCTGCATCGACCCCGCTGCACTACGCACCGCCGTCGATGATGCGCGGCGTGGCTTGCCCGTTCACAACATTCAGCTGTTCAGTGCGCTGTCGCTCGAGACCTGGCTGGCCGTGCGCAACGGCGCCTGGTCCGCGGCACCGCAGAGGACGTTCAGTGCGGCGTGAGGCCGCGCCACCGGACGCGCAGGGAGCGCGTCACCTGCCCATGAGGAGAGATGACAATGGAAAAGAAGCCCTACACGCCGCCGACGATCACGGAGCACGGTGACGCCGTGAAGGCCACGAAGGGATGGGGCGGACCGCTGTGGGAGATCACCAATCCGAAACCCGCCCCCGAGTCCGACATCGAGTGGTAGCAGGTTGCAGAGGAAACACCGCGCCGGCGACGGGCGCCGGCGCGAACCGTGGTGGGATGCGCGAGTGACCAAGAGAGCGCGTAACGGCGGTCTGCGGGATGTCACTGCAGAAGATGCGGGCTGGCTGGATCTGCTGCCCGCAGCCGCAGTCGTGCTGTCTCCGGACGGGCGCATTCGACAGTGGAACGCAGAGGCGGCACTGCTGCTGGACTGGGGCCAGTCGCAGGAGCCGCATCTGGGGACCATTTACTCGCCATGGTTGATCCGGTTGCAGGGTGCAGTGGAAACGCATGGGCGCGGCCGCGCCGTCATCTCCAGGCGGCGGCGCGGCGGTCCACGCGTTACGCTCGAGCTCTGCGCCAGCGCGTACGGCCAGCGCGACATGCTCGTGCTGCTCCGTGACTGCACGCCGCAGATGGCGGATCGGCGGCGTCGCCAGGAAGACGAGCTACGGCTGCGTCAGTTCCTCGATCGCCTGCCCGAGCCGGTCGTCATCGAGCAGTTCGGCGCGATCGCGTACGCGAATCCGGCGGCGGCGGCATTCATCGGCGTCCCCGTGCACGCGCTCGAGGGGAAGCCCACATCATGCTTCATAGCGCCGGAGATCCAGAAACGGATCTCATCGGTGCTGCACTCCGAGTCGGGTGCGGCGTCGGCGATCGAAGCGAGCGTTCAGCGTGCCGATGGGAGCACGGCCGTGGCGGAAGTCGCAGTATCGCCGCTCCACTACCGGCGCCATCCGGCAGTCCAGCTGCTGCTGCGGGACGTGACGGCGCATCGCGAGGCGGAGGCAGGTCTGCGCTCGACACACGAGCGGCTGCGACTGATCTCCGACGTCGTGCGCGATCACGCGCTGCTCATGCTCGACGGCGACAGTCACATCGTGAGCTGGAACGACAGTGCGGAACGGCTGATGGGATACCGCGCGGCCGAGATCGAGCGCGTACACGTCGCCGTCCTGCTCACGTCGTCGCCCGACGAGGTGGCGGCGCTGCTCGATCGGGCGAACAGCGAAGGGCGCGTGGAGCTCGAGACGGAGATCCGGCGCAAGGACGCGAGCAGGTTCCCCGCGCACATCACGATCACCGCGCTCGGTGAGGGTGACGATGCGCTGGCGGGCTTCGGCGTCATCGTACGGGACCTGACCGAACGCCAGCGCGCGGAGGAGAACCTGCGGCGCAGCGAGGAGCAGCTGCGTCACGCCCAGAAGATGGACGCGGTCGGACGCCTCGCCTCCGGCATTGCGCACGACTTCAACAACGTGCTCACGGCCATTCAGGGCCACGTCCAGTTCCTGATCGAGGATCTGCCGCCGGACCTGCCTTCGCGGGATGATGCGGAGGAGATCAAGAAGGCGGCCGACCGGGCGACGGAGCTGACGCGGCAGCTGCTGACGTTCGCACGCAAGCAGCCGAGCCGTCCGGTGTACCTGAGCCCGAACGTGCTGATCACCGACATCGAGAAGCTGCTGCGCCGCCTGATCCGTGCGGATGTGACGCTGGAAACGGCCCTTCAGGACGTCCCGAACGTGCTGATCGATCCCGGTCAGCTCGAACAGGTGATCGTGAACCTGGTCGTGAACGCCCGTGACGCGATCGGGCAGGCCGGCCGGATCAGCATCACGACATCGAGCATCCGGCTGGAGGAGATCTACTCGGCGCGCGGCCTCGATCTCACGCCGGGGCAATACGTCCAGGTCGCCGTGAGCGATACGGGCGTGGGCATGAGTCCGGATACGCAGCAGCAGGTGTTCGAGCCGTTCTTCACCACGAAGCCGGAAGGCACCGGCCTCGGCCTGTCGACGGTCTACGGCATCGTCAAGCAGGCGGGTGGCCACATCTCCGTCTACAGCGAGCCCGGACTGGGCACGACGTTCAAGGTGTACCTGCCGGTGCACGAGCCGATGGAGGAGGCGCCGGTGCCGCAGCGCACCGGCAACGAGGTCGGGACCGTGCTTCTCGTCGAGGATGACGAGGCCGTGCGTTCGCTCGCGCGCCGGACGCTCGAGGGGAAGGGCTACTCCGTCTTCGAGGCGGCGGACGGCGAGGAGGCGCTGCGGATTGCGCAGACCGGCGGCGAGATCGATGTCGTCGTGACGGACCTCACGATGCCGCGGCTCAACGGCGAAGAGCTGGCCCTCCGGATCCGGGAGACGCAGCCGGATGCCGGCATCGTCCTGATGTCCGGCTTCTCCGAGAGGTCACTCGTGCGCGAGGGTCGCATCGAGGAGAACGGCTACTTCCTCGAGAAGCCGTTCACCCCCGCGGCGCTCGTCGACGTGGTGCGCGCCGCCATGCACCAGGAAGAAGGACAGTCGTCGACGAAGTCCGCCTGAAACCCGCGCGCGACCAGTGTTGCGCCGGGTGAGACGGCCGTGTCAGGTGTGGCCGTCGTCGACGAAGTCGACCTGGACCCGGCGGGGGATCAGACCCTGCTCGAAGCCGCGGTCCAGGAACAGCTGCACCGAGCGCCGCCCGTCCTCGCCGTAATCGAGCGTCCGCTGATTCACGTACATCCCGACGAACTCGTCGGCCTGCGCCTCGTTCAGGTCGCGGCCGTACTGCATCGCGTGTGCGAGCGCGGGCGAGCGATGCTCGAGCGCGTAGGCGATGGAGGCGCGCAGCAGCCGCGAGACGCGACGGATCAGATCATCGCCGAGATCGCGGCGGATGACGTTGCCGCCGAGCGGGAGCGGCAGTCCGCCCGTCTCGCCGGCCCACCACTCGCCGAGATCCACAATGAGGTGCAGTCCCGCGTCGCCGAACGTGAGCTGACCTTCGTGAATGATGAGCCCGGCATCCGCACGGCCGGCGGCGACGAAGTCGATGATCTCGTCGAACGGGACCGTGACCGGCTGGAAGTCCGGCATGTACATGCGCAGGGCGAGGTAGGCGGACGTCATCTCGCCGGGGATCGCGATGCGGCGGCCGCGCAGGTCGGCGGGCTGCATCGGATCCGCGGCGACGACACGGGGGCCGTAGCCTTCGCCCATGGACGCACCGTGCGGCAGCAAGGCGTACCGCTCGGCGATGTACGCGTAGGCGTGGATCGAGACGGCGGTGACCTCCAGCTCGCCGTTCAGCGCGCGGCGGTTCAGCGTCTCGATATCCTGGAGCTCGTGGACGAACTCGAGGTCGCCGGTGTCGATCAGGTTCTCGGCGAGGGCGTAGAACATGAACGCGTCGTCGGAATCCGGCGAGTGCGCGACGCGGATGATTCGGGCCATGCGAGTCTCCGGGCTGATTCGTTGAAATCCGCGCGGATGTTAGACGTGAGCCGCATCGGTGTCAAATCGCAGCGTGTGGCGGAGGAGCGGGCAGAAGCGAGTCGTTCCGGAGCGCAGGGTCGCGCCTAGTGCGGGTGCGCGAACTTGCCGAGGGACGTCTGGCGCGATTCAGCCGGGGGGTTATCATGACGACATGCCTGCCATCCTTCTACTCCTGCTCCTGCTGGCCTCGCTGAGCGCCGCCGGCATGCTGATCCCGCCCTTCGAGCCGATGCAGGCGGAGCTGTTCGCTGCCCGGGGCGCGCTGGCGAACGCGTGGGCGGATATCGATGGCGACGGTGACCTCGACCTGTTCGTCGGCTTCAACGGCGCTCCCAATCGGCTGTACGTCAACGACGGCGGCGTCTTCGCCGATCGGGCGGCGGCCGCCGGTATAGCCGATGCACGACCGACGCGCGCGGCGGCCTGGGGCGATTACGACCGCGACGGCGATGTCGACTTGCTGGTCGGCTTCACGCCGGGTGCTGGCAGTGTGCTGCGGCTGTATCGCAACGATGGGGCGCGATTCAGCGATGTCACGGCGGCGGCCGGCCTCGAGGTCGATTCCGCTGCCGTGCGTCAGCCGAGCTGGATCGATGTAGATGGCGATGGTGACCTCGATCTGTTCGTCGCCTTCCGCGACCGCGCGAATGCACTGTTCCGCAACGAAGCCGGCCGATTCACCGATGTGGCAGAGCGGCTGGGCCTCGCCGATGAGCGGCGCAGCGTCGGCGCCGTGTGGCTCGACTACGACGAGGACGGTGATCCGGACGTCGTCGTCGGCAACATGGATGGCGATGCGAACGGGATCTTCCGCAATGACGACGGGCAGTTCACCGATGTGGCGGCTGCTGCGGGGCTCGAGTGGGGCGGCCGTGCACCGGGTGACGCGGCCAACGGCACCGTACGCCCGTGCGCGGCGGATGTGGATGGAGATGGCAGGCTCGACCTCTTCTTCGCGAACTACGGCCCGAACGGCCTGTTCCTGAACCGCGGCGGTGGCCGGTTCGTGAATGCGTCCGCGGCGTGGGGCATTGCGATCGACGGCCGGTACGACACGTGTGCGTTCGCCGACATCGATCATGACGGACGGCTCGACCTCTACGTCAACGGCACGGTGACCGGCGGTGTCAGCCACCCGGATTATCTCTTCCACAATACCGGTGCGGCGTTCCGCGACGAGACGCCGGCCGGCATCCGGGAGCTCGCCGCCAGTCACGGTGCACAGTGGGCCGATGCGGATGGCGATGGCGACGTCGATCTGGCGCTCGCGGGTGTCGCGCCCGGCGCCACGCATTCCCTGCTGCGCAACCTGGTCGCGCGGAGCGATACCACGCGCTCGATCCAGGTGCACGTTGTCGGCGTGCGCGGGAGTGCGGTCACGGGCGCGGAGGTCCGGGTGTACCGCGCGGGCGGGCGGACACTGCTCGGCACGCGGCTGGTCGATACCGGCTCCGGCTACAACAGTCAGAGCGTGCAGCCGGTGCACATCGGTGTGGCAGATGCGCCGGCGGTGGACATCGAGGTGATCGTCCCCGGTCCCGGCAGCCGCCGGCCGACGCGCCTCGATGGTGTCACGGTCCCTGCGGGAGATCCGGTGCTCGTCACGGTGCGGGTGCCCTCGCCCTGAGGCCGCCTGCCCGGCTGTATCCTGTCGACTCCGGACCGCGACCTCAGGTCAGGTTCGCCACCACCCAGAACCCGATGTACGTGCCGAGCGCGTTACCGAGCGAGCCGATGAGGACGGCGGGCAGGACGAGGTCGCTGCGGCCGATACTGCGGGCGACGGCGAGCGCGGACGTGCCGCCGCCGACGTTGGCCTGGGAGGCGACGGCGGCGACGTGCACGTCGATGCGGAGTGCGCGCGCGGCGAGGAAGATGACGGCGCCGTGCACGAGCACGATCGTCGTGGCGAAGCCGAGCAGCACGAGTCCGAGTCCGCCGAGCGCGGCGAGCTGACGCACATCGCAGAATGCGCCGATCACGGCCAGGAAGAGGTATACGGCGAAC
This sequence comes from Longimicrobiales bacterium, assembly GCA_036374995.1. Classification (GTDB taxonomy): domain Bacteria; phylum Gemmatimonadota; class Gemmatimonadetes; order Longimicrobiales; family RSA9; genus SH-MAG3. The sequence goes on along the minus strand of DASUSS010000056.1, from coordinate 25,446 downwards.
ATGCCGAGCACGCGGGCGCCGCGGAGTCGCGCGACGAGAGGCAACTGTGCGAGCACGAGCGCGAGCGTGGTCACGAGAATGATCGAGGGAATCCCGGTTCTCGTCGCAATGACATTGGAGATGAGCAGGCTGGCGAGGCCGAGTGTGGCGAGGAGCGCGATATCGAGCGGGTGCACGCTCTCCGTGTCCTGCGCGACGCCGGCCATGTCGCTCGTGTCGACCGGAGCGGCAGCACGCACGTGACCGCCCCAGAAGGGTGCGAGCAGGCGCGGTGCAGCGAGCGTCGCGACCATCCAGATCGTGGTGACGACGTTGTCGACGGCGACTGCGCCCGCGTACAGCACGCCGTCGCGCATCACGCCGTAGGAGAGCGCGATCGCATTGAAGTTGATGCTGCCGCCGATGTACGTGCCGACGAACATGCCGGCGACGGGCGCGAACAGCGGGCTGTCGAAGCGGAACGCCGCCGCGGCGACGAACGCGCCGAGCACGACGCCGATCGCGCCGACGAGGAACAGTGCGACAATGGGCAGCCCGGCGCGCATGATGTCGCGCAGGTTGACGAGCAGCAGCAGCCAGAATATCGCGAGTGGCGCGACGTAGGTGAAGATGGCGTCGTAGACCGGGACCGGCGCGGCCTCCGAGGAACCGGCGGGCAGCACGCCGAGGTTGGCGGCGAGCGCGGTCACCAGGATGACGAGCAGTGCGGTACCCAGATGGCGGAGCCAGGTGCGGCGCACGAGCAGGTCGGAGATCGCGATGAAGAGCGACAGGACCGCGAGGATATAGAGCGGTTCCGTCCGCATGCTCACCTTTCGCCGGAGTGCGCCGTGGATGCCGGGGACGCAGCAGTGTTGCAGCGGCACGGGAGAGACGCAAGCCCGGGAGCGCCGCGCGGCCTGGCGGATCATCGGTGAGACTCCGTGGTACCGAACGGCATGAAGGACACGACGGCCGCCGCCGGCGCGGCGCTGAGCGACCGGATCAGGGCGCAGACAAGGCATCTCGGCTTCGACCTCGTGGGCATCACCGATGTCCGGCCGAGCGAGCACGCCGGGTTCTACCGCGCATGGCTCGCGGCGGGGCGCCACGGCGAGATGTCCTATCTCGCCAGACCCGATGCCGTGGAGCGGCGGCTCCGTCCCGATACGGGTTTCGCGGGAGTGCGCTCGGCGATCGTGGTCGGGCTCGACTACTACACGGCGGATGATGACGAAGCGGACGCAGCGCGCGGCATCATCGCGCGCTACGCCCGCGGCCGCGACTACCACAAGGTCATCAAGCGCAAGCTCCTGCACCTGTTGCGCTGGCTCGAGGACGAGGTCGGGCACCGGCTGCCGCTCGCGCGCGCCTACGTCGATACGGGCCCCGTGCTGGAGCGCGAGCTCGCGCGCCGCGCCGGTCTCGGCTGGTTCGGCCGCAACACGATGCTGCTGAACCCGAAGCGCGGATCGTTCTTCTTCCTCGCAACACTGCTCACCGAGCTGGAGCTCGAGCCGGATGCTCCGTTCGAGGCCGACCATTGCGGCACGTGCAGCGCGTGCGTGAGCGCGTGCCCTACCGGTGCGCTCCTGGGTCGCGACGCGAACGGCGCACCGGTGATCGATGCGACGCGGTGCATCTCCTACCTCACGATCGAGCAGCGGGGACCCATCCCGCGCGAGCTGCGGCCGCTGATCGGCAACCGCATCTTCGGGTGCGACATCTGTCAGGAGGTGTGTCCGTTTACCGGCAAGTTCTCGGCACCGTCATCCGAGCCGTCGTTTGCGGCCCGCGGACCCGCAGAGCCGCCGGTCGGTGTGGAGAAGCTGGGCTCCGACGGGTGGCACCCGGGCACGGCGTCACCATCGCTGATCGATCTCATGTCCATGGACGAGGCGGCCTGGGAAGCGTTTTCTCGCGGCTCGGCCTTGCGCCGTGCCGGCCGCTCCGGGTTTCGGCGAAACGTGGCGGTCGCGCTCGGCAACTGGGGCTCATCGGAGGCGGTGCCCGTGTTGGTCCGCGCTCTCCTGGACGCTGAACCGTTGGTCCGTGGTCACGCCGCGTGGGCACTGGGGGAGATCGCCTCACCCCAGTCGTTGCCGGATCTCGAAGCCTCGTTGGCCGCGGAGCGCGAGCCGTTCGTCCTGGAGGAGGTGGAGGGTGCCCTTGATCGGTTACGGTCGAAGGTGGAGTAGCGCGGCGCGTCGCGCGCGCTGCGACGTGTGTCGATTGCCGTCTTCTGATTGGCGCGCTTGCGGCCCTCAATCGGCTCGAGGCCGATTAGCACGTCCAGAACCCACCAGTCGAAACGTGCGCGGAGCCCCCGTTCGGAGTGCGCTCCGCCGAGCTACTCGCTGCGGATTGCGACCAGCGGATCGACGCGCGCCGCGCGCAGGGCCGGCACCGAACAAGCGGCCAGTCCGACAGCGCACATCAGCGCGGTGACCGCGGCCAACGTGAGCGGATCGTTCGGCGCGACGCCAAACAGCAGCCCCTCGAGCAGTCGTGTGGCGACCAGCGAGCCGAGCAGCCCGATCACTGTCCCGATACCGAGGAGCAGCGCACCGTCCTTCAGCACCATGCCGAGCACGCGCGCCGGAGCGGCGCCGAGGCTCATGCGGATGCCGATCTCCGCCGTGCGCTGGCTGATGAAGAACGACAGCACGCCGCCGAGACCGATCGCCGCGATCGCCAGGGCGAGCCCGCCCAGCACCGTGATCAGCAGCGTGTTGAGGCGCTCGGAGGCGACGTTCTCCTCACGGATCTGCTGGAGCGTGGCGATGCGCAGCACCGGTGACTCGGGCGACAGCTCGTTGATCACCTCGATCACGCGCGGCGCCAGCGACGGCGCCGCATGCGCGCGGATCACGAACGCGCCCGGAAAGAACGGCAGCGCGGCCTGTGCCAGCGGCTCGAACATGATCAGCGGCGGCGGCGCATCGGGTCCGTCGTCGAGCGTATTGTTCACCACACCCACGACCGTCTTCCACTCCTCCTGCATCCCGATCGCCGAGAGCACCTGGCCGGTCCACGTGACGCGCTTGTCGAGAGGATCCGCATCGCCGAACAGCCGCTCCGCCAGTGCCTGGTTCAGGATCACCACCTTGCGCGCGTCCATGCGGTCCGTCGACTCGAAGTCGCGGCCCGCCGTGATCTGCATGCCCACCGCCTGGAACCACTCGGGCGTCGCCGTCCGCATCTGCGCGATCGGGATCGGCTGCCCCGGCGCCGGCGGCGCACCCTCCGCGCGGACCTCGAGGCCCAGCTCGTTCCGGCGCAGCGGCACGGCCAGCCCGACACCCACGTTCGACACGCCCGGCAGCGCCCCGATCCGTCGCTCCATCTCCTCCTGCAACGCAATGGCCTCTTGCGGCGTCATGCTGCCGTCCGTGTTGATCGGCGCCTCGAACGTCAGCGTGTTCTCCAGCTCCACCCCGAGATCCACCGAGTTGAGCCGGATCAGCGTGCGCGTCAGCAGCCCCGCCGCCGTGAGCACCGTCACACTGGCCGCGACCTGCGCGACGATCAGCCAGCGCTGGAGCCGCTGCCGGCCGGTCACGCGGGAGCCGCCGCGCGTCAGCGTCGCGTTCACCACCTCCTGCGACCGCAGCGCGGGCGCGAACGCGAACGCGAACGCCGCCAGCAGCGCGACCACCAGCGTGAACAGCAGTACGCCGCCATCGATGCTGATCTCCGTCGCGCGCGCCGTGAACCGACCCGCGAAATTGACCAGCACATCGAGGCCTCCATACGCGAGCAGCAGGCCGAGCGCCGCGCCGCCGAGCGCGAGCACCGTCGTCTCTGCCAGCAGGATCCGCCGCAGCGTGCCGCCCGTCGCGCCCATCGCCCACCGAACCGCGAACTCCCGCTCCCGCTTCAGGTTCCGCGTCAGGATCAGGTTCGCGACGTTCGCGCACGCCGTGATCAGTACCAGCCCGGCCACGGCCATCAGCAGAAACAGCGTGTTGCGCGCGTTCGACGTCAGCGCGTCCCGCAGCGGCGAGATCGTCACCGCGTAACCCGCCGCGGCGTCGTAGTTCTCCGGATGATCCCTGTACATGCGCGTCGCGATCCCGTCCAGCTCCGCCTGCGCCCGCTCCAGCGTTGCGCCCGGTACCAGCCGCGCGAACACGTCCGTCATCCGGTGCGACCGGCCGTGCACCATCGTCGCGTCCAGGTGATGCGGACTCGTCACCAGGTTCACGAACACGTCCGTCTCGCCCGGGAACGGCGGCGCCGGCTCCGCCACCCCCACGATCGTGACCACCCGCCCATTCATCCGGTACGTCCGGCCAAGCACGTCACGGTCTCCCCCGAACGCGGACTGCCAGTAGTCGTACGTCAGCATCATCACCGGCTGCGCGTCCGGTCCATCATCCGACGCCTCGATGGCACGTCCCAGCAAAGCGCCCAGTCCCATGATCTCGAAGTAGTTCCCGCTCACGATCCCCGCCTGCACCTGCTCCGGGCGGTCCCCACCCAGCATCGTGAACGGCATCGCGCTGAACTCCGCGAACCCCGTCAGTGCCTCGGCATTCTCCCGGAAATCGATGATCTCCGGCACCGAGAACTTCACGTCGTCCAGCCCCGCCCGTTCCGCCGATTGCCGCAGGTAAACCAGCCGGTCCTCGCCTTCGTGCGGCAGCGGCCGCAACAGCACGCCGCGCACGACACTGAACACGGCCGTGTTCGCGCCCACTCCCAGCGCGAGCGTCAGGATCACCAGCGCCGCGTAGCCAGGCGCCTTCAGCAGGGAACGGATCGCGTATCGCATCGGCAGAACCTCTCCGGTGTGGTGTGCCGGACCTTTTCCTTGTTGTCGAATATGTGCATGGCGATTCGACATCGCGCCTCCCCCGGTGCCACACCCCATGGCGGGATGAGATCGTCAGACCCCGGGTTCGCCTCACGGGCCGCAACGCCCCGTCGCTGCCGGCGCTCCCTATCTATCTGGTTTTTCTTGCGTTACGGCTTGCCGACGGCAGTCGAATCACGAATCGCGAAGGCGGCACCTCCGCCCAGGAGGTGTCCGTGTACCGGCAAGTTCTCGGCACCGTCATCCGAGCCGTCGTTTGCGGTCCGCGGAGCCGGAGAGGGGCCGGAGATCCGCTCGTTCGGTCGCACGCAGCGTGGGCGTTGGTAAGGATCGGGTCGCCTTCAGCCGTTGCCATGCTGGCCGAGGCGCTGTCAGCGGAAACCGACCACGGTGTGATCGACGAGATCAGGGACGAATTGGCGGCGGCGTGCTCCACCTCGACAGAAGACCGCGTCGTTCCGGCGAGGTAACCAGCGCGTGCTCCGGGTGTCCGCGCTTGCGGGCCTTGAACTAGCCGACCGCAAGGGCGAATCCGCCAACCGCATCAACCGCGATGCGGTGATGTGCATGTGCCCTGATCAGACGGCTCTCGATGCGTGCACCGTCTGATCAAGGCTACATCGCGCGCACATGCCCCGTGTGCACGCTACTCGAGTGCGTTCATGCAGGCGATCGCCACGTCCACCGCATCGAGCAGCTTCTGGGCATCATCCGCGCTCAGCTTCGGCTTGGCGGCATCACGCAGCGCGATCACGGTGTCCCGGAAATCCGTCAGCTTGCCGATCGCGTCGGCGAGCTTGCCTTCATCGAGCTTGACCTGTGCGTTCGCCAGCTTACCGAGCAGCCCGGCCCGGTCCTTATCCGCCTGCCTGCTCAGGAAGGTCACTTCACCGACCGCCCGCTCGACTGCTGCAATGTCAGCGGCGCACTCAGCGACGACTGACGTCAGTGCAATCGATCCCGTAGCGGACGGCATGGTCGGAGATTCGGAGCAGGCCAGCAGGCCGGCGCCACCGATGATCATTGCCGCGACGTTGATTCTGCGCATCCTTCACCTCGAGAGTTGCGCCCTCTAGCTACGCGCGCGAGGGCATGTGTTGATACGGAGCAGCGCGTAGAGCGGACAGCGGCCGATGAAGCCGGTGAGGAGCGGGATGAAGCCGAGCAGCGCCCACGGCGATTGCGGGCCGACGAAATACAGCGAGAGGATGGCGAGCCCGAGCGCTACGCGGAAGGCGCGATCGCCGGCGCCTTCATTACGATTGAGCAGAGCCGACATGGGAGGACTCCGGGTTCGAGACAGCGGCCGACCGCGCCGGCCGATCTGTAGGGGAGTGCCGGAGCCGGAGTGAAAGGATTCGTGGAGCGCGGGAAGAATCCTCGGCCGGCCGATCTGGCACATCCTGCCAGGTCCGAGCTGCTGGCGAGGAAAGTCGATGACTGAAGGCATGGCCGCGGGACCCGCGGAGACGGAGGACGCAATGCTGCTGGCGCAGACCGCAGCAGGCGACGGCCAGGCGTACGAACAGCTCGTGAGCAGGCACCAGGCCGCAGTCTTCCGCTTCCTGCACGCGACGCTACGAGATGTGGCCGATGCGGAAGATGCCATGCAGGAGACGTTCGTCGCGGCCTGGCGCAGCGCGGGACGGTATCGCGGCGAGGCGCCGGTGCGGGCATGGCTGCTGGGCATTGCGCGAAACACGGCCAGACACGCGCGCAGGCGTCGCGTGGGTGAGCCGGCTGAGTATGTCGGACTCGATGATCTGGGTCTGGAAGCCGGCTGGGGCAGTGAGGATCCGGAGCAGCAGTTGCTGGTCAGTCTTCGGCGCAGTGCGCTACAGGCCGCATTCGAGCGCCTGACCGAATCGGAGCGGGAAATTCTCGTGCTGCGCGATCTGGAAGACCTGGCGGGGGATGCCGTAGCGAATGTGCTCGGCGTTACCCTTGCCGCAATGAAGAGCCGGCTGCACCGCGCGCGGCTGCGGCTGGCAGCGGAGGTCCGCAAGGAACTGGAACATGCCTGAACTCGATCGGCTCGTCGCCGGCCTGCGTTGCCGCGAGGTCCTGGCAGACCTTTCGCTCTATGTCGATGGTGAGCTGCCGGCTGCACGCCTTCAGCAGATCCAGGAGCACGTGCGTGGCTGCGATTGGTGCGAGCGCTTCGGGGGCCGGTTCAGTGCGATTGTCGCGCAGTTCCGACGCGAGCTGCGTGAGGCCGAGCCGCTGGACGAGAGCATCGCGATCCGGTTGCACGAGCGGTTGCGCGCGTTGCGTCCCACGTCCTGAGCTCGAGCTCGTCCCGGATTTTCACTCGAACGTTCGCTGCGCTGGCCCGTTCGGAAGCGCCATTTGTTCGGGGATGCGGGCCGGCCGCGGCCGCCCATTCGACGGCGACCCGGACGGCGCGGCTGGCTGTACTGGTACGCGCTCTACCCGGTGCACCGCATCATCTTCAGCGGCTTGATCCGGGCGATCGGCCGCCGGGCGGAGGCGCGCGTCGAAAAGAGAGGCAATCACCCATGAGAGCTCCGACGCGTGGTGGCACCCGGAACCCGTGGAGCAATCGAGCGCTTGCGTCGGGGCTCGACATCGAATCGCGCCGAGCGCGTGATCGGGCCACCGTCGTTCCAGCAGACTGGGGCCCCGAGGCGGATCGCTGGCGCGGTCCTCGCAGTATCGTCCGCGGGTGGATTCAACTCACAGGAGGACCGCGATGCGCACTCCGATCCGTCTCGCCGTCATGGCCGCGTTCACGCTCGCCGCGGCATTCTGCGGGCCGACACCGCCACCCGGAACGTCGGAGCCGACCGAGGAGACGATCCTCGTGGTGGAGAACCAGAGCACGCTTCAGGTGACCGTGTACGTGCTGCGGGATTCGCAGCGGCAGCGGCTGGGCACGGCGGGCGCGCTCACCACGACACGACTGCGGATCCCGGACACGCTCATTTTCGGGCCGACATCGCTGCGGTTCGAGGTGGACCCGCTCGGTAGCCGGCAGACGCCGATCAGCGAGCAGATCACGGTGGTGCCGGGCGAGGAGGTAGTCCTGCGGATCCCATCCACGATCCGCTGAATCCGGCGTCGCACCCGGAGCTAGGAGGCGGTGACTTCCTCGTACGCGCAGGTGAGCGCATCGCGCGGCCCCGCCTGCCCGAACGGACCGTAGCTCTCGAAGCCCTCGAGCGGATCACGCATCGCGAGGATCTCATCGCGGCCATGCCCCGCGCGCACCCGGGCCTCGACGAACCCGAGCAGCGCATCGAGGTAGGCCCGGAATCCCTCCAGTGCCGTGCGGTCGCCGGTGACGGGCGCGTTCGCGCGGGCATGACCGAACACGTACACGGTGTCGGCGGCGTGGTCGTGCACCGCGCGATCCAGCACTGTCATCCAGTTGCGGATTGTGGCGCCGGCCGCACGGTCCACCACCGGGTGGCGCAGGTGGAACATCAGGTCGCCCATGTGCACGACGTTGGCCTGCTCGAACGTGACGACCGCGTCACCGCTCGTGTGGGCTCGGCCGTAGTGCCGCGCGACGACGCGCTCATCGCCGACATCCGCCGACCATCGCTCCGTGAACGTCGTATCGGGATACAGCGGATCGGACGGCGGCTGCCCGCCGGGCGGCCGGCGCATGTGCTCCGCCGCCTGCGCGTGCGCAACGACCATTCCGGTCGAGCCGCGAAAGGCCACGTTTCCGGCCGTGTGGTCGCCATGGTGATGCGTATTGATGAGGCAATCGACCGGCCGGTTGCCGGAGCGTGTGTTCAGACCCTCGAGACACGTCCGGCCCTCCGCCGGGAACTGGCTGTCGACCACAACGACGGCGTCGGGGCTCACGAGATAGCCGATCGTGCCACCTCGCATCGTAAAGTACCCGACGTTACGGCGGATCGGCGTGAAGACGGGCTCCGGGGCCTGGAGCAGCGACGCGTGCAGGAGGCGCGGCCGCCCGAATGCGGCCGAGAGCATGGCTGCGGCCGATGCGGCAAGGAACTCACGACGGGTGGTGGGCATGACCGCTCCTCATCGGTGATCGGTTCGCTGTCCGGAAGCGCGTTGCTCACCTGAAACTGGGCGGGTGTCGGGCCGGGTGGCAACCCGGTCGTCAGGATGTGGCCGTCATTCACGGCGGGGCGGAACGCGGTCCATCGGACGTCCCTGCCGTGCGCCGGTCGGCCGGTGTCGTCCGTCTTGCTAACGGTATCCGCCGCATCAATATTCTCGACGAGTCCCCGGCGTCGTAGTGCGGCGCCGGATCCTCTCCGAGGCAGGCGGCCGCTTCCCCCCGCAGCCATCCGGCTGGCGATCGCCATCGTAGCCGCGGGCAGTTCCCGCAGCAGAGTCGGACCAACTCTCCAGCACGAGGTTCCGGCAATGAGCCGATTGAAGGGCGTTTTCACGCTGGTACTGATGGCAGCGCTGTGGCTGCTGGCTCCGGATTCCGCCGCCGCGCAGCAGGGCGTCATCAGCGGCCGCATCACCGATGCCGAGACAGGCGCGCCGATCGGCGGCGCCCAGGTGCTCATCGTCGGCACGAACATCTCCGTTGCGACGAACAGCGACGGCGCCTACATGCTCCGCGGCGTCACGCCCGGAAACGTCACGGTCCGCGTCCTCATCATCGGTTACGGTGAAGAGACACAACAGGTGGCGGTCGCGGCGGGCCAGACGGCGACCGCCAACTTCGAGCTGAGGTCCGTCGCCATCGCGCTGAACCCGATGGTCGTGACCGCGACCGGCGAACAGCGACGTGTCGAGGTTGGTAACGCGATCGCTCATGTGGACGCGTCCCGTCTCACGGAGCGAACCGCCGTCTCGAATTTCGCCGACCTGATGACGGCGCGCGCCGCAGGCGTGCAGGTGATTCCGGGCACGCAGACGGGTGCCGGCGTGCGATTCCGCATTCGCGGCACCAGCTCGCTGTCGCTCGCCAACGATCCGATCTTCATCATCGACGGCGTTCGCGTCGAAGGCACGACCGGCTCGATGTCGATCGGCGTCGGCGGCACGACTCCGGCACGCATCAACGACATCAATCCTGAAGAGATCGAGTCGATCGAGATCGTGCGCGGGCCATCGGCGGCCACGCTGTACGGTACGGACGCCGCCAAGGGCGTGGTAGTGATCCAGACGAAGCGCGGCATCGCCGGGCGGCCGCAGTGGTCGTACTACACGGAGCAGACGGCGATCGTGGACATGAACGAGTACCCCGACGCCTACTGGGGCTGGCGCACGGGCACGACGGCCTCCACGACCTCGACGCGCTCGAACTCCGTGCAGTGCTTCCTGTTCCAGGTGGTCACGGGCGTGTGCGCGCAGGACAGCGTGACCGTGTACAACCTGCACGAGGATGACGAGGCGACACCGTTCGGCACCGGCTACCGCCAGCAGCACGGGCTCCAGCTGCGCGGCGGCTCGGAAGCGGTCCGCTACTTCGTGCACGGCGAGTGGGAGGATGAGACGGGCAGCCTGAAGGTGCCCGAGTTCGATCGGCGCTGGCTGGCCGCGCGCAACATCACGCTGCGTCCCGAACAGGAGCGCCCCAACGCGCTCAACCGCGTGACCGCGCGCACGAACCTCGATGTGAATCTGTCGGAGAGCTTCGATTTCTCCGTGAACGCGGGTTACACGACGCAGAATCTGCGATTGCCGCGCAGCGATGACTCCGGTGTTCCGGGTGTCGCCACGAACACGTACGGCGGGCCGGGCTACAAGTACATGCTCAACGCCGCGGGCGACACGCTGCACGGCTGGCGCACCGTCACGCCACGCGAGATCTATCGAACGACGACGGAGCAGGACATTCAGCGGTTCATCGGCTCGGTCGGCACGAACTGGCGGCCGCAGGGCTGGCTCGCGGTCCGGGCGAACTTCGGGCTCGACTACATCAACCGGAAGGACACGCAGCTGTGCCGGTTCAGCGAGTGCCCGGTGTCCGGCACCGACCACCTCGGCTTCAAGGAAGACAATCGCACGAACTTCTTCATCTACACGCTGGACGCCGCGGCGAGCGCGACGCGTTCGCTGACGTCGGACATCGAGGGCAAGACGGTTCTGGGTGTGCAGTACTACCAGAGCGTGTTCGATCGCAACGGCGCGGAGGGCCGCGAGCTTCCGCCGGGCGCGACGACGATCGATGCCGGAGCGGTGACGTCGGCGGACGAGACGTCGGACGAGAGTCGGACGATGGGCGCGTTTCTGGAGCAGCAGGTGGCGATCCGCGACCGGCTGTTCCTGACGGCCGCGATCCGCTCCGATCGCAACAGCGCGTTCGGCGCCGACTTCAAGACGGTGTTCTATCCGAAGTTCTCGGTGTCCTGGGTGGTCTCGGACGAGCCGTTCTTCCCCACGCAGGGCTGGCTGAGCCAGCTGCGCCTGCGCACGGCCTACGGCGCCTCGGGCGTACAGCCCGGCACCACGGCGGCCGTGGAGTTCTACACCACGGCTACGGCGCTCGGCGAGGCGGGCGAGGCATCGGGGCTGGTCTACAGCGCGGTCGGCAACCGCGAGCTCAAGCCGGAGCGGTCCACGGAGCTGGAGCTGGGTGTCGACGGCACGTTCCTGGACGACCGGCTGTCGGCGGAGATCACGTACTACACGAAGACATCGCGGGACCAGCTCATCAGCCGCATTCTGGCACCGTCGATGGGCACCGGCTCGACGTCGCGATTCGAGAATCTCGGTGAGGTCCACAACTGGGGCTGGGAGGCGATGATCCAGGCCCAGCTCGTCCGGACGGCGCGGTTCGGCTGGGACGTGCAGTTCAACGGCTCGACGAACTCGAACGAGCTGGTCAGTCTGGGCGGTGAGCCGAACATCATCCACAGCTCCTCGCTCCAGAGCCGCGAGGGCTACCCGCTCTACGGCTGGTGGGCGCGCAAGCTGCTCGACTGGGAGGACAAGGACGGCGACGGGCTGATCCGCTGGCACGCCGATAACGCGATCAGCGAGATTTCCGTGAGCGACACTGCGGAGTACCACGGCTATTCGCTGCCGAAGCACGAGTTCGCGGCGTCCACGGGAGTCGACCTGTTCGACGGTCGCGTGCGCCTTTTCGGGATGATGGACTACAGGGGCGGTCATCTCGTGTACAACAACAGCGAGCGCATCCGCTGTGCGAGCCGCAACAACTGCGCGGGCCTGATCGACCCGAACTCCTCGCACTACGAGCAGGCGCGCACGGTGATGGTGCGCGTGCATCCGAGCCGGTCCGTCGCCGGGTTCTTCGAGGAGGGCGACTTCCTGCGCCTGCGCGAGGTCGGCGTCACCGTAGTACCGCCGAGCTCGTGGACGCGGCTGCTGCGGACGCGCTCCGTCTCCGCATCACTCGCCGCGCGGAATCTGGGCATTCTGTGGACGAAGTATACCGGCGTCGATCCGGAGGCGTTCGGCACGACGGGCAACGCTCCATCTTCGTTCCAGGCGTTCGCACCGCCTACGTACTTCACGTTCCGCCTCAACCTCGGCTTCTAGGGCGATGATGATCATTATATCAGCAATCACGGTACATCCGGCACGACCGTTCCTGCGCCGCGCGCGGCAGCTGGTCGCCGTCGCGGCCATTCCGCTCGCGCTGCTGGTGGCGGGCTGCGACGAGGTCCTCACGGTGGAGGATCCAGACATCATCAACCCCGAGGACGTACAGTCGGCGGCGGGCGCGGAGGCCGTCCGCGTCGGTGCGCTCGCCCGCTTCAACGCAGCGACGAGCGGAAGCGAGAGCCTGTTCCTGCTGGGTGGGCTGTTCGCCGACGAGTACCGGAGCGGCGACACGTTCATCGACCGGCAGCAGGTCGACCAGCGCTCGATGGCCGTGCGCAACACGTTCCTGACGACCGCCAATCGCAACCTGCACCGGGCGCGGCTGTCGGCGGAGCAGGCGGTCGAGCTGTTGCAGCTGTACCGGCCGAATGCACCGGGCTGGCAGCTCGGCGAGATGTATCTGATCCAGGCCTTCACCGTGAACCTCGCCGCGGAGCACTACTGCAACGGCGTCATCTTCAGTTCGGTGGTCGACGGTGCGGAAGTGTACGGTGACGCGATATCGGTGCAGGAAGCCTTCCAGCGCGCGCTCGGCCACGTCACGGACGGGCTCGCGGCCGTGACGGGAACGACGACCGACGACCTGCGCGTCCGTCACGCGCTTCAGGTGACGCACGGCAGGATTCTGCTAAACCTCGACCGTCCCGCCGAGGCCGCCACGGCCGTGAACGGCGTGCCGGACGATTTCCGCTACGAGATGTTCCATTCCGCGACCACGAACAGCAACAACATGTGGAACTGGAACAACCTCGCGCGCCGCTACACGGTGAGCGATCTGGAGGGTGGCAACGGGATGGACTTCGTGAGCGCGAACGATCCGCGCGTGCCGACGTGCGCGGGCGGCGATGCGGCGTGTCAGGCAGTCGGCGTCACCAACGCGAACGTCGAAGACGTATCGGGACCCCTGTTCGCGCAGCTCATCTGGCCCGCGCGTGAGAGTCCGGTCGCCATTCTCGACGGCATTGCGGCGCGCATGATCGAAGCGGAAGCGCAGCTGCGCGCCGGCGATTTCCCCGCCGCGCTCGTGACGATGAACGCGGCGCGTGCAACGGTGCCGGGCCTTGCGGGTGATCTGACGGATCCGGGAACGGACGCGGCTCGCGTCGACCTGCTGTTCCGCGAGCGGGCATTCTGGTTCTTCAGCCGCGGCTATCGCGTCGGCGATCTGCGCCGGCTCGTCCGCCAGTACGGCCGCACTCCGGACTCGGTCTTCCCCACCGGCGCATGGCACAAGGGCGGCGTGTACGGATCCGATGTGACGATCCCGCTGCCGTTCGAGGAGGCCAACAACCCGAACGTCAGGGACGAGTCCCGGCTCTGCATCGATCGGAACGCGTAGTCGGAGCGGCAGACCGGCCGCTGCGCATGCCGGCGCCGTCATGCGGTTCACGAAGCGCCCGGGCCATGGGTCCGGGCGCTTTCGTGCGTGGGCGGGCCCGCGGACCGCGTGGCTGGCGGCCAGCGTGTCAGTGCAGGGATCGGGTGTCAGGCCCGGGACCGGACCGTCCCATCGCATGGAGGGTACTACCTTTGCTGCGTACAGGTGCGAAGCACTGACCCTACGATTGCCCGGCCCCGCAGCAGCTGGCCGGCGCCCACCGAGCAAGGAGCATCGATGTCGAGTCCGCTGACGAGCACGCGCGGTCTGAGCGCGGCGAACCTCTCCATTGACGGATCGAATCATCCGGGCTGGGTGAACGGCACTTCGCGGGCGGTGCAGGTGGGCGAGGAGGTGCTGTGCACGGCCGGCCTGGCGAGTGTCGTGCGCGTTCACGGCAAGACCGGCGACGGCAGCCGGCTTCTCGAGCTGCAGCTGCGCGAGGGCAAGCATCCGCCGTTCTTCGCACGGGCATCGAACGTTCTGCTCGCGCCGACTTCGTAGCCGCGGCTCCCGGCGCTTGACCGCGCCGGGCTGCGGCGCTAGCATTCAGGTGTACGAGTGAATGGCCGAGGATGACTTCCCGGCCGCCGGACCCTGGACCTGGGACGCTCTTGTCCCCGGTCCATCGTTTTTTCACCCGTGCTCGTCCGGCGGAGCGGACATCCGTCACCATGCGATGATGAACCGGTAGGGAAACGCCCGAACCTCTACGTCATCGAGACCCGAGGAGAGGGTATGCGTACGACAGGAACAGTGAAGTGGTTCAACGACGAGAAGGGCTTCGGCTTCATCACGCCGGAGGGTGGCGCGAAGGACTGCTTCGTGCATCACTCGGCGATCCAGGCCGACGGCTTCAAGTCGTTGAGCGAAGGTGACCGGGTCGAATTCGACATGGTCCAGGAGCCGAAAGGCCCCAAGGCGCAGAACGTGGTACGCGTCTCGTAGGCACTCGTTGCGGGCAGTGAGCTGCCCGTGCCGGACCGCGGCCCGGCCTGACGATCAGGCCGGGCCGTCCATCGCAGGGCTCTCTCTGTCGCCCCACTACAGCCGACTTCCGCAAAGGACGCACAGCATGATGACACAGAACACGCGCGAATCGGCGCTGCGGCGCGAGGACTTCCACAAGGCGCTGCAGGTGTGGCTGGACGATTCGTTCGACAGCCGGATCGGTGATGTCGAGAGCCATGCGGGGCCGGCTTGGCTGTGGGTTCGTCACGGCGGCGCGCATTACTACCTGAGTGGCGCGTCGACGCGCGAGGGCATCAGGGAGTACATGCGGCTGGTGGCGGCCGCCGACGGCGATCCCCGATGGTCGACACCAGGCTCGGCAAGCGCCGTCCGCGAGCGGGTGGCCGTAGGTCGTGAGCGCAGGGTGATCGACGGCTTCGAGTTCTTCCAGCATCTGCCCGGCCGCTGACGCCCGGCCCGGCGGACCGCGCCATCGGCCGCCCGCCCGGCCGGCCCGGCATGCCGGCCTGACGGACGGTGGCGCCGACGCGCTCCCGACCCTAGCATTCGAACACCCCGTTCAATTCTTCGATCAGCAAACCCGGCCGATGAGGAGCGCGCCGACGTGAAGCTGGTATTCCGACAATTGATGCTCGCCAGCCTGCCGGCCGTAATGGCCTGCGCGGCGCGCGGCACGGTCGACGGGCCGGCGGCCAGCACGCCCGAAGCCGGGGCTGCTGCGGTGGCCCCCGGCTTCACGGCGGCCGACGTCCGGTTCATGCAGGACATGATCGGTCACCACGCCCAGGCGCTCGTGATGGCCGCCATGGCGCCGACTCACGGCGCGGGCACGCAGCTGCTGCTGCTCGCCGAGAAGATCGACATCTCGCAGCGGGACGAGATCGCGATGATGCAGCAGTGGCTCGCCGATCGGAAACAGCCCGTGCCGGACGGTGGTCACACGCACGCGATGCACATGCCGGGGATGCTCACGCCGGAGCAGCTCGCGCAGCTGGACGCGGCGCGCGGCCGGGAGTTCGAGCGGCTCTTCCTGACGTTCATGATCCGGCATCACGAGGGCGCCCTCCAGATGGTCGACGAGCTGTTCGCGAGCCCGGGCGCGGCCCAGGACCCGGACATCTTCCGATTCGTTACGGACGTCGCCGCCGATCAGCTGGATGAGATCGGCGTGATGGAGTATATGCTCGAGATACTTGCCGCCCATGGAGGGAGCGAAATCAGATGAGAGGTTCCGCAATGCATCGCACGCGGCTGGTGGCCGCGGCCATCGCCTTGATCATGGCCGCGGCCGCTGCTGCGCCGCTGGTCGCCCAGGACGTCACGGCGACGATGGATGATCCGCGGGCAGGACTCGCGGCGGGCGAGAAGAACACGGCCGGACAGGCCGCGCTGCACATGCGGCTGGTCGCGTTCGCGCCGAAGCCGGCCGAGTTCGACTCCGCGCGCGGCCTCACGTTCATCAACTCCGACCTGGCGTTCCGCGGCGACATCGTCTACCAGGGGAACTTCAGCGGGTTCAGCGTCTGGGACGTGAGCGATCCGGCCAGCCCGAGGCTGCGCAGCACGGTCGTATGCGCGACGGACCAGGGCGACCCCTCCATCTACGGCAACCTGCTGTTCATCTCCGCGGAGTCGCCGCGCTCGCGCAAGGACTGCGGGATACAGGGTGTGGAGGACGGCGGCGACAGGATGCGCGGCGTGCGCATCTTCGACGTCAGCGACCCGGACCAGCCGCGACTCGTGAAGAACGTGCAGACGTGCCGCGGCTCGCACACGCACACGATCGTGCCACATCCGACGGATGCCGGCACGATCTTCATCTACGTGGGCGGGTCCTCCTCCGTGCGCGACTCGGCCGAGCTGGCGGACTGCTCCGCCGGCGCGTTGGCAGAGAATCCGAACACGGCGCAGTATCGTGTCGACATCATACGGGTCCCACTGTCGAGCCCGGAGGAAGCGACGGTGACGGGCTTCGCCCGCATCTTCGAAGGGCTGCAGCGGCCGCCCGGCCGGGGCGGCGTCGCGATCAGTGACACGGCGACCGGCCGTGGCGCGCGCGGTCCATCCGGCTGTCACGATCTGACGTCGTACCCCGCAATGAATCTGGTCGCCGGCTCGTGCGGCAGTTTCGGTATCCTGCTCGATGCGAGGGATCCGGAGCGGCCCGCACGGCTGGATGCTGCGGCCGACCTGAACTTCTCGCTCTGGCACACCGCGGTGTTCAGCAATGACGGCCGCTCCGTCGTGTTCACCGACGAATGGGGCGGCGGCACCGCGCCGCGCTGCCGCGCGACGGATCCGCAACGCCTCGGTGGCAACACCGTGCTGCGCATCGAGAACGGCCGGATGGCGCAGCACGCCTACTTCAAGATGCTGGCGGCGCAGACGGAGACGGAGAACTGCGTCTCGCACAACGGCGGGCTGGTCCCGGTGCCGGGCCGCGACATCATGGTGCAGGGCTGGTATCAGGGCGGAGTCAACGTCTTCGACTTCACCGACCCGGCGAATCCGATCGAGATCGCATACTTCGACCGCGGCCCGGTCGACGCGGAGCGGCTGGTCGTGGGCGGCTCGTGGGGCGCGTACTGGTACAACGGCTACATCTACTCGTCGGAGCTCTCGCGCGGTCTCGATGTCCTCGAGCTGTTGCCGAGCGAGTTCCTCTCCGAGAACGAGATCGAGGCGGCGAAGCTCGTGCGGATGGAGGAGTACAACCCGCAGATGCAGCCGAGGATCGTGTGGCCGGCGGCGTTCCCGGTCGTGCGCTCCTATCTGGATCAGCTGGCTCGGAACCGCGGCCTGCCGGAGTCGCGCACGACCGCGATTGGTGCGACCCTCGACGCCGCGGAGCGTGCGACCGGCCGCGCCCGACGCGACCAGCTGAACCGGCTCGCCGCCGAGCTCGATCGAGATGCGGCGCAGGCGTCCGACGCGGCGCGCGTGCGTGCAATGGCAGAGGCCGTGCGCGAGCTCGCGAACGCGTCGCGGTAGCGGCGCGCTACGCCGTGACCGCGCCGCGCCGGGCGGGCGCAGTGAACCCGCACCGGAACGCGGCGCGGTCCGCGTGCGGCGGACGGCGAATCGTTAGGCATCACGTCAGCAGCGCCACGGCCAATGCAATCGCGGCGAGCAGCAGGGCCGCGCCCGCTGCCGCGGCGGTCAGCGCGCCCGCGGTGCGCATCTGCTCGAGCAGCCGGCGCGTCTCGGTCAGTGCCGTCTGGTACTGCCGCTCCGGTGCCTCGATCACCGACTGCCGCATCACCGCCTTCCCGCGCACGACCTCCTCCATTGCGCCGATGAAATGCCGCTGGTGGATGCGCTTCAGCTCGTCGGGGCCCTCCTCGGCCGCCGCGGCGAGCGCCGCCTTGAGCACCGCGTTCCGGATGTCGCCGCCGCTGACCGCATAACGCTCGGCGAGCTCGCGGAAGTCCACATCGTCGGCCAGCGGCGTGCGCTGATGCAGCTGGACGCGCCAGATCTTCTCGCGCTCGTCGGTCTCGGGCAGCTCGAACAGGACGTGGGTGCGGATCCGCCGCTCGAATGCAGGATCGAAGTTCGCCGCGAGGTTCGTCGCGAAGATCACGACGCCGTCGAACCGCTCCAGCTCCTGAAGCAGCACGTTGATCGTGGTGTTCGACTCGCGCTGCATGCCGTGCGACACATCCGTCGAGCGCCGTGATGCGATCGCATCGGCCTCGTCGAAGAAGAGCACGGCGTCCTCTTCCTGCGCCATCCGGAAGATCGCAGCGACATTCTTGGGCGTCTCGCCGAACCACATCGATTCCATCTCGGAATAGCGCACGAGCAGCAGCCTCTTGCCGAGCTGGTGGGCGATGGCCTCCGCGCAGATCGTCTTGCCGGTACCGGAGGGGCCGGCGAAGTTGAACGCGAGGGCAGTGCCCGTGGGGTGTCGTTCGCCGAGGCCCCAGTCCTCGAAGATCAGGTTGTAGCTGTGTACCTGCGTGAGCGCCTCGTCGAGCATGCGTAGCGTGCGCGGCGGCAGGATGACATCACGAAAGGTGCGTCGTGCAACGACCGACTCGATGACGCCCTTGCGGCCGGTCAGGCCGGGGAACAGCCGGGCAAACGGATTCGACATGCAGCACCGTTGTGCACGAACGAAGCCACACGTCCAGGCCGTGACACTGCAGCCGGGGAATGACCGATGTCGAGCGACCACACGGAATACAGACACCGCACCGTAGACGGCCAGAAGCTGCGGCCGGAAACACTGATGATGGGGTACGGCTACGACCCGCTCCTGTCGGAGGGCGCGTTGAAGTGCCCGATCTTCCACACCTCGACGTTCGTGTTCGAGCGGGCGGAGGACGGGAAGGCGTCCTTCGAGCTCGCATACGGTCTGCGCCAGCCGAAGCGCGATGAGGAGTCCGGGCTGATCTATTCACGCATCAACAACCCGGATCTGCAGGTGCTGGAGGAGCGGCTCTGTCTGTGGGATGAGGCGCAGAGCGCGCTTGCGTTCTCGAGCGGGATGAGCGCCATTGCGACGGCGCTCCTGACATACCTGCGGCCGGGCGACTGGATCGCGCACAGCGAGCCGGTTTACGGCGGCACGGAGTACCTGCTCCACAACGTGCTGCCGCAGTTCGGCGTTCGCCGTATCGGCTTCTCCGCGGGCTCGAGCGAAGGGCTCGAGTATGCAGTACGTACGGCGGCGGGTAACGGTCCGCTGAAGATGATCTACACGGAGACACCGGCGAACCCGACGAACGCGCTCGTCGACATCGCCGCGTGCGCGTCGCTCGCGCACGAACACGCGACGCCGCAGCAGGTTCCGCTCGTCGTGGTGGACAACACGTTCCTCGGCCCGCTGTGGCAGCAGCCGCTCGTACACGGTGCGGACCTGGTCCTCTACTCGCTCACGAAGTACGTGGGCGGGCACAGTGACCTCATCGCGGGCGCGTGTCTCGGCTCCGAGGACGTGATCGCGCCGGTGCGCGCCATGCGCACCATCCTCGGCACCATGTCCGACCCGATGACCGGCTGGCTCGTGATGCGCTCGCTCGAGACGCTGAAGCTGCGCATGACCTGCTCGATGAAGAACGCCCGATACGTCGCCGAGTTCCTGAACGAGCACCCGCGCGTTCGTCAGGTCCACTATCTCGGCTTCCTCGAGGAGGACAATCCGCAGCACGAGGTCTACCGCCGCCTGTGCCGTGCCGCCGGCTCGACGTTCTCGTTCGAGATCGATGGCGGCGAGGCGGAGGCGTTCCGCGTGCTGAACGCGCTGGAGGTCGCCAAGCTCGCGGTCAGCCTGGGCGGGACCGAGACGCTCGCGTCCCATCCTGCATCCATGACGCACGCGGATGTGCCGCCGGATGAGCGGGCGCGCATGGGCATCACGGAAGGACTGATCCGGATCTCCGTGGGGATCGAACACCCCGAGGACATCATCGCCGATCTGCGTCAGGCGCTCGCCGCCTGAATCGACGGTACGGGTATGCCCGACGTCCCGACGGGCGCGCCGTGCGCCACTCACCCACTCCCGACCGGTGCGGGTGGTTGACGCCCTGCACTCCGAGCGGTTACCGTTGGTGAAAGGGTGCAGAACGCATGATGAACGGCTGTCTTCGCAACGGTCAGAACTCCAATAATCCGCCCTCCACGAGGGGCCGCGGACCGGGAGTGCCGTTGTCGTAGGCGGACGGACGCACCCGGCCTTCATACGGCTCCTCGGATCTCGCCGAGGGGCCGTTTTGTTTTCCTCCCGCAGGGCGGAGACGATGTGTTCGATACTCGGCGTGCTCGACATCCACGGTGACCCGGCAGCGCTGCGGCCACAGGCGCTCCAGCTGTCGAAGCTGCAGCGGCACCGCGGCCCCGACTGGTCGGGCGTGTACACGCACGACGGCGTCATCCTGGTCCACGAGCGGCTCGCGATCGTGGACGTGCAGCACGGCGCACAGCCGCTGGTCAGTGCGGATCGCAATCACGCGCTCGCGGTGAACGGCGAGATCTACAATCACCGCGAGCTGCGCGCATCGCTGCGGCAGCCGTACGAGTTCCAGACCGACTCGGACTGCGAGGTGATCCTGGCGCTGTACCATGAGCGCGGCACCGACTTCCTGGCGGAGCTGAACGGCATCTTCGCGTTCGTGCTGTACGACGCGGAGCGTCGGCGGTATGTGATCGGCCGCGACCACATGGGAATCGTGCCACTCTACACCGGCCGGGATGAGCACGGGAACCTGTACGTCGCCTCGGAGATGAAGGCGCTGGTGCCGGTGTGCCGCGTCATCTCGGAGTTCCCGCCGGGACACGTGCTCGACAGCGAGGTGGGCGAGCCGCAGCGCTGGTACCGGCCTGCGTGGCGCGAGTACGCCGCGGTGGCCGGGCAGCCGGCGCAGCCCGGCTCACTGCGCCAGGCGCTGCACGACGCGGTACGGCGCCAGCTCATGAGCGACGTGCCGTACGGCGTGCTGCTCTCCGGCGGCCTGGACTCCTCGATCATTGCCGCGTCCGCGAAGCAGCTGGCGGCGCGGCGCGTGGAGGACGATGGCCGGAGCGAGGCGTGGTGGCCGCAGCTGCACTCGTTCGCGATCGGACTGGAGGGCGCGCCCGACCTCGCCGCCGCCCGCACGGCGGCCGAGCACATCGGCACCATCCACCACGGCTTCACGTACACGGTGCAGGAGGGTCTCGATGCGCTGAGCGACGTCATCCATCATCTCGAGTCGTACGACGTCACCACGATCCGTGCAGCCACGCCGATGTACCTGATGGCCCGGCGCATACGCGCCATGGGCATCAAGATGGTGCTGTCCGGCGAAGGTTCGGACGAGATCTTCGGCGGGTATCTCTACTTCCACCGCGCACCGGACGCGGAGTCGTTCCACCAGGAGACCGTCCGCAAGCTCGACCGGCTCCACAAGTACGACTGCCTGCGCGCGAACAAGGCGATGGCCGCATGGGGCGTCGAGGCGCGCGTACCGTTCCTGGACCGCGAGTTCCTCGATGTGGCCATGAGCATCGATCCCGACGCCAAACGGCCGCGCGAAGGGCGGATCGAGAAGCATATCCTGCGCGAGGCGTTCGCAGACCTGCTCCCGCACTCGATCGCATGGCGGCAGAAGGAGCAGTTCTCCGACGGTGTCGGCTACGGCTGGATCGACGCGCTGCGCGCGCACGCGGAGTCGCACGTGAGCGACCGCCAGCTCGCCACGGCCGCCTACCGGTTCCCGCACAATCCGCCCGTCACGAAGGAGGCGTATCTCTACCGCTCGGTGTTCGCGGAGCACTTTCCGCACGAGAGCTGCGCCGCATGCGTGCCGGGCGGCGCATCGGTCGCGTGCAGCACGCCGGAAGCGCTGGTGTGGGATGCGTCGCTCTCCGCGGTGACGGATCCGTCCGGCCGTGCCGTGCGCGGCGTGCACACGAGCGCGTACTGAGCGGAACCGAGGGCGTGCATCGGGCCCGCCCGGACCGAACGGGCGGGCCCGACCGGATCGCCATCGCGACGACGTTTACTTGATGTCGATACGCCTGCCGTGCTGTTGCGATTCCTGCTTCGGTGCCGGCACGCTCACTTCCAGCACGCCATCCCTGAACGTCGCCTTCGTCTGATCCTCACTGACGCCTTCCGGGAGCGGGATCGTGCGGAGGAAGCTGCCGTAGCTGCGCTCCGTGCGATAGTACTCGTCCCGCTCCTCCTCGTGCTCCTCCCGGCGCTCGCCCGAGATCTTCAGCATGCCCTTCTCGATCTCGACGTTCACGTCGTCCCTGCTCATGCCGGGCAGATCCGCACGGATGATGATCTTGTCATCGCGCCGGAGCGTCTCGATCTGCGGGATCCAGACCTGCTCGATGTCGCGGGCCGCGGGCCACAGATTGCGCTCGAACAAAGCCGGATTCCAGCGGGTGAATCCCGTTCCGCCGAACATGCGGTCCATGTCCTC
Source organism: Longimicrobiales bacterium (assembly GCA_036374995.1). Lineage (GTDB taxonomy): Bacteria > Gemmatimonadota > Gemmatimonadetes > Longimicrobiales > RSA9 > SH-MAG3. The sequence continues at coordinate 2,843 of DASUSS010000056.1, read as the reverse complement.
GACCATGCTCCGCATCAGCGCGAACGGAGGTGCAGTCGCCGCGGAGCGCCAGCGAGGGCGTGTCAGCGCAGCCGACTTCTCCTCTTCGCCATCGTGAGTCTTCGTTGCCCGTGCCATTGTCTCCTCCTTGGCTGTGGGTGGGACGAATGAACGCCGCAACCCACATGCCCGTGGGCGGCGGCCCGCCGGTCGTGCGGACGGGCGCGCCGGTCCCGATTCAGAGGAGGATGGCGAGGATGATCCCGGCGAGGACGATCGCTCCCACGGTCCACCAGAAGTTGCGCGGCGGATCGAAGCCCTGGTCGGTGTCGTCGCGCTCGACTGGTGCTCGGAGGCGCACGGCGCTGATCTCCGACGCCGTTGCGCGGCGCGTACTCTGCGGGGGCGCGGGGGTCGACGATGCGCCGTCCGAAGCCGGTGCCGCCTGCGCGGGCGGCGGATCGGTCGGCTGGGTACGCGCGGGTGCCTGTGCCTGAACGGCCGCGGTGCAGACGAACAGCAGGGCAAACGGCAGGACCGCCTTCATCGTTCCCTCCAATCCCTTGGGGTGCTCCGGCGGCCGGTCCGCGGGAGCAGACCACCGCGATGCAAGGATCGCCCCGCGGTCAGTGGCCGTGGTCCGGATCGTTCCGGTGCCGTTCGTAGTGCTGGCGCAGTAGGTCCCTGCCGTAGTCGTTGCCGTTCGGCGTGCGCACTACGCTGTGCACGTGCTCGCGGTTCGGCACGCGCGGACCGGACAGCGCGACGGGCATCTGATGATCGAACTCGATCAGAATCACGGGGCTCTGGATCCGGTAGTAGAAGACGGCGTCATCGCCGACATCGCCGATCCAGGCGAACCAGGTGTCGTCGAGGTGCTCGCGCACCTCCGACATGCGGACGCGCGCGTGGCCGGGTGACATGTTGTCGACGTACTCGGCGATCACCTGGAGCAGCTGCTCGCGCTGCGTGGCCGTCAGCCCGGTCGCTCGTATGCCGGCATAGTCGAGCACGAGGTTGTCACGGAACGCCTGCGCGAGAGCGTTGTTGCGCGCCTTCTCCAGCTGGATCGTGGCGCGGCTGCGCTGTTCCGCATCGAGCGTGCGCATGAACGCGAGCCCTCTGTCCTGCTCCTCCTGCATGACGCGGGCGCCGGCGAACCGGCCGGTGGTGGCGATGACCGGTTCGGAGCCCATGAACGTCGGCGTCATCACGACCTGGTCACCCAGCACGAAGTAGTTGATGATCAGGTGGTGACCGTCCAGCTGCCAGCCCCACGGCTCGGTGGCGGACGGTGTGCCCATGATCGTGAGCCAGTAGAGGAACTCGCCGTACTCGCCGGGCCGCTCGAGCACATCGGCGAGGTGGCCGTTCAGCCGCATCACGTTGCGCGACTTCTCGAAGCCGCGCGCGCTCAGGCCGGCGCGGATCATGTCGAATGCGATCGCACGCTGCGCGTCCGTCATCTCCTCGAAGCTGGTCCCGGCCCGCTGGTAGCGATGCACGTTGTTCCAGAGCCGCCACTCGTCGGCACCGGCGGGGAACAGCGTGCGTTCGCGCTGCGCCGGCGTCAGACCTTCGATGAATGCATTCGCCGCTTCGCGCATCGGTTCGGTCGACACGCCGGTCGCGCGGAGCGGGAAGAGGTCGGGCACGAGGGTGCCGTTCGTGGTGACACCCCGGAACTCCTCGAGCTGCCGCTGCTGCTGGAGCGGCCGTGCGCTGGAGTGCGTGAGCAGGATCAGGGCAGCGGCGGAAGCGACTGTGGCGGCGCGGCGCGGGCGTCGGGTCATGGCTGCGTCTCCGGTTGTTGAAGGCCGCATCAGTGGGGGACGGGCTGCTTCACGACACGGCCGCCCTTCATGACGAAGCGGACGGCGCGGAGTGCGGCGATGTCGGCTGCGGGATCGCCCTCGACTGCGATCAGGTCGGCGAGCAGGCCGGCGCGGATGGCCCCGATCCGCCCGGCCATCCCGAGGATCGCCGCATTGCCGGCCGTCGCGGCGCGCAGCACATCGGCGGGCGCAACGCCGTAATCGACGAGCAGCTCCAGCTCGCGGACGTTGTCGCCGTGCGGGAACACGCCGACATCGCCGCCGACGCACAGCGGCACGCCGGCGGCGAGCGCCGCGCGGATGCTCTCGCGCTTCCGGCGGATACGGTCCGGCACCGGATCGACACCCTTCCGCCAGCCGCGGTACTGCTCGATCGCATCACCGGCGGCGACGGTAGGACACAGCGCGACGCCGCGGTCGGCCATCAGGCGGAAGACCTCCGGCGTGCCGAGGTCGCCGTGCTCGATCGTGCGCGCTCCGGCGAGGACGGCGCGCCGCATCGCCTCGGGCGTCACGGCATGCACCGCGACCTGGCGCCCCGCGCTGGCCGCCACTTCCACGGCCGTCGCCAGCTCCTGCTCCGTGAACGTCGGCCGGGCCTCGCCTTGCGGCCCCCAGCGATAATCGCCGTAGAGCTTGATCCAGTCGGCGCCGCGCCCGATCTGATCGCGCACAACGCGCGTCAGCGCGGCGCCATCGGCTTCCTCGGCGCCGACGGGCAATGCCTCGAAGTCGGGCGAGAGGCCACGTTTCGGACCATAGCTGCCGGTCGCCACGATCGCGCGGGTGGTCGTCAGCACCCGCGGGCCCTCGATGATGCCCTCGTCGATCGCGCGACGGAGGCCGACATCGGCGTAGCCGGCGCCCTCGGTTCCAAGATCGCGGATCGTCGTGAAGCCCGCCTCGATCGTCCGCCGTGCGGCCACGGTCGCACGTGCGACGCGCAATGCCTCCGACTCGCGCAGCACCTGATCGTCCCACGACGTCTCGTCATAGGGATGCAACAGCAGGTGCGAGTGCATGTCGATC
>DASUSS010000055.1:0-48161 GCA_036374995.1 Longimicrobiales bacterium | reverse complement strand
TGCAGCAGCTGGTCGAGCTGCTTCGGGTCCACGCGCCGCACCGCCTCCGCTTCATCGATCAGACCTTCCGCGACCATGTCGACCGCGATCCGCACTGCGGCACGCGCCGTCCGCTTGCCCGTCCGCGTCTGGAGCAGGAAGAGCTGCCCGCGCTCGACCGTGAACTCGAGATCCTGCATCTCACGGAAATGCTGCTCCAGCCGCTGCTGTACCGCGAGCAGCTGATCGTATGCGGCGGGCAGCTTCGTCGCCATCTGCTCGATGCTCAGCGGCGTCCGGATCCCCGCGACGACATCCTCGCCCTGCGCATTCACCAGGAACTCGCCGAAGAACACCCGCTCGCCCGTGGACGGGTTGCGCGTGAACGCCACGCCCGTCCCCGAATCGGCACCCATGTTGCCGTATACCATCGCGACGACGCTCACGGCCGTCCCCATGTAGTCCGGGATGCCGTGGACGCGCCGATACGCGATCGCACGGTCCGCGTTCCACGACCGGAACACGGCCTCGATGGCGCCCCACAGCTGCTCCTCCGGATCGTCCGGGAACCGCTCGCCGCTGTGCTCGCGCACGAGCTCCTTGAACTCGCCGACGAGGCCCCGCAGATCGTCCGCGCTCAGCCCCGTGTCCTCCGCCGCACCACGCTGCACCTTCAGCCGCGTGAGCCGCTCCTCGAAGAGCCGTGCGGGCACGCCCAGCACCACATCGCCGTACATCTGCACGAAGCGACGATAGGAGTCGTACGCGAATCGTGCATCCTGCGATCCGCGCGCGAGTGCCTCCACGCTGACATCGTTCAGTCCGAGATTCAGGATCGTCTCCATCATTCCCGGCATCGAGACCGCGCCACCACTGCGTACGGACACGAGCAGCGGCTCGTCCGATCCGCCGAGCTTCTTGCCGGTGTCGACCTCGAGACGACGCACGCTCGCGAGCACCTCCTCCGTCAGTCCCTCCGGATACCGGCGATCGCGCAGGTAGAGCCGGCAGACCTCCGTGGTGATCGTGAACCCGGGCGGGACGGGGATTCCGATGCGCGTCATTTCGGCCAGGTTCGCACCCTTGCCGCCCAGCAGCGCCTTGTCCTCGCGCCCGCCATCGGCGTGTCCATTCCCGAAATAGTAGACAAACCGGTTCGGCATGATCATGCCCCGTTGCGTTCCGGATGGGTCGGCAGAATTCGGAGACGTGGGTAACAAGAAACGGGCCACGGACGAGGTGTCCGCGGCCCGCTGTCAGCGCGCATGCCCGCCCGCCCGTCACAGGCGAAGACGGAGTGGCCGAAGTCGTTCAGCAGTGCGACGTTGCGCCGCGTCCCAGCTCCAGGTCGACGAGCGGTGCACTGTAGTTGCCGGAGAAGCAGGCGTCGCAGAATGGCCCATGCGATGCAACAGCACTGTGCATTCCTTCCAACGACAGGTAGCCGAGCGAATCCACGTTCAGATGCTGCCTGATCTCCTCGACCGTCTTCTGCGCACCGATCAGCTCTTCGCGCGTGGGCATGTCGATGCCGTAGTAGCACGGGTTCGTAACGGGCGGCGATGACACGCGGAAGTGCACCTCGCGGGCTCCCGCTTCGCGGATCAGCGCGATCAGGCCGCGGCTGGTCGTGCCGCGCACGAGCGAATCGTCGACCACCACGACGCGCCTGCCGTTGATCACTTCGCGCACGGCGTTGTACTTGATGCGGACCCGGAAATCGCGGCCCTTCTGTGTCGGATGAATGAACGTGCGGCCGACGTAGTGGTTGCGGATGAGGCCCAGCTCGTACGCGATGCCGCTCTCCTCGGAGAAGCCGAGCGCGGCTGAATTCGATGAGTCGGGAACGCTGAAGACGCAGTCGGCGTCGGCTGGCTGCTCGCGGGCGAGCTGGCGCCCGAACGCGCGACGCGCGCGATCCACGCTCACGTTCCAGATACGGGAGTCCGGGCGCGCGAAGTAGACGAGCTCGAAGATGCAGGGCGCCGGGCGCTCGGCCCCGGTGAGGCGCGGCAGCGGCTCCGCCGTGCCATCGCGGATGCGGATGACCTCACCGGGCTCGAGCTCGCGCTCGATCGTGGCTCCCATCAGGTCGAGCGCGCACGTCTCGCTCGCAATGACGTGCCCGCGGTTCAGCGTGCCGAGGATGAGCGGTCGGAACCCCCATGGGTCACGCGCCGCGTACAGCGTCTCGCCCACCGTGATCAGCACGGAGAACGCACCCGTCAGCTGCGAAAGCGCGCCGACGATCTGCTCGTCGACTGTCGGAGCGCGCGACCGCGCGATGAGATGGACGATGACCTCGGTGTCGACCGTCGTCTGGAACAGCGCGCCTTCGTTGACGAGCGTGTCCCGCAGCACGCGAGCGTTCGTGATGTTGCCGTTGTGCACGAGCCCGAGATCACCGCGGTGATAACGCACAAGCAGCGGCTGGGCATTCACCAGGCCGGGTCCGCCGGCGGTCGAGTAGCGGACGTGGCCGAGCGCCGTGCGACCCGGCAGCGCGTCGACGGCCGCTTCGCTGAAGCCCTCCACGACGAGCCCGTGCTCGCGCTGGAGCCGCGCCCGCCCGTTCTCATCGACCGCGCTGATGCCGGCCGCCTCCTGGCCGCGATGCTGGAGGGCATACAGCCCGAGATAGGCCATCTCGGCCGCCCGATCTATCCCTGACACACCGACGATACCGCACATGGCTTCGACTTCCTCTCGACATTCGTGACGCGTCGCGACGCGCCCCCAGGGATCGTCCTACTCTGCTGCCGCCCGCTCCATCAAGCGCGGAATCGCGGATGCATGAACCTCGCGCAGGCTGGCGACCGGCAGATCGATCGCGGCGCTCCGCGTGCGGATCCGGAACGCGCCCTCCTCGGCCCCCACCGTCCCCAGCAGGGTCGCCGGTACGTTCAACCCGGCCGCGGCAGCAATCACCGCCTCGACCTGCTCTGCCGCGCACGACACCACGATCCGGCCCTGTGCCTCCCCGAACAGCAGCGCCGCCGTATCGAGCTCGTCGGTCAGCTCGACATCGATGCCGAGCATCGACTCGCCGGTCATCGCGCACTCCGCGAGGCAGACCGCGAGACCGCCCTCGGCGCAGTCGTGCGCACTGTGCAGCCGGCCGGCTGCGTTCAGCGACAGCACCAGCTCCTGGAGCCGTCGCTCGGCCTCGAGGTCGACCGCCGGCGCATCGCCCGCGACCAGACCGTGCACCACCTTGAGGTATTCCGACCCGCCCAGCTCGTCCGTGTTGCGCCCGAGCAGAACGATCGCGTCGCCCGCCTGACGGAACGGGCTCGTGAGGTGATGCTCGATGTCCTCCAGAACGCCGATCATCCCGACGACCGGTGTCGGATAGATCGCGCCGCCCGGATTCTCGTTGTACAGCGACACGTTGCCACCCGTGACCGGCGTCTCGAACGCCGCGCAGGCCTCGCCCATGCCGAGCACGGCCTCGCGCAGCTGATGATACACCTCGGGCTTCAGCGGATTCCCGAAGTTCAGGTTGTTCGTGATGGCGCGCGGGCGGGCGCCGGTACACACGATGTTGCGGGCGGCTTCCGCCACGGCGATCATTGCGCCCCGCCGCGGGTTCAGGTACACGTACCGGCCGTTGCAGTCGACCGTGGCCGCGATGCCGCGTCGCGTGCCGCGGATCCGCAACACGCCCGCACCGCCGCCCGGTGGCACGACGGTGTTCGTGCGGACGGTCGTGTCGTACTGGTTGTAGACCCAGCGCTTCGACGCGATGTTCGGCGAGCCGAGCAGCCGCAGCAGCACGCGCCCGGGGTGCGCCGTCGTGTGGGACGTGTCGAGTCCGGCGGGCATCCACTCGCGGAGCCGTATCACCTCATCGGCCTCGCGTGCCTCGCGGACGTACGTCGGACACTCGTTCACGAGCGGCTCGCCCGGGATCTCGCACACGACGACGCCGTTCTCACGCACGCGGTACATGCCGTCGTCGGTGACGTGGCCGATCACCGCGGCCTCCAGCTCCCATTTCTCCAGGATCCGCTTGACCTCGTTCTCGTGACCGGCCTTCGCCACGACGAGCATCCGCTCCTGTGACTCCGAGAGCAGGATCTCGTACGGCGTCATGTTCGGCTCGCGTACCGGCATGAGCGACGTGTCGATGTCGACGCCGGTGCCGGCGCGCGCCGCCATCTCGCTGGAGCTCGACGCGAGACCCGCAGCACCCATGTCCTGGATCCCGACGATGTGGCCGCTGCGGATCAGCTCGAGCGAGGCCTCGAGCAGCAGCTTCTCCGTGAACGGATCGCCCACCTGGACCTGCGGCCGCCGCGCTTCGCTCTCCTCCGTCAGCTCTTCGCTCGCGAACGTGGCCCCGTGAATGCCGTCACGGCCCGTGCGCGCGCCGACCGCCATGATCGGATTGCCCACGCCGGACGCCTCCGCCCGGATCAGCTCCTCCCGGCGCATCAGCCCGATCGCCATCGCATTCACGAGGGGATTCCCCTCGTATGCATCGTCGAAGTAGACCTCGCCGCCGATGTTCGGGATTCCGACCGCGTTGCCGTAGTCGCCGATGCCCTTGACCACACCACCGAACAGGTAGCGCACGCGCGGACGGCTGAGCGAGCCGAAGCGCAGCGAGTCGAGGGTGGCGATCGGCCGCGCGCCCATCGTGAATACGTCGCGCAGGATGCCGCCCACGCCGGTCGCTGCGCCCTCGTACGGCTCGACGGCGGAGGGGTGGTTGTGCGACTCGATCTTGAACGCGATCGCGAAGCCATCGCCGATGTCGATGACGCCCGCGTTCTCACCGGGTCCCTGCAGCACCCACGGCGCCTGCGTCGGCAGCTGGCGCAGCAGCGGCTTCGAGTTCTTGTAGCCGCAGTGCTCCGACCACAGCGCACTGAACACGCCCAGCTCGGTATACGTCGGGTCGCGGCCGAGTGCCGCACGGATCAGCGCGTATTCGTCCTCGCTCAGGCCGTGCTCGCTGACCAGCGCCGGCGTGATCGCCGGGTCGCCGGCGCGCGGCTGCGGCGCCTCCGCCGTCATCGAATGGTCGAGGCCGCCCGCCCGGTGCGTCGTCATGCCGGCCCCTCTGCGAGCGCGAGACGTTTGGCGAGCGAAGTGAATATGGGCAGACCGTCCGTCGACCCGAGCAGCGCTTCCACCGACCGCTCCGGGTGGGGCATCAGGCCGAGGACGTTGCCCCGCTCATCGATGATCCCCGCGATGTTGTTCATCGAGCCGTTCGCATTGCCTGCATCGGTCGCGTCGCCATGCTCGTCGACGTACCGGAAGATGACGCGTCGCTCGGCCTCCAGCCGCTCGATCGTTTCCGGATCCGCCACGTAGTTACCCTGGCCGTGCGCGATGTGCAGGTGCAGCAGCTGCCCCGCACGGTAATGGGACGTGAACGGCGTATCCGTGTTCTCCACCCGGATCCACACCCGCTCGCCCTGGAACTGGAGCGAGCGGTTGCGGATCAGTGCGCCGGGCAGCATGCCCGCCTCACACAGGACCTGGAAGCCGTTGCACACACCGAGGACGTAGCCGCCCTCCACCGCGAAGCGCTGCACATCCTGCATGATCGGACTGAACCGTGCGATCGCGCCGGCGCGCAGGTAATCGCCGTAGCTGAAGCCGCCGGGCAGGATGACGAGATCGCAGTCGCCCACGCTCTCCTCGCGGTGCCAGACGAAATATGCGTCCTCGCCGAGCACGTCCGTCACCGCCTTGTAGCAATCGTAGTCGCAGTTGGAGCCCGGAAAGGTAATGATCGCCGCACGCATCAGCCGCCTCTCGCGAGCACGATCTCGTAATCCTCGGTGACCGGATTCGCGAGCAGTCTGCGGCACATCTCATCCGCGTTCCGTCGCGCGTCGTCGTCGCTGTCCGCGCGCAGGCGCAGCCGCACCAGGCGGCCGACGCGAACGTCCTCGACCGCATCGAAGTCGAGTGAATGCAGGGCATTCTGCACTGCCTTGCCCTCCGGGTCCAGCAGGCCGGCACGCGGTGTGATCCGGACTTCGGCCGTATAGCTGCTCACAGAACATCCTCCTGGTCGTTCGAGCCGTAATGCCGTCGCAGCTGCCGCTGCTTGCGGAACCGCTGCCACGGCGACAACTCGCGGTAATCAATGTCACGCAGCTCGGCGCCCGCCTCATCGCCCGGCTCCTCGTCCAGCATCGGATCGACATCCGGCATGCGCTCGAAGAACCCGATCGCCAGCGACTTGAGCACACCGTAGCTGACGTACGCGACGAACGCGGGGAAGAAGAAGATGGATGGGATGAAGATCCCGGCGGCAATACACGCGAGCATGAACAGTCCGGTCAGGATGCCGCGGAGCGAGCGGAAACCGAATTTCGGCACGACCGGGTACAGCACGTGACTCATCATGAGGAAGCCGAGCACGATCATGAGACCGGTGATCAGCTCGGGCCAGCGCCAGTGCGCGAGGTGCTCGGCGAAGAACGCGGTCTGACTGAACGGATAGAACGTGGCGAGCGTCATCCCGGCCGAGGGCGAGGGCAGCCCGTGGAACGCGACCTTCGCGTGGCCCGCCTGCTCGACGTTGAACCGTGCGAGCCGGATGACGGCGGACGAGACGTAGAAGAACGCGGCGACCCACCCCCACGTACCGTCGTTGAGATAGAGGTGGTAGATGATGATTGCGGGTGCGACGCCGAAGCTGATCGCGTCGACGAGCGAGTCGAGCTCCTCGCCGAAGCGGCTGCCCGTCTGTGTCGCGCGCGCGACGCGGCCGTCGATGGTATCGAAGATCCCGGCAAACACGATGAGCCACGCGGCATTCACGAACTCGCCGCGTGCGGCCGAGACGATCGCCCAGATGCCGAACAACAGGTTGCCGAGCGTGAGTGCGCTCGGCACGATGATGACGCCGCGCTGAAGACGAGGTCGCACGGGCGTCATCGGTGCCTCACGCGGTGGCTCCGCGCGTTGCCGCGGTATCGTGCGACGGAAAGTCGTCGAGCGCGCTCCCGGTCAGGCGCCGGAACACGGCGAGGTAGCGCTCGGAAGTGGCCCTCACGACGTCGTCCGGCAGGTCGGGAGGCGGAGGTTCCTTGTCCCAGCGGCCGGCGCTCACGAGTCCCTCGAGGTAGTCGCGAACGGGCTGCTTGTCGAGCGATGGCTGGCCGCGCCCGACCTCGTACGACTCCTTCGGCCAGAATCGGGAGGAATCGGGCGTCAGCACCTCGTCGATCAGCACGAGCGTGCCGTCGTGCAGCTTGCCGAACTCGAACTTCGTGTCCGCGAGGATGATGCTCGCGTCCGCCGCGAGGTCGCGGCCGCGCTCGTAGATCGCGAGGCTGCGGCGGCGCAGCTCGCTGGCGAGGTCGGCGCCGACCGCGTCCTGCATCCGGGCGAACGTGATGTTCTCATCGTGGCCCGTGTCGGCCTTCGTGGCGGGCGAGAAGATCGGCGGATCGAGGCGCTGGCTCTCGCGCAGGCCCTCCGGCAAGCGCTCGCCCGCGAGCGTGCCGTGCCGGCGGTACTCCGACCATGCGGAGCCCGAGATGTAGCCGCGCACGACGCACTCGATCGGGACGACCGTCGCCCGGTGCACGAGCATCGAGCGCCGGCCCCAGATCTCGCGCGTGTCGGCGAGCTCCGGCACATCCTCCGCGATCGCATCGGCGTTCGCGGTGATGAGATGGTTCGGTGTGATGTCGGCGATCTTCGTCAGCCACCAGGCGGTGAGCTGCGTCAGCACTGCACCCTTGTGCGGGATCGGCTGCGGCAGCACGACGTCGAACGCGCTGATCCGGTCCGTGGCCACAATGAGCAGTCGATCGTCACCGACCGCGTATACGTCGCGGACCTTGCCGCGCGCCACGAGTGGCAGCGGCAGCTTCGTCTGGCCGATGGCGCGGCTCATGCCCGCAGCTCCGGCGCGGCATCGTCCGGCACGACATGCTTCTCCAGCACGGGATCCACCTCCGTTCTCAGGAAGATGTCGACCTGCTCGGCTGCGCGGCCGGTGAAGCGCGCGGGATCGAGCATGCCCTCGATCTCGGCGCGCGTCATCCGGAACGCGTCATCCGCACTGAGCCGGTCGACGAGGTCGTTGCTCTCGCCGTGGTCCTTCACCCGTTCCGCCGCGGCAAAGGAATGGCGGCGGATCCGTTCGTGCAGGTCCTGCCGGTCGCCGCCACGGCGGACGGCGTGCATGAGGACCGTCTCGGTAGCCATGAACGGCAGCTCCTCATCGAGGTGCCGGCGGATCACGCGCGGCCGGACGACGAGTCCGGCACTCACGTTGTGCAGGAGCAGCAGCACGGCGTCGATGCCGAGGTACGCCTCCGGGATCGCGACGCGCCGGTTCGCGGAGTCATCGAGGGTCCGCTCGAGCCACTGCGTCGCCGCCGTGAACGCAGGGTCGATCGTGAGGACAATGACGTGTCGGGCGAGTGCGGTGATGCGCTCGGTGCGCATCGGATTGCGCTTGTACGCCATCGCCGACGACCCGATCTGCTCCTGCTCGAACGGCTCCTCGATCTCCTTCAGATGCTGGAGCAGCCGGATGTCGTGCGCGAACTTCGACGCCGACGTCGCCACGCCGGCGAGCGTCGCGAGGTACGCATAGTCCGACTTCCGCGTGTACGTCTGTCCCGTGACCGCGTACAGCCGGTCGAATCCCATCGCGGTCGCGATCCGGCGGTTCAGCTCATCGACCTTCGCGCCGTCGCCATTGAACAGCTCGAGGAAGGACGCCTCCGTGCCGGTCGTGCCGCGCACGCCGCGGAACCGGATGCGGTCGAGCCGGAACTCGATCTCCTCGAGGTCGAGCAGCAGGTCCTGGATCCAGAGCGTGGCGCGCTTGCCGACCGTCGTCGGCTGTGCCGGCTGGAAGTGCGTGAAGCCGAGCGTCGGCAGCGCGCGGTGCGCGCGCGCGAACGACGCCAGTGCAGCGACGCACGCGAGGATGCGCCGGCGCACGAGCAGGAGCGCATCGCGATGCTGGAGCAGCTCGGTGTTGTCCGTGACGAACGCGCTGGTCGCGCCGAGGTGTATGTACGCCTTCGCCTCGGGTGCGACCTCGCCGAAGTGATGGACGTGGGACATGACATCGTGACGCAGCCGCTTCTCGAGCTCCGCCGCCCGCGCCAGATCGATGTTGTCCAGCTGTGCGCGCATCGCGCGGATCGCCGCGTCCGGGATCTCCAGTCCGAGCGCCTGCTCCGCCTCGGCCAGCGCGAGCCACAGGCGGCGCCACGTGCTGAACTTGAACGCGGGCGAGAAGATCGCGCTCATCTCGCGCGACGCGTACCGTTCGACGAGCGGGTTGCGGTAGCTGGTGTCGGGTCCTTCGATCACTGCCACGGTACGCTCACGGAATGTAGAAGGAAGTCGAGATCAGCTGACCCTGCCGTTCCAGGATGATGCGTGCGGCGACGCGCGTGCCGCTCAGCCGGCGCAGCAGTGCGGCTGCATCGGCCGCATCGCGGACCGGCGTCCGATTGATCTGCACGATCAGATCGCCCTCGCGCAGCCCGACGCGCTGGGCCGCGTCCGAGGAGCGCACGATCAGCGCTCCCCGCTCGCTGACCAGGCGCCGCTCGCCCCGGATCGCGGCCGTGAGCGTGACGAGCTCGAGCTCGTCGAGCGCGCGCACCCGCTCGGCCGACAGCGAGGGCAGGTCGCGGGTGGCGACGCGCACCGCGCGCTCGCGACCGTTCACGACCGTGACCAGCTCGAGATCGTCGCCGACGCGCGCGTCGAGGAGGCGCGCGTCCCAGTCCAGCGGCGAGGCCACGGGGCGCCCGTTGACGCGGGTGATGATCACGCCCGGCCGGAGACCCGCAGCGGCGGCGGGCGAGCCGGGAATCACCCGCGCGACGCGGATCTGATTGCTCCGGCCCCACCGGTTCGGGTCGTGCTGCTCGACCTGCACGCCGACCCACGCACGCCGGACGGAGCCGTTCTGCACGAGGTCCCGGGCGACGCGGCGCGCGCGGTCGATCGGAATCGCGAAGCCGAGGCCGACACTGCCGCCGCTGCCGGAGATGATGGACGAGTTCACGCCGATCACCTCGCCCAGCGCATTCACGAGCGGACCGCCCGAGTTGCCGGGATTGATGGAGGCGTCCGTCTGGATCATGTCCAGGTACCAGCCGCCCTCGCTCGAATCGCCTTCGGGGATGATGTTGCGGCCGACGCCGCTCACCACACCGGCCGTCACCGTCGCTTCCGCATTGGCGAGCATGAAGCCGAACGGGTTCCCGATCGCGATCACCCACTCCCCTATCATCAGGTTCGATGACGTGCCGAGCGGTGCGACGGGCAGGGAACCGGTCACGTCCTGGAGCTGGAGCAGCGCGAGGTCGGTGACCTCGTCGGAGCCGATCACGGTGGCGGGGAAGTCGCGGCCGTCGCGCAGTGTGACGAGGACCTCGGTCGCGCCGCGCACGACATGCTCGTTGGTCAGCACCCGGCCCTGCGCATCGATGATGAAGCCGGAGCCGAGGCCGGGCACGTTGCGCGCAGCGCCGGGTGGCATGAAGAAGCTCTCCCACAGCGTGCGCGGCCGCACGGTCTCGCGGCGCACGACGTTCACGCTGACCACCGCCGGCGCCACGCGCTCCGCTGCGCGCACGATCGCGTTGCGCCGTGTGTCATCGACGGTCTGCTGCGCGCGCAGCGGCGCCGCCAACGCAACGGCAGCGACGAGGAGCGTCAGGAGCAGCAGCCATCGGCGCATCAGATTGCCCGCTTCGCCTCCGGCAGCTTCGCCCAGTCCGCAAGGAACCCGGCCAGCCCCTTGTCCGTGAGCGGGTGGTGCATCAGCTGGTGCAGGACCTTCGCCGGTATGGTCGCGACATCGGCACCGAGCAGCGCGGCCTGAACCACGTGCACCGGATGCCGCACGGACGCGACGAGCACTTCCGTCTGGAAATCGTAGTTGCTGTAGATCTGCACGACCTGCTCGATGAGCTGCATGCCATCCTGGGCAATGTCATCGAGCCGGCCGACGAAGGGCGAGATGTAGGATGCGCCCGCCTTCGCGGCGAGCAGCGCCTGTGCCGCGGAGAAGCACAGCGTCACGTTGACCCGGATCCCCTCGGAGCGGAAATGCCGACAGGCCATCAGTCCATCCTCGGTGAGCGGCACCTTGATGACGATGTTGTCGGCGAGCTTCGCGAGCTCACGGCCCTCGCGCAGCATGTCGTCCCGCACCGTGCCGACGACCTCGGCACTGATCGGACCGGGAACGATGCGGCAGATCTCCGCCAGCAGATCGCGCGGGTCGTGATCGGCACCGGCGGCCTTCGCGAGCAGCGAAGGATTCGTCGTGATGCCGTCGATCAGCCCGGCATCGAGTGCGCGGCGGATCTCGTTCAGGTCCGCGCTGTCAAGGAAGAATTTCATCGGCTGCGTCCAGCTCCTCGTTCGCGTAATACACTCGGGCCAGGTAGAGCCCCTCGGGCGGTGCGGGCGGCGACGTCTCCACACCCGGATCTCCGCGCAGCAGCGCATCGATGTCCGACGCCGGTCGGCGCTCGCGCGCAACGTCCACCATCGTGCCCACCATGTACCGCACCATGTGGTGCAGGAACCGGTTCGCCACCACGTGAAACGTCACGGTCGCACGCGACGCCGGACGCCATTCCGCCCGCAGCACCGTACAACGCTCGCCGCGCTCCGGCTGTCCCGACTTCGCGAACGCGCGGAACGAGTGCTTCCCCGGAAATCGAGCGGCCGCATCGTTCAGCGCGGCGAGAGACACCGGCTGTCCGAGCGGCCAGCACCAGCGCCGCACGAACGGCGAGCGCGCTACATCCGCTGTGCCGAGCCTGTAGAGGTACCCGCGTGCAACCGCATCGTACCGCGCATGGAACCCCGCCGGCGCAACGCTCGCCTCGGCGACCCACACGTCGCGCGGCAGCACGGCATTGAGCGCGCGTCGCAGCTCCTGCGGCTCCCACTTCGCGGGGACGGGAACACCGACCACCTGACCCGTCGCGTGGACGCCGGCATCCGTGCGTCCTGCCGCGGTCACCCGGACGGACCGGCCGGTCAGCCGCTCGAGTCCCGCTTCCAGCTCGGCCTGCACGGTGCGCTCGCCCGGCTGCACCTGCCAGCCCGCGAACCCGCTGCCGTCATAGTGCAGCGTGAGCCGGATCCGGTGCTCGTCCGCGTCAGCGCGCCCACTCACGCGCGGAAACCTACGCGCGCGTGATACGGTGTCAACGCCATCCCGCGATTTCGCCGGGCGGCGGGATCACCCGCCGAAACGCGCCAGCACGTCCAGCACTTCGTCGATATCGGCTTCCGTGTGATCCGCGTTCACCTGGAACCGGATCTCCTCGTCGCCACGAGGCACCACCGGGTAGGCGAGGCCCGTGGCGAGGATGCCGTTCTCCCGCAGATGGGCCACCAGCGCACGGGTCCGGCCCGTGTCCCGCACCATGAGCGGGACGACCGGGTGCTCGCCCGCAATGATCTCGAAGCCGAGCCGGACGAGGCCCTGCTCGAAGCGCTGAGTGAGCGAGCGCAGCCGGTCGAGCAGCGCACGACCCCGCTCGCTGTCGAGCAGCTCGAGCGACGCCAGAGCGGCGCTCGCCTCGCCCGGCGTGATCGGATTCGAATAGATGTACATGGGAGCGCTCTCGCGCAGGTACCGGATGATCTGCGCCCGGGATGTGACATAGCCGCCGTTGACGCCGAACGCCTTGCCGAGCGTCCCGACGAGCACATCGGCCGGTGCCGCAGCCGTGTACTCCTCCGTGCCGCGGCCGGTCGCGCCGAACGCGCCCACGCCGTGCGAGTCGTCCACGACCACGATCACGTTCTCGGGAAAGCGGTCGTCGTACTCTGCGGCGATGCTCATCAGCTCGTGGAGCGGCGCGTGATCGCCGCGCATGCTGAAGATGCCATCGGTGACCACAATGGCGCGGGCGGCATGGGTGGCCGAGGCGTTCTCGAGTGCCCGGCGCAGCTGGGCCATGTCACAGTGGGCGTACACCGCCTTGTCCTGGGGTCGGGCCAGCCGCATCGCGTTGATGATGCAGTTGTGGTTCAGCTCATCGCTGATCAGGATCGTACGCTCGGACGTGAGCGGGACGATCGTGCTGACGACCGTTGCATACGCCGAGCTGAAGATCAGCGCGGCCTCGCGCGAGTGGAACGCGGCGAGTCGCCGCTCCAGCTCGACGTGCGGCCGGTACGTGCCGCTGATGAAGCGAACGGCGCCCGGGCCCGCGCCCAACGCTCGAGCCGCCTGCTCCTCCGCCGCGATGACCTCCTCGCGCAGCGACATGCCCAGGTACGAGTTCGAGTTCATGCGCAGGAACTCGCGCTCGCCGCCACCATCCAGCCGGAAGCGCGGACCGCGCTCGCCGCGCGCGCGGATCACTTCCGTGACGACCGTCTCGGCCCCCTTCGCGGTGCCGCGCTGCTCCAGCTCGGCGACCTGTGCCGCGAGCGCCTGCGTGATCCGATCGAGCGGCATCCTCAGCTCCTCCCGTTGCCGGCGCCGACGCGCGCCCGCGCGCGCAGCTGCTTCAGCATGTCCGTCGTCGTGGCCGTCACGTCGTACTCGTGATGCCAGTCCCACTCCTCGCGCGCGGCGCTGTCGTCGATACGGCGCGGCCAGGAATCGGCAATGCGCTGACGCACGGGATCGATCTCATACGCGATCTCGAACGCCGGCAGCTCCGCCTGGATGGCGCGCGCCAGGGATGCGGGCGTGAGCTGCATGGCGGTCACGTTGAAGGCGTTTCGGTGCCTGAGCCGGGCAGGATCTGCCTCCATGACCTCGATGGCGGCACGGACGCCGTCCGGCATGTACATCATGTCCAGCTGCGTGTCGGCGGAGAGGAAGCAGGTGTAGCGGCCGCGCTCGAGTGCGTGATGGAAGATGTCGACCGCGTAATCCGTCGTACCGCCACCGGGCGGCGCGAGGTAGGAGATGAGGCCCGGAAACCGCACGCCGCGCGTGTCGACGCCGAAGCGGGTGTGGTAGTAGTCGCACAGCAGCTCGCCGGCAACCTTCGTCACGCCGTACATCGTGCTTGGCCGCTGGATCGTGTCCTGCGGCGCCGGATCGCGCGGCGTATCGGGGCCGAACGCGCCGATGGAGCTCGGTGTGAAGACGGCGCAGCCCGCCTCCCGTGCGACCTCGAGCACGTTGACGAGCGTACCCATGTTTACGCTGTAGGCGAGCTGCGGCCTCTTTTCGGCGGATGCCGAGAGCAGTGCGGCCAGGTGATAGATGGTGTCCGCGCGGTGGCGGCGGACGGCGTCCGCGACTGCGGCGGCGTCCATGCAGTCGATCACCTCGAGCGGGCCGTTCAGCAGCGGCCCTTCCCCGGGGCGTCGCACATCCGTGGCGAGCACCGCGTCGTTGCCGTACGCGGCACGCAGCGCGGGCACCAGCTCGGTCCCGACCTGCCCGGCTGCGCCCGTCACCAGAATTCGTTTCATGTCCACTCCAGCAGAGAAGCCGCGTGCGCGCCGGCTCGCGCCGGCCGTTAGATTAAGGCCGACGCGCCCCCCTGCAAGTGCCGCATGCCGTATCCGCCGTGCGTGCGGGCCGTGCTCTCGCTCTTGCCGAATGCGGCCGAGTGCGGTACGCCTACTGCCCGCGCGCACCCGGCGCGCGATCGGACCGGTACCCCGCGAATGAACCGCGAACAGCAGAACGAAACGGACGAGCTGCCCGACCTCGGCGCCATCATCGCCCGCGCTGCGGGGCAGGAGCGTCTCGAGGTGGGCACGGCGGAGGCGGCGTTCGACTTCATCATGCAGGGGCGTGCCACGCCCGTGCAGATCGCGGCGCTGCTCGTGGCACTGAGGACGCGCCGCGAGACGTCCGCGGAGGTCGCAGGTGGAGTGCGGGCACTGCGGCGCGCGATGATTCCCGTCACGGCGGCCGAGCCCGACCAGCTCGTCGACACCTGCGGCACGGGCGGCGGCGCCGTCACGACGTTCAACATCTCCACGGCCGCGGCGTTCGTCGCCGCCGGCGCCGGTGTGCGCATCGCGAAGCACGGCAATCGCTCGTTCAGCTCCCGCTGCGGCAGCGCCGACATCCTCGAGGCGCTGGACGTCGCGATCGAGCTCTCGCCCGACGGGATGGCCGAGGTGCTGGAGCGCGCGGGCATCGTCTTCATGTTCGCGCCGCTGCTGCACCCCGCGATGCGTCACGTCGCACCCGTGCGTCGCGAGCTGCGCATGCCGACCATCATGAACGTGCTCGGCCCGCTCACGAACCCGGCCGGAGCCCGGCGCCAGGTCGTCGGGGTCGCCGATCCGGCGCTGCTCGACCTGATCGCCGGCGCGCTCCTCGAGCTCGGGCATCTGCATGCCCTCGTCGTCCACGGCGAGCCCGGCCTCGACGAGCTGAGTCCGATCGGGACCACGCGCCTGCTCGATGTCCGCAACGGCACCATCGCCGATGAGACGGTCGATTTCCGCGAGCTGCTGCCCGACCGGCACCTCGAGCCCGTGGGACTCGCCGGCGGCGACCCCGCGGACAACGCCCGCAGGGTGCTCGACGTGCTCCAGGGTGTCGCGCCCGACGTCGCCCGCGCCGCCGTTACCCTCAACGCCGCCGCCGCCATCTACGTCGCCGGCCTCGCCGGGTCGATCGGTAACGCCCTCGCCGCCGCCGAGCGGAGCATCGACTCCGGCGCCGCACTCGACGCGCTCGAGCGGCTGCGTGACGCCGCAGCATCGGCGGAGAAGGCACGTTGAGGTGTGATAAGGGGGAACCGCGTGGCTCGAGCGAAACAACGGATTCGATCGCGGAGAACGGCCGGAGAGAATTCGAGGGCAGGGAGCCGGTATCGCGCTTCGTCCGGCTTCACGACGCGGCCAGCTTCAGGATGAACTCAACAAGACCACGCAGAGTCTGATCCTCCTGTGCGAGCCGGGATCGATGGTCGGCGACCCGCTCCGCAGACGTGCGATGCCACGCGACACCGTCTCCCGAACCTCACAGCCCCTCCTGCCGTTCTCCGCGATTGAATCTGTTGAAGTTCGCTCGGAACACACAGGCGGACCGTTTGCCATTTCAGTTCGTCGACACCACCGCCCGCACCGTCCACGGGCCCACAATCGGACTCCGCATCACACCGATGAACACCACGAGCGTGTTCCGCCCCGTCAGCCGCCCCGCCACGAACATTCGCCTGCGCATTTCAATACCTCCGGATCACGCCGACCACCACACCCTGGACCGTCACCTCGTCCGATGAGAAGTACATGGGCGACATCGTCACGTTCGCTGGCTGCAGCCGCACCCGGCCGTCCCGCTCGCGGTAGAACTTCTTCACGGTCGCCGAATCGCCGTGCACCAGCGCCACCACCATGTCGCCGTTGTCCGCCGTGTTGCGCGAGTTCACGATCACGTAATCCCCGTCGCGGATTTGCTCGTCGATCATCGAGTCGCCCCGCACCTTCAGCACGTAGTGGCGGCCACCTCGACCGACCATGTCCTCCGGCACGGCCACGCTCTCGTGATCGGGAACCGCCTCGATCGGCTGGCCGGCCGCCACCATCCCCAGTAGCGGCAGTTCCACCGCACCCGCACCCGCGCCCGACGGGACCAGCTCGATCGAGCGGCTCGCGTTGTAGCTCTTTCGGATGTACCCCTTCTGCCGCAGATTCTCGAGGTGCTCGTGCACCGTGGCGAGCGACGTGTAACCGAAGTTCCGCGCGATCTCTTCGTAGCTCGGCGGGTATCCGTACTCGGCCAGAAACAACTCGAGAAAATCGAGTATCTCCTTCTGACGCTTCGTCAACGCCATCGTGACGCCTCTGGTGTTCGGGCTCGGTTCGGGTCCGGCCTCGGCGGCGCCCATCGGGGGCGGCCGAAGAATAACCGAAGGGAGTATACCCGAAGGTGAACCGAAGCGCAAGACTTTCGTACACGGCCCTGGACCGGATCGTCGAGACGAAGCGGGCCGAGCTGGAGCCGCTGCGGCGCGAGGCGCCGTCGATCCGTCGGCGCGCGGAAGAGCGTCCGGCGGCCGCGAGCTTCGAGGCCGCGCTGCGGGCCGGCCCCGGCATCGGGGTGATCGCGGAGGTGAAGCGGCGTTCACCGTCGGCGGGGGAGATCCGGCCGGGGGCGTCGGCGCGGGAGACGGCGCGGGTTTACGCGGAGGGCGGGGCCGCTGCGATCAGCGTGCTGACGGACGCCCGGCACTTCGGAGGTGCGCTCGAGGATCTCGAAGCGGTGTCGGCCGCCGTTGGCGTTCCGCTGCTCCGGAAGGACTTCACCCTGGACGAGCTCCAGCTGTTCGAGGCAAGGGCGGCGGGCGCCTCGGCGGTGCTTCTGATCGCGCGGATCCTGGACGACGCGCAGCTGGCGGATTTCGGGGCGCTGGCGGCCGAGCTGGAGCTGTGCGCGCTGGTGGAGGTCCACGACGAGCGGGAGGTGGAGCGGGCGGTCCGTGCCGGAGCGCGGGTAATCGGCGTGAACAATCGGGACCTCGCGACGTTCACGACGGATCTGGCGGTGACGGAGCGGCTGGCCGTGGAGGTTCCGCCCGGGCTCGTGCTCGTGGCGGAGAGCGGAATCCGCGAGGTTGCGGACGTGGAGCGGCTCGCGGCGGCGGGTGCCGATGCCGTGCTGGTGGGAGAGGCGCTGATGCGGTCGGAGCGCCCGGCCGAGCTGATCGGCGGGTTCGCAGCCGTGCCGCGGGGCGGGCGGTGATGGTCGAGGTCAAGATCTGCGGCGTTTGCCGGCCGGAGGACGCGCGGAGTGCGGCGGACGCGGGCGCGTCGTACATCGGCGTCATTCTGGCGCCCGGCCGTGCGCGCTCGCGCTCGCGTGCCGAGGCGGCGGCGATTCTGGACGCCTGCGCCGCGCGGCGGGTGGGCGTGTTCGTGGATGAAGCGCCGGAGGCCGTGGCCGAGGCGGCGCGCGAGCTCGCCCTGGACGTGGTCCAGCTGCACGGCGTCGAAGGCATCGACGCGATCGAGCGGATCCGCGACTCGTTCACGGGCGAGGTCTGGAAGGCGGTCCGCGTGCGGGATGCGGCCGACGTCGCGCATGCCTCCGCGGCCTACTTCGCGCGGACGGAGGCACTGCTGCTGGACGGCTGGTCGGCGCGCCACGATGGCGGTGCGGGCGTGCGCTTCGACTGGGACGGTATCGCGCGGTCCGATGCGGTTCCGGCCGGAGTCCGCATCGTGCTCGCCGGCGGGCTGACGCCGGAGAACGTCGCGGACGCGGTCCGTCTCCTCCGCCCCGCGGTCGTGGACGTGAGCTCCGGCGTCGAGTCGAGTCCGGGGTCCAAGTCGCCGGACCGGATCCGTGCATTCGTCGACGCCGCGCGCGGCGCAAGGGATGGGACGTGAGCGAGGCACCCGACACCACGCGATTCGGCGACTTCGGCGGTCGTTTCGTACCCGAGACGCTCGTGGCGGCCCTGGATGAGCTGACGGCCGCCTGGGATGCGGCCTCGCGCGATCCGGCGTTCCACGCCGAGCTCGACACGCTGCTGCACGATTACGTCGGCCGCCCGACGCCGCTGTATCGCGCGGACCGGATCGGTGAGGCCGCCGGCGGCGTCACGATCTACCTGAAGCGCGAGGACCTCAACCACACCGGTGCACACAAGATCAACAACACGCTCGGTCAGATCCTGCTGGCGCGCCGGATGGGCAAGCAGCGGATCATCGCCGAGACCGGCGCGGGCCAGCACGGCGTGGCGACCGCGACCGCGTGCGCCCTCTTCGGCATGGAGTGCACCGTCTACATGGGTGCCGAAGACGTGCGGCGTCAGGCACTCAATGTATACCGGATGGAGCTGCTCGGAGCGGAGGTACGGACGGTCGAATCCGGCACGCGCACGCTCAAGGATGCGACGAACGAAGCGCTGCGGGATTGGGTGGCGACTGTTGCAGGCACGCACTATATTATCGGGTCCGTCGTCGGGCCGGCTCCCTACCCGCGTCTGGTCCGCGACCTCCAGGCCATCATCGGCCGGGAAACCAGAGATCAGATCGTCGAGCGTGAGGGGCGCCTCCCCGCAGCCGTGATCGCGTGCGTCGGCGGCGGCTCGAACGCGATGGGGATCTTCCACGCATTCGTCGGAGAGCCGGGCGTCGAGCTGATCGGCGTCGAAGCGGCGGGGGAAGGGCTGGAGTCGGGGCGGCACGCCGCCTCGCTCACGGCCGGACGGCCCGGCGTTCTGCACGGCGCCATGAGCTTTCTTCTTCAGGACGAGCATGGTCAGGTTGCGCCGGCGCACTCGATCTCGGCAGGGCTCGACTATCCGGGAGTCGGGCCGGAGCACGCCTGGTTGAAGGAAGCCGGACTGGCGCATTACGAGTCGGTGACGGACGAGCAGGCGCTGGCGGCGTTCGGCGCGCTGGCGCGGCTGGAGGGGATCATTCCGGCGCTCGAGAGCTCGCATGCGATTGCGTACGTGCTCGAGCATGGGCGTCGCTGGGCCGGCCAGGGGCCGGTCGTCGTGTGTCTGAGCGGCCGCGGCGACAAGGACGTGGCGGAGGTAGCACAGCGGACTTCGCAGCCGTAGGATATCTCGATCGCATGACGTCTCCAGAGGGCACAGGGGAATCGACACTCGACTGGGGCAGCGCCGCGTCGACGCGTGTCGACGAGGTCGGCCCCGAGCCGCCTTTCCCTGTCGCCGAGGCCGCCGAGCTGTTCTCGATGCTCGACAAGGCGGTGCGTGCGCAGCGTCTCTACCAGCCGAACAACCCCGTCTACCGCAGCTTCATTGCCGCGACCCAGAGTGCGTTCGCGCGCCTGTGGGATCGCGTCTCTTCGCTCACCGTCGGCATCGACGAGCACGCCTTCCGGTGGTACAACCGCACGTTCGCGGCAGGCGAGGGCCGCGACAGCATGCCGTTCCTCTTCTACAAGGACGGCATCCGCTTCGTCACGTTCCTGCCCGGCTTCGAGGACGAGATCGAGCGGTTCCTCGACGTGGTGAACCGCGCGCGCGTTCAGGACCAGCGCACCGATGACGACATGGTGACGCTGCTCTGGCAGCAGGAGTTCACGAGCTTCCAGTACAGCTACGTGGACGCGCTGGCCGAGGGTCTGCACGTGCCGCGCCCGGAGACGCCGAAGCTCGTCGGCTTCGAGCTGACGCTGGTGCAGGACGACGCGGCCGGGCGCGTGAAGGGCGAGGTGCAGCCGCCGGCGGTGGAGGCGGGGCAGCCGACGGTCGCGGGAATGATCAGCCGTGATGATTTCGAGGAGACGCTGTACTTCCTCGAGTCATCGGAGCTCCAGCGGCTGCACGAGGAAGTCGAGCTGGAGTGGAATCGCGATGTGAAGACGGACGTGCTCAACGCCCTGTTCGACCGCGTCGAGGATGGCTATCCCGAGTGGCGCACCGAGATCCTGCGCATCCTCCGCCAGATGCTGCCGGTCTACCTCGGCGCGGGCGATCTGCGGTCGGCGACGCTGATCCTGGTGGAGCTGAACGTGGTCCTGGAGCGCGCGGAGCTGACCGAGGCGGACCGCGCGGAGGCGCAGGAGCTGTATCGCGAGCTGAGCGAGCCGGCGGTGCTGACGCAGCTGATGCGCTCGCTCGAGGACGGCTCGATCGATCCGAGCGGCACCGAGCTGGGCGTGTTCCTCAAGCACCTGGGACCGGCCGCGATGCCCGTGCTGCTGCGTGCGATCGAGCGCACGTCCGTCACCGCGCTCCAGGAGCGGCTGCGCACGGCGATCGAGGGTCTTGCGAACGCGCACCGGGACCGTGTGGTGGCGCTGCTCGGCGACGCCGACGTCCAGGTCCTGCGCGGCGCCGCGCGGCTGGCGGGGCAGCTGACGATCACGCAGGCCGCGCCGCAGCTGACGCACCTGCTCGAGCACGATGACGCGGTGGTGCGGCGGATCGTGGTCGAGTCGCTGATCCGGATCCGCACGGCGCTCGCGCTCGACGCGATTCAGCGTGCGCTGGGAGATGAGGATCGCGACGTGCGCATTACGGCCGCGCGCGGCCTGGCACAGCTCCGCTATGCTCCGGCGCGCGCCCGACTCGAGGAGCTGCTGGACAGCCGGATCGTGCGCGATGCGGATCTCACGGAGAAGATCGCGTTCTTCGAGGCGTACGGTGCGGTCGCGACGACCGAGAGCGTCGCGATGCTGGACCGGCTGCTGAACGGCCGGAAGCTGTTCGGGAAGGAGAGCCCGGAGCTGCGTGCTTGTGCGGCCATGGCACTCGGCCGGATCAGTTCGCCGGCGGCGCTCGCGGCGCTCGAACGCTCGAGCGGTGAAGCGAACCCCATCGTGCGCAACGCCGTGCTGAAGGCGCTGCGCCAGGAGCCGGCGTGAACACCGGCCCGCAGCTCGTCCAGAGCGACACGATGGTGCAGCCGCTCGGCCGCGCGTTCGTCATGTCGTTCCATGCGGCCGCTCAGTCGCTGCGCATCTACCCGCTCGAGAACGCGACCGTGCAGAACGCGCTCGCCGAGATGCACAAGGTGATCCGCCGTCTGCTCGACCGCGAGGGCGTCTTCGAGTTGCGCCTGGTCGGCGACTTCCTCTTCATGAACGATGCCCGGCTCCGCCTCGAGCTGTCCGACTACGCCGCGTTCTCCTACGTGATCGGCACGCTCGATCGCCACCACATCGGCCGGATCGAGTTCGCTCCCGCGATCACACCCCGGGACCTGGCGCCGTTCATGGCGCTGCTGCTCGGTGAGGACGACGGGTCGGAGGCGGCGTTCGAGCGGTTCCGGCAGCGCTTCGCCACCAGTGCGACGCCGAACATCGCGATCGAGTCGCTGATCGGCGTCGAGGAGCCGGAGGAGGCCGAGGACGAGGATCGGCTGAAGGAGGCGGCCAAGCTGACCTACTTCCAGTCGGTGCACGTCGCCAAGGAGGTCATGGGTGACATGCGGCTCGGCCGCGCGGTCAACCTGCGGCGCGTCAAGCGGGCCGTGCAGTCGATCGTCGACCAGGTGCTCAACAACGAGTCGTCGATGCTCGGCATGACCGCGCTGCGCGACTACGACGAGTACACGTTCACGCACTCCGTGAACGTCTGCATCATCAGCGTGATCATCGGTCAGAAGCTGGGTCTGACGAAAGTCCAGCTGTACGAGCTCGGCCTGGGCGCACTGTTCCACGACATCGGCAAGCAGCGCATCGACCCGGATGTGATCAACAAGCCGAGCGGCCTCAACGAGGAGGAGTGGGCGCAGATGCAGCGCCATCCGACCGAGGGTCTGCTCGCGCTGTTCGGCCTGCGCGGCCTCGCCGAGGTGCCCTACCGCGCGATGCTGCTCGCCTACGAGCATCACATGAAGATCGATCTGACGGGGTATCCGCGGAACGTGCGGCCGCGCAATCCCACGCTGTTCAGTCAGATCGTGGCGACTGCCGATGGCTTCGATGCGGCGACCTCGAAGCGCAGCTACCAGCAGCAGCCGTGGCCGCCCGATGAGGTGCTGCGCGAGATGCGCGAGAATCCGCGTCGGGGACTGAACCCGATCCTGGTCAAGGCGCTGATCAACGTGACGGGTGTCTTTCCGGTCGGTACGCTCGCGATTCTCGACACGCACGAGATGGCGGTGGTCACCCGGCGGCATCCGGATCCGACCCGCGTGCACCAGCCGATCGTAAAGATCATCTCCGACACGAGCGGCAGCATGCTCGCCCGGCCGATCGAGGCCGATCTGAGCGAGATCGATTCGGGCACGGGGCGTCCGAAGCGGGCCATCATCAAGACGACCGATCCGGACCGGTATGGCATCCGCGTCTCCGACTACTTCGTCTGACATCGATCCGCTGGCACGCCGCTTCGCCGTGCTCCGCGCCGCGGGCCGGCGCGCACTGATCCCGTACATCACCGCCGGCTATCCCGATCCCGCGCGGACGGCTGCACTGCTCGATGCGCTCGCCGGGAGCGGCGCGGACGTCATCGAGCTGGGCGTGCCATTCAGCGATCCGGTCGCGGACGGGCCGACGATCCAGCGTTCATCACAGCGCGCGCTCGATCACGGCGTGCATCTGGGCTGGACGCTCGATGCCCTGTGCGCATTCCGTTCGCGCGCCGATGTGCCGGTCGTGCTGTTCAGCTACCTGAATCCGATCGTCGCGCACGGTGTGGAGCGCTTCATCGATGATGCGGCATCGGCGGGTGCGGAGGGTGTCCTGATCACG
Source organism: Longimicrobiales bacterium (assembly GCA_036374995.1). Taxonomy (GTDB): domain Bacteria; phylum Gemmatimonadota; class Gemmatimonadetes; order Longimicrobiales; family RSA9; genus SH-MAG3. Next base: position 25,087 of record DASUSS010000055.1, on the reverse strand, counting down.
GATCTGCCCGCGGGCGGCGATGTCCATCTCGAGGAGCAGTTCCGGCAGGCGCCGTTCTCGTTCATCCGGCTGGTCGCGCCGACCACGCCGCAGACGCGGCTGATCGAGATCGCGGGTAGTGCGCAGGGTTTCCTGTATTACGTCGGGCGCATGGGCGTGACCGGCGCGCGACAGGCGCTGCGCGCGGAGACGCTCGCGGAAGTCGCCGCACTGCGCGGGCGCGTGAGCATCCCCGTAGCGGTCGGTTTCGGTGTGTCGACACCGGAGCACGCTCTGGAGATCGCGCGCGTGGCCGATGGCGTCATTGTCGGCAGTGCCCTGATCGACGCCATCGATCGGGACGGCGCGCGCGGTGCGGCGGATCTGCTTCGGCGCATGCGCGCGGCGCTCGACACGGTGTAGCTCACGACTCGGCGCGCATCCGTTCTTCCGCCGCTCCGTCAGGTTCCACGAAGAGCGTCCGTACCCGCTCGGGCACGACGAGGCCCGGCGCCGACCGGCGCGGCTTGCGCACGTACTTGCGGCGCGTCCAGTCGACGGCCACGACCGAGGACGTGCGAGCGCGGCTGTGCCATGCCGCGAGCCCTGCGGCTTCGGTGATCGCGGCTGCGGGCGGGTTCTCATCCGGCCGGTTCCAGCGCAGGATGACGTGCGCGCCGGCAGCGTCGCGCGCATGGAGCCAGATGTCGCTCGGACTCGAGTGGCGGAACGTCAGCTCGTCGTTGGCCCGCGCGCCACGACCGACGCGCACCTCGAGTCCGCCGCTCGTCCGATACTCCCGGTAGGGCAATGCCGCCGCTCCGCGGCCGGCCGCCTTCTCCTGCGTGCGCGGCTGTGCGCGCGACAGCTCTTCCGCCGTTGCCGTGCCGGCCCGCACGCGCTCCAGCAGCGACTGCAGACGTGCGCGCTCCTTCTCGCCGGAACGCAGCAGTGCAGGAATACGCGCCGCCGCGCGCTCCCGTTTCCGCGCCGCGCCGTAGAGCTGGCCGGCATTGGCGGCTCCATCGAGCGCTGGATCGAGCTCGATCGTGATGGAGCCACCGGAGAAATCGTCGAGCACCGCGCTCGCCGCTCCGCGCTTGACGCGATGCAGCTGGGCCAGCAACAGGTCGGCGTGTGCGCGCAGGTGTTCCGCCTCATCGCGGGCGCCCGCCTGCTGTGCCCGCAGTCGGCGCGCGCGCCGCTCGACCGCATCCAGCCGCTGGGCGAGAGTGGCGAGCGCCCGATCCTTCGCGTCGTCCGGGACGGGTGTTGCGGCGGACTCCGCAGCGGCGCGGGCGAACGCCTCGAGCAGGGTGGTGGTCAGCTCGGCCGCTGCGGGCTCCGGCCGGGAGTAGGGCTGGAGCCGTCCATCCAGCTTCAGCAGGGCGGGCGCCCGATCGTTCGTCCACACCAGCTGCTCGTAGCGCAGTCGCGCCCGCTCGAGCGCATCCGTATCGCCGTGGACATCCGCGTCGCCAATGATGAACGGCGCGTTCAGCGCACTCGTGTACGCGATCGCGCGCTGCAGCGCGGGCAGCCGCTCACCGGGTGGGACGCCGCCGAGCGCCGCGTGCCACTCGTCCGCCGTCACCATCGTCGCTGCACCCACGCGCGCGGACTGCGCCGGTGGCTCGTACGCCGCGCCGGCGCGAAGGCCGCGCTGGCGGCGTTCGCGCAGCACGGCAGTGATGCGGTCGTCCGCTCCGACCGCAATGGCGTTCCACTGGTTCGTCACGAGCTCGATGATGATGCGCCGTGCTGCACCGGCCGGCGCGTCGAGCGTGGTCAGCTCGAGCATGATCAGCCGCTCGTCCGGCGGTGCGTGGATGCGCGCGATCCGTGTCGGTGTGCCGAGCTGCACGCGACCCTGCCACGCTCCGCCGCCGGGCGGCGTCGTCAGATGTCCGGACTCGGGGTGCAGCTGCCAGAGCAGGGAAGGCGGAGCAGGCGCATCGCGGCGGGATGCCCGCGTGAGCAGGATCACGCGGAGGGAATCGCGATCCAGAAACGCCGCATCGAGACGCGCGTCGGCGAGCCGCTCGTGGAGCTCGCGGGCGAGGTCGCGCACGAGCAGCGCGTCGTAGCGAAGGGCGTTTGACACCCCCCGATGATGCGGCTAGGTTGCCGCATCGTCAAACAGGCTGGCTGTTTACACCGACAGCGGCACCGCGCCGCGGGGCACCATGAGCACGCAGCGGACCGGGGAACGCAGGCGCACCACCGTGCGCGACCTCCTCGAGATGAAGCAGCGGCGCGCGCCGATCGTAGCGATCACCGCCTACGACTACCTGTTCGCCTCCATCGTCGACAGTGCCGGTGTCGACATCGTCCTCGTCGGCGATTCCGTCGGCCAGGTCTTCGCCGGCTACGACTCCACGCTACCGGTCACCATCGACGAGATGATCTATCACGCCCGTGCAGTTCGGCGCGGCGTGAAGCACGCGTTCCTCGTCGTCGACATGCCGTTCATGTCGTTTCAGGTGTCGCCCGAGGAGACGCTGCGCAACGCCGGTCGCATGCTCAAGGAGACGGGCGCGGAGGCGGTGAAGCTGGAGGGTGGCGATGAGGAGACGGCGCGGCACGTGCGCACGTTGGTGCGTGCGGGGATCCCCGTCCTGGGACACATCGGGCTGACGCCGCAGTCCGTGCACATGCTGGGTGGCTACCGCGTGCAGGGACGCGATGAGGTCGCCGCGGAGCGGCTGCACGAGGAGGCGGGACGGCTCGAGGCCGCCGGCGCGTTCGGCGTCGTGCTCGAGCTCGTGCCCGCGCCGCTCGCTGCCGAGATCACCAGCATCGTGTCGATTCCCACGATCGGTATCGGCGCCGGTCCGGATGTCGACGGTCAGGTGCTCGTCCTGCCCGACGTCCTCGGACTCAACGAGGGCTTCACGCCGAAGTTCCTGCGGCGGTTCGCGGAGCTCGGGGCGGCCGCACGGGACGGGGTGCGCGCCTATGCCGATGCCGTGCGCACCCGCAGCTATCCCGACGCCGAGCACTCCTTCGAGTGATCACGATCCGCCTCATCGCCGAGCTCCGCGCGCGCCTCGCCGGTCGGCGCGCGGCCGGCGAGCGGATCGCGCTCGTCCCCACCATGGGCGCCCTGCACGAGGGACACCTGCAGCTCTGCGACATTGCGCGCCGCAACGCCGACATCGTGGTGATGTCCGTCTTCGTCAATCCCCTCCAATTCGGGCCGGGCGAGGACCTGGAGAAGTATCCGCGCAACCTCGAGAACGACGGCCGCCTCGCGGCGGAATGCGGCGTGAGCGTGCTGTTCGCCCCGACCGTCGAGGAAGTCTATCCGGACGGCGCGTCGCTCGTTCGTGTCCATGCCCCCGATCTCACCGACGTGCTCTGCGGCCGCTTCCGCCCCGACCACTTCGACGGCGTGCTGACCGTCGTCGCGAAGCTGTTCAACATCGTCCGGCCCAACGTGGCGGTGTTCGGGCAGAAGGACCTCCAGCAGGCTGCCCTGATCCGTCGCATGGTCCGCGACCTGAACTACGACATCGAGATCATGGTGGCGCCGATCGTGCGCGAGCCGGACGGCCTCGCGCTGAGCTCCCGGAACGCGTACCTCTCGCCGGAGGAGCGCCGCTCGGCGCTCTCGCTGCACCGTGCACTGGAGACGGCACAAGCCGCGTTCGCGGCGGGCGAGCACCGGTCTGCGGCTCTGGCCGCAGCGGCGGAGGCGATCCTGCGGGAGGAGCCGGGGGTATCACCGCAGTACGTGGAGGTGGTCGATCCGGAGACGCTCCGGACACCCGCCGAAGCGGCGCCCGGGCATGCCGTCGCGGTCGCAGCCCATGTGGGTGCCACGAGGCTGATCGACAACGTGATCCTGAGCTGAAAGTGAACGTGAAATGAAGCGCACGATGTGCAAGTCGAAGATCCACCGCGCGACCGTCACGGATGCAAACCTGAACTACGAGGGCTCGATCACGATCGACGGCGCGCTGCTCGATGCGGCGGATATCCTCGAGTACGAGCAGGTGCACGTTGTGAACATCGCGAACGGCGCACGCTTCGAGACGTACGCGATCCGCGCACCCGAGAACCGCGGCGACGTCGTGATCAACGGTGCCGCCGCGCGCCTCGTGCAGCCGGGCGATGCGGTCATCATCTTCAGCTACGGCAGCTACGACGAGGAGGAGCTGGAGGAGTTCGCGCCGACGTTCGTGTTCGTGGACGCAGAGAACCGGATCGCGCCGCGTGCCACCCGCCGGACTGCTTGAGGCAGCGGCGGCGGGGCAGCTGCCGGCCTGGTCCCGGGTCGGCGCGAGCCGCCGGGCCCACATGCAACGCGTGGCAGAGCTGCTCGGCTGCTGGGCGGATGCGCAGGGCCTCTCCCGGCGGGACGCGCTGCGCTGGCGGGCGGCCGGCTGGCTCCACGACGCGTTGCGCGAGACTCCGCCCGACGAGCTGCGCGCGCTCGTCGTCGAGCCGCTCCGCACTCTTCCCGGCAAGCTGCTCCACGGGCCTGCCGCGGCCGAGCGCCTGCGTGCGGAAGGCATGAACGACGAGCCGCTGCTGCTCGCCATCGCGTACCACACGCTCGGCCATCCCGACCTCGACGAGCTCGGCCGCGCACTGTTCATCGCGGATTACATCGAGCCGGGCCGGCGCTATCACCCGGAACGGCTCGCGGCCCTGCGGGCCCGCATGCCGCAGGCGCGCGATGAAGTCCTGGGCGACGTGCTCCGCGCCCGGCTCGAGCGTCTGCTGCGCGAGGGCCGACCGATGCGCGCGGAAACGGTCGCGTTCTGGAACGTCGTTCACCCGGCGGCCATCCATGCCTGAACGCCCACGCCTGGAGCTCGCCACGGCGGCGCTGGCACTGCTGGTCGCCGGCGCGTTCCTCGTGTCCTTCGCGGTCGGTCTAGGCGATGGTAGCAGCGTGACGGCCGACATCGAGCCGGACGCGCCGGTGACGGAGGCTCCGCCGCTCGCGGGGCGGCTCGAGGTGCTGAACGCATCCGGTCGCGGCGGGCTGGCGCGTGCGGCCACGTTCCAGCTGCGCGAGGCCGGGTTCGATGTCGTCTTCTTCGGCAACGCCCCCGCGAGCGTGGGTGACAGCTCGGCCGTGATCTCGCGAACCGGCGAGGAGTCGATCGCGCGCGCCGCAGGCGCGGAGCTCGGCATCCGGCGCATTACCTCGGATCCGGATTCGACACTCCTCCTCGACGCGACCGTGATCGTGGGAGTGGACTGGGCTCCGGCCGAGGAAGTGCGGCCACCCGACCCGGACGGCTGGCGCGCGCGTCTCAGGCGCTGGCTCGGCCGCTCCCGCTAGCCGGGTCGCTTCGCCGCGAGACGATCGGGCTAGCTGGCGCGCCGATCCTCCAGGCCGACCAGGGTCAGGTACGGTTTCGGCGGCTTCGTCTCGTGCTCCGCGCGCAGCTGGCCGCACGCTGCCGCGATGTCCCGACCGCGCGGGCTGCGTACCGTCGCCGCGACACCGCTCGACCCCAGCACATCCGCGAAAGCGCTCAACCGTTCCGGCGATGAGGGGCGCCACGTCGTGCCCGGAATCGGATTGAACGGGATCAGATTGACATGGGACGGGAAGCGGCGGACCAGCTGCGCCAGCTCGCGCGCGTGCTCCAGGTCATCGTTCACGCCCGCGATCATGACGTACTCGAACGTGATCCGGCGCCCGCCCGCCTGCTCGAATCGCTCCAGCGATTCCATCAGCTCCGGCAGCGGGTACTTCCGCTCGATCGGCACCAGCTTCCGTCGCAGCGTCTCGTTCGGCGCGTGCAGCGAGACCGCCAGGCGGAACTGCTCGGCGCGTTCCGCCAGCTCCAGGATGCCCGGCACGATGCCGACGGTCGATACGGTGATCCGGCGCGCGCCCAGGCCATAGGCGTGGTTCAGCAGCGTCAGCGACGGCATCAGCGCCTTCCGGTTCATCAGCGGCTCGCCCATGCCCATGAACACGACGTTCGTGATCTGCCCCAGATCGTGCTCCTGCGCCCACCGCCGGGCACCGCGAAACTGCGCGACGATCTCGCCCGTGGTCAGCTGCCGGCGGTAACCGCTCCAGCCGGTCGCGCAGAACACGCACGCCATCGCACACCCGGCCTGCGACGACATGCACAGCGTCAGCCGGTCCGCGGCCGGGATCAGCACGCTCTCCACCAGCTCGCTATCGCTCATCCGCCACAGATGCTTCACCGTCCCGTCCGTCGACCGCTCGATCCGCGCCGCCTCGGGCGCCGCGAGCGTGAACTCCTCCGCGAGCGCTGCGCGCGCATCGATCGACAGGTCCGTCATCTCCTCGAACGAGAGCGCGTCGCGCTGGTAGAGCCACGCCAGCGTCTGCCGCACCCGGAAGCCGCGCTCCCCGTGCGTCGCGAAATGGGCGCCCAGCGCTGCCTCCGCCCGGTCCGGCAGCAGGCTCAGCAGGTCCGTTCTCTCGTCTTTCCGTTTCATCCGAATCGGCACGCGCTCCTGATCGATCCGCCACATTCCACTGCGACGGTCCGCTTGTTGCCCCTCTGACCCCTCGTTAAGTTAACCGGATTGCGATTTTCGTGGTAACCCCGTGTACGGTCGTGAGGCGGTCCATTGCTGTTGTCTGAGCTGCTGTCGATCGAGCGAATCAAGATCCCGCTCGAAGCTCGTAACAAGGACGACCTGCTGAGGGAGCTGGTCGGCGTGATCGCGGGGCAGGTGGATGCGGCCGACCGCGAGGATGTGCTCCGTGCGGTCTCCGAGCGCGAAGCCGTGCTCTCCACCGGGATCGGTCACGGCGTCGCGATTCCGCACGGCAAGTCGTCGGCGGTTGGCGATCTCCGTATGGCGGCGGGTCGCGCCGCCGAGCCCGTCGAGTTCGATGCGCTCGACGGCCAGCCCGTCAGCCTGTTTTTCCTGCTGGTCGGACCGGAGTCGGCGGCGGGCCCGCACATCAAGGCGCTCAGCCGGATCTCGCGACTGGTCCGGAAGGACGACGTGCGGGACAAGCTGGTGGCCGCGCGCACGCCGCAGGAGTTCATGCACGCGCTTCAGGAAGCGGAGTCGCTCGCCACGACCTAGGTCTCCTCTTCGGCCTCTGCTTCCTTTGCCCGCCGCGCCTGGTCATCGCTCACGACGGCGCGCTGCTCCAGCTCCAGCTGGAACTTCAGCGAGCCGACGCCGTCCCGAAGGATCCTCACCTTCTGCATGTACGACAGACCGCGCTTCGATGCGATCTCCATCGAGCCGCACAGCTGCGACATGGAATCGAATCCGGCACCCATGAACTGGAGCTTGAGCTTCGAGAACGCCCGCGTCATGGGCATCAGGTACTGGTCGGGATTCGTCCTGTTCGTCGCGTACTGCTCGACCAGGCCGTGCACGCGCTGTACGCGCGAGAGGAACTCGTTGAGCACGGACAGGCGCGCCACCGCCGTGGGACTCAGTTTCGCCATGTCCGGAAGCTACGCGGCGGCTCCGAGCGCCGCGAGTGCGCGCCGCGCGTTTGCTTGTCGCCGCCCTCGCACTCCGCCATCTTCCACGGCTCGGTCGCACGGGCAACGGCAGGCGTCGTGCGGTCTGCACTGATGCCGTTCCTGCCCGCTGCACTCTGGGCGGTGGCCATCTGGGGCATCGGCGGACTCGAGGCGACGCCGGCGGTGCCCTCGGGGGTCGGCCTCGACAAGGTCGCCCACCTCGGAATGTACGGCGTGCTCGGCTGGCTGCTCGGCCGCGCGTGGTTCGCCGTCGATCGCCGTGTGACCTGGCTGCTGCCGCTGCTGCTGCCGCTCCTGCTCGGCGCGGCCGACGAGCTGCGGCAGCGCGCTCTGACCGGCCGGACCGGCGACGTCGCGGACTGGTTCGCGGACGGCGCCGGCGCAACATCGGGAATGGTCCTGGCCCGGTACCGGGCTCGACGATCACGGAAGGCGAATGCAGACGAGTAGAGCAACGGCGTACCGGACCACGACGGCCGGCAGCCTGCGGGGATCGGACGCCGGCGCGCGCGTACGACTCGCCGGATGGGTTCATCGGCGGCGGGACCTGGGCGGCCTCGTCTTCGTCGATCTGCGCGACAGGGACGGCCGTGTCCAGCTCTCGTTCGGTCCCGGGTGGACGCCGCCCAAAGTCCTCGAGGCGGCGCGGCAGCTGGGTTCAGAGTCGGTGATCGCGGTGGAGGGCGTGGTGGAGCCGAGGCCGGGCTCGAACGCGAACCCGGAGATGCCGACGGGGGACGTCGAGGTCCACGTCTCGATGCTCGAGGTGCTGTCGGAGTCGGCCACCCCACCGATCCAGGTGGCCCGCGGTGCGACGGACGAGCTCGCTGCGGAGGACCTGCGGCTGCGCTACCGCTATCTGGACCTGCGACGCGAGGAGCTACAGCGGGCGCTGGGCGCACGACACCGCGCGTTCCAGGCGGTGCGGCGCCATCTGACCGGCGAGGGCTTCTGGGAGATCGACACGCCGATGCTCACGCGGCGGACGCCCGAGGGCGCGCGCGACTATCTCGTGCCGAGTCGCGTGCATCCGGGCGAATTCTACGCGTTGCCGCAGTCGCCTCAGATCTACAAGCAGCTGCTGATGGTGTCGGGCTACGACCGGTACTTCCAGATCGCGCGCTGCCTGCGCGATGAGGATCTCCGGGCGGACCGTCAGCCGGAGTTCACACAGATCGACGCCGAGATGTCGTTCGTGGGCGAGGACGACGTGTTCGCGGTGTCCGAGCGCATGATTGCGGCGCTCTGGCGTGAGATCCTGGAGATCGAGCTGCGCTTGCCGTTCCCGCGAATGACGTATGCCGATGCGCTGGAGCGCTACGGCACCGACAAGCCGGACCTCCGCTTCGGCATGCCGTTCATCGATGTGACCGACGTCGTGCGCGGCTCCGGCTTCCGGCTGGTGGACGAGGCGGTGGAATCCGGCGCGCGCGTCCGGGGTATTGTCGCGCAGGGCGGCGCCGCGCTCTCGCGCCGGGAGCTGGACGAGCTCGCCGGCGTGGCGCGGGCCGCGGGGGCGGGCGGTGCGCTCTACCTGAAGCGCACGGCCGACGGTGTGAGCGGCCCGCTCGCGAAGGCACTCGAGGGTGCGCGCAGCGACGCGTTCCATGCCGCCACGGGGCTCGCTGTCGGCGATCTGTTCGTCGCCGTGGCCGGCCATTTCCGCTCGGCCGTGCCCGGCACGGGCGAGCGGAGCCGTGTCCTCGGCGGCGCGGAGATCGCGCTCGATGCGCTGCGCCGGCACATCGCCGACCGGCAGGGCCTGCGCGATCCATCGGCTCACGCCTGGGTATGGATCACGGACTTCCCACTATTCGAGTGGGATGCGGACAACGAGCGGCTCGCCGCTGCACACCACCCGTTCACGGCTCCGCAGCCGGACGCCGTGGCCGCACTGCTGGAGGCGACGCGCGGGGGTCCGCCACGCGGCGCGGCCGCGTGGCAGCTGTACGCGAGCGGATTGAAATCGCGGGCGTATGACGCGGTGTACAACGGCAACGAGCTGGCGAGCGGATCGATCCGGATCCACGACGCCGCGCTCCAGCGCGCCATCTTCCTCGCTCTCGGCATCGACGCCGATGAGGCCGAGCGGCGCTTCGGCTTCCTGCTCGAGGCGTTCCGCTACGGCGTCCCGCCGCACGGCGGCTTCGCCTTCGGGTTCGATCGCCTGGTCATGCTGCTGATCGGGGCGCAGAGTCTGCGGGACGTGATCGCGTTCCCAAAGACCACCGCCGCGCGGGCGCTCTTCGAGGGCGCGCCCTCACCGGTGGACGACGAGGACCTGAAGGAGCTGCACATTCGCACCATGGCCACGGAAGGAGCACGGGTGACTGGTGGATAGCACGACTGTCGAACACCGTCTCGCGGCGGAGGGAGCCGATTACCTCCTGCTCGGCGGCGTCAACGACTCACACCTGCTGGAGCTGGCGAAACTGTCCGGCTGCCGCGTCATCCTGCGGGGCGACGATCTCATCCTGTCCGGCGATGTGAACGATGTCGAGCGCGCGCTGCCGGTCGCGGAGCACATGATCCAGCAGGCGCGCATCGGCCAGCCGTTCGACGCCGATGACATCCGTCGCAGCTTCGCGTCCGAGACGCAGCGACCGCGCGCGACGCGGCCGGTCCGGCGCAACGGCGTGACACGCGAAGAGGAGCAGGTGCTGTTCGCCGGACTCAAGAAGCTCATCGGCTCGAAATCGGAGGGCCAGCGCGAGTATCTCGACGCGATCGTGCAGAACGACATCGTGATCGCGATCGGCCCCGCCGGAACCGGCAAGACGTATCTCGCCGTGGCGGCCGCCGTCGATGCGCTGCGCAAGAACCGCGTCAAGCGGATCATTCTCGCCCGGCCCGCCGTCGAGGCAGGCGAGAACCTCGGCTTTCTTCCCGGCGATCTCCAGGAGAAGGTGGACCCCTATCTCCGGCCGCTCTACGATGCGCTCGAGGACATCATGCCGTCCGACTGGGTCAAGCGCGCGCTCGAGGCACGCACCATCGAGGTCTCGCCGCTCGCCTACATGCGCGGCCGCACGCTCGCCGATGCGTTCGTCATCCTCGACGAGGCCCAGAATGCGACAATGGCACAGATGAAGATGTTCCTCACCCGTCTCGGCCTCAACTCGCGGGTCGTCATCACGGGCGACAAGACCCAGATCGACCTGCCGCGCGCCGATGAGTCGGGGTTGCTCCAGGTCGAGCGCATCCTGCGCGGCATCGATGGCATCGAGTTCGTCTACCTCAACGAGGTCGACGTCGTGCGTCACCGTCTCGTGAAGGACATCATCAAGGCGTACGCGACGGTCGACGACGAACGTCAGGAGATCTGACGTGGCCGACCTGAGCAGCTTCCTGCGCGCCCTCCGCGCCCACCCGGAACACGTGTGGCCCGACGCCGTTCTCCACCACGGCTTCCGCGCCGCGCTGCTGCTCGGCCTCGTCGTCCTCATGCACTTCATCTTCCCCGTCGCTCCCGTACCGGACTTTCCGCAGTACGAGGAGGGGGCGGTCCCGACGGAAGACATCATCGCCACCGAGCGGTTCGTGATCCCGAAGTCGGAGGGTCAGCTCGCGCAGGAGCGCGAGGAGGCGGCGGAGTCGGTCGCACCCATCTTCCGGTACGATCCCTCGGCGGTCGACACCATGCTGGCGCGCGTGCGCCGCTTCATCGGCCATGTGGACAGTGCGGCAGCGATCGGCGACACGGACGCGGAGCGGCGCGAGAATGTGCGGGCACTTCTGTCCGCCTACGGCTTCCCGATCAACGAGGACGCCGTCGATCTGCTGGTCGAGCCGCGGAACCGGGCCATGCTCCAGCAGTCGCTGGAGACCGCGATCCGTCGCGAGCTGCCGCAGGGCATCGTGACCAGCAGCGATTTCGAGGACGCGCCGGCACCGCAGTGGCGCGTCGTCAGCGGGGGCAGCGAGCGTCTGCTCTCGCGCGATTCGGTGAGGACGCAGAACTGGCTCTACACCCGCGCCTCCGATTATCTGCCCCCGCGCTCACCCGCCGGTCTCGCCGAGTTCCAGCGGCTGGCCGTGATCCTGTTCATCGAGGGCAGCATCAAGCTGGACGCGGAGGCGACTGCACTCGCCCGCGAGCAGGCACGCCTGGCCGTGCCCGCCATCAAGTCGGAGGTGCTCGCAGGCGAGCGCGTCATCGCAGCGCACGAGCCCATCCGCGAGCGCGAGCTCGAGCGCCTCGCCGCCTACCGCCAGCACCTCCAGGCGACCGGCTCTCTCGGCGAGGGTCTGCCGCGCTACGGCGAGCAGGCCGGCAAGTTCCTGCTCAATCTGCTGATCCTCTCCGTCTTCGGATTCCTGCTCTACTTCTACCGTCCTGCGGTATACGAGAACGTGCGACACGTGCTCGTGATCGCGCTCCTGATCGCGATCCTCGCCGGTGCCGCGGCGACGATCGGCCGGACGGGTGCGCCGAACGAGCTGGTGCCGATCGCGTTCCCCGCGCTCGTCGTGGCCGCGCTGTGGGACGGCCGCATGGCACTCAATCTCTCGCTGGTGCTCGCGGCCCTGCTCTCGATCCAGGACCCGTTCCTCACGATGAGCTCGCGCGTGCTGCTCCTGCTCGGCGGCAGCGCGGCGTCGCTCAGCGTGCGCGTCGTGCGACGTCGCTCCCAGGGACTGGTGCTCGGTGGCGTCATCGCCGCCGTCTACACGCTCGCCTGCATCGGCCTGGGACTGCTGAGCTCGCGCGAGGCCGGTGAGGTGATGACCTGCGTCATGTGGGGTGCCGCGAACGGTGTCGCGAGTGCGCTCATCGCGATGGGGTTCCTGCCGCTGTTCGAGGCGTTCACGAAGATCACGACCGACCAGACGCTGCTCGAGCTGGCCGACCTCAACCGGCCACTGCTCAAACGCCTGTCGCTCGAGGCACCCGGCACGTACGCGCACTCCATCAATGTCGCGAACCTCGCCGAGGCCGCCGCACGTGCCATCGACGCGAATGCGCTGCTCGTCCGCGTCGGCGCCTACTATCACGATGTCGGCAAGATGGCGACGCCACAGTACTTCATCGAGAATCAGGCGCGTGGCAGGAACCCGCACGACCAGATCGATCCGCGCCGCTCTGCGCAGATCGTGCGGGCTCATGTGACCGAAGGCATCAAGCTCGCGCAGCAGGCGAAGGTGCCCGACTCCGTGCTGGTCTTCATTCCTGAGCATCACGGCACGCAGTCGATCGGCTTCTTCTACGACCAGGCGCGCCAGGCGAATCCCGACGAGGAGCTCGATCCGGCCGATTTCGCGTACCAGGGCCCGAAGCCGCGGATCCGCGAGACGGCCATTCTGATGCTGGCGGACTCCGTCGAGTCGGCCATGAAGGTGCTGCAGGAGCCGACGTCGGAGCGGATCCGCGCCCTGGTCGATCGCATCGTCGACGCCAAGATCAGTCAGGGCCAGCTCGAGGACGCGCCGCTCACGCTCCGCGAGGTCACGCTCATCAAGGAGCAGTTCACCTCCGTCCTCACCGGCATGTATCACCATCGCATCGACTATCCGGCGACTCGCGAGGTAGCGCAGGCACCGGCTCCATCAGGAACGAGCGGCGCGGGCAGCTGATGCCGGCGAGCGTCCGTGTCCAGCTCGGTGCCGCTCTCGGAGAGCGCAGCGGTACCCCGCTGGATGCGGCCGCACGCAGGCTCATCGAGCGCGCCGCGCGCGCCGCACTGCGTCACGAGCGGGCGCGCAGTGCCGAGATCTCGATCACGTTGCTCGACGATGCCGAGATTGCGGCCATGAACGCGGAGTTCCTGTCGCATGGCGGTCCCACCGACGTCATCTCGTTCCCGCTGTACGAGGACGGCGAGGACCCGGTGGGTGACATCTACATCGGGTATGATCAGGCCGTACGCCAGGCGGCGGCGCACGATGTCGCTGCGAGCGAAGAGCTCGCACGGCTCGCCGTTCACGGCGTGCTCCACGTACTCGGATACGACCATCCGGACGGCGGTGACCGGCTGGACTCGGACATGTGGCGTGTGCAGGAGGCCATCGTGGCGCGGGTGATTGCATGAGCCGTCGCACATCCGTTCGCCGGCACCTGATCGCCGGGCTGATCGTCATCGCGCCCGTCACGGCCACGCTGTTCGTCCTGTGGTGGATCTTCCAGCTGCTCGACGGGCTGCTCGGCCGGTTCCTCTATCCGGCGCTGGGCGGACTGCTGGGCAGGGACACGTTCGTCATTCCCGGCCTGGGCCTGCTGGTGCTGTTCCTGCTCCTCGTCGGCATCGGCTTCGTCGCGCAGCGTGCGATCGGCTCGCGCGTCGTCGCGTGGTGGCATGCGACGCTCGAGAGGATCCCGCTCACACGCCGCATCTACACCGCCGCGAATCGCATCGTGCGCACGGTCTTCGGCGAGGAGGCGCGGCCGTTCACGACGGTCGTGATGGTCGAGTATCCGTCGCCCGGACGGTGGGCGATCGGATTCCTCTCCGCCGTGGCGCCGCGCGCAGTACGGGAGCACGTGCCCGAGGCCGTCAGCGTGTTCGTGCCGACCACGCCGAACCCCACGACGGGGTTCCTCATCATCGTGCGGCGTGAGCTGATCCGTGAAGTCGCCATGACCGTGGATGAGGCGTTCACGTTCATCCTTTCGGCGGGCGCGGTTGCACCCGAGCGGACGCCGGCTGCTCCGGCCGGTGTGCCGGCCACGCCGGCACTCCGGCCCGGTGGCACGGGCGGCTCATGAGCCGCTGGCGCCGCGGGTTCACCATCATCGGGCGCCTCCTCCCGTTCGTCCTCGCGTTCCTGCGCGACCGCCGCCGCTTCCTGCTGTTCGGCGGTCCGGCGCGACGCACGGTCGAGCAGCATCGCGGCCGCGCGGAGCGACTCACCGCCACCATTGCGCGGCTCGGTCCGACGTTCATCAAGCTCGCGCAGGTGTTCAGCGCTCGCGCCGACATCCTGCCGGAGCCGTACCTCGGCAGCATCAGCCGACTGCAGGACCAGGTTCCGCCCGATCCGTTCGACGAGATCTGCCGCGTCATCGAAACGGAGCTGGGCCGGCCGGCGGGCGAGGTGTTCGCGGAGCTCGAAGCGCAGCCGGTCGCCGCAGCGAGTCTGGGCCAGGTCCACCGCGCGCGGCTCGGCGGGGATACCGTCGCGATCAAGGTGCTGCGCCCGGGCGTCGAGCAGCTCGTCGCGCTCGACCTCGACATCTCTTTCCGGGTGCTGCTGCTCCTCAACGTGCTCTTCCCGAACCACCACATCCGCGCCGTGACGAACGTGGTGCGTGAGTTCAGCGTGCGTGTCCGCGAGGAGATGGATTTCCGGGAGGAGGCGCGGCACGCGGAGCAGTTCCGCGCACAGTTCCGCGATGACGCACGCGTCCGCGTGCCGCGGATCCACGACAGCTACACGCGTCGGCGAGTCCTCGTGATGGAGTGGGTCGACGGCGACAAGGTCGACCGGCTCGCGCACCGGTTCGCCGCCGGCGACCTCGACTTCCAGTCCCTGATGCACACGCTCGCCGAGATCTACATCCGCATGCTGCTCGTCGAGGGCTTCGTTCATGCCGATCCCCATCCCGGCAACATCCTGGTGCAGCAGGATGGTACGATCGTGCTGCTGGACTGGGGCATGGCCTTCCAGCTCACGCGCTCCACCCGCGAGCGGATCCTGCGCATCGCGCTCGCCACGGCGCGCGATGACATCGATGCGATGATCAGCGGGATGTACGAGCTCGGCATGATCGATCCCTCGATCTCCCGCGCCGAGATTCGGGACGCCGCCGGCGAGATCCTCGCGGCCGTCGCCCGCGTCCGCGAGCTGGGCGTACACCACGTGCAGGAGATCATCCGCGACATCATGGATACGTTCTACACGTGGCCGCTCATCCTGCCGCGCGAGCTCGTCTACTTCTTCCGCGCCGCGGCTCTCCTCGAGGGCATCGGATTCCGGTACGACCCTGCGTTCAACGGACTCGATGCGGTACGTCCCGTCATCCAGCGCATGCGCGGCACGCTGCTCCAGGCGATTGCGCGCGAGCCGAAGGACGTCGCCCGGTCCTTCGTCGACGACGCCCGCGCCGGCATCGTCGCCGTGCGGCAGCTCATCACGCGCGCCGAGCGCGAGGAGTTCCGCGTCCGCATCCACCCCCGCGACCTGCTCCAGGCCGAGCGCTTCGCCGCGCTCCAGGTCCGGCGCATCATGCTCAGCATCTTCGCGCTCACCATCGCGCTGATCACTGCAATCACGTTCCTCGAGCTGCGCAACCTGTGGCTGCTCGCCGCCGGCCTCATCATCGCACTCGTGATGTTCCTCGTCGTGCTGTTCCTGCCCACCCACCTGCTGGAGAACCCGCTGCGACACGCCCGGGGACTGGGACGCAGGCAGGGCGGGTGGAGGTAGGCTCTCTGCGTCACAGAGGCACGGAGGCACAGAGGTCTGGTCGGGTTCCGGCGAATGCACTCGTGTCATTGACTCGGTTTTGATCCTGCATACGGAGCAACACCGGCAGGATCAGCGGAAACCGGAATCGCATGTCGTGCCGGATGCCAAAACTCCGTGCCTCTGTGCCTCTGTGACGTAGAGCTGCCGTTTGACACCTGCCCCTGCCTCACACACCTTCCTGCGCATGTCGACCGACACGCTCCTGAAGGAGTTCGACGCCCGCCGCAGACCGGCGCTCGCGAGAGCGATCAGCATTGTCGAGAACCAGCGCGCCGGGTTCACGGAGCTGCTGAACGCGATCTACCCGCGCATCGGCCGCGCGCACCGGATCGGGATCACGGGGCCGCCCGGTGCCGGGAAGTCGACGCTCACCGCGGCGCTCATCGCGCATTACCGCGACCGCGGCGAGACGGTCGGCGTCATCGCCGTGGACCCCACCTCGCCGTTCACGGGCGGAGCGCTGCTCGGCGATCGGATCCGGATGAACGAGATCTCGATGGACGACGGCGTCTTCATCCGCTCGATGGCCACGCGCGGCTCGCTCGGCGGGCTCGCGCTCGCCACGAAGGAGATCGCCGACGTGATGGACGCGTTCGGCTTCGATCGGATCATCGTCGAGACCGTCGGCGTCGGTCAGTCGGAGCTCGACATTGCCGCGGCCGCGGATTCCACCGTCGTCGTGCTCGTGCCGGAGTCCGGCGACGGCATCCAGGCGATGAAGGCCGGCCTGATGGAGGCGGCCGACCTGTTCGTCATCAACAAGTCGGATCGGCCGGGCGCGGACCGCGTCGCCCGCGAGATCTCGATGATGCTGCACTTCCGCTCCGGACAGGCACTGCGCAATGTGCCGGCGCATCACGGCGTCGACATGAAGCGGGTCAGACCGCGCGGTGCGGCGGCGCCCGCCGCTGCGGCCGGGCAGGAGGCCGTGGCCGGAGAGGCGGCTGCCCCGGCCTGGGAGATCCCGGTGCTGAAGACGACCGCGGAAACCGGCGCGGGAGTCATCGAGCTGGCCGAGACACTCGAAAGACACCGCGGCTGGCTGCTGGAGAGCGGGGAACTCTCCCGCCGGCGGCGCCAGCGCCTCGCCGAGCGCGTCCGGGAGGAAGTCGCCCGCAGCGTCCAGCGCTCCGTCTGGATCGAGCGCGGCGGCGCCGAGGCGCTGCACCGCGCACTGCCCGATCTCGAGGCCGGCCGCATCACCCCCTATGACGTTGCGGCCCTGATCCTGCGCGGATGAGCCCGGCTTTCACTTTCACTTTCCGTTTCCCTGCCATTATCTTCCGGGTAGCGACCGGAACCGGGGAAGGAAACAGATGGGCGTGACGAAATCGGAGGCCGGCGAGCGGATCAGCAATCCGGAGCTGCTCGAGCGGATCGAGGCACAGGAGCGGGAGCTGGCGGAGCTGCGCGCGCGCCTCGCGACCTGGGAGGCCGCGTTCGGCCGGCAGCCGTCGCGCGAGGCGGCGTTCACGACCATCTCCGGCGTACCCATCGAGCCGTTGTACACGCCGACGGACCTGCCCGCCTGGGACTACATGGAGCAGCTCGGCCTGCCGGGCGAGTTCCCGTTCACGCGGGGGCCGTACACGTCGATGTACCGGACGCGACTCTGGACGATGCGGCAGTTCGCCGGATTCGGTACGGCCGAGCAGACGAACCGCCGGTACAAGTACCTGCTCGAGCACGGCCAGACCGGCCTGAGCGTCGCATTCGACTTCCCGACGCTGATGGGCTACGACTCCGATCACCCCCGCTCTCTCGGCGAGGTGGGCAAGTGCGGTGTGGCGATCAGCTCGCTCGCCGACATGGAGACGCTGTTCGACGGCATCCCGCTCCAGGACGTGTCCGTCTCCATGACGATCAACGGTCCGGCCATCATCATGTTCTGCTTCTACGTGATTGCGGCCGAGAAACAGGGCGTGTCGCCGGAGCACCTGCGCGGTACGGTTCAGAACGACATCCTGAAGGAATACATGGCGCAGCACGCGTGGATCTATCCCGCGGAGCCCGCCCTGAAGCTGATCGTCGACATGTTCGAATGGGCGTCGAAGCACGCCCCGAAATACAATCCGATCTCGATCAGCGGATACCACATCCGCGAGGCCGGTGCCACCGCCGCCCAGGAGCTGGCGTTCACGCTGCGCAACGGGTTCGAGTACGTGGAGCGTGGTATCGCGCGCGGTCTCGACGTCGACGACTTCGCGCCCCGCCTCTCCTTCTTCTTCGACGTGCACAACGACTTCTTCGAGGAGGTCGCGAAGTTCCGTGCTGCGCGCCGCATCTGGGCGAAACGGATGCGCGATGTGTACGGTGCGAAGCGGGAGCAGTCCTGGCGGCTGCGGACGCATGCGCAGACCGCGGGCGTGTCGCTGGTCGCGCAGCAGCCGGAGAACAACATTGTGCGCGTCGCCTACCAGGCGCTTGCGGCCGTGCTCGGCGGCACGCAGTCGCTGCACACGAACTCGATGGACGAGACGCTCGCGCTGCCGACGGAGAAGGCCGTCCGGATCGCGCTCCGCACGCAGCAGATCCTCGCCTGGGAGACGGGTGTGGCGAACACGATCGATCCGCTCGCCGGATCGTATTTCGTGGAGGCGACGACGGACCGGCTCGAGCGCGAGGCGGAGGAGATCTTCGACGAGATCGAGCGACTCGGCGGCGTCGTGCGCGGCATCGAGATGGGCTACTTCCAGCGCGAGATCGCGCTCGCCGCGGAGCGGCATCAGCGGGAGCTGGAGACCGGCGAGCGCGTAGTGGTGGGCGTGAACGCGTTCACCGAGGGCGGCGACGACTCGGACATCGACATTCTCCGGATCGGAGAGGTGCCCGAGCAGCGCCAGCGCGAGCGACTGGCCGAGCTCAGGCACGGGCGGGATGATGCGCGCGTCCGGCAGTCTCTCGAGCGACTCAGCGCCGCGGGTGCCGCCGGTGACAACGTGATCGAGCCGATGCTCGACTGCGTTCGTGCCTACTGCACGCTGTACGAGATCCGGCACGCGCTCGAGGAAGTCTACGGAGCATACCGCGAGCCGATCTTCTTCTGAGGCGGGTGTCCTGTACAGAGCCGGCCGGGTCATCGTACAACGGATTCAAGCGCGGAGGGCGCGGAGGACTACGAGATCCGGGAGAGTGGGGGTCCCGATGAATGACCCATGCTTCTCCCGCACCTCGCTGGCCTCCGCGCCCTCCGCGCTTGAAGTCCGTTGACGCCCGGCAGGACGTGGATGCCGTTGCTCGCTGAAGCGGCCGATGCGGCGCAGCCGACGCTCGGCATCGGTGCCATCTTCCTGCGACTCGGCGTCGCCTTCCTGCTGGTCGCCGCGAACGGCTTCTTCGTCGCGGCCGAGTTCGCGCTCGTCGGCGCACGGCGGACGCGCATCGAGGCGCTCGCCCGCACCGGCAACCGGCGCGCCCGCATGGCCGAGGCGGCGATCCACCGGCTCGACCACTACATCTCCGGCACGCAGCTCGGCATCACGCTCGCCTCGCTCGCGCTCGGCTGGGTCGGCGAGTCCACCATCGCGGCCATCATCGTCACCGTCTTCGATGGCCTGCCGCCGCCGTTCGACGTCATCGCGTCGCACGTGGTCGCGACCGTCATCGCATTCCTGTTCATCACCGTGCTGCACATCGTGCTCGGCGAGCTCGCGCCGAAGTCGCTCGCACTGCTCTTTCCGGAGTCCGTCTCGATGTGGACTGCCGGACCGCTCATCCTGTTCTCGCGCGTGCTCACGCCGTTCATCGCATTCCTGAACGGCGCCGCGAATCTGCTGCTGCGTATCTTCGGGCTGCGCTCGCCGCGGGAGGCGGAGCGTGTCCACCGGCCGGAGGAGCTGGAGATGCTGCTCACGCAGACGTACGAGCACGGCCTGCTGCGCGAGGATCCGGTCGAGATGATCCGTGGCGTGTTCGGCCTCTCGGATACAACGGCTGCGGAGGTCATGACGCCGCGCACGGCGGTGATCGGCGTGCCGGTCGGCCGTCCGATCACCGAGACTGCGGCCTTTATCCTGGAGCAGGGTCACTCACGCTACCCGGTCTTCGAGGAAACCATCGACCGCATCGTCGGCGTCATCCTCGCCCGTGACGTGTGGCGCGCGCAGACGCTGGGAACCACCGATCTGCGGGAGATCATGAGGCCGGGACTGTTCGTGCCGGACACGAAGCCGGTCGAGGCGCTGCTGCGCGAGATGCGGCGCGAGCGGGCGCATCTCGCGATCGTCGTCGATGAGTTCGGCGGCACGGCCGGTATCGTGACGATCGAAGACGTCGTGGAGGAGATCGTCGGCGAGATCGCCGACGAGCTGGACGAGGTTCCCGCGGAGGTCACGCACGGCGCGAACGGCGAGCTGCTCATCAGCGGCGGCTTCGCGATCTCCGGGCTGAACGAGCTCTACGGCCTGCGGCTCCCCGACGAGGATTACACTACGGTCGGCGGCTTCGTGCTCGGCCGGCTCGGTCGCGTCGCACGCGTCGGCGATGAGGTCACGATCCGCGGCGGCACGCTGCGCGTTCTGGAGATGGACGGCCGGCGCGTCGCGCGGCTCGCGGTGTTCCTCGCGCCGCCGCCCGCTGCCGCGGATGACGGGGGCGAGGACTGGGAATGAGCGACTCGCCGTGGTGGCGGACGTACTTCGACGACCGCTACTTCGAGATGCACGATCCGCTGTTCCCGGAGCAGCGCAGCCGCCGCGAGGTCGCCGGCATCCGCGAGCTGCTCGGCCTCCCGGTCGGCGCACGCCTGCTCGACGCGCCCTGCGGCTGGGGACGTCACACCGAGCTGCTCGCTGCGGCCGGACTCGAGGCGGTCGGCGCGGACCTCTCGCACGAGCTCCTGCGACGCGTGGCGCGTACCGACGCCGGGGCCGGGCTTCGCCCGGAGCGCCTCGACGGCGCGGCTGCCGCCGTCTATGCGGCCGCCGACATCAGATTCCTGCCGTTCCCCGACCGCTCCTTCGATGCCGTACTCAACGTCTACACGAGCCTCGGACTCTTCCTCGATGATGCCGACGACATCGCCGCGCTACGCGAGGCCCGCCGCGTGCTGACTCCGGAGGGCGCGCTGCTCCTCGAGACCATGCATCGCGACGACGTCGTCGCCCATTTTGCGGAGCGTGACCACTGGACGCTGCCGGACGGCACGGAGGTCCGGGTGCGCCGCCGCTTCGACCCGCTCAGCGGCGTGAGCCACGAGCGGCTCGTCTGGCGCCGCGGCGCCGAGCAGGGGCGGAAGGCTCACGCGCTGAGGCTTCGCACTGCCACCGAGATCGACGCCCTCCTCCGCGCGGCCGGCTTTGCCGCGATCGAGTACTTCGGCGACTGGGACGGTACGCCGTTCCATCACCGAGCCGACAGCCTCATCGCCGTCGCCCGATCGTGCGGACGCGGCACCAGAATTCAGCGTTGACCCGATCGAGCATTCCCCGGTCCTGAACCGTCAGCCATGCGAGGCACCGGCGTTCGTTGCGCCGGTTGCGCGGCAGCCGTAACATTCGCCCCCGGGAGGACATACCGCATGAGCAATGACAGGATCCGCGTGCTGGTGGCGAAACCCGGGCTGGATGGCCATGACCGCGGTGCGAAGGTGATTGCGAGCGCGTTCCGCGACGCCGGCTTCGAGGTGATCTACACCGGGCTGCATCAGACGCCGGAGATGATCGCGAATGCAGCGATCCAGGAGGATGTCGACGTCGTTGCGCTCTCGGTGCTTTCCGGCGCGCACATGACGCTGTTTCCGCGCGTGCTGGAGCTGCTCAGGCAGGAGGGTCTCGACGATGTCCTCGTGATCGGCGGCGGAATCATGCCGGAGGAGGACATCGCCACGCTGGAGGCGCAGGGAGTGGGCAAGCTGTTCGGCCCCGGCACGCCGACGAGTGCTCCGATCGATTTCGTGCGTGCCCATTTTGCGGAACGCGCGCAGGGAGCCGGCAAGGGCTCGTGAGCACACAGCCGCAGGCCGCGGTCGGCACTCGCCTGCGGGCGTTGACCGGTGAGGTCCGCGCGCTGGAGGAGCGGCTCCGCGAGGGTGGCGGCGCGGACCGGACCGCCCGGCAGCACGGACAGGGCAAGCTGACGGCGCGTGAACGAATCGCGCTGCTCCTGGACCCGGATACCGAGCTGTTCGAGATCGGGCTGCTCGTTGCGCACGACCGCTACGAGGGCCAGGCGCCGGCCGCGGGTGTCGTCACCGGGATCGGCTGGGTGCACGAGCGTCCCGTCGTCGTCGTAGCCAACGACGCGACCGTGAAGGCGGGGTCATGGTGGCCGGAGACGATCACGAAGATGCTGCGCGCGCAGGAGATCGCGATGCGCTGCCGCGTGCCGATCGTCTACCTCGTCGACTCCGCCGGCGTGAACCTGCCGTATCAGGGTGGCGTCTTTCCCGGTCAGTACGGCGCGAGTCGAATCTTCTACTACAACTCGATCATGCGGCGGTACCTGGCCGTGCCGCAGCTCGCGGCGGTAATGGGACCGTGCATCGCCGGCGGTGCCTACCTGCCTGCGCTCTCCGATGTCATCCTGATGGTGGAGGGAACCAGCTTCATGGGTCTCGGCGGCCCGAATCTGGTAAAGGGTGCAACCGGTCAGACCGTCGAGGGTGAAGAGCTCGGCGGCGCATGGACTCACAACGCGATCTCCGGCGTCGCGCACTACCGCATGCCCGACGACCGCGCGTGCGTCGACCGGATCCGCGAGCTGATCTCCGAGCTGCCCTACACGCCGCCCGCCGGCTACGCGCTCGACCGCACGCCGGCGGATGATCGGGCCGCCGACGCGCTCTACGAGCTCATCCCCGACAATCATCGGCAGCCGTACGACATGCATGCTCTGCTCGAGACGCTGCTCGACGACGGCAGCATCGATGAGTTCCAGAGGGATCACGCGCCGGAGCTGATCTGCGCGACCGCGCGCATCTCCGGTCTGCCCGTCGGCGTGCTCGCGAACGCGCGCGGCATGATCAAGGATCCTGCCGGTGGTGCACCGAAGTTCGGCGGTATCATCTACACGGACAGCGCCGAGAAGGCGGCGTTCTTCATCGAGACCATGAACCGGCATCGTACGCCGCTGCTGTTCGTCCAGGACGTGAGCGGCTTCATGGTTGGCACGGATGCGGAGCACTCCGGCATCATCCGCGCGGGTGCTCGTTTCGTCGAGGCGATGGCGACCGCGACCGTACCGAAGGTCGTGCTCACGATCAATCACGCCTCGGGTGCCGGCTACTACGCCATGGCAGGGCAGGGCTTCGATCCCGACTTCATCTTCACCTGGCCGACCGGCCGCATGGGTGTGATGGAGGGCGACAGTGCCGTGATGGCGCTGTTCGGGCCGCAGCTCGATGAGCTGAAGCAGAAGCGCATGCAGCCGGACGAGGCGCTCCAGACGAAGATCGACGCCGTCCGCGCGGACTACGAGCATCAGCTGGATGCGCGCTACGCCGCGGCGCGCGGCTTTGTCGACGCGATCGTCGCACCGGAGGATACGCGCGCGACGATTGCCGCTGCACTCTGGACGGCACTGCACAATCCGGGCGCACACGTCGGTCCGTTCGGCGGTCTCGATCCGCGCATCGCGAGCTCATGAGGAAACCCGAATCGATCCGCATCGCATCCGGCCAGGGCTTCTGGGGCGACCGCCTCCAGGCGCCGGTCGAGCAGGTGCGCCGCGGCCAGGTCGACTACCTGATGCTCGACTACCTCGCCGAAGTCACGATGAGCATCCTCCAGAAGCAGCGCTCCCGCGATCCGTCGCAGGGATACGCGCGCGATTTCGTGCCGCTCATGGGCGAGATCCTGCCGGACTGCGTCGAGAAGGACATCCGGGTCGTCGCGAATGCCGGCGGTGTCAACACCGATGCCTGCGCGAACGCGGTGCTCGAGGAGGCACGCCGGACCGGCCTCACCGGCAGGGCAAAGGTGGCGCTCGTCTCGGGCGACGACATCATGGACCGCCTGGACGCGCTGATCGAGGCCGGCCACGAGCTCCGCAACATGGACACCGGGGCGCCGCTCACGGATGTGCTCGACCGGATCCAGAGCGCAAACGCGTACATCGGTGCGCGGCCCATAGTCGAAGCGTTGCGGCAGGGCGCGCACGTCGTGATCACCGGCCGCTCCACCGATACCGCACTCACGTACGCGCCGATGATGCACGCGTTCGGGTGGTCGCCTGACGACTACGACCGCATCGCGTCGGGTGTCGTCGCGGGACACATCAACGAGTGCGGCGCGCAGGCGAGTGGCGGCAACTCGCTCGTCGCCTGGCGCGAGATCAAGGACCTGAGCGATGTCGGCTACCCGATCATCGAGGCGTACGCGGATGGTACGTTCGTCGTGACGAAGCACGAGGGCACGGGCGGCCTCGTGAGCCGCGCGGTCGTGGCGGAGCAGATCCTGTACGAGATGGGTGACCCGCGCACGTACATCACGCCGGATGTCGTCGCGGATTTCACGACGATCCACCTCGAGGATGCCGGGCCGAATCGCGTGCGCGTGCACGGCGTGAAGGGATCGAAGCCGACCGACATGCTGAAGGTCTCGATCTCGTACAGCGCGGGGTACAAGGCCGTAGGTACTCTCGTGTACGCGTGGCCGGACGCCGCGGAGAAGGCTCGCATGGCCGATCGGGTGCTGCGGGAGCGGCTCGAGCGCATGGGCATGGAGTTCGACGAGATCCGCACGGAGCTGGTCGGCTGGAGCTCCACGCACGGGCACCTCGCGGGCGAGCCGCCGCCGGATCTCCCCGAGGTCGAGCTGCGCGTGGCCGTACGCGCGCCCGCGAAGGCGCCGGTCGAGGCGTTCACACGCGAGATCGCGCCACTGATCCTGACGGGGCCGCCGAGTGTGACCGGCTTCGCCGGCGGCCGGCCGCGCGTGCAGGACATCGTCGCGTACTGGCCGGCACTGATCGATCGCACGCAGATCGAGCCGCACCTGCGCGTCGAAGTGCGGGAGGCCTGACATGGAGGTTTCATTGCACCGCATCGCGCACGGCCGCTCCGGCGACAAGGGCGACACGGTCAACGTCGGCGTGATCGCGCTGCGCCCCGAGTTCTACCCGTTCCTGCGGGAGACGCTCACGGTGGACCGCGTCAGGAGCCACTTCGGCGATCTCGTAAAAGGGAAGGTGGAGCGGTTCGAGCTGCCGAACCTGAACGCGCTCAATTTCCTGCTGCACGAGTCGCTCGGCGGCGGCGGTACCGTGTCGCTCATGACCGATGCACAGGGCAAGACGTTCTCGAC
>DASUSS010000054.1:0-54728 GCA_036374995.1 Longimicrobiales bacterium | reverse complement strand
GCGAGGATCGGCGCCAGAAGGGCACCAAACAGCCTTGTCTTCATTGCACTCCTCCGTGGTTTCGTGCCGCCGATTTCCGGCGGCCCGCGGCTGGAAGTGCAAGCGGCGGGCCAAGCTGGCCTACTGCACGAGGATGGCGCCCCGCATGAACGGGTGCGGCTCGCAGAAGTAGCCGTTCGAGCCGGCGGCGGTAAACGTCCGTGAGTACGCCTCGCCGGGCGCGATCAGGCCGGAGTCCCAGGTGCCGGCGTCGGCCGTGCTGGTGTGCGGCTCGATGCCCGCGTCCTCGCAGTTGACCCATGTCACGCGCGTCCCGGCCGCGATGCGGAGCGTGTCGGGGAAGAAGGCGAAGTCGCGGATGAAGACGATGGCGCGATCCGGCCCGATCGCGCTGCCTGGCACCTCGCAGCCCTCGCCGTCGAGGTCGACGATCGTCGAGCGATCGGAGTAGCAGGAGAGCGCGGGCAGTGCGGCGAGTGCGCACGCGAGCAGCGCGGCCAGAGATCGGTTGCGGGTCATGATGCGGGCCTCACGACGATGATCGCCTTCA
The DNA here is from genome assembly GCA_036374995.1 of Longimicrobiales bacterium. Lineage (GTDB taxonomy): Bacteria > Gemmatimonadota > Gemmatimonadetes > Longimicrobiales > RSA9 > SH-MAG3. Next base: position 54,178 of record DASUSS010000054.1, on the reverse strand, counting down.
TGAACGGGTGCGGTGTGCAGAAGTAGTCGAAGGTTCCGGTCGAATCGAACGTCCGTCGCCATGCTCCGCCGGGCCGGATCGTGCCGGAGTCCCAGCTTCCGTCGACGGCGGTGACGGTGTGGTCGACCTGATCCTCGTTGCGCCATTCGATGGTCGTGCCGGCATCGACCTCGATGCGCGCGGGCATGTAGGCGAGGTTGCGCATGGTGATGCGGACATCGGCGGGCGCGGCGTCACTCGCGGCAGGCGGCGCGCCGCCCCGTTCGCTGGCGGGCGCGGCGGCGACGCGGCTGCCGAACCAGCGGCCGAGCGAGATCGGCACTGTGAACTCGAAGCCCCAGCGGACCTGATCGGCGCCGCGGCTCGCGCCGTGAATCGTCGCGGTATTCGTGTTCGTCGCCTGGAGCGAGAGCGAGTGGGGCGTGTAGGGCAGTGCGATCTGGACGCCCGCGCCCCAGGCGGCCTCCTCGGCATCGTCGAGGTCGACGAGCCGTGCGTAGTCGCCGGCGAGCGCGATCCAGCGCGTGAGACGGAGCGTTGCGCCGCCGGCGAGCGCGAAGCGGGTCTCGCCGGTGTCGAATGCGGACCCGAGCATGCGTGCAGCGGCGATCAGGCGGAGCGGGCCTTGCCGGCGCGCGAGCGTGACCTCACCATCCACGCTGCGGGCCGCCTCGTTCCATGCGGCCTGGAGCGCGGCATCGATCGGTGCGCCTCCGTCCTGCCGCAGCGGGCCATAGCGCGCGAACAGCTCCCACTCGTTCGGCACGCGCGCCACGACATCGGAGCGCGTGCCGTAGCGCGTGCCGATCAGCAGCGGCAGCGGAGTGCGCCACGCCAGCACGAACGTGGGTCGGTTCGTGATCTGCCGCTGCGGCGCGCCGCTATGATTGAAGCGGTGCAGGAAGTTGAAGTAGAGGCTGTTCCGTGCGCCGATCCACCCGTCCGACACATTGGGTGAGCGGTCGAGCACGGACTGAGCGCCCGCGGGCGCGACACCGAGTGCGAGCAACGCGGAGATCGTGAGCGTGCGAATGCCTGGAGCCATATCGTTCATCCGAATGCTGGAAGCGGGGCTGGACACGCTCCGAACGCCACGAGTCGGCTTCGGGGTTCCCGTGCTCATCCTGTTCGCGGCCGCGGGATGCGGTACGGAAGGCGAGCGCGTGCGTCCCGACGGTGCGCCGGACACCGCCAGAACGGCGACGGATACGTCGGTTGCGCCGCCGGAGCCCGCCACGGATCCGGCGGCGGCCGCTGATCCGGAGTGGACTGCGGGCGAGAGCCGCGTCGACCGGCCGTACGCGGGCGCCGCACTGCTCCGGGACGTCCGTGTCGCGCGACAGGACGGATACGATCGCATCGTGCTCGACTTCGGCACCGACTCCGTGCCGTCGTGGCACGTCGCCTACATCGACCGGCCGGTACGCGAGTGCGGCTCGGGCGAGGCGGTGGAGCTGGCGGGCGGCGCATGGCTGTCGATCACGGTGCAGCCGGCGAACGCACACACGGAAGCGGGCGAGCCGACCGTCCGCGAGCGTGCACGGGAGCCGCGCCTGCCGAGCGTGCTCGAGCTGAGATCGACCTGCGACTTCGAGGCGATGGTCGTGTGGGTCGCCGGTGTCGCCTCGCCGGAACGTTATCGCGTGCTGGAGCTGTCATCACCGAACCGGCTCGTCGTCGACATCCGCCACGCCGGTGCGCCGTAGGGCAATGCCCGCACCCGCGTGCGGGCACGTTATCTTGCTGCATTCCCGATACCTGAACGGAGGCGTTCGTGAGCGCACCAGCCATGCCGATGGCGGAGCAGATCACTACGAACCAGTTCGATGCGGCCGCGAACCTGCTCGGTCTGCCGTCGTCGATGCGGCGTCGGCTGTGCACGCCGTTCCGTGAAGTCACGGTGCAGGTGCCGGTGCTGATGGACAACGGTGATGTCGAGGTGTTCGTCGGCCATCGCGTGCAGCACAACGGTGCGCGCGGTCCGACGAAGGGCGGCGTGCGGTACCACCCCACGGTCGATCTGCACGAGGTGCGCGGTCTCGCGACGCTGATGACCTGGAAGACGGCGCTGCTCGACCTGCCGTTCGGCGGTGCGAAGGGCGGGGTGGGTGTGGATGCGCGCGGCATGTCGAAGCGCGAGCTCGAGCGGCTGACGCGCAAGTTCACGGAGCGGATCGCGATCGCGCTCGGGCCGTACCGTGACATTCCGGCACCGGACATGGGTACGAACGCGCAGACGATGGCGTGGATGCTCGATGAGTACAGCCAGAAGAAGGGGTACTCGCCGGCAGTCGTCACGGGGAAGCCGGTGAGCCTCGGTGGCTCGCTCGGCCGCGAGGAAGCCACGGGCCGCGGCGTGATGATCGTGATGCGCGAGGCGGCGCGGGATTTCGGCCTGCCGTGGCAGGGCGCGAGTGCGGCGATCCAGGGCTTCGGCAACGTGGGCAGTCATCTGGCGGCGTCGCTGGCGGCCGAGGGTGTGCGGGTAGTGGCAGTGACGGACGCCGAGGGCGGCGTGCACGACGAGAACGGCATCGACATCGGCGCGCTGCTGGCGTGGGCGCGCGAGCATCGCACGGTTGCCGGGTACAAGGGTGCGGACGCGATCACGAACGAGCAGCTGTGGCGCGTGCCGTGCGACTTCATGGTGCCTGCCGCACTGGGCAGCGTGATCACGAGGGAGGACAACGCGACCGACCTGCAGTGCCGGATGCTGGTCGAGGCCGCGAATGCGCCGACGACCCCGATCGCGGACAAGATCCTGCACGAGCGCGGCATTGCGATCCTGCCCGACTTCCTGGCGAACGCGGGCGGTGTCGTGGTCTCCTACTTCGAGTGGACGCAGAACCTGCAGCAGATGCGGTGGGACATCGAGCAGGTGTACGCGGGTCTGGAAAAGAAGATGGTGGCGGCGTACCGCGAGGTCGTGACGCTCGCGCGCGAGCGCAGCGTTCCACTGCGCACGGCGGCGTATGCGATCTCGCTGCAGCGCGTCGCGGACGCCGAAGAGCTGCGCGGCAACTGATGGACGCCATCGCGGAGCCGGCCGTGCTCGCGCCGCATCGGGCGACGTTCCGCGCGTTCGCGTGCACGGTGGTACCGGAGGCAGAGCGGCTGGATGATGCCGGGTGGTCGGAGGTCGAGCGCACGATCGAGGGCGCACTCGCACACCGGCCGGCGAAGCTGCGCCGTCAGCTCGGACTGCTGCTGCGCGCGATCGAAGCACTCGCGCGGTTCCGTGGGGGGCGCGGGTTCTCGCGGCTCGATGCTGCCGCGCGTGAGCGTTTCATCGATTCACTCCAGCGGTCGCCGGTGCTGGTCGTGCGGCGCGGCATCTGGGGGCTGCGCACGCTCGTGCTGATGGGCTACTACACGCGCGACGAGGCGATGCAGGCGGTCGGCTACCGTGCACACCCCCACGGCTGGGCAGCGCGCAGGACACCACCATGATCGAGAAGCACTACGACATCGTCGTGATCGGCTCCGGCGCCGGTGGCGGCACGGCCGCGCAGGCGCTGATCCCGCTCGCCCGGGATGGCCGCCGGGTGCTCGTGCTCGAGCAGGGCCCGCGCCTGCGCGATGACGAGTTCACCGGGCGTGAGCTGGACATGGCGGAGTCGCTGTACGAGGACGCGGGCGGATTCCTCACGGCCGATGGCACCATGACGCTCGCGTTCGGCCGCGCCTACGGCGGATCGACCGTCGTCTACACGGGCACTTCGCTGATTGCGCCGGAGCGCGTCATCCGCCGGTGGAACGTGCCCGGCCTCGATGCGGCCGATCTCGCCCGCCGATCGCGCAATTTCATGGAGCAGAACAGCGTGCATCTGGTAGCGGAGGATCTGCTCAATGACAACAACCGCCTGTTCCGCGAAGGTGCCCGTGTCGCGGGCTATCACTGCGAGCAGTTCCCGCTCAACCTGAAGGGGTGTCTGGGCTCGAGCCTGTGCAATCTCGGCTGTCCCAACGCGGCGAAGCAGGGTACGCATCGCGTGCAGCTGCCGAACGCGGAGCGGCACGGCATCGAGGTGGTCACGAGGGCGGAGGCGCTGCGTGTCGAGCAGCATGCGGTCGTTGCGCGGGTGTACGCGAAGCAGGGCGGGAAAGGCGAGGAGAGCGAGTGGGCGCCGGGGGAGTACCGGATCCGCGCAGGTGTCATCATCGTTGCGGGCGGTGCGATCGGCTCGAGCGCGCTACTGCTGCGCTCCGGACTGAAGCGTCGGCTGCCGCGGCTCGGTGCGGGGTTCACCTGTCACCCCGCATTCATCCTGGTCGCCGAGCACGACCATCCGATCACGAACGATGTCGGCCACCCGAAGAGCTTCTTCGTCGATCGCGCGGAGGCCGAGGGGTACGTGCTCGAGACGTGCATGTACTTCCCGTTCACGACGGCGAAGAACCTGACGGGCTTCGGCGCGGAGCACAGCGCGATGCTGCGCGCGTATCCCCGGCTCCAGATGATCCTCGTCCTCGCGTGCGACCGCGCGACGGCCGGCAACCGCATCGACATCGACGCCGCCGGACGGCCCGTCGTGCATTACCGCTTCACACCGCAGGTCGTCCGGTCGATGGTCGCCGCAACGCGCGCGTCCGCACGCATCTTCTTCGGCGCCGGCGCCGTCCGCGTCCATGCACCGACCGCGCGACCGCACACCATCGAGCGGAACGAGGCGGGCGGTGTCGATGAGCGCATCCACGAGCGCTGGTTCATCCCGGGCACCACGACGGTGTCGGCCGCGCATCTCATGGGCGGCTGCGGGATGGGGCGCTCGCTGGCGGACTCCGTGACGGATGCGCACGGCCGCGTGCACGGCGTGCCCTGGCTGCGGGTCGCCGACTCGAGCCTGTTCCCCGATGCGCTCGAGATCAACCCCTATCTCACGGTCATGGCGCTCGCGGACCGGGTCGCGGAGGGAGTGCTGGCGGATGCGGGGACGCTGCTCCAGGCCGGCGTGGCGGCGGGGTGAGGACGCGCGTGTCGCGCGCAGCCGTTTTTCCCCGGCGCACCTCGACCTCTCAGCGGTTCCGCGTGAACCGTAACGCCACTCAAAGCCGGCCCTGTCCCGGCCCTGGACCCCTCCTCTCCGCCTCCCGCAGTTCCAGCAGCCGCTCCATCTTGCCGTTGAGGCGGCCGAGCAGGATGCGTGCGGCGCGGAGGTCGTGGTTGGATTCGACGAACATGACGGCGAGGTCGCCGGTGGCCCAGAGGAATCCGGCGAAGACGATGAGGCGCGTGGCCTCGATGAGGAGCGTGCCGAGCGCGGCGGTGCCATCCTGCTGGAATCCGATGATGACCTCGGCGACGAGCATGAAGATGAGGAGCAGGGCGAGCGCCTTGAACAGTTTGGCGATGTAGCGCAGCCCTTCATGTGGCTCGAGGTCCTCGTCCCGGACCCGGGCCCCGGGCGGGCCCACCACGGCATCCGTCTCCGCGCGCCGCTTCTCCCTCTCCTTCTCCTGCGTGGTCTCGGCCATCGTGTCTCCTTTTGCGAGTGGTGCTACCAGCGCGCGCGGAATCCGCGCGTGTCGACGTGGACGAAGCCGGCATGCGCGCCGGTCGGCGCGTAGAGGCCGAGCCCGCCGACCAGGTCCGGGTAGCGCGCCTCGACGCGCTCGCCGGCCCGGATGATGACCCGGCCATCCTCGACGTCCACCGCGCCATCACCGTTCAGGTCGTCCATCCGTCCGTCGCCGTCGTTGTCGACGAACCAGTCCATGGCATCGCCATACATGTGCCGCGAGAGTGCGCCGCGGCCGCTCGTGTCGCCGCCGCCCGCGTTGTAGCTGGGCGTGCGGAATCCGCTGATCACGCCCACGCGCCGGACGGGCGTGCCGGAACGGTTCAGCTCGTCGATGATCAGCTCGAGCTTGTCCAGCAGGCGCGGCGAGACGAGCACGTACTTCGGCCACACGGTCTCCTGGCCCTTCGTGACGAAATGCCGCAGCAGGAAGTGCCGGGATACCGGCACTTCCAGGTTCTCGGGCGTGACCCGCACCATGCCGCGGGGCGGCCTGTACACCTCCGAGCGCGGGGTCCCGCCCGACTCGTTCGGCCACGTGCCGATCAGGTACTGGCCGATGCGGCCGCCCCGCTTCTCCGACAGCGGGACCATCGAGAGCACGGTCAGGTTCGGGACCAGCCGCACCTGGCCGCGCGCGCGGAGCAGCACGTTCCAAATGCCCGGCGGCGGCGTGGTATCCGCCGGCACCACGGTGTCTCCGGCCGGCGTCACGTACTCGACGCTGACCCCTTCGGGCAGCGTGTCGGGCAGCACCGGCTCCTGCCCCGGCTCCACCACGATGACCTGCACCTCGCCACTCGTGCCGGGGAACCCGCTCAGGTCCACGATCCGGCGCAGCGCGGCATCGAGCAGATACGGCGTCGGCGGCGGCGCGTCGGGCGAGAGCGGGTTCGCCAGCACGCGCGACAGACCCGGGCGCGGCGCGCCGCTCGTGACGGTCTGTACGATCGCGACGACCCAGCCGGCCGCGAACATCAGCAGCACGGCGGCGAGCGCCGCGTCGAACCAGCCGCGTCGGGGCCGAAGCGGCTCGAGTTCCAGGCCGCTCGCGCGGCGTCGGCCGATGGGGGGCAGCTCGATCCGGTCCACGACACCGAAGGGGATACATCATCCGTGCCCGCGTGGCACACCCGGTGCGCTCACGCCCGCCGGAGGCGGGAGTCACGGTCACCGGAGGACGGGTCGATGCGCGGACTGTTCAGGGCACTGCTGGCGGGCTACGGGGCGAAGAAACTGGGCGGCGGCTGCATCAGCACGATCGTCATCTTCCTGATCCTCTGGTTCCTGCTCCGGGGGATCGGGTTCTGAGTGACTTTCATCGGCGACGCGGTGTGAAGGAACTCACTGACAACGAAATTTCTCGCGGAGTTCGCGGAGGCCCTGAGGTTCGGGAGGCGTGACGGCGTGAGCGGGCATCCGCCTCCCATTGCCGGCACGTCTCCCGCAACTCGCAGTCCTCCGTGTCCTCCGCGATTGAAATCCGTTGTGCGTTTGCCGGGCAATAGGGCCCGAAGAACGCACGCCCGGACGTCTCCCGATGCTCGCGGTCCTCTGCGGGCTCTGCGAGAAATCTGTTACACGCCGCCGGCCTCGGCGAGCATGATGAGCAGTGCGCGCTGGACGGCCTTCCACGAGTCGCGGTCGAGCCACCACTCGTCGGGTGCGTGCGTGTTACCGCCATCGCCGCCACGGCCGATCGTGATCGCGGGGATGCCGCGCGAGATCGGCGTGTTCGCGTCGGTCGATGAGGTCGCGAGTCGCGGCTCGACGCCGGACCAGAGCGTGACGGCGACGGCGCGGTCGAGCAGTGGAGTGCCGGGCGCCGTCGTGCCGGACGGGCGATCGCCGACCAGCTCGACGCGGACGGTCAGGGGCTGCCCCTCGTGCGGCCGCGCGTTGTGCTCGTCCACGGCGCGCTGCATCGTCGCGCGGAAGATCGAATCGATGGCGAGCAGACGCTGCTGACTCAGCGAGCGCATGTCCACTTCCGCCCACGCCTCGAACGGGATCGAGTTGACGGACGTGCCGCCACCGATGCGGCCGATGTTGTAGCTCGTGCGGCCGCCGGGCGCCGCGGTGAAGCGGGCGGCGACGGTATCGAACATCAGGATCGCGCGCCCGAGCGCGTGCGCGGGATTCGCGGTGCCGAACGCGCCCCACGAGTGACCGCCGGGACCCGCGAACGTCACGCGGTAGCGGCGCGACCCGAGCGCGCCGTTCGTGATGCCGCCGTCGGACCCGCCGTCGACCGCGATGAACGCGTCGATGCGACGTGCACCATCGCGGAACAGGTATTTCACGCCGCGCAGGTCACCGAGTCCCTCCTCGCCCACGGTGCCGATGAACAGCAGGTCCGCGTCCGTGCGGATGTCCAGCTCGGACAGGGCGCGCAGCACGTGCAGCACGACGATCAGGCCACGGGTGTCATCGCCGATGCCGGGCGCGAACAGCGTGTCGCCGCGCTCGCGTACGGTCACATCCGTACCCTCGGGGAAGACCGTGTCCAGGTGGCCGGCCAGGGCGACCGCGCGATCGCCCCGCGTGCCTCTGCGCACGGCGATCACGTTGCCGATCGAGTCGACGAACACCGAGTCGGCGCCCGCCGCGCGCAGCATCCCGGCAAACGCGTCGGCGCGCGCACGCTCGCCGAACGGAGGCGCGGGGACCTGCGTGAGCGTGATCAGCTCGGTGCGCGCGACGCCGTTCTGCCGCTCGATGGAGCGGAGCGCGCGCACGACGTCCGGGCTCTGCGCGATGCGCGCGATCTCGGTGCAGTACGTGTTGACGCGGTCGTCGCAGCGGACGGACTGCGCGGCGGCGGGTGCGCCCAGCACGGCGGTGCAGGCGAGTGCGATCAGGGTCGGATGTCTCATTTACGATACCATCTGGGGGAGCGTGACCAGCTCGATGATCCTGTACGTGCGGTCACCGCGCGGTAGCCGCACCACGACCTCGTCGTCGAGCTGCTTGCCGAGCAGTGCCTGGCCGATCGGTGACGCCATCGAGATCTGGTTGCTGTCCAGATCGATGTAGTCGCCGAATACGATGTTGTACTCGACCGTCTCGTTCCCATCGACGCGCTTCAGCTTCACCTTCGAGCCGAAGCCGACGCGGTCGGAGGCGATGGCGGTCGGGTCGATGCGCGACAGCTCGCCGGCGCGCTGCGTCAGATGGTTCAGCCGCGCCTGCACGAACTGCTGCCGCTCGAGTGCGGACTTGTACTCCGCGTTCTCGCTCAGATCGCCCAGCTCGACGGCCTTCTGGATCGCCTTCGGCAGAGTCACCGTCAGCTCGTGCATGAGACGGTCGATTTCATCGGCGATCTTCTGCTTCATTACTTCCAGCATAAAGACTCCGGAAACGGTGGGCCCGAACGGGGCCGATGTCAGTGGATATTGAATTCGCCGGCGGGCGGGCCGTGGAACGCGGCCGCGTCCAGCTCCACGCCGAGCGGGACCTCGGACTTGAGATCGTTGTTGACCAGCACGACGAATGTGTAGCCGCCCGACTTGCTGAGCTGGAGATTGTTCAGTGTGAGGATCTGGTTCGTCGCGATCGTCTGGCCGACCCTGCCGTGCGGCACGACATCGCCCTTCACCTCGAAGACGGTCGCGCCGTCGGGATCGTACAGCCGGATCTCGAGGTTGTGCGAACGGTCACGCTCCGCCGGATGCGCCTCGAGCCGCAGGACCAGATGCATCTGCGGGTGCACGGCCGGTATCTCGTTAACGCTGATCCGGTCGAAGATGCCGAGGATGTTGAGCTTGCCCTCGGCCGTGACGTTGGCGTAGTCCGCCAGCAGTGCGAGCTTGACCTGCATCGGGACAGTATAACGCGGCGGCCGCGCGTTGTGAACGGAACGCCTCAGGCGGCGGACCGCCCGTCCTCGAGCAGCAGGTCCCGGATCAGGTCGAGGGTCGCGCGATGCCGCAGCATGCGCCGATGCGTGGGCAGCCGCACCGTGAGACAGGATGCGCCCTCCAGCCACGCACTGCCGCCCGGCACGACCCGGGTATCGAATGGCGTGCGGAGACACACCGCGCGCACGCCCGCAGGCAGCGGCATCGCGTTCAGCTGTTGCAGGAAATCGCTGCCCGGCCGCATCTCCGCGCCGCCCCGCCCCCAGGCGAGCCACGCCGCCCAGGTCCCGCGATGCGGCGTCGCGGCGAAGATCGCGGTCCGCACCGCGTCCGCCCCACCGCTGCCCAGGAAGTACCGCAGCGCGAGTCCGCCCATCGAGTGCGCGACCACCGCTACGGGACTGCCGCCCAGCGCACGGCTCAGCGCCGAAACCGCGCTCGCGATCTCCGTCGCGTGATCGATGTTGCTGCCGTGGCGCTCGCGGAAGGAGAGACAGCGAATGCGCGTCTCGGGCCAGCCCGCGGACACCAGATAGTCCCGGCACGGACGGAGCACGCGCGCCGTATCGCTCCACCCGGGGACCAGCAGGACCGGCGGAGCCGATGCGATCACCAGTTGATCTTCCCCTGCTGTGTCGTGTCGATCTCCTCCGTGCTGCCCGTCCTGAAGAGGTACGCTTCCATGTTCGACATCAAGAACTCGCGCGCGGGCTGATCCCGCACGTCCAGGCCGTGATGGTTGATCAATGCCGTCTGGAACTTCAGCCACTGGTCCCAGCAGCTGCGGCAGATGGACTCATGGACACGCGTGCCGAGCTCGTTGCGCAGCGGCGGCTTCGCCAGCTGCTCACCGACCTGACCGCACCGTACGCATTCTATCTGGGACATCTCTCTTCCAGGCTCGAGGGTGGCGCAGGTCGCCTCATCGCTTGCCGTAGCCGTGGCGGCGGCGCATCGTCGGATACCCGCCTGCGGCGAGGATGTGCATTACCGGAGAGCGTAGGGAGGCACGTGAGGGTGGAAGACGAGTGGGCCGTGGCCGCGCGCTCGCGTGTCCGGCAGGATCTCGGCGGCGAGTCGGTCGAGTATCCGGGTCGGACGGCGTTGTGTCCGAAGGGGCATGCGCGCGTGGTGCCGACGCGGTTCAGCCGGAGCATGTTCCCGTTGCGCTGCCACGAGTGCGGCCGCGACTACGTCTTCCGGGAGCCGTTGCCCCCGGAACGGGAAAGGCCCCGATCCTGAGATCGGGGCCCGGCATCGGGCGTGAACGGATCCTAGTAGCGGTCGCGACGGCCACCGCCGCCGCCACCACCACCGTAGCCGCCGCCCCCGCCGCCACTGCCCCGTCCACCGCCGCCGGCGCCACCGCCGTAGCCGCCGGCCCCGCCGCCCTGCCGCCGCGGCGGCTCGGCCGGAGGATTCAGCCGCACGACGTTGGCGGCCTTCGGGCCCTTCGGCTCCTCGATGATGTCGAACTCGACTTCCTCGCCCTCGTAGAGGACCTTGAAGCCGGACCCGTCAATGGCGCTGTAGTGCACGAAGACGTCCGCTCCACCCTCCCGCTGGAGGAAGCCGTAGCCCTTCTCCTGCGAGAACCACTTGACGGTACCGTTGGTACGAGCCATCGCTGTGAACTCCTGAACGTGAATGGTTGTGGCTGACGGGTCCCGGTGCGATGTCCCGTACCCGCGGATGGAACACCGCGCATCGACTGCGCCGCGCGGCGGGGCGCAAAAAAATGGACCTGCAGCTCGCCGCAGGTCCATCTCCGAGAACGTCCGGCGCCAGAGGCGGGCAGCAGCTTCTTCGCCCGCATCGGGCAAGATAGGAGTGCTGCTGTCGAGCCGTCAAGCGGGGCGTCGTTGACGGTCCGGAACGGGATCGCTAGCCTCAGCGCCGGTGTCGTTTTTCCCGAAAGTACCGAGGAGTCATGCCAGGTCTGAAGCGAAAGGGGCGGTCGGGCGGCGCCTTCAGTTTCCGGGTGTCGGACGTGGTGGATGTCCCGTTGCGCGGGACGGTGCTGCGGCTGCGGGTTGCGGAGGGAACGCCGTCGATGGCCGATCTGGGTGCGGGCGCGCAGCTGCGGCTCCGCGCGCCGTCTGGGGAGGAGCGGCTGGTCACGATCGTGGGGCACGCCGTCTCGAGCGGGAGGGCGACGCAGGCGCGGCTGGACCGGGTGCGGGAGCTGGATGTCGTCATTTCGGACGCGGAGGCGGCGGGCCCGGTCGGGATCGGCTGGATGGCGGTGGGCCCGGTGACTTGATGTGAGTGCCAGCGCGCGGGACCGCGGGCTCGTCTTCATGACGGGCGCGTCGGGGTTCATCGGGGGGCGGCTGGCCCGTGCACTGGACGCGCGGGGCTACCGCCTCCGCTGTCTGGTGCGCGCACCGGAGCGTGCAGCGCAGCTGGCGATGCTCGGTGCGGAGCTGCTGGTCGGCGATGCGGCGGACGAGGAGGTGCAGCGCCGTGGGATGGCGAGCGCGCGCTACGCGATTCATCTGGCGGGCACGTACGACCTGGGGCTGGTCGACGAGGCGGCGATGACCCGCGTGAACGTGGCCGGCACGCGCGCGTTCCTCGAGGCGCTGCGCCGATCGGAGGTCGAGCGCGCAATCTACACGTCGACGACGATGGCGCTCGGGCCGGCGCGCGATGCCGAGGGCGGCGAGGACGACGTGAACGCCGGGCCGTACGTGTCGGTGTACGAGCGGACGAAGACGGAGGCGCACCGGCTCGCGCTCGAAGCGCAGCGGAACGGGGCGTCACTCATCATCGTGTGTCCCGCGCTCGTCTACGGCCCCGGCGACAACGGTCCCAGCGGCCGGTACGTCCAGGACGTGCTTCGTCGCCGCGTGCCGGGTCTGTCCCTCGAGCCGGCGTGGTTCTCGTACGTGCACGTCGACGACGTGGCCGACGGGATGGTCGCGGCGCTCGAACGCGGCCGGATCGGCACGACGTACGTGCTGTCGGGCGAGCACGTCTCCGCAAATGACTACACGAAGCGGATCGCGAAGCTCGGCGGGACGTGGGCGCCGCCGCTGCGCGTGCCGGCTGCAATGGTCAGGGCGATGGGCTCGGTGATGGATGCGATCGGGCGCAGGCTCGGTGTGCGGCTCCCGATCAGCCGCGAGCTGGCGGATACGGCCGGCACCGGCGTCCGCTGGGTCCACTCGCATGCACGCGCCACGGCCGAGCTCGACTACCATCCGCGCACGCTCGACGAGGGCCTGCCCGAGACGGTGCGCGACGCACAGGTGCGGATCGGGCGCGGATAGATGGATGAGACGACGCGTCCCGGTTTCCTGCGACGCAACCGCAACCGTATGGCCGCAGGGCTGGCTGCGTTCCTCATCGTGCTCGGCATCGCGTGGGAGCGCTGCGGCGTCCGCGGCTGCCCGAACGTCGAGCGACTCACCTCGTATCAGCCGGGCGGAGCCACCGTGCTGCTCGATGCGGCCGGCGAGCAGTTTGCGGACCTCGCGCCCGTCGACTACGAGGTCATCGCGCTCGACTCCCTGCCCGCTCACGTGCCCGCCGCATTCATTGCGGTCGAGGACAAGCGCTTCTACGAGCACGACGGCGTCGATTATCGACGTGTCGTCGGTGCGGCGCTCGCGGACATCCGGGCACGCGGCTTCGTGCAGGGATTCAGCACGATCACGATGCAGCTCGCGCGCAACGTGTGGCCGGAGCGCCTGCCCGGCCAGAACCGCACATTGCGTCGCAAGCTGCTGGAGATCCGCGTTGCGCGCGACATCGAGGCCGAATACACGAAGGACGAGATCCTCGAGCTCTACCTCAATCACATCTACTTCGGCGGTGGCGCGTACGGCATCGAGGCCGCGAGCCGCAACTACTTCAGGAAGTCCGCGTCCCGCCTGACGCTCGCGGAGGCGGCACTCCTCGCGGCTTTGCCGAAGTCGCCGACGCTGTACAATCCGCGGCGGTTCACCGAGCGGGCGCGGCAGCGGCGCGACCTGGTGCTGTCACTCATGGCGGCGCAGGGCAGGGCCGACTCGGCGGCCGTGCGTCGTGCAGTGGACGCGCCGCTCGACGTGCGCCGGGAGCCGCCGCAGCGGCGCGGCGATGCGGTCGTTGCGCCGTACTTCGTCGAGGCGGTGCGTCGCATTCTGGAGGATCGCTTCGGCGAGGGGGTGTACACGTCGCCGCTGCGGGTGCACACGACGCTCGCGCGCGCCGCGCAGCACACTGCGGAGCAGCAGCTGGAGCGACAGCTCGCGGCGATCGAGCGCGGTGCGCTCGGCGCGTACGACGGTGAGCGCTACCGCGCGGACGAGCCGCCACCGGCAGGAACGGAGTACGTCCAGGGCGCGCTGGTGCTGATGGATGCGGCAACGGGCGATGTGCAGGCGCTGGTGGGCGGTCGCGATTTCACCCACTCGCGCTTCGATCGCGCGACGCAGGCGCGGCGGCAGGTCGGCAGTGCGTTCAAGCCGTTCGTGTTCGCGGCGGCGATCGCGGCGGGATACGCGCCGAGTCAGCTCGTCTCCGATTCCGTGCTGCGTCTGGAGCTGCCCGGCGGTGAGGTATGGGAGCCGCAGAACATCGGCGGCGAGTTCGAGGGCGCCGTCACGATCCGCGACGCACTGGTGCGGTCGAAGAACGTGCCGGCGATCCGCCTGGCTGCGGACGTCGGTCTGACCAACGTGACGCGGCTCGCGCGCCGGGCGGGCGTGCGCAGCGAGCTGCCGAACGTGCCGTCGGTGGCGATCGGTACGGCGGCCATGACACCGCTCGAGCTGACGGCGGCGTTCACGGCGTTCGCGCGACTCGGCACCGCCGTCGCGCCACGGTTCGTCACACGCGTGGAGGATGCGGTCGGCCGGATCATCCATCAGGCGGACGTGGAGCCGCGCGAGGTGATGGACAGCGCGACTGCGTTCCTGATCACGGACATGCTGCTGGAGGCCGTCGAGCGGGGGACGGCGCGCGATGTCCGGCGCGCCGGTTTCCGCGGCCCGGCCGCGGGCAAGACGGGCACGACCGATGACGGAGCGGATGCCTGGTTCGTCGGTTACACGACCTCGCACGTCGCGACCGTGTGGATCGGGTTCGACCGGCCTCGCCCGATCGTCGACGATGCGACCGGCGGCCGTCTCGCCGCGCCCGTCTGGGCGCGCGTGATGCGCGAGCACGCCGCAGCCAGCGTCTGGCCGACACCGTCCGCCGTGGTGCAGCTCCCGATCGACCCCGTCTCCGGCCTCGTGCTGGTCGAGGGGTGTGCGCCCGAGGAGGTCCGCGCGAGCACCGAGCTCTTCGTGCTGGGCGACGAGCCCGCGAGCGCGTGCCCCTCCGGCGAGCCGGTGGAGACCGAGCGCGGCGCCTTCTCGCGCATCGGGTCCTGGTTCGGCGATCGGTGGCGCCAGTTCAGCCGCTGGGCGACGCGCCATTTCGGGAGCGAGGACCCACAGGAGGCGCCGCCCGAGGGAGACTATCTCGGCGTGCCGCGCCTGCCGCGCGCCGCCGAGCTCGCGGAGCCGCAGGTCGAGGCGGACTCGTTCAAGCCGCCGCTCGGCATCCCGATCGAGGAGGCGCGCAGACGCGCGGATTCTGCGCGGGCCGAGAGAATGCGACTCGACACACTGCGGCTCGATACGCTGCGACCGGACACCGGGCCGCCGGCGCGCGACACGGTGCCGCGGCCGCCGCCGGACACGCTGATCACTGCTCGCGGAGGCGCAAAGACGAAGGGCGCCGACTCAGCGACCCGCCTTCCACTTCACGAAGTCGAACGCGGTGTGGCAGTCATGACACCAGTAGGTGGCGACGGAGAGCTGCGGCCCGAACGGTGAGTGCAGCTCGGTGTGGCTGCGCTCGCAGAACGGGCAGGGCGGGTGCTCGGGCAGACCGTAGTCGGCGGCGCAGGGCGGGTCGCGGCGCTCCCCGGACATTCAGTCCATGAGGAACGCGCGGTTCCTGTCACCGCGGACCTGCGCGATCGTGCGCGCGTCGGGCGCGGTGCCGGGCGTGCGTCGCGTCGATTCGTCGAAGCCCGTGAAGTCCGGCTCCAGCTCTGCGACGTCGATCCCGCCCAGCTCGCGCAGGAGCGGAGCGGCACGCTCGATGAAGCGTGCGCGCAACCCGCTGCCGACGGCATCGACGATGCTCGCTTCCTGGAGTACGTGCGCGTAGCGCGAGTCGGGACCGAACCAGCGGAGCGCGCGAGGCACGACGGCGGCGACGGCCTCCCTCATCACCTGCTGGGCCTCCCTGCCGGCGCGGCCGATGCGGCGCAGCCAGGCAGTGCCGTGCGCCGCATGGAACGTCTCCTCCTCGATCAGCTTCTGCACGCGCTGGCGCAGCGGCAGATAGGTGGACTGCGCGAGCGCCTCCAGCTGGACCGTGAGCGCGAGATCGACGAACGTGTTCACTGCGATCAGCTCGGGCCATGACCCGGGCTCGCGGTCGAGCGCATCCATGCAGCGATAGTCGTCCGGCTCGCGGCCGTGCTCGAGGCGGTCGACGTCATCACCGAAGTCCTTGAGCAGCGCGTACAGCAGCCGGGCGTGACCCCATTCGTCCTGCGCCATCGACGCGCACGCAATGCCCGCCTCGAGCTCGGGCGCGCCCAGGATCCAGTTGCCGTAGCGCATGCCGAGCAGGCGCTTCGAGTCGGCGAGCATCAGAATCAGATCGCGCACACCCTCGCGCACGTCCGGCCCGAGATCCGCCGCCCGCGCCGCCGTTCCGATCGTCGTGCTCATTCGTTCACCGGCGCGCGCTCGCCGGCGGCGCGCTCGGCCAGCACGGCCGCGCGCTCGCCCGTTTCTGCCGCATCGAGGCGGTTGAACACCTCGATGAACCGGTCACGCGGTACGACGAACATGTCGAACCACTTCTCCTCGTCGTACGTGTTGAACGCGTACACCTTACCCAGCTCGTCATCGGGCGCGTTCAGGTTCCCGATGTGGCGCAGCGGCTCGCCGCGCGTCTTCCGCGCGAACACCTCGTAGATCATTCGAAAGCGACTCCGTGGCTCCGTGGCTCGTGGCTGCGGAGCATCGTGGGCAATGCTCTATGCGGCAGCGACGCCGAAGCTCTTCAGCAGCGCGCGGCCGTGCGGTGTCATGCGTTCGGTGGTCCAGGGCGGATCCCACACATCCCGCACGATGACCTCGGCGATGCCGGGCTCCTTCGACAGCCGCTCGCGCACGTCCTCGATGATGAAGGCCATGCAGGGGCACGCGCTCGCAGTGAACGTCACATCGACCTCGGCGGTGCTGCCGCTGCGACGGACATCGCAGATCAGGCCGAGGTCGACCAGACTGATCGGCAGCTCCGGGTCCGCGACCTCGCGCAGCGCCTGCCACAACGCATCGACCTGCGGGTCGTCGGAGCCATAGCGGTCGTCACGCGGCGAATCGGCGGCGCTCAACCCGTGCGCCGTGCGCGAGGACGCCTCCAGCACGGCGTGATGCCAGCGCTTCGCGGAACGGTCTGCGGTCTCGTCCATCACGCCGCCTGCCGCATGAGCCGGTTCAGCGAGCCGTGGCTCCGCCGGACGCTCTCGACATAACGCTCGTTCATCGGTCCGCGCTTCTTCCAGCGCGCGAACACCTGGTCCCACGAGATCTCGCCGCCGGTGAAATCCCACTGCTTCGCCGCCGCATCGTACTCGCACGGGAACGGGTACTCGAGCACGTACTCGCCCCGCTGTTCGTCGTAGTGGGCGGGCACGTTCACACCGATCGACTCGCACAGCGGCACCGTCGCGGACATCCAGGTCTGGCGCAGCTCATCGTTCGTCATGCCCTTGAGCCGGTACTCGAGCTGACCGCTGTGCCGCTTCATGTCATCCGGCAGGCCGAACCACTCGATCGTCATCGGGAACATCCAGTCGACCGCACGCTGCAGCTTCTCCTTCGCCTCGCCGCCCGCCGCCGCGAGCCGCTTCATCCAGACCTCGCCGTGCCGCAGATGAAACGTCTCCTCCAGGTCGACCTTCACGAGCGCACGCTTGAGCGGCCCGTACGACGTGTTGCGGAAGACATCGCTGAGCAGTGTGATGCCCGCGCGATCGAAGAAGCCGTTTGCCGTGACCAGCTCGGCCCAGGACTCGAGCGGCTGGTCGAAGCCGTACGGGTGCTTGAACTCGTGCGGCTCGCGGCCGTAGACGAGTTGCTCCTTGTCGAGACCCATGTCCTCCAGGATCCGATACGCGATGTTCGCGTGCGCGAGCTCATCCTGAATGATCGCGACCGCGGACACCATCGTGTTCGTGGACGGCGCGTCCTGCGCGGCCATCCAGTAGGCGGGCGCACTCATCAGCTCCGTATCGGCCTGAACGAGCAGCTGGACGATGAGGGCCTTGCGGTAGCCTTCCGTCATCTCGTCCGGTGACTCGAGGATGTAACCCTCGTGTACCTTGCGCTTGATCTCGTCTTCCGTGAACCGGCTCATGTGCGGCTCCTGCGCGCGAATGCCTGTCACCCCCGAATCGGATAAGGTGGCCGGAGGCGCGACGATGCGTCAAGTCTCGGCGCGGTTCTTGAACTGGGGTATCGGGCGGAACCGGCAGAAAAGACCGGAATCGGAGCCGCGGTCGGGTCGCGGCGCCGTACCAGTGAAGGGATAGATCATGGATGAGCAGATGAGGCCGCAGCAGCCGGCGCAGGAGCCGATCGTGAGTCCCGCGCCGAAGGCGGGACCGCGGCCGGCAGTCCGCCGGGCGCTGATCGTGCTCGGATCGCTGCTGCTGGCCGTACTGGTCGTGACGGCGGTGCTGTGGCATCGCTGCGGCCTGCGCGGCTGTCCGGACGTGGACATGCTGAAGGGCTACATGCCCGATCAGGCGTCGGTGCTGGTGGATCGGGACGGCACTGAGGTGGGCAAGCTGTTCGTGACGCGGCGGGTGGTGGTGCCGATCGACTCGATTCCGGAGCAGGTCGTGAATGCGTTCGTGGCGATCGAGGACAGGCGCTTCTGGGACCATGGCGGCGTCGACTGGCGGCGCGTCGTGGGTGCGCTGATCGCGAACGTGAAGTCGGGCGGCGTGGAGGAGGGCTCGAGCACGATCACGATGCAGCTCGCGCGGAACGTGTTCCCGGAGCAGCTGCCGGCGAACCAGCGTACGCTGACGCGGAAGCTGGGCGAGGCGCGCGTCGCCCGGGAGATCGAGAACCGGTACAGCAAGCCGGAGATCATGGAGCTGTACCTGAATCAGATCTACTTCGGCAGCGGTGCATACGGCATCGAGTCGGCGGCCGAGGAGTACTTCGGCAAGAGCGCGACGCAGTTGGATCTGGCGGAGGCGGCGCTGCTCGCGGCGCTCCCCCGTGCGCCGTCGCGACTGAACCCGCGGGCGAACGAGGCGGCGGCGCTGGAAGGTCGGGAGCTGGTGCTCACGCGGATGGCGGAGCAGGGCATGATCAGCGAAGAGGAGCGCGCGGCGGCGGCCGAAGCCGAGCTGGTGCTGCGGGACGGCGCGGCGGAGTCGGAGGATGAGGCGCCGTATTTCATCGAGGCGGTGCGTCGCCAGCTGGAGGACCAGCTCGGCACGGCGCTGTACACACAGGGCTACACGATTCACACGACGCTCGATCTCGATGCGCAGCGGGCCGCGGAGGAGGAGCTGGAGCAGGCGCTGAGGGGCATCGAGTCGGGACGCTACGGCAGCTTTCCGCATCGCTCGTACGCGAGCACGAAGGCGGACACGTCGCTCGACCGCAGCGAGGGCACGTCCTACCTCCAGGGCGCCATGATCGTCATGGATGCGCACACGGGCGACGTGGTCGCGCTGGTCGGCGGCCGTGATTTCGATGACTCGCAGTTCAACCGTGCGACGCAGGCGCGGCGACAGCCGGGCAGCGCATTCAAGCCGTTCGTGTACACGGCCGCGCTGGCATCGGGCTTTCCGCCGTCGCACCGCCTCCTGGACCAGCCGCTGCGCTACGTGCTGGACAATGGTCGCGTGTGGGAGCCGGGCAACTACGATGGCGCCTTCCGCGGCGTCGTCTCGATGCGGCAGGCGCTCACGCAATCGCGCAACGTACCGACCGTGCGTCTCGCGAACGAGGTCGGCCTCAGCCGCGTGCTCGGCGTTGCAGAGCAGTTCGGTCTCGGACGCATGCCATCGAATCCGTCCGTCGTGCTCGGCACGGCGGAAGTCACGCCGATGCAGCTGACGGCGGCGTTCAGCGTATTCGCGACACTCGGCCAGCGCGCGGAGCCGAGGTTCGTCACGCGCGTCGTGGATCAGGACGGGATCACGGTCTGGGCACAGCAGCCGGAGGCACGGCGCATCATCGATCCGGCGGTCGCGTTCATTGCGACATCGATGATGCAGGACGTCGTGGATCGCGGTACGGGCACGGGCGTGCGCGCGGCCGGCTTCCGTGGCGCGGCCGCGGGCAAGACCGGCACGACGCAGGACGCCGCGGACGTGTGGTTCGTCGGTTTCACGCCCGAGCTGGTCGGCACGGTCTGGATCGGCTTCGACCGCAGGCAGCGGATCCTGCGCGGCGCGACGGGCGGCGAGATCGCCGCGCCGGTGTGGGGCCGCGTGATGCGCCGGGTCGGTACGGGCGGCGGCGGCTGGTCTCCGCCGGGCGGTGTCGAGCAGCGCACCGTCGACGAGATGGGCACCGTCCTCGCCGAGGGCTGTGTGCCGCAGGGTCGGACGTACACGGAGTACTTCATCAGCGGGTCCACACCCAGCCCGAACTGCTACTCGACCGACTACTGGGCGTATGGCGATTCACTCGGCTACATGGACGAGTCGTGGCGGTACGACACGGCCGCGATCGATACGAGCGACGGTTGGTGGGAGCGGCTGCGGCGGCGGGTATTCGGCGAGGACGACTCGGTCCGGCGGGCGCCCCGGCCGGGCGCGGACACCACACGCCGGGACACGGTGCGGGCAGATACGGCCCGGCAGGACACCGCGCGCAAACGCCCGCTCGGTGAGCCGGTCCGGCGCGACACCACACGCAGGCCGCCGCCGGACACGAGCATGATGCGCGACTCCGTCCATCGTTGACATGCGACGCCGCGGCGTGCAGTCTGCCGCGGCGGCCGCACCGGAGCGGCGCATCAGGGGCTGCGGCCCGAATGCTCGTGGAGGCTGGGGAACCACATGCGAATGCTGGTAATGGGGGCGGGGCTTCAGGGCTCCGCCTGTGCCTATGATCTGCTTCAGAACCCGGATGTCGAGGAGGTGGTGCTCGCCGACCTGCGGGTCGATTCGCTGCCGCATTTCCTCGACCGTCATCGCAGGGACAGCCGACTGCGCGTCATGCGGACCGACGCGCGCAACATCGAGGATGTCCGCAGTGCAATGGAGGGCGTCGCGGCGTGCATGAACGCACTGCCGTATTACTTCAACCTGGACATCACGCGCCTCGCCGTCGAACGGGGCATCCACTACTGCGACCTCGGCGGCAACACCGCGATCGTGTTCGAGCAGCTGAAGCTCGACGCGCAGGCGAAGGAGCGGAACATCAGCGTCGTGCCGGACTGCGGGCTCGCACCCGGCATGGTCAACATCCTCGCCGCCGCCGGCATTGCCGCGCTCGACGAGCCGGAGTCGGTGCGCATATGGGTCGGCGGACTGCCGCAGGACCCGGAGCCGCCGCTCAACTATCAGATCGTCTACTCACTCCACGGTGTGCTCGACTACTACACGACGCAGTCGTGGGTGCTGCGCGATGGCGAGCCGATGCAGGTGGAGGCGTTGAGCGAGCTGGAGCCGGTCGAGTTCCCCGAGCCGGTCGGCACGCTCGAGGCGTTCCACACGGCCGGCGGGCTGTCGACCATGCCATGGACGTACCGGGACCGGCTGCGGAACATGGAATACAAGACGTTGCGCTATCCCGGGCACGCGGACGCCGTGCGCGTCATCCGCGATCTGGGTCTGCTCAGTCTCGATCCCGTCGAGGTCGCGGGCGGCAGCGTGATCCCGCGCGATGTCTTCATCGCCTGCGCGGAGCCGCGACTGCGCAAGCCGGAGAGCAGGGATCTCGTAGCGCTCAGGGTCGAAGCGGAAGGGAGAAAGGCCGGCAGGCCGCATCGCATCGTGTTCGATCTCATCGACTACCAGGATGATCAGACCGGCATCACCGCGATGGAGCGCACGACCGGATTCTCTCTCTCGATCACCGGACAGATGCAGGTCCGCGGTCACGTGAAGAGCGGGGTGCTCACGCCCGACCTCGCGATCGACGCGGACGAGTACATCGAGGAGCTGCACCGGCGGCACGTCGACATTCAGCGACGCGCGAGCTGAGCGCCCCGACCGCGCGGTGCCGCAACGTACGGCGCCGCGCGGCCTCCGCCGTGGACCTTCCCCACTGCTCCGCCGTATCATCCACCATACCCCCGCAACCCGTCGGACACGGGACAGGAGTCTCTCATGAATCGCCTGCTCACCGCCCTCGCCCTGGCCCTCGTGCTGCCCGCCGCAGCCGACGCCCAGCGCGACGTGACGCGCCGCGCCTTTACGTTCCTCGAAGACCGTCTCATCGTCGCCGTCCACGCCGAGGCGCCCGGCGAGCTCCAGGTCGTGCGCGGCCAGCGCGGCCGCATCGAGGTGGCCGCCCGCGCCCGCGACGGCTTCGCCGGCTTCGGCCTCGGCGGCAACATCACCCGCGAGCTCAGCCTCACCGCCGTCGGGTCCGAGGCCGTCCAGTACCTCGTGGTCGTCCCCGAGCACGTCGCCGTGAGCGTCGTGCTGCCCGGCGGCGGCACGGCCGGCGTTCCCCGGACCGGTGGCGTCGCGACCTACCGCTGGGGCACCGACGCGGAGCAGACACCCGCGACGACGATCCTCCCCACCACAGCCGGCGGCCTCTACATCATCCACTCGGGCCGCGGCCGCTCGCCCGCCGTCGTCGATGTCCCGGACCTCTCCAGCATCCGATCCGTCGCCGTACGCGTCGAGGGCGATGACTTCCGCGTCGCCGCGTCCCGGCCGCTCGCGCTCACGCCCGGCGACGCCGACCGCTTCGAGATCCGCGCCGAGGGCGAGCCGCTCGACCTCGTCATCTTCGTTCCCCGCCGCACCTCCCGCTTCGACCTGCTCTCCGGCGGCCAGCGCCTCGCCGCGGTCACCTCCGGCCGGCCCCGCGGCTTCTGCAGCGGCACCGTTCTCCAGCAGCCGACGCCCCATCAGGACTGGCTGACGGTCTTCCCGACGGAGGGTCGTGTGGCGTGCCGCTGAGCGCCCGCCCGCCCGCGCCAATGCAACCGCAGCAAAGGTTGTCTAAATCGTTGCAATTGGTTAGTTTACGATGTATCCAACGGAGATTGGAAAGCAGGAAAAGCGGCCGTCCCAGCACTCTTGAGAAGGGGACGGAAATCTTTTAGATTCAACGTCGTGCGAAACGGTACGGGACGGGGCGTCGGACCCGGGCACGTCGCACACGCGGAGTACAAGAGGACGGGCGCCCACGGCAGCAGCCGCGCGGACCCGTCCTTCCTTTTCGAAAGGAGTACCCTTGGCGACTGCGGTGAAGAAGCTTGCCGATATGAGTGACAACGCGCTGGTCGCTGCGCACCTGGAGGGGCATCCCGGCGCGTTTTCGGAGCTCTATGACCGGTATCACGACCGTCTGGTGCATTTCATCGCGCGGAAGACGGGCGATCGTGA
Organism: Longimicrobiales bacterium; assembly: GCA_036374995.1. GTDB lineage: Bacteria > Gemmatimonadota > Gemmatimonadetes > Longimicrobiales > RSA9 > SH-MAG3. Next base: position 31,190 of record DASUSS010000054.1, on the reverse strand, counting down.
CCGTGCGGAGGATCTGGTGCAGGAGGCGTTCATACGCGTGACGCGGCACCTGCATCGTTTCGATGCGAACAAGAAGTTCTCGACGTGGATCTACACGATCTGCTCGAACCTGTCGAAGAACGAGCTGCGGAACCGTTCGCGCAGTCCGCTGGTGCTGTTCCAGAAGCTGACGACGCACTGGGATCCGGACCATCGTCCGCTGCAGTTCGAGGATGCTGGTGCGCGTCCGGACGACCAGTACCGGAAGCGGTATCTGGAGGAGATCGTGGAGCAGACGGTGGAAGAGCTGCCGGCGCATCATCAGCTGGTGTTCCGTCTGCGCGAGCTGGAGGGGAAGAGCTACGAGGAGATCGCGGAGATCACGGGTGTGAATCTGGGCACGGTGAAGAGCCGTCTGCACCGGGCACGCACGAGCTTCGCGGAGCGGATCGAGCCGTTGCTCAACTAGCATCGGCGCGCTGCCGAATGGAGGCCGTCCTGCGTATTCGCGGGGCGGCCTTTCTGCTTCATGCGGACAACGGGTTTCTCGCGGAGTTCGCGGAGGACTGCGAGGTTCGGGAGGCGTCACGGCAGTTGGAGGTAATCGACCGATCACACCCTCGCGCTTCCCAACCTCGCTTCACTCCGCGCACTCTGCGAGAACATTCCGTTGTAGTGCGTTCGTGAGGGCCATGCCATGCCGATTGCCGTGTCGCCCTATCTGTCTGCGGCGGCGAGTCCGATGAGGAGGGCGTAGGTCGCGTAGCGCTTGAGGCCGGCGAACGGGAAGTCGGCGTGCCAGTGGTCGGCGGGCTGGTGGTAGCGATCCCAGCGGCGGCGCAGGGCGTCGCGCTCCTCCGGGGACGTATTCTCCCAATCGGGGCCGGGGATGATGAAGATGGACGGCACGCCGCGCTGGAGGAACGGCCAGTAGTCGGAGTTGGGTGATGCGGCTCCGAGCACGGCCTCCCAGCCGTGGCGTGCGGCGACGTCGGCGGCGAGGCGGCCGAGCGGGGTGTTCTCACCGCCGGCGATGCGCCAGTTGAGTGGTGGAGCGGGCGGTGCGCCGGCATCGAGGTTGATGAGCGCGCGGATGCGGTCGAGCGGGATGGGCGGTGCGGCGGCCAGGTACGAGGATCCGAGCAGGCCGCGCTCCTCGCCGGTGAAGAACAGGAATGCGACGGAGCGCTGCGGCGGCGCGGTGCGCAATGCTTCGGCGATCGCGAGCAGCATGGCGGTACCGGCGGCGTTGTCGGAGAAGCCGTTGTAGATCGAGTCGCCGGACGCGTCGGGCGTGCTGCGGCCGAGGTGATCGTAATGCGCGGTGTAGACGACGTACTCGTTGCGTAGTGCGGGGTCGCTGCCGGGGAGCACTGCGCCGATGTTCGCGGCATCGACCGTGCGCACGTCCGTGCGGATGACTGCCTGAACGGTGCGGTCGAGATCGACGCCGGGAGCGGCCGCGCCCTGCACGGTCTCCTCCGGGATGCGCGCGCCTGCGAGCAGCGCCTCCGTCAGTGAAGGTCCCGCGATGATGGCGGGCAGTGCGGGCTGCCAGACGGGGTCGCCGACCGGCGCGTCGACGAAGAACCGCGACTCGCCGCGACTGCGCACGTACAGGTCGAACTGCGCGGAGTCCGGCACGAGCAGTACGATGCCCGTGACACCCGCGCCCGTCAGCATCGGGATGAGGTCGACCGCGAATCCGCCGAGCGGTCCCATGAAGACGGCGACCGATCCGCTCAGCGACCGCTCGCGCGGTACGCGGTTCACCGCATGGATCGGCTGGCCGAGGAAGCGCGCGCGTCCACGGAAATCACGGAATGCATCCGGTCCGCCGGTGTTCACGACGAAATCGATGCCGCTGCGGAACACGGTGGAGTCGTTTCCGGCAATGAGCGTGACGCGCGTGGCCGGGTCGATGAACGCCTCGCGAAGCGGGATCGGCAGCAGAAAGGACGTGTCGCCGGTGATCGGCGTCAGACCGAGCCGATGCAGCTGGCTCGCGATGTAGGCGGCCGCGAGGCGTTCTCCCTCCGTGCCCGTGCCTCTGCCGGCGAGCTTGTCGTCGGCGAGGAAGCGGGTGTGAGCGCGGATGGCGAGCGTGTCCACGAGAGGCGCGGCCGCGCCGCGCGGTGTCTGTGCCGCCACCGACGCTGCTCCGCCGATCGGGAGCAGCGCGAGCGCCAGCAGCGCGGCACGAACAGCTGTGCGGACGAGCGGCATGTCAGCTGCGCAGCACCTTGTCGGCGTAACCGTTGTCCGGGTTGCCGCCGCGCTTGAGCACCTTGTCGACCGTGCCCGGTCCGCGGTTGTAGGCGAGCAGTGCGAGCCGCACATCGCCCCTGTACTTGTCGATCATCTGGCTGAGATACCGGAATCCGAGCCGCAGGTTCGTCTGACGATCGTACAGGTCTTCCGTCTTCGTGCCCGGAATCAGCCACGCGGCGGTGCGCGGCATCACCTGCGTCAGCCCGCGCGCGCCGACGTGACTGACGGCGCGCTCGTCGAACGTACTCTCCGTCTTCACGAGCCCGTAGGCAAGGCGCGGCTCGATGTCCTGCTCCCGCGCGATGTCGTAGATGTCCTCCGCCAGCTCGCGGCTGATCCCGTACCGCGTGATCGCATCCTCGATCTGCTGATCGCGTTCCTGCTGCTCACGCGTCTCGGCGATCCGGCCCGCCAGATCCTCCTCGGTGTCCGCCGCAGCGGCACGCGCAGCCTCGGGGTCCGCTTCACCGTTGTCCGGCGCAGGCTCCGCCTCCTGTGACGTTGCCTGCACCATCGGCACCGCCATGCCGGCCAGACCGAGCCCGATGAGCGGCTGACGGAAACGGCGGAGCCGGCTGCGCCACGTCGTGCCCTCCTCCGTGTCTCCGGCACCGGCGTCCTCGCGACGCCGCTCCATTGTGCCGGCGGCGCGCACGTCGGCGGCCTCGTCATCGCGTCTGCGGTCGGGGTGCTTCGGGTCGGCCATGGCGGTACTCCTTCCTGGCGCGAGTTGCGGCTTGGGCCACTTTCTCGGACCCGCTCGAAGGTGCACCATCCGTGCCGGCGGTCAGCGGATCGTGCATGCGACGCGTGAGAGGAAGGGTTGCGTACGTTCCGGCCCGGACTCCGTCGCGAGGAGCAGTGTATCGCCGCCCAGAAATGCGACGGCCTCGCCCTGCGGCTCGGCGAGCGGAAGCAGGTCGATACCGGGTGGCGGGAGCGTCGCGCTCAGCGTGTCGTCGAAGCGGAAGAGGCGGAGTCGGGTGTAGGTGCGGATCGCGACGCGGCTGCCGTCGGGCGAGGCGTCGGCGCCGGTGACGAGGTCGGGCAGCTGGACGATTCCATCGCTGAGCTGCTGCACGATCTCCAGGGTGACGCGCTCGTCGGCGCGCAGCGGCGGCGGATACCGATAGAGCGTGATCGCGCGGCTCCGGCCCTTGGTGACGATGTACACGACGGTGTCCGGGGTAATGAACATCGCTTCGGCATCCTCGGGCCCGTCGGGGTAGCGGATGGGGAAGCGCTCGATGGCCGAGGTCGGCGAGGCGGGCGAAGCGGGTTCGGTGAGGCGTAGGATCGCGCGATCGTCGCGGCGGTGCAGGTTGTCGCCGATGTCGGCGATGTAGATGCAGTCACCGGCGGGGCACGGCCCGACGGCAATGTCCTCCCAGTCGAATTGTGTGCCGGCGTGCGGCAGTGCCATCTGCGCGAGCAGCCGGCCACTGCGATCGATGGCGTACAGCATGGCCGTGCCCTCGGAATCGTTGTGCGCCCAGATGACGTTGTCGAGGGAACGGGAGGCGGCGATGCCGCTCGCCTCGTCGAGGGACGGCGGCAGGTCGGCCGTGCGCTCGGGTGTGGCGCAGGCATCGTGCGGTGCGGGCGCGCATGCGCCGAGCAGCACCGCAATTGCAGCGGTGCGTGAGCATCGTGAAGGCATCGGTGAAACGTACGGGACCGTGCAAGGGGTGCAATGGAAGAGGGAATGAACGACGGGAAGAAGATCGGCGTGCTGTTCGTCTGTCTCGGCAACATCTGCCGCTCGCCGCTGGCCAAGGGCGTGTTCACGCAGCTCGTGACGGAGGAAGGTCTGAGCGACCGCTTCGAGATCGATTCCGCGGGCACATCGGACTACCACATCGGCGAGTCGCCGGACCCGCGCACGACGCAGGAGGCGGAGCGGCGTGGCGTGCTGCTGGAGCACGCGGCGCGGCAGGTCGGGCACCAGGACTTCGAGCGGTTCGATTACGTGCTGGCGATGGACGCACGCAACCTCGGAAAGCTGGAGCGGCTCGCGCGGCAGCTGCGGGGTCGTGCGGAGCTGCACCTGCTGCGGTCGTTCGATCCGGAAGCAGGCGATGACCTCGAGGTTCCGGATCCCTACTTCGGCGGACCGGACGGATTCGCCGACGTGCACGACATGATCGAGCGTGCATGTCGCGGCCTGCTCGAGCACATCCGCACGCAGTACGTTCTGTGACGCTGCCGGATGCAGTTCGTGAGGCCGCAGAGCACCGGCTCGGCGTGCGCATCGCGGGCGCGGCACCGGTCGGCGGCGGCTGCATCAGCGCCGCGTGGCGCGTGCAGCTCGAGGATGGCAGCCGGCTGTTTCTCAAGACGGCGCCGGCGAACGCGCCGGACGGGATGCTGCTGGAGGAGGCGCTGTCGCTGCGCCGCCTGGCCGATACCGGAACCGTGCGCGTGCCGGCCGTGCGCGCGGCAGCAGCGCACTGGCTGGCGCTGGAGTGGCTCGAGCCGTCGCGCGGATCACGGGAGGCGTGGGCCGGGCTCGGTCGCGCGCTGGCGCGGCTGCACCGCCACGGCGCTCCGCAGTATGGCTGGGAATCGACGAACTGCATCGGGCCGCTGCCGCAGGCGAACGACTGGCTGACCGACTGGCCGTCGTTCTGGCGCGAGCGGCGCCTGGAGCCGCTGCTGCGACGTGGGGCCGCGCGGCTCGGCCGGGAGACCGTGTCGCGGGCCGGGCGCATGCTCGAGCGTCTGGAAGAGCGACTGGGTGGTGCGGCCGGGGACGGTCCGTCCCTGCTGCACGGCGACCTGTGGAACGGCAACGTCCATTTCACCGGCGGCGGAGCCGCGCTCATCGATCCGTCCAGCTACTACGGCCACCGCGAGGTGGACCTCGCAATGGCCGCACTGTTCGGCGGGTTCGCTCCGGAATTCTTCTCGGCGTACGCTGCCGAGTGGCCGCTGCTGCCCGGCTCGGAATTACGCCGGCCGCTCTATCAGCTCTACTACCTGCTCGTGCACGTCAATCTGTTCGGCGGCGGCTACATCGCTCAGACGAAGGCGGTGCTGGATGCCCTGCTGCGCTGATCAGCCGCCGCGGCCGGCCGGCCCGAAGTTGAACGCGGCACTGACGAGGCCGGGCAGGACGAAGATGGCCCAGGTCGCCACCGCGATGAGGGCGGCACGGGCGAGGCTCGTGCGATAGATCACTTTCAGTCCGATCGCCCAGAGCGCGGCCTGCCAGAGGAAGAAGATGTCGAAGCGCCGGAGCACGGCCATGAGGAGCGGGTCCATGTCCCTGCTGCCGACGAAGCGGAGCGGTCCGAACGACAGGTCGCGCACGACGTCGAGGCCGGCTTCGCCACGGATCAGCACGAGGACACCGCCGAGCACCTGAGACAGCAGGAGCACGAACGCGGCATAGGTCGCGATGAGCATCGTGCGGCTGTAATCGGTGCGCAGGTCGGCGATGCGGCCGCCGAGCCAGAGCAAGAATGCAGCGGCAGCGACGGAGACCGCGAAGTAGACGGGGATCGTGAGCACACCGACGTAGGTCATGATGCGGAGCATGTTGTCGCTGATCTGCGCCTGCTGCTCGGCCGGGATGGAGGAGCGCACGACCATCGTGTTGGCCGGCAGCAGCACGAGATAGAACAGCATGGCGAGGCCGAGCAGCGTGAGCAGCGGCGGTCCGACGCGGTCCTGCGCGCGACGGACGAACAGCGCAACGGGCGAGAAGAAGATGTCGATGTAGTCTTCCCAGCGGGACACCCTCTCGACCGGCTCGGCCTGCCCCGGCACGGTCTCGTGCTCGCTCATTGTCGGCTCCAGTTCGTATGCGGTCAGCGGGAGAGCGGCTCGGCGATCACGTCGCGCAGCAGCTCGCCCGTGCGCCGGATGCCCTCGAGGATCGCGGCCTCCGGCGCGGCAAAGGAGAGGCGGACGTAGCGATCGTCGCCGAACGCCGCGCCCGGCACGAGCGCCACACCGGTGTGCTCGAGCAGGAAGTTGCAGAACTCGATCGAGCCCTGCCGGTCCGTGTCGAAATAGTCATCGACACGCAGGAAGATGAAGAACGCACCCTCCGGCATCGGGAACCGCGTGCCGGGCAGCACCTGCTGAAGAGCGTGTGCGGCGTGGTCGCGGCGGCGGCGGAAGACACGGATCATGGCCCGCAGCGCCTCGTGTACGCGCGGCTCGTCCTGGTACGCCGCGAGTGCCGCAGCCTGCGCGGGGGACGACGGTCCCGACGTGATGTGACTCTGGAGCGCAGTGAACTGCCCGGCGAGTGTCGGCGACGAATAGCTGAATCCGATGCGCCAGCCGGTCATGGCGAAGCTCTTGGAGACGCCATCGACGAGCACGACGCGCTCGAGGAGCGAGTCATCCGCGTCGAGCACACTGGGCGCGCGCTCGGCCGCGTAGCACATGCGACCGTAGATCTCATCGCTCAGCACCCAGATCCCGCGCTCGGCCGCCCACAGCAGGATCGCGTCCAGCTCCGCCTGCTCGTACACCGCGCCCGTCGGGTTCGCGGGCGAGTTCAGCAGCAGCCCGCGCGTATGCTCCGTGACTGCCGCATCGAGCGCGGCGACGTCGACCTTCAGCGAGTTCGCCGGGTTGCCGTGCACGAGCACCGGACGCGCGCGCGCGAGTGTGACGATCTCGGGATAACTCGTCCAGTACGGCACGGGGACGAGCACGTCGTCGCCCGGACCGAAGAGTGTGAAGCAGACGTTGAAGATCGCCTGCTTGGCGCCGTTGCTCACCACGACACCGGCCGGGTCGGTGCGCTTGCCGGTCGTCCGCTCGATGTGTGCGGCGATCGCAGCGCGCAGCGACTGCATGCCGGGTACGGGCGTGTACTGCGTGAACCCCTGCTGGATTGCGGCAATGCCGGCCTGGCCGGCGAACTCCGGCGTGCGGAAGTCGGGCTCGCCCGCACTCAGGTCGAGGACATCCTTCCCGCTCGCACGGAGCTGTCGGCACAACGCGGAAACGGCCAGGGTAGCCGAAGGCTGCAGCTCTCGTACGTTGTCGCTCAGGTGCATGGGTACCGGATTCGGGTGGGCTACGCCCGGAATATGCCCGGCACGGCCGGACGGGACAAGAAGCACGCGCGCGGTTGCACGTGGGCGGGCCGCCCGCGACATTGTGCGGTCCTGAACAGGAGCAGCGGTGCAGGAAGAGCGGCTCATCGTCTTCGCAGATTACGTCTCTCCGTTGTGCTGCCTCGCCGACCACGTGGTGAGGCGGTTCCGGCAGAAGCGAGGCGTCCGGGTCGATGGAGCCGCCTTCGAGCTGCGTCCGCCCGGCACGCCGCTGGCCGATCCGGGCGCGCCCGGACGGATCGATGAATGGCAACGGCACGTGGCGCCGCTGGCCGGGGAGCTGGGTGTCGAGCTGAAGCCGCCGGCGGTCGCGACGCGGACGAGGAAGGCGCACGAGGCGGCGGCGTACGCACGAAGCGTGGGGCGCTTCGATGCAATGCACGGGGCGATCCTCGGTGCGTACTGGGAGGCGGGCGCCGACATCGGTCGCATCGATGTACTGGTCGAGATCGGCCGCGGCATCGGTCTGGACGCGACCGGCCTCCGTGTCGCACTGGACATCGACCAGTGGACGGAGCGGGTGGAGGCGGACGAGGCATGGGCGGCGCAGCTCGGTGTGCAGGGTGTGCCCGCATACGTGAGGGCCGCGACCGGCGCCGATGGCACGACCGTCGCAGCGGACATCGGTACCGGACTACGGCAGCTCGACGAACTCGAAGCGTGGTGGGAACGCAAACATGACATATGAGCGGATCACGGCGGCGCCGATCAGGGACGTGCTGCGGCTTGCGGAGGAGGTGCTGACGGAGCGGCTGCCGATCCGGAAGACGGGCGGCGATCACCACAGCGTCACGCTGGAGGGCGGCGACGGCACGGCGACGATCACCGCGCATCGTCACGGTCTCGAGACGGTAGTGCACGCCATGACGGATCAGCTGCGCACGTCGCGGCTCGATCTGGATGTGCAGTACTTCATGACGATGCTGCCCTATCAGCCGGGTGATGTGAGAGGCGCGGGCAGTGCGCTGCCCGGCGGGCTCTCGAGGAGCTGACGTGGCGGACTCCTTCGCCGACCTCGGTCTCGGCAGCGGTGTGACGGATGCGGCGCGTGCGGCCGGCTACGACGAGCCGACACCGCTGCAGACTGCCGCCGCGAGCGTGCTGCGTCGCGGCGCCAATGTCGTACTGCACGCCTCGTCCGGCGCGGGCGTGACGTCGGCGTTCGGGATGCCGCTGCTGGACCGCATCGCCGCGGGCGAGATCGGTGAGGCGGATCCCCGCGCGCTCGTCCTCGTGCCCACGCAGGAGCGAGCGGAGCAAGTGGCGCGCGAGCTGGCTGCGCTCGCGGGCGCGAGCGGCATTGCCGTGCGCGCCGTCGGATCGGGCTGGCGCGCGCGGGGCAGCGATGTCCTGGTCACGACGTCGCAGCGCGCGCTGGAGGGAGTCGAGACATCGGAGCTCAAGCTGGATGGTGTGCAGGCGCTCGTGATCACGGACGCGTCCGAGCTGCTCGCGCTGGGAGGCGGTGCGGTTCTCGAGACGGTCGTGTCCCTGATCCCGCGCGATGCGCAGCGCGTCCTGACGAGCGCAGCGGTGACTGCTGACATCGAGCGGTTCATCGAAGCGCACATGCGCAAGGCGCTCACCGTACCGTCACGTCCGGCCGCGCCGGCGCGATCTCCCGAAACGGTCGAGTCGCTCGGCCAGATCGGCTACATGATCGTCGATGAGTCGGCGAAGCCGGAGGCGCTCGCGCGGCTGCTCGAGTCGATCACGGGCAGCGCCATCATCTACACGCGGAGCGTCGTCGGTGCCGAGCGTGTCATGCGTGAGCTCGCGCGCCGCGGTATTGCGGATGGCGAGCACGACATCCGTGCGCTTCCTTTCGCGGGCGGACCGGCGACTGCGAGCCGTGCGATCAGCTTCGATGTGCCGTTCTCCTCCGACCAGCTGCGCGCCCTGCACGAGGGCGGCGGCACGGTCCTGATCACAGCGCTCGAGCGCGCGCACCTGCAACGGATCGCAGGCGAAGTCCCGTTCACACTGAAGCATCGCAAGGTGCGCGAGACCGGAACGGGAGAGCTGGATGCGTTCCGCCGCTCGGTGCAGAGTGCGGTGGAGCGGGAGGACCTGGCGGCGCAGCTGCTCGTGCTCGAGCCGCTGCTCGAGCAGTACGATGCCGCGGAAGTGGCAGCGGCACTGAGCGCGCTCGTGCGCCGGCGCACACCGGCGGCTGCCGCGGCACCAGCGGCCGCTGCGGGTGCACCTCCAGCCGAAGCGAGCGCGGGCGGGTTCACGCGCCTGTTCGTGAGCATTGGCACACGTGACAACATCCGGCCGGGCGATCTGGTCGGTGCGATCACGGGCGAAGCGAACATCAAGGGAGATCAGGTCGGTCGCGTCGACATCCGCGACACGTTCTCGGTGGTCGAGGTCGCATCGTCGGTCGCGGAGCGCGTGATCCGCGCACTGAACGGCACGACGATGCGCGGGCGAAGCCTGCGGGTCGACTTCGATCGCAAGGGTGCCGTGCCGGGCGGGGGGCGCGAGCGTGGCGCGCGCGGACCCGGCGGGCCGCGCGGCGGCGGTGATCGTCCGCGCCCGCCGCGTGCCGGCCGAGCGGCCGGACCGCCGCGGCGCCGGCCGCCCGAGCAATAACGAAACGAGCCGCGAACCCCCACCGGGCTCGCGGCTCGCTCACTTGCGCGCCGACGCGCGCGGACGATTCAGCGCTCGGCCGGCTTGACCGCGTCCTTGAGCGCCTTGCCCGGACGGAAGGATGCACTCGTCGTGGGCCCGATCCGGATCTCGTGACCCGTACGCGGATTGCGGCCCGTGCGCGCCTTCCGCTCACGCGTCTCGAACGTGCCGAAGCCGGTGATCTGAACACGATCACCCTTGCGCAGCGCTTCCGTGATCACTCCGTCTTCGGGACTGAAGATCGCATCGACGGCCTTCTGCGCATCCGCCCTGCTCAGGTCCGCCTTCGTGGCAAGCGCCTGTGCCAGCTCCGACTTGTTCATGTGCCACTCCTCGCTCTCGAGATAATGGGGAGTCCCGCCTTCGTGCAGCAGACTCGTGGATCGCACGCCTGGTTCGCGTGACGCTCGGGCTGACAATCGTCAGCAGCCACACTTGCGCTACGCGCGCCGGCGGAACAAGTTCCGCACGCCGAACGAGCGGTCTATGCCGGACGCTGGCGAGTGCCGAATAGAGTAGGTAGCCCACCCGGGCAACGTCAAGGGAACGCCGGCGCTTCACCACCCTCGCGCGTTATGGAACAGATGAACGCGACCCCCGCCTCGCTGCGCGACCGCGAGCTGGATGTCGCACGCGAAGTTGCGCATGCCTTCCTCACGGCGTCCACGCCCATCGAGGTGTACCGGATCGCGCTCGCGCGGGTGACCCCTCTCGTGCGCGCGAAGTTCAGCTCCGTGTTCCAGCGCGACCCTGCCGATCCGAGCCTGCTCAAGCTGGCGTGTGCCCACAGCTGGCCCCAGTCGGCCGCGCGCTACCTCGGTCAGTTGCGCCTGCGAGTCGGGCGGGGACCGACGGGGCGAGCGGTGGCCGAGCTGCGGTCGGTCGAGGTCGAGGACGTGTTCGCCGATCCCGCGCTGCACGAGTGGCGCGAGCCGGCGCGCGAGCTCGGCTTCGTCTCGCTGATCTCGCTGCCTCTCGTGCACGGTGGCGCGGCGTTCGGTGCCCTGACGTTCTACTTCGACGAGCCGCACGAATTCGATGACGACGAACGGCATCTGCTGATGCTTGTTGCCGACCAGATCGCGCTCGTGAGTGGCCGTGTCGAGACGCTGTATGCGGAGCGGCGCGAGCTGGAGCAGCTGCGGCGCGAGAACGAGCGGCTGCGCGAGCGGATCGGCGCGGGCGAGACGGCGCGTCGCATGAAGGATGAATTCCTGTCGAACATCAGTCACGAGCTGCGCACGCCGCTCACCTCGATACTCGGGTACGCGGGCCTGCTGATGGACGCGCGCAGCGGCGCGTTGGAAGAGGCGCAGCGGAACGCGCTCGAGCGCATCGAGCGGTCCGCACAGGTGCTGCTCCGGCTGATCTCGGACCTGCTCGAGCTGTCCCAGGTCAAGCTCGGGAATGCCGTGCTGAACGTCGCCCCCGACGACGCAGTGCTGATTGCCCGACGCGCACTCGATGCCACCGGTCCCGCACAGCCCGGGGTGCGCGTGAGCCTCGAGGCGGTCGAAGACCGCATACCGATGATGACCGATGGCGAGAAGGTCGTCCGAATCCTGGAGAACCTGCTGAGCAACGCGTTCAAGTTCACCGCTGCCGGCAGCGTGACACTGACCGTGCGCACCACGACGGAAGCGGGAGCACCGGCCGTGTCCTGGACGGTGACGGACACCGGAGTCGGCATCGCGGCCGACAGGCAGGAGGAGATCTTCGACGAGTTCCGCCAGGTCGACGGCTCCTCGACGCGACTGTACGGCGGCACGGGCCTCGGGCTCGCGCTGTGCCGGGCACTGGCGCGGGTGCTCGGCGGCCAAATCACGGTGCGGAGCGAGCAGGGGCGCGGCGCGGAGTTCCGGCTGGTTGTGCCGGTCAGTGCGTGAGCGGCCGACCCGGGGAGAACTACTTCGGAGAACTTCGGAGAACAACTCCGGAGAACTACTCCGGAGAACTGCTCTTCGCCGCGGAGGCGCAGAGGACGCGGAGAACGGCGAGAGCAGTGTTCCAACGGCGGGTTTCATGGCGGGTGTACATGGGGTCGCGCCTGAGTGTTGCACTGCGAGCAACGCCGACATCCTCACCGCGATACTCCGCGTCCTCAGCGCCTCCGCGGTGAAAAGTCGTCCTCCCTGCCTCAGCGCCTGGGCATGGCTCTCGGCCTCGTCATTGCGCCGGGCGAGAGCACCTCATCCAGCTCGGTCCGGCTCATCCATCCCTTGTCCAGCACCAGCTCGTAGACGCCGCGATTCGTCTCGAGCGCTTCGCGCGCGACGGCGGTGGCGCGGTCGTAGCCGATCCAGGGGACGAGCGCGGTGACGATGCCGATGCTGCGCTCGAGCATGCTGCGGATATGATCGCGGTTGGCGGTGATGCCGAGGATGCAGCGCTCGCGCAGCACGATCACGGATTGCGTCAGCATGTCGACGGACTGGAAGAGGTTGAATGCGATTACGGGCTCCATCACGTTGAGCTGGAGCTGGCCGGCCTCGGCCGCCATCGTCACGGCGACATCGTTGCCGATCACCTGGAAGCAGACTTGGTTGACGACCTCCGGGATGACGGGGTTCACCTTGCCCGGCATGATGCTCGATCCCGGCTGCATGGCCGGCAGCCGGATCTCGGCGAGGCCGGCGCGCGGTCCGCTGGAGAGCAGGCGCAGGTCGTTGCAGATCTTGGAGAGCTTGACGGCGACGCGCTTGAGCATGCCGGACAGCAGCACGAATGCGCCGGTATCCTGCGTTGCCTCGACGAGGTCGGGTGAGGTGACGAGGTCGAGGCCGGTGACGCGGGAGAGGTGCGCGCGGACGAGTGCGGCGTAGCGGGGGTCGCTGTTGATGCCGGTGCCGATCGCGGTCGCGCCCATGTTGATCTCGTGCAGGTGCACGGACAGCTCGCGCAGGCGGTCGATGTCCTCGCCGATCGTCACGCCGTAGGCATGGAACTCCTGGCCGAGCGTCATGGGGACGGCGTCCTGGAGCTGCGTGCGTCCCATCTTGACGATGTCGGCGAACTCCTGACTCTTGAGCAGGAACGCGTCGCGCAGTGCGGCGAGCGCCTGGCCGAGATCACGGCTGCCCCAGCTCGCGGCGATGCGCAGCGACGTGGGATATACGTCGTTCGTCGACTGCGACAGATTGACGTGGTTGTTCGGGTGCACGATCTCGTAGCGGCCGAGCGGATGGCCGAGGATCTCGAGTGCGCGGTTCGCGATCACTTCGTTCGCGTTCATGTTCGTCGACGTGCCGGCGCCGCCCTGGATCACATCGACGACGAACTGGTTGTGGAGGTTGCCGTCGCGGATCTCGTGGCACGCGCGGATGATCGCGTCGGCGATGTCATCGGGCAGCAGGCCGAGCTCGAGGTTGGCGGCAGCGGCCGCCTCCTTGACCGCGGCCAGCGCGCGGATCAGGTGCGGGAACTGCGCGATCGGGATACCGGTGATCGGGAAGTTCTCGACCGCGCGCTGCGTCTGGATGCCGTAGTAGTTGACGGCCGGTACAGCGCGCTCGCCGAGCAGATCCTTTTCCCGCCGGAGCTCACCGGATAGGTACGTCTCGCCGCGCCCGGTGGCGCGGCCGCCGGGTGAGCGGAGCCGTTCGGAGATGACGCGGGCGGCGGCGGCGAGGAGGCGGCGGTACAGCTCCGGCCGGTCGTCGGCGATGCGGGCGAAGGCCTCGCGCGGGACCTCGAGCACTTCGCACGGCTCGACGACGAGCGCGGAAGTCGAGTGCGGGTAATCGTCGAGGAGGCTTCCCTCACCGAACGAATCGCCCGGGCCCATGGTATAGAGGACCACGGGCCGGGCGCGCGGACCCTTGATCAGCGCGACGCGGCCCTTGAGCAGCATGCCCCAGAAGCGGCGCGGCTGGCTCTCGTGGAAGATGAACGCGTCGCGCAGGTAGCCGATGGTTCGAGAATGGCCGGCGAGGTACTCGAGGTCTTCGGCGGACAGTTCCCGGGTCAGCGGGTGTGCACGCAGCATGCGGAGGATGCTGGTATCCATGGCTCGTACTACGTTGTGAGTTCGGAACGTCGGCGCGAAAGGTAAGCGGGCCACGACACGGCGGGAATGGCGGGACGGGTGGTGTGGCGTGTGACAGGGTGGTGTGGCGTGTGACCGGGCGAGGGTATAACTTGGCGCGGTCCTCGAACCGGCGCCCCAAGGCACTCGCCGGTGCGGCGAGTCGCTTCTGACAGCCACCTCAAGCAGGCGGACATGGCAAGAGACGATTCACTCTTCGAGCAGAAACCGGACGCCGCCCAGCTCGTGCACGATGAGACGCCGCCGGAGTTCGAGCAGTACACGTCGAACCGTCGATTCTTCGGTCACCCCGAGGGGCTCTCGACACTGTTCTTCACGGAGATGTGGGAGCGGTTCTCGTATTACGGGATCCGACCGCTCCTGATCCTCTTCATGACCGCCGCCCTCACGAGCGGCGGCTTTGCGTTCGATAGGCAGACGGCCGCGGCGATCGTCGGGATCTACGCGGCCTCCGTGTACCTGGCGGCGCTGCCCGGCGGCTGGATCGCGGACCGGTGGCTGGGCCTGCGCCGCTCGATCTGGTACGGCGGCCTGTTCATCACGGCGGGCCACGCCTCGATCGCGCTCTCGTCCGTGTTCGCGCAGCACGTGTTCTTCCTCGGCCTGATCCTGATCGTCATCGGGACGGGTCTGCTCAAGCCGAACATCTCGGCAATCGTCGGCGACCTGTACCCGGAGGGCGGGTCGCGGCGCGATGCCGGCTTCTCGATCTTCTACATGGGCATCAACATCGGTGCACTCGCGGCACCGCTGCTCACCGGATACCTCGGCGAGCGGGTCGGCTGGCACTACGGCTTCGGCATTGCCGGCGTCGGGATGCTGCTCGGCGTGCTGTGGTACCGCTTCGGTGCGAACCGGACGCTGGGCCCGATCGGCATGGAGCCGTCCGCCGACCTGCCCGAGCGCCGCAGGGTGCGCGCGATCTCGCTCGGCGGGCTGGGTGTGATCGCGCTGCTCGTGCTGCTCGCGAGCATTGGTGTCATACCGATCAACCCGATCGCCGTTGCCGAGAGCATGACCGCCGTCATCCTGTCGATGGCGCTGCTGTACTTCGCGTACGTCTTCTTCCTCGGCGGCGTCAACACGGACGAGAAGAAGCGCATTGCGGTGATCGTCGTGCTGTTCCTGTTCGCCGTCGTGTTCTGGTCGGCGTTCGAGCAGGCACCGACGTCGCTCAACCTGTTCGCGCGCGACTTCACGGACCGGGTCGTGTTCGGCTGGGAGATGCCGACGCTGTGGCTGCAGTCGGCCAACTCGTTCTTCGTCATCACGCTCGCGCCGGTGTTCGCCGCGATCTGGATCGCACTCGGCAAGCGCGGCCGCGACCCGTCGAGTCCGGCGAAGTTCGCGATCGGGCTATTCTTCGCAGGACTCGGATTCCTGATCATGGTGTGGGCGGCGAACCGCGTCATTGCGGGCGGCGCGGAGTTCCGCGTGTCACCGTGGTGGCTCGTGTTCAGCTACTTCCTCCAGACGCTTGGCGAGCTGTCGCTCAGCCCGGTGGGGCTCAGCTCGATGACGAAGCTGTCACCGCGCAAGTTCGTGGGCCAGATGATGGGTGTGTGGTTCATGGCTGCCGCACTGGGCAACCTCATTGCCGGGCTCGTCGGCGGCAACGTCGATCCGGAGAACCTCCAGCAGATGCCGGAGCTGTTCTTCCGCACCGCGATGTCGCTGTTCATTGCGACGGCCGTGCTGGCACTCCTGATCGTGCCGATCCGGCGGATGATGCGCGAGACTACGGCGAGGAGCCACTAGAACGGAGTACGGGACCGGGAGGGGTTCGGTCGTGTCCGGATCGGGTTCGGGCCCGCGCCCGCACACGAAACGCTCCCGCTGCCGGGTGGTCATGCATTAGAGTTGAAAGGCTGACGGAGCGGCCCATCCGATGTCCGGATGCGGCCGCTCTCGTGCAGACGATACCACCGTCCGGGAGGCAGCATGCTCGCGAAGGACCAGCTCAAGATGATCGCGCAGGAGATCGATCGTACGGCGGACGAGCGGATACACAACTGTGACGACTGCTACGACCGGCAGCAGCTGTGGGAAGTAGTCCGGCGTGCGTCGCACGCGATCGAGACGGTTGCGGAGATGGAGCGGGACGGCCTGACGCAGACGGAGCGATCGCGGCGGGCGCGCTACCTGGTGACGGAGCTGGAGGTCGCGCTGGATGCGGCGCGCCGGGCGCGTATCGTCATGGACTGGGCCGTCCGGGACTAGGGGCGTGGTGTCCATGCGTGGGTCCGTCCGGTCGGCGGTGGTGCTGTGCGCGTGGCTGCTGGCCGCTGGCGTCGGCGCGGGCGAGGTGCGCGGTCAGACGCGCGCGGACAGTGCGGCGGTACTGCTGGACGCGGCGGAGCAGCTGCGCCTGCGCGGCGAGACGGGCGCGGCGCGGGCACTGCTCCAGCTGATCGCGCAGCGGTATGCGGGTACGCCGGCGGCCGCGGAGGTCGATCGGCTGATGGCGGCGGTGCGGCGCACGCCCGAGGCGGAGCGTTCCGGCCGGACGGAGCTGCTCGTGTTCAGTGCGGGCTACGGCGCGTGGCTGGGTGTGGCTCTGCCGCTCGCGCTCGAGTCGGACAGCCCGGAGGCGTACGGCGTCGGGCTGCTGCTGGGTGCGCCGGCGGGATTCTTCGCGGCGAAGCGCTACGCGGACGCCCGGATGCCGAGCTACGGTCAGGCGCGGGCGCTGACGTTCGGCGGGGTGTGGGGCACGTACATGGGTATGGCGATCGCCGAGCTGTTCGACATCGGCTCCGACACGCAAACGATCTGTCCCGCGCCGCCCGCGACCGGGCCGTGCCAGGAGTTCGAGACGGACACGGAAGCATCCACGTTCGTGGCCGCGGCAGTCACCGGCGGCCTGCTCGGCATCGGTACCGGTGCGTTCCTCGCCCGGAAGCCGATCACGGCCGGCACTGCGGCGGCGGTCACACTGGGCGGGATGTGGGGCACCTGGTTCGGTTTCGGTCTCTCGTTCCTTGCGGACCAGCGCGAGGACGAGCTGCTCGCGGGCACGATGATCGGCGGCAACGCGGCGCTGCTCGCGCTGGGACTGATCGCGCCGCGCTGGCAGATGAGCGAGAGCCGGGCCAGGCTGATCAGTGTGGGTGGGCTCGTCGGCGGCCTCGCCGGTGCCGGCCTGCTGCTCATCGTGCAGCCGGATGATGACAACACGGCGATCCTGTTCCCGCTCGTCGGGTCCGCGGCCGGTCTGACGCTGGCGACGCACTGGACGCGCGACCGCGATCCCGCAGCCGGGGACGGCGGCCGTGGCGCGCTCATCAACCGGAGCGGCGGCCGCTGGGTGCTCGACATGCCCGACGCAGCACTGCGGCTCCAGCGTCATGAGGATGGCACGCCGGGACCGGCGGTGTACGTGCCGATTCTGCGTGCGCGCTTCTGACGTCCGATCGCACCCGCTCCGCACGTTGTTCATGATGACGGCCGCGCGAGGAGCGCGGCCGTCGTTCATGAAAGGTGGAGAATGCGACGTCGCACGGCGCTGCTGAGCCTGCTGCTCCTCCTGTCCGGTGCGTGCCGCGAGGGCGACGGCCCCGCGGATCCGACGACGCCGGACGCGCGGATCTTCCTCACATCCGACCCGAACGGCGCACGGATCGGCATCGACAACCGCAACACCGGTCTCGTCACGCCCGACACGATCGGACTGCGACGGGGCGAGCGACTGATCGAGCTCGTGCTGGACAGCGCGGGCTTCATCTACGATTACGCCGTCATCCTCGGCGTTGCGCCCACCGATTCGGTCGGGAGTCTGATGCTGCCGCTGGGGCTGCAGTGCCATCAGCCGATCGGTGCATGCATGGCGGCGGCACACCGGCAGTACGAGACGGCAGGACTGCGCTTCGCCTACAGCGGCGTCGGCTCGCTGTTCTACACGCAGGGCAGCGGAGAAGGTATCACCTGGCCGGGCAGCGGCAACGACAGTTACGCCTCGAGCGGGATGCCGGTGCTCGCGGGACTCGCGAACGGCCGCGAGGTCGCGCTCGGCCTCTACGACCACAGCATGCTCGTCGGGCGGCCCGCTCCGCGCTTGACGCGAACGGGAAGCACGTTCCGGCTCGTGAGCGTGTCGTGGATCCTGCCGCCGAACGATCTGGCGGTGAGCGCGAATACCGTCCGCGGCATCCAGCTCGAGCAGGAAGTCATTGCCGACGACGCGGTCACCGGCGTGCTCATCGTGCGGCTCCGGTTCCGCAATGTCAGTGATGATCTGCTCGTGCACGCATTCGCGCCGCACATCCAGCGCTCGACGGTCACGTACACCGATACCTGGATCGGATTCGCGCTCGATCCCGACATCGGCGCCGCGACCGATGACCGGGTGAGCTACGACGTCGATCGGAGCATGGTGTTCGCGTACGATTCCGATTTTGCGGAATCGCAGTTCAGCAGTGCGGCCGCGACGGCGCCGGGTCTGGTCGGGCTGCGGGTGCTCGAGGCGCCGCCCGGCACGGGAGTCCTGCTCAACGCCTGGCCGCTGCCGGGGGACTGGTTCGCGGGCTCACAGTCGGAGATCTTCGGCCACGGCATGCTGACAGGGTCGAACATCTACATACCCGAACACGCCCACGCGCAGATCGGGCACCTGCCGCCCGCGGGCGACGACACGCGTTTCTCGGTCACTGCCGGTCCGCTGACACTGGAGCCCGGCGACGAGGCGGAGATCATCGTGGCGATTGCAGTGGCACCGCCGACCCCCGGCACGTTCGTCAGCGGCACGGCGATGGCGCCCGGCGATCCGCTCGATACCGCACGGGCGCTGTACGAGGTGGCGGCTGACCTGCGGGCACGCATGGCAGCGGCGGAAGGTCTGCTGCCATAGGTCGAGCGTCCTACTGCTTCATCTTCCGCTTGAGCTCCTCGAGGCGCGCATCGGCGGCACGCTCCCGCGCCTCGCGCTCCATGCGGGAGAACTCGCGGTGGCCGGGATCGTCATCATCTGCGGATGCCGCCGACGTGCCGCCCGCGACGCCACGCTGCGGCTCGGCCGGCGCGATCTCCGCCAGCGTCTTCCGCATCGAGTCGACATCCCGCACGAGCAGCCCGCGCTCTTCCTCGAGGACCGTGATCTTCCGATCCAGTACGCCGGCGCGTTCCGCGTGACGCCGCGCATACTCGTCCGCGATCCGCGCGGTCTCGTCATCGCCGACGCCGCGGGCGAGATTCTCCCGCCTGCGACAGACGTGCTCCTCGTGCCGCTCCCGCTCGAGGTCCCGCCGGGTCCGCCGGATCTCGTCCTCCAGCCTGCCGAGCGCTCCCGCTGCGGACGTGAGCTCCCGCTCCATGGCGCGGATCCGGGGCGGGGCTCCGCCCGCGACTTCACGCTGGAAGTTGTCGACCGCCTGACGCCAGGCCTGTTTCCATTCCTCGAACATGGCACGAAGCTAATCGCTGCGCGCGCTGCCCGGTAGCGGCGCGAACCTTGCGCCTCGCGCGTGCAGATGCGGCCACTGCACGGCCGCGGTGGAGGATGATGAGAGCCCGAGCCGGGAATGTCAGAACACCGGAGACAGCCGACCTCTCGCGCGAAGAACGGAAATCGCTGACGCATGGCGAATTCTGGATTCCGGAGACCGAGCGTGAGGCGTATCGCCGCGCACTCGACACGCTGAACACCGCAGGCGTGCCCTATGTCGTGAGCGGCCTCTACGCGCTCTACGAGTATACCGGCATCTACCGCCTGACGAAGGACCTGGACCTCTTCGTCGAGCCGAAGCACGTGGTGGATGCCGCCCGCGCGCTCCAGCGCGCCGGCTTCAATACCTACCTCGAACAGGCCCACTGGATCGCGAAGGCGATGTGGGACACCACTCAGGTCGACCTCATCTTCGGCACGGGCAACGGCCTGTCGTTCGTCGACGGCGACTGGTTCAGGCACTCGCGCGCAGGCATCCTCGCAGGCACACAGGTGCGCGTCGCGCCGCCCGAGGACCTGCTCTGGCACCGGCTCTTCGTCTCCGAGCGGCACCGCTCGGATGTAGCGGACATCCTGCACCTCATCCTGTGCCGCGGTGATGAGCTCGACTGGCATCGGCTCATTCAACGCGTGGACTCGCACTGGCGGCTCCTGCTCGCTCAGGTGCACCTCTACGACTTCGTGTATCCCGGCCATCGCGCGCGGATTCCGAAGTGGGTGCGACGCCGGCTCTACGATGCCGCGGATGCGGCCATCGATGAGAGCGGCGACGCGGAGATCTGCCAGGGCACGCTCATCTCGAGGTTCTCCTACAACATCGACGTGAAGGAGTGGGGTTTCCGCGACCTGCGCAAGGAGGCGACGGTCGCGACGCGTCAGCTCCCCATCATCCACGAGATCACAGCGAGCGATGTGTGGGAGGAAAAACCGGCCGGGGAGGAAACCTGATGGAAGATTCGAAACGCAACCTCCGGGTAGCGGCCATCGCCGATATCCATTTCGACGGTGCACGACAGGGATCGCTGCGCGACGTGTTCGCCGACATCCACCGCAATGCGGATGTGCTCGCGCTGTGCGGCGACCTCACCACGCACGGCCGTCCCGAGCAGATGAAATCGTTCGTCGATGAGCTCGCCGGTGTCGAGATCCCCGTCATCGCCGTACTCGGCAACCACGACTGCGAGACCGGCGCGGAGCAGGAGGTGACCGACATCCTCGGCGAAGCGGGCGTGCACGTTCTGGACGGGACGCACATCGTCATCGAAGGCGTTGGCTTCGCCGGCACGAAGGGATTCGCCGGCGGGTTCGGTCGCGGCGCGCTCGGCCCGTTCGGCGAGCGGCTCATCAAGGACTTCGTCAATGCCGCCGTGGACGAGGCGCTCAAGATCGAGAAGGCGCTCCACCAGCTCGACAACGAGACGAGGATCGTGCTGCTGCACTACGCGCCGATCGAGGAGACCATCCGCGGCGAGCCCGAGTTCCTCTATCCGTTCCTCGGCAGCTCGCGGCTGCTCCAGCCGATCGACACCCTCGGTGCATCCGCCGTCTTCCACGGACATGCGCACCACGGCACCATCGAAGGGAAGACACCCGGAGGTATTCCGGTGTTCAACGTGGCCATGTCGCTGCTGGCGCAGGCGGGGATGACGTTCCGGATCATCGAGGTGCCAGCGCCGGATCGGCGCCGGGAGCATGCGTTGACGAAGTAGCGCGATGGACTGCGGGTGATGAACGTGCAGACGGTCCGTGTCGTCATCCGCAGGAGCGGCACCCGCAATACCCGGAGAACGGCTTCCCGATCTCAGCCGTATCGCTCGAGAAACCTCATGAGCGCGATCTCCTCCGGATACCAACCCTCCGGCTCGCTCGCGGTGACGGTCTGCGCGCGGCGGCGTTTCGCTACCGTCTCGATGGTGCGGCCGCTGCGCTCGTATTCCTCCAGCACGGCGGGATGGATATACGCCTGGCGCGCGATCGCCGCCGTGTTCCCCAGCTCGAGAGCGACGAGCTTGCACGCGAGCAGGACGTTGCGCTTCGCTTCGGCGGCGGTCCTCGCCGGTCCGATGTCCGCGAGGATCGTCGCGGCACGCACCGTACCGCCGAACGTACGCAAATCCTTCGATGTGCACCGTTCCCCGACGATCTCCCGCAGGTAGCGGTTCACGCCGCTCGCCGTCACGTTGCGGTACCGGCGGCGGTCACGCGGTGAGCGGTAGCGGAACAGGCGGCGGCCGGGCTGGTTCATAAGATCCGCGATGATCTCAACGAGCGGCGTCTCCGCGACGACCTGACGCTGGTCCTTGCGCTGCTTGCCGATGTACTCGAAGACCAGGCTGTTTCCCTCGATACGCACGTGCCGCTTCGACAGCGTACAGATGCCGAACGTGCGGTTCCTCACGGCGTAATGCTCGCTCCCCGCGCGGAAGTACGCGCGGCACATCAGGCGGACCACGGTGGCCATCACCTTCTCCCGCGTCAGCGCGCGCCTGCGCAGATGTGCGTTCGTCGCCGCGCGCAGGTCCGGCATCAGGCGGGCCACGTGCAGCACCCGCTTCCACTTCCGCCGGTCCCGCGCCGCCTCGTGACCCGCGCTGTACCGGTACTGCTTCCGACCCGCACTGTCCCGGCCCCAAACCTGGATCTTCCGGTCCGGCTCCGGCGCGATGTGCACGTTCGTCCACGCGGGCGGGATCGCCAGCCGGCGGATCCGCTCCAGCGTCGCCGGCGCCGTCAGCACCCGCCCGTTCGCGCCGACGTAGCGAAAGCCCCGCTTCGGCGTCCCGACCCGTCGCCACCACCGCTCCGTCTGCATAGCCCGGCCTGCCATACAAACCGCGGACCAGGCACCAGATTTCCGTTACGTCCCATCCCGGCAGGAGTGCGCCCCGGCCCCGCGCCCGCCCCCGGCACCGCGTCGCGGCCGGCTGGCGCCGTCAAGGCCGTTCTGCGGGCCCGCGGCCGGGGCGCCCGCCGACCAGGGCCCGTCCGGCCGCCGGGGCGCTCCCATGTCGCGGCGCGACGTAACGGAAATCTGGTGCCTGGTCCGCTTGCCAAGAATACCCCATGGGGGTATATTGCGCGGCAGGAGGCGAGTCATGGCGACACAGTTGAGCAGTGCGGCGAAGGAAACGGGGAACCGGCTGACGATCCCGGTGACGGGGATGACGTGCGCGGCGTGCGCGAACCGGGTGCAGCGGCGGCTGGAGCGGGGCGAAGGGGTGCGGGAGGCCGCGGTCAACTTCGGCACGGAGCGGGCGACGGTCGTGTTCGACGGGGAGGTGACGGACGCGGCGCGGCTGGTCGAGCTGGTGCGTGCGGCGGGCTACGATGCGCGGACGGAGACGGTGGTGCTGCCGGTGGGCGGGCTGGAGTGGGCGGTGAGCGGCGAGCGGCTGGAGCGCGAGCTACGGGCAGTGCCGGGGGTGATCGCGGCGACGGCGAATCTGGCGTCGGGCGAGGCGCGCCTGGAGGTGCTGGCGGAGGTCGCGAGTGCGGATGCGCTCGAGGCCGCGGTTCGTCGCGCCGGGTACACGCTGTCGGAAGCGGTTGCGATCGCGGACCCGGTGGAGCGCGAGCGGATCGCGCGGGAGCGGGAGTATCGCACGCTGCTGCGCAAGTTCTGGCTGGCGGCGGCGGCGGCCGTGCTGGCGATGGTGTGGTCGATGCCGCTGATGATGGAGCCGTCGGCGATGCAGCGTGCGGATCTGCTGGACCGTGTGATGATGCCACTGGCGCACTGGACGCTGGGCGCGTTTCCGTTCCTCGGCTCGATCCCGGGAACGGCGCTGCGATGGATGTTGCTCGTGATCACGACGCCGGTGCTGCTCTGGTCGGGCCGTCATTTCTTCCGCGGCGCATACAGCGGGCTCCTGCATGGCACGGCGGACATGAACACGCTGATCGCGCTGGGGACGGGATCGGCGTACGCGTTCAGCGTGGTTGCCACCGTGGCACCGGATCTGTTCACGCGAGCGGGGCTGGTGCCGGACGTGTACTACGAAGCGGTCGCGATGATCATCGCGCTGATCCTGCTGGGCAAGGTCCTGGAGGCGCGGGCGAAGGGGAGGACATCGGATGCGATCCGTCGTCTGATCGGTCTGCAGCCGAAGACTGCGCGTGTGGTCCGCGACGGTGCGGAGGTGGATGTGGATGTCGCGGAGCTGTCGGTCGGTGACGTGATCGTGGTTCGCCCGGGCGAGCGGGTGGCTGTGGACGGTGTCGTCGTGAGCGGGCGCAGTGCGGTCGATCAGTCGTTGCTCACGGGCGAACCGATCCCCGTGGAGAAGGGGCCGGGCGACGAGGTCGTGGGCGGTACGATGAACGGCAGCGGCTCGTTCCGGTTCGAGGCGACGAAGGTGGGACGCGATACCGCGCTCGCGCAGATCGTGCGGCTGGTGCAAGAAGCGCAGGGTGCAAAGGCGCCGATCCAGCGGCTGGCGGATCGGATCGCGGGGATCTTCGTTCCGATCGTGGTTGCGATCGCGATCGTCGCGTTGATCGTCTGGGCACTGTTCGGGCCGGAGCCGCGGTTCATGTTCGCGCTCGTCTCGTTCGTCACCGTGCTGATCATAGCCTGCCCGTGTGCGCTGGGGCTGGCGACGCCGACGGCCGTGATGGTGGGAACCGGTGCCGCGGCGGAGCGGGGCGTGCTGTTCCGCGGCGGTGATGCGCTCGAGATCGCGCGCGACATTCGCGTCGTCGTTCTGGACAAGACGGGGACCGTGACCGAGGGCAAACCGGCGCTCGTGGGCATCCAGACCAGAGACGGCGGCGGTGGCACCGATGAGCTGCTGGGGCTCGTGGCATCGGTCGAGCGTGCATCGGAGCATCCGCTGGGTGCGGCGATCGTCGAGGCGGCGACGTCGGGTGGCGTGCGGCTTCACGACGTATCGGATTTCGCGTCGTTCGGCGGGCGCGGCATCTTCGGCGTGGTCGACGGCCGGCGCGTGCTCATCGGGAATCGGGGACTGATGCAGGAGAGCGGACTCGAGACCGCGGCTTTCGAGCGACTGATGGAGACGGAATCCGGCGCGGGGCGGACGCCCGTGTACGTGGCGGTCGATGACGTGGTGGAGGGACTGCTGTCGATCGCGGACCCGGTGAAGCCGACGAGTGCGGCGGCGATCGCGGAGCTGCGCGCGCTCGGCATCGAGGTCCTGATGCTGACCGGAGACAACGCGCGCACGGCGGAGAGTGTTGCGCGCCAGGTCGGAGTCGATCGGGTGATCGCGGATGTGATGCCGGCCGACAAGGCCCGGGTCATCCGCGAGCTGCAACAGGAGCGGGGCGAGCGGATCGCGATGGTCGGCGACGGGATCAACGATGCGCCCGCGCTCGCGCAGGCGGACGTCGGGATCGCGATCGGTACCGGCACGGACGTGGCGCTGGAGGCGAGCGATGTCACGCTCGTCGGCGGCGATCTCGGCGGTGTCGTGACGGCGGTGCGCCTGTCGCGCCGGACGATGCGGGTGATCCGGCAGAATCTGTTCTGGGCGTTCTTCTACAATGTGATCGGGATCCCGGTCGCGGCGGGCGTGCTGTATCCGTTCCTGGGTGTGCTGCTCTCGCCGGTGCTCGCGAGCGCGGCGATGGCGTTGAGCAGTGTCAGTGTGGTCTCCAACAGCCTGCGGCTGCGGCGTCGCGGCCTGATTCTCGCATAATTCGACAACCGGGAGTTCATCGAAATGACGACGACGATACTGAAGGTGAGCGGCATGACATGCCAGCACTGCGTCCGTTCGGTCACGCAGGCGCTGGAATCGCAGGAGGGCGTGAGTCGCGCGGACGTCGACCTCCAGGCAGGTCGGGCGCGCATCGAGCACGACGAGAGCCGGATCACGCCCGCCCAGCTCGCGAACGCCGTCGCGGACGAGGGCTATGAAGCGGAGGAGGTCACATGACGCAGCCGTCGCGGACCACCGAGACGATCAACCGGGACAATGCGGCCATACGCGACATCATGCACCAGATCCGTGAGCTGACCGTGCCCGACCGCGCGACGCTCGCGGTCGGGCTGGTGGGACATCTCGCGACCATGATGAACCGCGCTCAGATGACGAAGCTCATGGGCGAGCTCCAGGAGGAGGCGAAGCGGGTGCAGGATGTGCCGCCTGCCCGGCAACGCGAGGATGCGCGGGACGTCGAGGTGGCGCCTCCAGGCAACGACGCCGGAGGCCCGGCCCGGAACCCGGCTGGAGATCGCGCGCTGCACGATGCGACACGCGATGCCGGCCGACGTGCCGCTCACGAGGGCGTCGGTCAGGCCGGGCGCGGCGAGTTTCGCGCGGGCAAGCTGCTGTAGCAGAATGTCAGCTCGCGAGCGTCGCCTGAAAACCGGCGGCGTTCGCAGCGGCGACGATCTCATCGATCGTCACCTCATCATCCTCGAAATCCACTTCGACGCAACCGTCGCCGCAATTCGCAACCGCGCCATACACTCCGGCGAGCCCGGTCAACACGTGCTCCAGTTGCTGCTCCGCAGCGGTCGAGCGCAGCTCGCGCACGATCAGTTTGGCCGTCGGCATGGTCACCCGCCGAAGTAGATGTAGGCGTCCGCGAGCTCCGTCACCGGCGTGTCCCGCGGCTCGAGCGTGAAGTCGAGTCCGGTCGTGCCGACGGTGCGTACGGGCGAGCGGGACAGGTCGTTGAACGCGGCGCTCAGGGGCAGCGCCGTTCCGCCACGGATACCGCCGCGCCGGAATATCTCCCTGAACTCGGTGCCGCGGTACGCCGCCACCGCGGCGCTGACCGAACGGGACGGGGTGGCGTCCACCAGAACGGAGAAGACGTCGGCCGGGAATCGCTCGAGCATCTGAGCGGCCAGCCACCTCGTTTCGACCGGCGTGGCACCGCCCGTCTGAACGCGCCCGCCCCCGCTCCTGAGCACGTGGAGTCCATCGATGAAGAACAGCACGCGTGCGCCCGGATCCCGTGCGAGCGACCGCTCGAGCACCACCTCCAGCATGCGGTCCGCCCGCTGTCCGAAGAGCTGCGCCGTCGCGGCCGGTGAGGTAGCGCGGGCGGGCGGCCAGCCGGGCGCATCCGCCGCGACAATGCGGATCCGACGGGCCGCGCCGAGGTCCTGGTTGACCCGCCACACCGTCCGATAGATCTCAAGAAACGCGCGCGATGCACCATCGCCCTCGCGGATGGCCCGCGGCCGCCCGAGCAGGATCGAGGCGTCCTCCGGTGCGGTCGCGAGGTAGCGGTCGATGTACGGCTGCTCGGCTGGATCCACGTTCAGCACCACCAGGTCCAGGCCGGGAGATGAGGCGATCCGCTCGATCACCTGCGACGCGAACTGCTTCGGTGCGGCCGCCGTCGGGATATCGCTCAGGAACAGCAGGCGCCGGGACCGCGCTGCCGCCTCGACGAGCTCGAGCGGGGCCTGCCCCTCCGTGCGCGCGAGCTCGACCAGCGTCGCCTCCGCCCCCGTCCCGCGACGCAGCTCGAGCAACGCGGCGACCGCGAGGATCACAACCAGTGCCAGTGCGGCGACCTTGGTCGTCCGGCCCGTCCTCGGCCGCTCCACGTGCGGCATGTACCGGCGCTTAGCGCGCTGCTGCCTCCACCCGTCCAGCGGGGTCCTCATCCCACCTCCCTGACCTGGCGGACGCGGCACCAGATGTTCGTTATGTCGCGTCCACACATGAAATCGCCCCATCCGCTGCCGTGGCCCGGGACACCGGCACGGCTCCGTGCGCCATAACGAACATCTGGTGCCGCGTCCGCGGACGCCGGCGGGTCCACCGCTGCAACGAGCGGGCCGTTCTGGCGGACTCGCGGCCGGCCGTGCAAACGACGGCCCTGAAGCCACTTGCCGCTTCAGTACTACGCCATCGAGTTGCCGGCGGGGCTGCCCACACCTACATTATCAGGCCCACTACCACCCTTCCGTGGAGGCCAGATGGACGATAGTGTCGCCAAGGACGCCAAGCGGCTGCTGCTCCGGTATGGTGCGCCGATCTCCGTCGTCGACAACCTGTCGGATGACGAGCGGATCACGTATGCGCGGTCGATCATTCGCACGGCCGTACCGGATCGTCCTGCGCAGCTGCGCGCACTGCTGTCGGAAGACGGGCGGATGAGCGCGCGGTAAAGTACCGGGTACCGCATAGATACAGGGGCCGTCCGCGTCGAGTGGGCGGCCCCTTTTCTACGGGGTGGCGGTGCGAACGCGCAGCGTACGTTCCCGGTCGAGCACGATCTGCACGGGCACGATGCTGCCACCCGCGATGTCCCGGGCCACGAGGTCCGCCGGCTTCCCATCCACTTCCGCGCCCTCCGCCTTGGCGACGAACGGCTCGAGCAGCACGGTCACCGGGATACTGCCGGCATCCTGCTCGATGCGAAGGATCACGCCGGCGGCATCCCGAACCGCGCTGAAGCTGATGGCCGCATCGCCGAAGCGGATGTGACGGGTTTCGAGCGCGTCGTACGCATCGGTTCGCGGCCGCAGCCGGAGCCGGCCGCGGGCGGCGTCGGGGTCCAGGCCGAGCAGGTCGAATGCGGTGTGACGGATCAGCTCCACGGCGGAGTCCGACGGGGCGTCCGGACGCGCATCGGGTTCGCGTCGAGCGAGGGCGAGGAGGTGCGCAGCCATCTGCGGGTCACCGACGTCGGTGGCCGTAGCGGCCAGCTCATCGTACGTCGCGCGGCGCAGCGCCGTATCACCAGAATCCGCCAGGGCCGTGACGGCCGGAACGACGCGACTCCACAGAGCGGCCGCCGCACGGACCTCGCCCGTCCACCGGACGAAGCGTGCGACCACGATCGGCAGTACGGGCGCGGGCGGCGGGTCGTGCAGCAGATCGTGAACGCCCTCGAAATCGCCGCAGGCGAGGCGTGCCGTGATCAGCGGCAGCGCTTCCGTGGTGAGGCGGACCGGGGAGGTGCAGGCGTCGTGCACAGCGACGGCCAGTCTCCGGCCGAGGTCCGGCGGTCGCACGATCGTCAGCCGTTCCTGCATGGGATCCTGCTTGACGGAGGCGGATGATCGCGGGAGAATGACGCGCCACCCCCCGGCGCGCAACCGGAACCGATGAGAGGATGAGAATGCGTGCAATCGCATTGCTGGCCGCACTCGCGCTCGGCGCAGGTGATGCCGCTGCGCAGGTGCAGCGGCTTCTACCCGACGTGCGTTACTTCCGCACGCCCGTCGCCGATCCGTATGCGCCCCGGCTGTCCGTCGGGCTGCTGCACTCGAACGTGCTCGAGACGCAGGGGCCGGAGCGGCCGCCGTTCACGATCCCGGATCCGGATGATGCGGCGAGCGATGTGGTCGCGGCGGTCTCGATCGGCGGCGTCGTTCCGCTGATCCACGTCTCGGAATCGGATCGCGGCGGCGTGGTAATGTACGCCGACGCGCGCGTGTTCTCACGTTTCCGGATCGAGTACGAGAGCCGCGATGACATGGGGCAGGACTGGTTCGTCGGCGGCGGATTCGAGATGCGTCGCGACGCGTGGTCGGGACGCGCGGCGATCATCCACCGCAGCTCGCACCTCGGTGACGAGTTCATCGAGATGACGGGCGCGGAGCGCATCGAGTTCGGCAGCGAGCAGCTGGATCTGATGGCTGCGTACGAGCTACCGGGAATTGCGCGCGTCTACGGCGGCGGCAGCTGGATCTTCCGCTCGTATCTCGGCTGGGAGCCTCAGCTCGTCGCGCTCGGCGTGCGCGACCGCGCGCTCCTCCAGTTCGGCGCCGACCATGTGTGGCGGCCGCGCGTTGGCCGTTCGCTCGCGATCTACGGCGGAATCGATGTCCAGACGGCGGAGCGCACGGACTGGGATGTCGGCGTCGCGGCGGCCGCAGGGATCGGCATGCAGTCGCAGCGCTCCATGCGGCTGATGCTCCGGTTCTACGACGGCCCCTCGACGATGGGCGAGTTCTTCCTGACGCCGGAGCGCTGGCTCTCGATCGAATTCCTGGTCGAGATCTGATGCGGGACCTGAGCCCCGTGAGCGCAGTCGTATTCGACTGCGATTCGACGCTCACGGCGATCGAGGGCATCGACGAGCTCGCCGCGGACCGCCGTTCGGAGATCGAGGCGCTGACCGACGCCGCGATGCGCGGTGTGGTGCCGCTGGAAGAGGTGTACGGCCGGCGACTCGAGCTGATCCGTC
Source organism: Longimicrobiales bacterium (assembly GCA_036374995.1). Classification (GTDB taxonomy): domain Bacteria; phylum Gemmatimonadota; class Gemmatimonadetes; order Longimicrobiales; family RSA9; genus SH-MAG3. Next base: position 1,609 of record DASUSS010000054.1, on the reverse strand, counting down.
CCGATCGCCGGCGCGTCGAGCGGCTGGCGCGCGAGTACGTGGCCCGTCTGGTCCCGGATGCGGCCGAGGTCGCCGCGGCGTTGCGCGAAGAGCATGTCGAGGTGCGGATCCTGAGCGGCGGTCTGCTCCCGGCCGTACAGGCGGTTGCCGATGCACTCGGCCTCGCGCACGAGCAGGTCGCGGCGGTAGCGATCCGCTTCGGCACGGACGGCTCGTACGCGGGGTTCGATGAGGCGTCGCCGCTGGCGCGGTCGGGTGGGAAGTGTGACGTTCTCCGTGCCTGGCGCAGCCGACTCGGCGCCCGCGTGATGATGGTGGGTGACGGCGCGACGGACCTGGAGGCCGCAGCCGCGGCCGATGTGTTCGCCGCGTATGCCGGAGTCGCGGAGCGTGGCACGGTCGTCGAGCACGCGGATGTCGTGATTCGCTCGCTGTCGCTCGCGCCGGTGTTGCCGCTGGCACTCGGCGGGAAGCCGCCGCGCGGCCGGGAGCATTGGGCACTGTTCGAACGCGGCCTCTCGCTGCTGGACGAGCGCGACCGCGGCCGTCTCGCACACTCGAACCCGTAGAGCATTCAGTCATATGCAGAAGACGAAGAAGAAGACGTCGTTCGGCCACTTCTTCCTGCCCGGACCGACGGAGGTCCGCCCCGAAGTGCTCGAGGCGATGCTGCAGCCGATGATCGGACATCGCGTGACGGAGATGGAGGAGCTGATCGCCCACATCCAGCCGCGCCTGCGCGCCGTGTTCAGGACGCAGCGGCCGGTGTACATCAGCGCCTCGTCCGCCACGGGCCTGATGGAGGGTGCAGTGCGGAACGGCGCGCGCCGGCGCGTGCTCTCGCTCGTGAACGGCGCGTTCAGCGACCGCTTCTATCAGATCGCGCTGGCGACGGGCCTGCGTGCGGACGCGCTCGAGGTGGAGTGGGGCGGCGGGCACACGCCCGAGATGCTGAAGCACGCACTGTCCCGCGGCATCTATGACGCGGTCACGGTCGTGCACTCGGAGACGTCGACCGGCGCACTCAATCCAATCGCGGATCTGGCGCAGGTCACGGCTGCAGCGGGCGATGTCGTGCTGCTCGTCGACAGCGTGTCGGGCGCGGCCGGAGTGGATCTGCGGGCTGACGAATGGGGCCTCGACTTCGTGCTGACAGGGTCACAGAAATCCTTCGCGCTCCCCCCGGGCCTCGCCTTCGGGGTTGCACAGCAGAGCGTGCTGGATCGCGCGAAGTCGAAGAAGGATCGCGGCATCTATTTCGACTTCCTCGAGTTCGAACGCAATATCCTGAAGAATCAGACACCGAATACCCCCGCCGTTTCGCTGCTCTACGCGCTCAAGGTGCAGGTCGACAGGATGGAAGAGGAGGGCATCGACGCGCGGCTCACGCGCCATCGCGAGATGGCAGCGAGGACATGGGCGTGGTGTGATGATCTCGACCTCGAGATCCTGGTGAGGAATCCGGAGTTCCGCTCACCCACCGTGACGTGCGTGCGCTGTCCCGACGGTTTCACCGGCCCACAGGTCGCGACGGCCGTGAAGAAGTACGGCTTCCAGATCGCTACCGGTTACGGTCGCATGAAGGACGAGACGTTCCGCATCGGGCATA
>DASUSS010000053.1:0-47582 GCA_036374995.1 Longimicrobiales bacterium | reverse complement strand
GGCGCCGTGATTGCGCCACCGATCGCTCCGGCTTAGCCTGACAGGACGCATCAGCGAAAACCCCCACGACGTGAACGGCCGCCCGGTCTGCCATGGAGGGCGGTTCACCCATACCTCGCCGAGGCCCCGCGATCGGGGCGGAAGAGCGCGATGTCATCCGACCACGCCGCTGGTACGGCGGCGGTCGTCCTGGCGACGATCGGCGTTCTGGCGCAGAGCACGTCGCTCGGCGCGCAGGAGCCTCGCGCACTGCTGACGCCGAGCGAATTCGCGATCGATCAGTGGACGACGGAGCACGGGCTGCCGCAGAATTCGGTGAATGCGATCGCGCAGGCGCCGGATGGTTACCTGTGGATCGGGACGTTCGGCGGTCTGGCGCGATTCGACGGAACGCGTTTCACGCTGGTGGAGCGGATCGACAGTGCCGGGCGGCACATCGATCGGATTCTGTCGCTTGCGGTGGGGCCGGACAGTGCGCTGTGGATCGGGACGGAGAACGGTCTGCTGCGGCGGAAGGACGGTACGTGGCGTGTCCACACGCGTGCGGACGGCCTGCCGGACGACGAGGTCCGGGCCGTGTACGTGAGCGACGCGGGTGTGGTGTGGATGGCCGCGGGCGGGAGCGGCGTGGCGTGGCTCGCCGGCGGGGAGTTCGAGGTTCTGCACGAGGCGGAGGGCAGGGCGCTCGGCCACGTCATCTCGATCACCGCGGATGCGGGCGGGAGGTTGTGGGTCAACACGAACCGCGGCGTGCTGACGATCGAGGGCGGAGATGCGGCGACGGCACGGTGGCGCGCCGTTCCGGCCGAGGGTCCGGCCGGCATGCTGCTCCAGGACCGGGCCGGTGCGTACTGGTACCGTCTGCCGCGCGAGATGGCGCGCGAATCGGAAGGTGCGCTCGGCATCGTCGCGGTACCGTCCGGGTGGACGATGGTGGAGGACCCCGGCGGCGGCTACTGGATCGGCACCGTGAACGATGGTGCCTCCTACTTCGACGTGCAGGATGGCACGCCGCGGCTGCACCGGTACCCGCTGCCGGACGGGCGCGTCGCGTTCCGTGTGCAATCGGCGCACGTGGACCGAGAGGGCAACGTGTGGCTGGGGACGAATGCCGACGGACTGCTCCGGGCTCGGCGCAAGCTGTTCACGACGTATACGAGCGAGCACGGGCTGTCGCATGACGTGGCTACCGCGGTCTTCGGCGATGCGAGCGGGACGATGTGGGTGGCCACGAACTGCGGCGGTGTCAACGCGATCGATGCGGCGCGTCGTGTGATCCGCATCTCCAATCCGCGGAGTCCGCGGGATCCCGATGGTGATCCGTGCGTCTTCGCTCTGGCGCAGGATAGCGCCGGCACCGTGTGGCAGGGTTCGTACGGCGGCGGTGTGACGGCACTGCCACGTGTGGAGGGCCGGCCGCAACGGGTCGTGACCGGCCTGCCGGACAGCGTGGTGCTGGCGTTGTACGCCTCCCGCAGCGGCACACTGTGGGTCGGGATGCGCACGGGCGGGCTCGCGGCGGTCGAGGGAGGACGGGTGCGCGCCGTGTACACGACCGCGGACGGCCTCGCCGACAACGGCATTCGCACGATCCACGAGACACGCGATGGCGCGCTGTGGGTCGGTACGATCGGTGGCCTCAGCCGATTCGGCGAGGGCCGTTTCACCACCTATACGGCGGCCGACGGCCTGTCTGCGGGACATGTTCGTGCGATTCATGAAGACCCCGACGGCACGCTGTGGATCGGCACGTACGGCGGCGGACTGAACCGGTTCCGCGACGGGCGATTCACGGCCATCGGCATGCAGCACGGTCTCGGCGATGATGTCGTGTCCGCCATCCTCGAGGATGATGCCGACAACTTCTGGATGAGTGGAAACCGCGGCATCTATCGCGTCTCGCGTGCGCAGCTGAACGCCTTTGCGGACGGCCGACTGGATCACGTGCATTCGGTGATGTACGGCAGGGCCGATGGTCTGCGGAACCCGGAGACGAACGGCGGCTTCCAGCCTGCGGGCTGGAAGGACACGCGTGGGCATCTGTGGTTCCCCACGGTGGAGGGTGTGTCCGTGGTCGATCCGGCGCGTGCGCTGTCGAACGACCGCGCGCTGGCCGTGGCGGTCGAGGAAGTCGTCGTCGATGGCGCGTCACGCGCACCGGAGGACGTGGTGGTGGTCGGGCCCGGCAGGCCGAACCTCGAGTTCCGCTATTCGGGTCTCAGCCTGGCCGCGCCCGAGCACGTGAGCTTCCGCTACCGACTCGAGGGATACGATGGTGACTGGGTGAACGCCGGCACACGTCGCGTCGCGTACTATCCGCGCCTGCCGGCCGGCACGTACCGGTTCAGGGTCGACGCGGCGAACCGGGATGGCGTATGGGGTGGGACCGGCGCAGTGCTGCGACTTCGCGTGGTTCCGCCGTTCTGGAGCGCGTGGTGGTTCCGGCTCGCAGTAGTGGCGGGCGTCATTGCGATCGCGGTCGCAGTGATGCGGCGCCGGAATGCGGCGGTACGTGCCGATCGCTCCGCGAAGGACGAGTTCTCACGCCAGCTGATTGCGAGTCAGGAGCACGAGCGCCGGCGTCTTGCCGGCGAGCTGCACGACGGTCTCGGCCAGGAGCTGCTCATCATCAGGAATCGCGCGCTGCTCGCATTGCGCGCCGACGGTACGGACCCGCGCGTGCACGACCAGCTGCAGCACATCGACGAGATGGTCACGCGCTCGCTGGGCAGCATACGCGAGCTGGCGCACAACCTTACCCCGCACCAGCTGGATCACCTCGGCGTCACGGCCGCGCTCCAGGCGATGGTCGAGTCGGTGGCCGAGACGTCGGGGCTGGAGCTGCATGCGGCCATCGACCGGATCGACGGCCTGCTGCCTCTCGAGAGCGAGATCAACCTGTACCGGATCGTGCAGGAAGCGCTCAACAACGTCGTTCGACATTCCGGCGCGCGCAGCGCGGCGGTGCGCGTGCGACGGGAAGGCTCGAGCGTGCGGGTGACGATCACGGATGAGGGCATCGGTTTTTCGCTGGAGCGGGACGGCCGCGGCCGGCCGATCGGCGGCTTCGGTCTGTCGGGCATTGTCGAGCGTGCGCGCATCCTGGGCGGGAACCTCGAGGTGCGGAGCGCGCCCGGTCAGGGCGCCCGCATCGAGCTGCTTCTGTCGGTGGCGCACTCGACTCCCGAAGACGCGGGGAGCGCGGTCGAATGACGGACGCCGTTACCGTCGTGATGGCGGACGATCACCCGCTCTTCCGGCGAGGCCTGGCCGAGGTGCTGGAGGCCGATCCGTCGTTCCGGATAGTCGCCGAGGCGGCTGACGGCGAGACCGCGCTCGCACTCGTGCGCCGGTACCACCCGCGGATCGCGATCCTCGACATCAACATGCCGCGCACGAGCGGTCTGGAGGCCGCAGAAATCCTGCGACAGGAGGAGCCCGACACCGCGGTGGTACTCCTGACCATGCATCGTGAAGCCGGTATCTTCCGCCGCGCGCTCGACGCAGGGGTGAAGGGTTACGTGCTCAAGGACAGCGCGGTCATCGAGATCGTGGCCTGTCTGCACACCGTCGCGGCGGGTCGCGCGTACATCAGCCCGGCGCTCTCCACGGAGCTGCTCGACCGACGGGCGGTGCTCGGCACACCGGAATTCGCAGCACTGTCCGACCTCACTCCGGCCGAGCAGTCCGTGCTGCGTTTCATCGCGGCCGGACTCACCAGTGGCGAGATCGCGGACACGCTCGGCAACAGCGTGAAGACGATCGAGAACCACCGCTCCCACATCTGCCAGAAGCTCGGCCTCTCCGGCCCGCAGGCGCTCCTGCGCTTCGCGCTCGAGCACAAGACACTGCTCGCGCAGGCGAGCGCCATACCTTCCTCTTCCTCCACGAATCCACGGCCGCGTGGGGGGTGACCCCCATACCATCTGGGGGGCGGCACTGATTCCGCCCGACCCTGTCCGCCCCATCATAGCCATGTAACCACACGATAGCCGGCAGATCGCCGCCGTTCCCGCGCGAGGGGAGATTCCGGATGGGCAGCACCCCTGCGGGCGTCGCACGCGGGCTCACACTCCTACTGGTCGATGACAACGCTCCGATGCGTGCGCTCATCCGCAGTCTGATCCAGGACATCGCGCCCGTGATCCACGAGTGCGAGAACGGGCAGAGCGCCGTGGCTGCGTATCCGCTGCTTCACCCCGACTGGGTGGTAATGGACATCGAGCTCGACGGGATGGACGGGATCGCCGCCACGCGGGCGATCCGGCAGCTGGATTCTCGCGCTCGCGTGATCATGGTCACGGGACACGGCACGGAGCAGTACCGGCGTGCCGCGACCGACGCCGGTGCGTCCGCGTTCGTCCTCAAGGACGACCTGCTGGAGCTGCCGGCAGTACTCGCGACACTGCTCCAGTCCGAAGCGGACGAGCGGGCGCCGTGATGAGACCGCGTCTCGCCCTGACCGCCGCGATCCTGCTGGCGAGCCCGTGTGCACGCCTGCACGCGCAGGGCACGTGGGATGCCATCCTCACCGTCGACCCGTACCCCACGCCGTACTACAGCGACTGGGATGCGAATCCCGACATCGCCACGCTGACGCTCATCAACTCGACCATGGATGCGCAGCAGATCCGCATCCACTTCAACGTGATCAATCACGCGAATCGCATCGTCGTGTCCGGCTCGAGCGAGCCGCAGCTGGTCGCTGCGGGCGCGACCGTGATCTTCGACAATCCGTACGACGTGGCCGGCAGCACGACGCACGACACGGACATGGAGGAGGTCGCCGCGCGCACGGGCCGCATGCCGGAGGGCGATTACACCGCATGCGCGGTCGCCGTCGATGGCAGCGGCTTCGTGCTGGCGGAATCGTGCGCGCCGTTCTCGATCGTCTATCCCGATCCACCGCTCCTGCTGTCGCCGATGGACGCCGAGGCGATCGACCAGCCCGACCCGCTGTTCACGTGGACACCGGTCCAGGTCCCGATCGACTACCAGGTGTCCTACGTGGTCCGTGTCGTCGAAGTGCTGGAGAACCAGAATCCTGCCGAGGCGCTGCGCGAGAACATACCGCACTACGAGATGCTCGAGGGCCAGCTCACGAGTCTGCGTTATCCGATCGATGCGCAGCCGCTCGAGGCGGGGAAGACGTACGCGTGGTCCGTGCAGGCGCTCGATCAGAACGGATACACGGCGGCGGCGAACGACGGGCGCAGTGAGATCTGGACGTTCCGGTACGACGATGGTACCGGCCTGCCGACGGACGGTCGCGGAACCCGCGTCGCTCTGACGCTCGATGCCGAGACCGACCTGAGTGACGATTCGGAGGAGTCGACGACGAACGGACTGCTGAGAATCTGCTCGACGTGGGACTCGCCGGAGCGGTTCGAGGGGATCGACTTCCCGATCATGTCCGGGTTCGTGTTTCCCGTTCGGATCACGCTTCCGACCGCGCTCCTCGTTCGCGACGTCCTGCCCGATGGCAGTCGCGCATGGGCGGTGACGGGTGCGACGAGCGGGCACGTGGCCATGCTGTCGGGCACCTGCGCAGGCGCCGTGACCGTGCCTCGCTGGGTCGGGATCCGGACGGCCGACGATACGCAGGAGCTGACCCAGTGGCTGCTGACGGATGCGGTCCCGGGCGATACCGAGACCGGGGCGAAGCTCGAGTTCGGCGTGGCGATCCTGTCGCTGTTCGAGGAGGAAGTGGGCGGCGATGCGCTCGACGTCGTGCGAGCGTTCCTCGAGAACCACGAGTTCGAGGTCAGGCCCGGCCTCAACGTGTTCGGTGCCATCGACGCGCGCGAGATCCCGTGGCTGTGGAGCCTGCTCGACGGCGCGTATGACGACGACGAGCACGAGCTGGAGCTCCAGGGTTTCGTCGGTGTCAACCGCAGTTATGCCCTGCGCCTCGGCGCCCATGGCCGGTTCACGAACCGGACCGAGGAGAATCCGGGGTTCGAGCCGCAGGGCGAAGTCTCCATACAGACGGAGCGCCTCGTGCTGCGGGCGGCCCTGCCGAAGAAGACGTTCGACGGCGCTGGGATCAAGTCGATGCAGTGGGGGCTCGAGCTGTCCGTGGGTGACTCCATCTCGCTGGGAGCCGGTCGCGATGTGCGCGCCATGTCGACGGACATCATTCCGAAGATCTTCGTCGACATCGTGGACGGTCGGGACATCGCGTGGACGGGGACGCTCGAGCTGGTGATCGGGCTCGACTGGAAGGAGATGACCCGGAAGGGCCGCGTGCAGCGACCGGACTTCAAGGGGACGTTGCGTCTCGTCAGCGATCACGAGTGGCAGCCCGGGATTCTCGATGGCTCCGACATCGCGCTCGGCCACTGGGAAGTCTTCCTGGACCTGAACGAGCTGCACTTCCCGCTGAGCGCGGGTCTGGACATCGACCTCAACGGCCGCGCATCGCTCATCGCGTTCGGTGAGGATGTCGCCACCGTGCACGTCACGCTGGGGCGGCACGGCGGGCAGAGCCATGCCGAGCTGGCGCAGGAGAGCTACGCCCGCGACTCGACGTACGTCGCGGCGGGCGAGGCGCTCGTCGAGGAGGCGCAGGCGAGACTGCGGCGCGCCACCGAGCGCAACGACACCGCCGGCGCGCGGATCGCGCGCCAGGACCTGGAGCGACGCGAGGCGGATCTCGAGGTCAGCAGGGCGCTGGCGCGCAGCAGTCAGTCGCGCAGAAGCATGCAGCAGTCCGCCGCGGCTGCGCTGGAGAGACGGAATCGACCGGCTCCGCGCGCGGACGGGAGCTTCTTCTGGGAGGCATCGGTGGCGTTCGGCAACATGTCCATCGTCGACTTCCTCGCGCTTCTCGGCAACATCGTCGAAGCGCAGCGGGAGGATCCATGATCAGGCGCATTCCCGCCGTGACGTCGGCGCTGCTGCTGTCCGCCACCGTGCTTAGCGCGCAGCAGCCGGAGGGGTTCACGTTCGCGTCGCTGCGGCCGCCGCCCGGTTTCTTCGACCTGTCCGACCTCGTGCTCGCCACGAATGCGGACGGCGTCATTACTGCGACGGCGACGACGCAGCTGGGCAACGCCGAAGCGCTCGTGCTGATCTCGACACGCATGCCGGGCTCCGGCGGGCCTCGCCAGCTCACGCTCGGCATCAAGCCGCTGGCGTGGTCCCTCACCGAGGCGATTCCCGCGCTGTCGAATCCGGTCCTCGACAACCTCACGTTCTCCAATGTCGCGCTCGTCGTTGCCGACCAGGACATCACACGGCACGCGTCGGAGCTGGAGCCCGCCGAATTCGAGTTCTACGGCGAAGTCTACAAGTCGGACGACTTCACTCTCGTCCTGAAGCCGGGCATCAACCTGATCGCCGCGATCCCGGCCGAGGATCTCGGGCCCGATCATCCGCTGACCGTGGTGATGGATGCGCTCGGCATCGAGAAGGGGACGGTTCTGCTCCAGGGCACGCTCGGGAAGAGTCTGACGCTGCTCGGCGCGCCCGGTGCCGGCGGCATGGACGTCATCAAGGATCTCTACCTGCGCGCCGAGCTGCCGCCGATGCGGCCGCCCGGCTCGCCGGAGTGGTTCCGCTCGGGCCAGCTCGCACTCGAGCTGACGGGCGATCCGTCGGTGCGGCTCGTCGGCGAGATCAACGTCTTCATGGACGAGACGGAGCTCCAGTTCTTCCTCGCCGCAGCTCTCGCCCGTACGGGGATATCACTGTCCGGCGGGCTGAGCGCGGAGGACGGCTGGCAGCAGCCGTTCGGGATTCCCTGGCTCATTCTCAACGATGTCGTGCTCGCGCTCAGCATCACGCCGACGGGCAGCATTCAGCCGGGGTTCGCCGCGAACATGGTGATCGGTGAGAAGGACATCGATGTGGCGATCTCGATGGCGTTCAGTCCGGCGGGTGTGCCGACCAGCATGATGTTCAAGGGTGAGAGCGAGGCCGGCTTCGGTCTGTCCGATCTCGTCGCGCTCCAGACGCAGATGGCCGCGGCACGCGATGCGGCGCTGGCAGCCGCGGGTACGCCGGCGCCGACGGCGCCCGCGATTCCGCTGAGTGCACTGCCGGCGGTCGATTTCCGGACCGTTGCGCTCCAGTTCGCGCCGAAGGACGCGCCGGAGCTGGGCGTCGAGCGCGGCATGAAGCTGAAGGGCGAGATGTGGCTGCCGCTGTCCGCGGACGGCAGCATGACGAACTTCGCCGGCGTCGACATCGGCGTGACGGAGGACGGGCTCTGGGCGCGCGGCCACCTCAGCGCATTCACGCTCGGGCCGCTCGTGTGGGATGATGCGGAGCTGGACCTCACGGCGACGAAGGAAGCGCAGCACCTGATCGTGAAGGGACAGGTCGAGCTGATGGGCGCGCGGCAGCTCGTCGATCTGACGCTCACGCGCGAGGCGCTGGCGTTCCGGACGGAGACGGAGCTGTGGGACATGTTCAGCGCGGACATCCGCGCGACTGCCGCGTTCAATCTCCAGCGCCCGGACTTCCAGGTGGATGCGATCATGAGGGCCGATTTCGGTGAGGCGGTCGGTCCCGTATTGCAGCAGGGGATCGTCGCGTTCGCAGCGGCCGGCGAGGACGTGCTGGCGGTGGCCGGTGCGGCGACTCGTGCAGCAGAGCAGGCGCTCGCGATCCCGGAGGCGACGGTGGAGGAGCTGCGTCGCGTGCTCGAGACGCAGCGGCAGCTCGCAGCGAATGCGGTTTCTGCGGCCAATGCCACGGCAGCCGTCCGCCGCAACGCGATGAACGCCGCCTGGGCGGCGCGCGGGCGGGCACTGAGCGCGTATTACGGGACGCCGGCGTTTCCCGTGTGGCGGAAGGCGCAGGCGCTGGCGGCATACCAGGGCGCACACGCGGCGTACATCCAGCGTGCGATCGGATACAACGCGAGCATGGCGGTCGTGGCGGCGGCCACGCGCGTCTACAATGCGATCCCGCCGGTCAACCAGAACATCGCCCTGATGCGTGCCGAGGCGGCGATCGCCGAGCTGCGCGCGCAGCTCCAGACGCTGCAGACGAACCTGGCCCGCATGGAGAACCGGTTCGCCCAGATCAACGCCGCACTCGCGCGCGGCGAGCAGCTGCTCGTCATCGACCGCGCCGAGTTCCACGGCGGTCTCCAGTCCGCGATGAACGGCGATCCGGTGCGCTGGGATATCGTCGGCCGGTTCGTCGGCGAGCCGTTCGAGGTGCACGAGACGATCAACTTCGCCAACGTCGGGGAGGGCGCGGGGCAGATGCTCCAGTCGCTGCTGGGCCGATGACGCGCGGCCGAACCGCTCCGGGAATCCGGCGGGCATTCACCGGGCCCGTGCTCACCGTGCTCGCACTCCTGTGCGGCGCACCGGCCGACGGGTCCGCGCAGGTACCCGGCATGGACAGACTCCGGACGCCCGTGCGGTTCAGCGGCGAGATCGGCTCGTATGGCGAGCTCTACTCGGTGTCCGGGCGCGAGCGGCGCCGCCCATCCTCCACCGGCCGGCTGTTCCTGCGCTCCTCGCTCGAGCTCTTCGGTACGGTCACGGTCGGGCTCGACCTGAGCTACGCGACCGAGAGCGGCTCGACTGCGGGGCTCGGCACGAGCCGCCAGCCGTTCAACCAGATCGGGATCGCACCGGAGTGGAGCTGGGGCCGCGCCTACCTCGGCGCGTTCAGCGACAGCTACTCCTCGCTCACGTGGGACGGGGTCCGGATGCGTGGCCTCGGATTCAACGTCAATCCCGGTCCGGTCCGACTCGCGGCCTTCTACGGCCGCTCGCAGTCGGCCGCCCTCGGCGGCGCGATCGATGGCGCATTCCGCCGCGACGTCTCCGGCGGACGCATCGGATTCGGGCGCCGTTCGGAAACGGGCGATGGCGGGTTCCTCGACGTCGTCTTCCTGCGCGCCGCGGACGACCCGTCATCGCTGCCGCTGGCGACGGAACCGGAGCCGGCGACGTCGACCGCCGTCGTCGACAACGAGTTTGCCGTCACACCGCAGGAGAACATCGTGATCGCGGCAGTGACGCGCGTCCCGTTCTGGCAGGGGCGCCTGGTCTGGAGTGGTGAAGCCGCGGCGAGCGTGCATTCGCGCGACCGGCGAGCCCCGGTGCTCACCGATGATGCGCTCGACGAATACGCGGGCCTGCTGCGGTCGTTCATTACGCCGCGCGCGAGCACGTACGGCGACATCGCGCACAACGGCAAGCTCGAGCTGCGCAACCTGCCGCTGCCGGGATCGACGACGCGGGCACCCCGCACGCTGTCCGCCGCAGTCGGCTACCGCTACATCGGTGCAGGGTACGTCTCGCTCGGTCTCGCCTCGCTGCCCGCCGATCAGCAGGCCGTCACCGCGGACGTGTCCGTGCGCTTCCGTCAGTGGAACGCATCGCTGCGCGGGATGCAGCAGCACGACAACCTGCTGGGCCAGAAGCTCGCCACGACCACGCGCTACCGCCTCGCCGGCAGCGCGAGCATCCGGCTGTCACGCGCATTCAGCTCCACACTCCGAGCATCGCTCAATACGGTCGGCAACGATACCGATGATGTCGCCCGCCAGGTGGACTTCGCGAGCTGGCTCGTCGGTATGAGTCACTCGGTGTCGCTCAGGGACAGGCGCCTGCGGGCGCTCGCACTGAATTACGGCTATCAACAGGCGGGCGACGCTGCGCCGCAGCGCGCCGACAGCGAGCTGCGTGCACACGACACGAGTGTCCGCGCGACGATCCAGGCCGCTCGCAATCTGACGATCACGCCGGCCATCGGCATCGCGCTCTCGAAGTCGGCGTCCGCGGACTGGCAGGCGCGCCACACGTACAGCCTGGCCGGGCATTTCCGGGCCAGCTCGCGCCTGACGTCGTCCGCGTCCCTGTCCAATTCACGCCTGAATTCGGGGGGCTCGATACAGGGCGCCGTGAGCGCACGGTATCAGCTGACCACGTCCGACCTCGTGACACTCGGCATCCGCAGCAATCGTGTGAGCGGGCTCCAGACCGAGACCGGGTACTACCACGAGAACCGCGTCACGCTGAACTGGGCGCGGAGCATCCGGTGATGCACGTACGGCGTCGAAGCGGGCGAGTGCGGCCGGCCGTGCTTGCGTCAGTGCTGGCCGCGGCCTGTCTGACGCCGACCGATGGCGGCAGCCGGTTCGGCGAGCTGCGGGTCCAGCCCGCGTTCAGCGCCGGCATGGAGCCGGCTGCCATCGACATCACGATCGACAGTGTCCACGCCATCGTGCAGCGGTCGGGCTCGACGGATGTACTGGTGGATACGTTGATGCGATACGATGGCACGCGGGCGCTCGGCTGGGTGCTGGAGCTGGTCACCGTCGCCGACGACATGGATGTCTCGCTCGAGCTGCGCTCCGGTGGCGAGCCGGTCTATCAGGGCGAGCGAGCCGTGACCGTCAGCGAGGGCACGATCGGCCGTGCCGAGCTGGAGGATGTGCCGGTCGCGTATATCGGGTCCACGATCGCCTCGCGCATCGACGTGGTGCCCGCGCGCGTCGCATTCACGGCGGCCGGCATGAGCCGTCAGCTCGACGCGATCGTGTACGACGATCGCGGCGTCGTGATTTCCGGCAAGTCGGTCACCTGGACGTCGGACGACCCGTCCGTTGCGACCGTGGATGCGAGCGGCATCGTCACGGCCGCAGGCACGGATTCGACGACCATACAGGCAGCCGCGGACGGTGTCGTCGGCAGTGCCGTCGTCATCGTCGATGGCACGCTCGCGCAGCACACGGAGATCGCTGCGGACTCCGTGTCGATCGCCGCGGACGGCGCTTCCGCGACGCTCGTGACGGTGACGATCCGGAACGCGCAGGGCGATCCCGTCGGCGCGAGCGCAGGCACCGTGACTCTGGCGTCGACGCTCGGCACGATGGCGCTGGTCACCGATCACGATGATGGGACCTATACGGCGACGCTGACGGCGGGCACCGTTGCAGGCACGGCGCTGATCAGTGGTACGCTCGACGGAGTCGACATTGCCGACACCGCGTCCGTCGATCTTCGTCCGACCGCACCGGTGCCGAACGCGACGACGCTGGAGGCGGATTCCGCGTTCATGACCGCGAACGGCACATCGAGGACGCGCATCACGGTCACGGTCCGCGACGCGAACGGCAACGCGGTCGGCACGAGCGCGGGCGTGGTCGCACTCTCGACGACGCTCGGACAGCTGGGAGCGGTCACGGATCACGATGACGGAACCTACACGGCCACGCTGACGACCGGCACGAAGACCGGCACCGCAGTCGTCACGGGGACGCTCGATGGCGCCGCGATCGCCGATACCGTGCGTATCGACCTGCGGCCGGCGGCCGCGAATCCGACGACGACGACGATCGAGGCGGACTCGGCAGCTCTGCCCGCGGATGGCAGCTCCAGCACGCTCATCACCGTCACCGTGCGGGATGCGAACGGCAATCCGACGGGCAGCACGGCCGGTGTCGTGACGCTCGCCACGACGCTCGGCGCGCTCACCGCGGTGACGGACCAGGCGGATGGCACGTACACCGCCCGGCTCACGGCGGGCACGGTCGCGGGCACGGCCATCGTGACCGGCACGCTCGCGGGCGCGGCCATCGAGGACTCGGCGTTCATCACGCTGCGGCCGCTCACGGCGAGCCCCACCACCACGACGATCGACGCGGACTCGACGTTCATGACCGCGAACGGCGTATCCGCGACGCTCATCACGGTCACGGTACGCGATGCCAACGGCAACCTGGTGAGCGCGAGCGCGGGTCCGGTCACGCTGGCCACGACGCTCGGCAGCCTGAGCGCGAGCGGCGTGAAGGACAACGGCGATGGCACGTACACCGACACGTTGACCGCCGGCACCGTGACGGGCATGGCGGTCGTGACGGGCACGCTCGGTGGCGCCGCGATCGGCGACAGCGCGCAGGTCGAGCTGCGGCCGGGCGCCGCAGACCCCACCACGACGACGATCGACGCCGACTCCACATCGATCGCGGCGAACGGAATCTCCACTACCATCGTGACCGTTGCCGTGCTGGACTCGAACGGGAACCCGGTCGGCGCGAGCGCGGGCAACGTGACGCTCTCGACGACGATCGGCATCCTGAGCACGGTGACCGACGTGGGCGACGGGACGTACACCGCCGCGCTCCGAGCGGACACGACGGCACTATCCGGTCCGGCGCCCGACACGGCGACGGTGACGGGCACGCTGAACGGCGTGCCGATCACGGACGCAGCCCGCGTCGAGTTCCGTCACGAACCGGGGAATCCGTTGATGACGACGATCGACGCCGATTCGGCAACGCTCGTGGCGGGTGCGCCGACGTGGACGACGGTCCGAGTCACCGTGCGCGATGCGGCAGGCAATCGCGTCCATGCGAGTGCCGGCGCCGTCACCCTGACGACGACGCGCGGCCGCCTCGGCCCGGTCACCGATCATGGCGATGGCACTTACACGGCCGAGCTGGAAGTTGCCGGCGACTCCGGTACCGCAGTCATCACCGGAACGCTCAACGGGGTGCTGATCGCCGACTCCGCCGTGGTCGACTTCGTAGCCGCGGTCCCTGCGCCGGACGAGGAGGTCGCCGCACTCGCGCCGCGCGACCGCAGTACCGCAGTGCCTCCGCCCAGCCGGAGCAACGGACCGGCGATCACCCCGCGCCGCGAGTTCCGCAGGGGCGAAGCCCCGAGGACTGTTTGAGCGCCGCGGGGTGATCGCCGGTCGGTTGCGCTGGCGACCGCCGGGGCGATGTCCGAACGCCGCGGAGCGATCATCGGTCCGTTGCGCCTGGCGGATAACCGGACGCGCTGGACCGGCGCACCCGCCCCGGGGTATTCTCCCGCATGTCTCCCACGCAGGCGTTCCACCCCGTAATCCGGCAGTGGTGGCAGGAGCACATCGCGAACGAGCCCACGCGCGCGCAGGTCCGCGGCTGGGACGCGATCCGCTCCGGCCGCGACACGCTCATTGCCGCGCCGACCGGCTCCGGCAAGACGCTCGCGGCATTCCTCCACTCCATTGATGACCTGCTGCGCGAGGGACTGGCGAATGGCGGGCTGCCGGACGAGGTCCGCGTCATTTACGTCTCGCCGCTGAAGGCGCTCTCCGCCGACATCCACCGCAACCTCGCGGAGCCGCGTCGAGAGATCCGGCGACTGGCCGAAGCGGCCGGGCTCCCGCCCGTGCGCATTACCGCCGCAACGCGGTCCGGGGACACGACACAGAGCGAGCGCGCGGCAATGCTGCGCACGCCTCCGCACATACTCGTCACGACTCCCGAATCGCTCTACCTGCTGCTGACGGCGGAGCGCAGTCGGGAGATGCTGCGCACCGCGCGGACGGTGATCGTCGATGAGATCCATGCCGTCATCGAGACGCGGCGTGGCGCTCACCTCGCACTGTCGCTCGAGCGTCTCGATCACGTGGCCGGTCGTCGTCTCCAGCGCATCGGCCTGTCCGCAACCCAGACGCCCATCGAGCAGGTCGCGGAATTCCTCTCCGGCGGCGGCCTTCGTGCCGAGATCGTCGACGAGGGTCACATCCGCGACCTCGACCTCGGCCTCGAAGTGACGCCGTCGCCGCTGGAGGCGGTGATGTCGGCGGAGGTGTGGGGCGAGATCTATGACAGGCTGACGCAGCTGGTCGATCAGCATCGCACGACGATCGTGTTCGTCAATACTCGCCGTCTGGCCGAACGGGTGGCGATGCATCTGTCGGAGCGGCTGGGCGAGGCTGCGGTGGCGGCACATCACGGCAGTCTCGCCAAGGAGATCCGGCTGGATGCGGAGGACCGGCTGAAGGGCGGCAGTCTGCGCGTGCTGGTTGCGACCGCATCGCTCGAGCTGGGGATCGACATCGGTCATGTCGACCTGGTCTGCCAGCTCGGGTCGCCGCGCCGGATCGCCGCGTTCCTCCAGCGCGTCGGTCGTTCCGGTCACACCGTCCACGGACGTCCGCGCGGGCGCCTGTTCCCGCTGTCGCGCGATGACCTCGTCGAGTCGGCCGCTCTGCTGCACGCGGTCCGGCGCGGCGAGCTCGACCGCATCATCATCCCGCCCCAGCCGACGGACGTGCTCGCGCAGCAGATCGTCGCGGAGGCCGCGGCCGAGGAGTGGCACGAGGACGCGCTCTATGGGATGGTGACGCGCGCGTACCCGTACGCGCAGCTCTCCCGTAATGACTTCGATGAGATCGTGCGCATGCTCGCGCGCGGCATCTCCACGCATCGCGGGCGGCGCGGTGCACTCGTCCACCACGACGCGGTCAACGGCCGCGTGCGTGGCCGGAAGAGTGCGCGCCTGCTCGCGATCACGTCCGGTGGCGCGATCCCCGACGTCTCGGATTACCGTGTGATCCTGGAGCCGGACAACACGTTCATCGGGACGGTGAACGAGGATTTCGCGGTGGAGAGCATGGCCGGGGATGTGTTCCAGCTCGGCAACACGTCGTGGCGCGTACTGAAGATCGAGACCGGCGTCATGCGCGTTGCGGATGCTCACGGCGAGCCGCCGAGCATCCCGTTCTGGTTCGGCGAGGCGCCGGCGCGCAGCGATGAGCTGTCGGCAGCCGTCGGTGCGCTGCGCGCGGAGATCGATGCGCGACTGGGCGACTGTGCAGGCGGCATCGTCCTGAGTGCGCACGAGCGGGCCGTCACCTGGCTGGTGGACGAGCTGCGCCTGCCGCGCGCGGCCGCCGAGCAGATCGTGCTGTTCCTGGCCGAGACGAAGCGGCTGCTGGGCGCCGTGCCGACGCAACGGACGCTCGTGCTGGAGCGCTTCTTCGATGAGGGCGGCGGCATGCAGCTCGTGCTGCACGCGCCATTCGGCGCGCGCGTGAACCGCGCCTGGGGACTGTCGCTGAGGAAGAAGTTCTGCCAGAACTTCAACTTCGAGCTGCAGGCTGCGGCCACTGACGAGGGCCTGCTGCTCTCGCTCGGGCCGCAACACTCGTTCCCGCTCGATGAGGTGTTCAGGTACCTCAATCCTGCGACCGTCCGCGAGACGCTCGTTCAGGCGATGCTCGACTCGCCGATCTTCCAGACGCGCTGGCGGTGGACCGCCATGCTCGCGCTGACCGTGCCGCGCAATCGGAACGGCCGGCGCACACCGCCACAGATCCAGCGCATGATCGCGGAGGATCTGCTCGCGTCCGTGTTCCCGGATGCGACGGCGTGTCTCGAGCATGTGGTCGGCGAGCGCGAGGTGCCGGATCATCCGCTCGTGACCCAGACGATCCGCGACTGTCTCGAGGAGAGCATGGATCTGCCGGCGCTCGAGTCGATCCTGAACCGGATCCTCGCCGGCGAGCTCGAGCTGGTCGCGCGCGATACGACGGAGCCGTCCCCGCTCGCGAGCGAGATCGTCAACGCGCGCGTCTATCAGTTCCTGGATGATGCTCCGCTGGAGGAGCGCCGGACGCATGCCGTGTACACGCGGCGCGCGCTCGAGCCGTCCTCCTCGAACGATCTGGCGGCGCTCGATCTGGCGGCCATCGAGCGGGTGCGGGACGAGGCGTGGCCTGGCGCCGATGATCCGGATGAGCTGCACGATGCGCTGCTCACGAGCGGATTCGTGCTCGAGTCGGAGGCCTCATCACGTGGTGGTATCTCGTGGCGCGCGCTGTTCGATACGCTCCTGCGCGACCGTCGCACCGCACGCGTAAGCATTGCGGGCGACGCCGCGTGGGTCGCGGCCGAACGGCTGCCCGAGCTGCGCGCTGTATTGCCGGATGCGGATATCGAGGGTGATCCCGCGGCGGTGCGCGGCGCGCGCACCGACTGGACGGCCGAGGACGCGCGCGTGGAGCTGCTGCGCAGTCGCATGGATGTCTTCGGGCCGGCTACGCCGCAGGAGATCGCAGCGTGGCTCGGCGACGCGGAGCTCCAGGCGACCGAACTGGCCCTGCTCGCGCTGGAGAACGAGGGCCGCATCCTGCGCGGCTGGTTCACGCCCGATCGCGGTGCGCTGGAATGGTGCGACCGCCGGCTCCTCGCGCGTATTCACCGCTACACGCTGGACCGGCTGCGCGCGGAGATCCAGCCGGTCAGCCCGGCGGACTTCATGCGCTTCCTGTTCCGCTGGCAGCGGACCGATGCCGGGCAGCAGGCCCACGGCGCGGAGGGGCTCGCCGCAGTGCTCGATCAGCTCGCCGGATTCGAGGCGGCAGCAGTGGCGTGGGAGTCCGACGTCCTGCCGCTGCGCGTCGCGTCCTACGATACTACGCTGCTCGATGGGCTCTGCCTCAGCGGTCGCGCAGCGTGGGGCCGCCTGTCGCCATCCGCACGGACTGCGGCGGGACCCGTCCGCGCGACGCCCATCGCGATACTCCCGCGCGAGGTGATGGCCGCGTGGTCGGCGCCGGCGGAAGCGGCCGCGCAGCTGTCATCGAATGCGGAGCTCGTGCGCGGTGTGCTCGCGGAGCGCGGTGCGTCGTTCTTCCACGACCTGGCCGCGGCGTGCGGCATCCTGCCGACGCAGGTGGAGGCGGCGCTCGCGGAGCTCGTCGCGTCCGGAGTCGCGACGGCGGACTCGTTCACCGGCCTGAGGGCGCTGCTCGTACCGGAGCACAAGCGCGCGTCGTTCGCGGCGGGCGTGCGTCGCCGCGGCCGTGCATCACTGTACTCGGTCGCGAATGCCGGACGCTGGTCATTGCTCCAGCCGGCGCGCATCCCCGACGCCGACATGATCGAGCAGCGGGCGCGGACGCTGCTCCGCCGGTACGGCGTCGTATTCCGTCGTCTTCTCATGCGCGAGGCGAACGCCCCCTCGTGGCGCGAGCTCGTAATGTCATATCGACGGCTGGAAGCACGGGGCGAGATCCGGGGCGGCCGGTTCGTGACCGGCATGGCGGGAGAGCAGTTCGCACTGCCGGAAGCGGTCGGGCTGCTCCGGTCCGTGCGTCGCGAACAGCCCGCCGGCACGAACGTGGTGATCTCGGCTTCCGATCCGCTGAACCTCGTCGGCATCGTGACACCGGAAACGGAGCGCGTGACGGCCGCACCGCGTAACCGCATCCTGTTCCGCGATGGTGCCGCGATCGCAGCCGTCGAGGGCGGTCAGCTGCGCATACTGTCCGGCCACACGGACGAGCCGGACGGCGAGCTCCGTGCAGCGCTCGGTCGTACCACACTCACATCCGGATCGCCGTCGATGCCACGTCTGCGCCGCAGCCGCGCAGCCACGGAGCCCGCAGCCGTGGAGCTCAGCTCGTCGCAGTAGGTAGTATCGGCGCCAGCCACCACCATCCGATCGCGGTGGCCGGACCGCGAGCGCACGCGCATACGCCCATCCGGCCGCGTTTGCGGCGTTTGGCCCCTGGCCGTCCGCAGGCCGTACCAGCGTGCTGCGTCTGTCAGGGAAGCTGCCCGCTCGCCGGTGCCGTGCGCCAACATATGTTGTCGAGCCGCCTCTCTTGCTGCGCGTCGGATACGGCAGCATGTTTCAGCGCCTCTTCCCGGTACCCGCCATGTCCGCTCCGAGCTGGCTCAGGTCGTTCGGCGTCGAGATCCACCGGCGGGGCGTCCATCGCGCAGCCGCCGCCTACGCCGCCGCGGTGTTCGTGCTGCTCCAGGCGGCCGACCTGCTGCTCAAGGCCGTGACCCTCCCCGAGGTCACGTTCCGGCTTCTCGCCATCGCATGCTTCGTCGGTTTTCCGGTCATCCTGGCGCTCGCCTGGATGTTCGATTTCACGGGCGGCCGCATCACCCGGGCGCGGCAACGCGTTGCGGACTCAGGCGACAGCGAAACCGCACCGGTTCGAATGATAGCGACACTCGTGGTGGCGGGAGCGGTGATTGCCGTCACGGGCGTCCTCCTCGTCGGCACGCTGCGGGGGCGGACGGCCGGAGACGGGCGCGTGATTGCTGTATTCCCGTTCCGAACGGCCGGCCTGGATGTCATGCACTGGGCGGAGGGTCTGCCGGACCTGCTCAGCAGCGTTCTGGATGGCACGGCCGGCGTCACGGTCGCCGATCCATGGGCACTGTGGAAGACGCTGCGGGGAGCCCCGCACGACATAGCGACGAGCCCGGACCCGGAGCGGGCAGCGCAGCTCGCGCGTCGCAGCCGCGCCGAGCGATTCGTGCTGGGATCGATTGTCGATACGGGCGACTCCGTCGATGTCAACGTGCGCATCTATGACGCACGGAGCGGACGGCCACTCTACGGTCTCACGGCTACGTCATCGTCAACGGACCTGCGCGGAGTGGTGCGAGATCTGGCCGTGCAGTTCATCGCGGCCCGTGCGACGGAGCAGCAGGTGCCCGCGATCGGCCGCATCGATGCCGGCCTCACCACGTCGCCGGAAGCGCTCAAGGCCTACGTACTCGCGCGCCTGTCGATGCGCCGTGGTCTCGTCGATTCCGCTGATGTCGCGATCCGCGAGGCGCTCGCTCACGACTCGCTGTTCACCATGGCGATCGTGGAGGCGGTCGTTATCCAGTCGTGGGTGCAGTCTTTGCGCGGGCAGCCGTATGCCGGGCTGCGCGAGCTGGTCGCGCGCGGACTCGCGCGCGATTCGCTGCTCCGGGAACGCGATCGACTGCGGCTTCACGCCCTCGATGCGTCCATCCGCACCGATGGCGCCGCAGCCGCGCGTTTGCTGCACGGCATTCTCGCGAGCGACAGCACGGATCTGCATGCCTGGGCGCAGCTCCAGTACGTGAGTGCGGTATACGGCTGGCAGTACGGGAGCAGCGATGAGGACGCCATTCGCATTGCCGAACGCGTGCTGCGCCTCGACTCCGGGTATGTACCGATGCTGGCCGCGCGCGCCTGGCAGGCCGTGGCCTCCCAGGAGAGGTCGCAGTACGACCGGCTGATCCGGCTGCTGTCGGCGGACACCAGCAGCCATCTCGCGCGCGCGAGCCTCGGCTGTCTGCGCTCGATCGTGGCCGATGACAGCACGTTCCGGCTCCTCGCCGCGGCCGCCGCGCGCGACCGCCTCGAGAGCATCGGATTGCATCGCTGCCTGCGCTCGGTGCGGCCGGATCGCAGCGAAGCGCTGCTGAAGGCGTGGACCACCTCCGATGACCCGTGGCTCGTGGAGCGCGGTGTATCGGAGCAGGGCCGCCTGTCGATCGCGCGTGGGCGGCTGCGCAGTGTCGGTCGGCAGGTCGAAGCCGGTGAGCTCAGACCGGATGTGGCACTCAACCTCCGGCTTGCACTGGGAGCCGCCTCGCTGGTGGGTGTCGGAGACACGGGGACTGCCGCAGCCACCGTCGGTGCGCTCGCCGCCAGCCTGCCGGTGGACTCCGCGCTCGCATACTTCGAGAAGATGCCTGTGTGGTGGATCGGGTGGCTGATCGGTGCGTACCACGCGCAGTCAGGCGATACCGTCCTCGCACGGCGATGGCAGCGAACGTTCGAGCAGTTCCCGAGCGGCGGTAGTCCGGCCGAATGGGCGGCGGCCGTGCGTGCGGACATCGAGGCACGCCTGGCCATGCGCAGAGGCGATGCGGAAGCGGCGCTCGCGAGCGCCCGGCGCGCGTTCCTGCTCTGGAGCATCCATACGGAGAATCAGGTGGAATCGATGCCGGAGCCGCACATGCGCTTCCACCTCGCGATGCTCCACCAGGAAGCCGGGAACGCCGACAGCGCCAGGTCACTGCTCCGCTCGCTGGTGCCCCCGACGGGCTGGCTCGGATTCCTCACGGCCCGCGCTGCGTTCGAGCTCGGGAAGATCGACGAGCAGATGGGATCGGTGCGCACGGCGGAACGCGACTATACCACGGCCTGGATCCTGTGGTCGGGCGGCGGTACGGAGATCGAGCCGTGGCGTTCCCAGGTCCGGCAGGCTCTCACGCGATTGCGGCGCAGCGATCTCTGATCAGAACGCGGCTCCGACCGTTCTCCCACCGATCGAGCTACCGAGCTGGAACGACAGATGCGCCTCGCTGCGCGATGGCGCGGCGATCGCAGCCGTCGGCGGTCAGCTCCGCACGCTCTCCGGTCAACGGACCCGCAGCCCGTGGAGCTCACCTCGCCACCGTAGTATCCGCCCGCAGCCACCACTTCCCGATCGTCGCGACCGGTCCGCGCGGATCGTCCGCCGGCACTCCTCGCAGTCGGTCGCGAACGCCATTGATGCCGATCGCGTAGAACAGAAAGACGAGCGGCGACTCGTCCGTGAGCGCGTGCTGATACTCGCGCCACAGCGGCGCCGCCGCGTTGCGGTCCGTTTCCGACGCGAGCGTGTCGAGCAGCGCGTCCAGGCGGGCGCTGTTGAAGCCGGTCCACTGACGCGGCCCGTCGCGGTGTCGCGAGTGCAGCAGCTGCGAGTCATCCTTGCGCAGCAGGTTGTCGGTCCAGTTCCCGATCGCCGCATCGAAATCGCGCACCCGGCCAGCGCGCGTTTCGCGCCCCTGCACGTGGCTGAGGAACGTGTTGAACTCGACGACCTCGGGCTCGGCGGCAATGCCCACGCGCGCGAGCTGCGCCTGCACGGCTTCCGCCAGCTCGCGGTAGGAGCCGGCACCCTGCCAGACCTTCAGGCGGAACCGCAGCTCGCGGCCGCTCGCATCTTCGCGAATCCCATCGTCGTCACGGTCGCGCCAGCCGGCACGCTCGAGCAGGATGCGCGCGGAGTCCGGATCGAAGCGCACGGCCGCGGTCGAGTCGAACGCCCAGTGCACGGGCGTCACGGCCGACGCGCCGATCACGTTCAGCCCGCCCATGATCCCGTCGACGAGTGCGCGGCGATCGATGGCGAGCGCGATCGCGCGTCGCTCGGCGCGATCGTCGAAGTACGGCAGTCTCGTGTTGAGCGCGAGGAACACCCAGTTCGGCACGGGGAACGTCACGATACGCGTGCCACTCGCCTGCTCGATCTGCCGCACCTGCGGCGGCCGGATGGAGACGGCCACCTCGATGTGCCCGGTAAGCAGCTCGGTGATGAGCGAGGTCTGCTCGGGAATCAGACGGTAGATGATGCGATCGAGGTGGGGCCGCCCGCCGAGCGCTTCGGGAAAGGCCGGGTTGGCCTCGAACACCCATTCCTGCGCGGTCCTCCGGACGAAGCGGAACGGGCCGTTACCGACCGGGCGCGTACCGAGCGGATGACGCGCGACTTCCTCCGGCGGCACATCCCCCAGCACGTGCGCCGGAAGCGGCGGGAGCAGGAAGAACGCCTCGAGGAAATCCGGGTGGCGTCGCAGGCGGAACCGGATCGTGAACGAGTCGAGCACGACGGGTTCCGGCGCGTACGACAGCAGTGCTGCGGCGTCGACGTAGGCCGCCCGCGGGTCGCGCGCGATGCGGAACGTACGGGCGACATCGTGCGCCGTGGTGGTCCGCCCGTCGTGCCAGCTCACGTCATGCCGCAGCCGGAACGTGAGATCGAGCGAGTCCTGCCCGACCGACGTCGTGTCCCACGACTCCGCGAGCCAGGGCCGCGGTGTGAGCGTCGAGTCCAGCATCACGAGTGGCGCGTAGAGCGCGTACCGCTCGATCGCCTTGTTCAGGTCCGTGATCGTCGCGATCGGGTTCATCGTGCGGATGTCCACGTACCCGCCGATCACTGCGGTGCCACCGCGGCGTGGCGGACCATCGGGCGCGCCATCCTCCCGCTCGCGCTCCGTGCATCCGGGCACGACCGTGCAGAGCAGCAGTGCGGTCAGCGCACGGCCTCTATTTCGGGCGGACAAGCGCGCGATAGCCGTTGAAGTACCGGATGGCAGCGCGCCGATCACCGCGCTGCTCGTAGAGTCGGGCGAGGTTGTAGTGGGCCTCGGCCAGCTCGGGATCCGCCGCGATCGCGCGCGCATACGCGTGAATCGCGTCGGTCTCGCGCTGCATGTCCTCGAGCAGCACGCCGAGGTTGTACGCCGCGAGCGCATGCTCGCGCACGGCGAGGACGCGACGATACTGCGTCTCGGCGTCCGCGCGGCGTCCGGCCTCGTGCAGCAGTCGGCCGAGATTCACGCGCGGCTCGGCCAGCTCCGGGTCGAGCTGCACCGCACGCTCGTACGCCTCGCGCGCCGCATCCGGCTCCACGGCCTCGAGGTCGATGCCGATCTCGAACCAGTCGCGCGCCGTGCGCTCGTCGTCGGCAGGGAGGGGGCCCGCGCCCGCCGGCAGCAGCGGCGCCACGCGCGCGGCGAAATCGGCCACGTCGAAATCGATCTCGAGCTGGCCGGACTCCGGGTTCCACGCCGGCTCGTTGCTGTCGCGCACGATGATCTCATCGCCGACCGCCTGGATCCGCAGCTCCGTCAGCGAGCGATCCGCCGGCAGCTGCGATCTGAGGCGGATCAGCGCGTCCGCAATCCGGCGCTGTGGCACATGTGCACGCGCCAGCTCCGCGGCCGTTCTCAGGAGAACCAGGTCCTGGAAGGAAAAGAGGTATTCGTTGCGGGGACCGCGCGTCGGCTCGATGAGCCCCGCGCGCGCGTACGCGTGGATCCGGCGTTCAGGCAGGCCGAGCAGGCCCGCGACGTCACGCGTGGTGTAGCCCATTTCACACTGCGGGATGTGCGGCTACTGACCTCCGGCTGCCTTCTTCTTCGGCGCGCGCTTCGCCTCCTTCTCCGATGACGCCCGCTTCGCCGCCTTGCGTGCCGGCTCCTTCCGCTCCGTCGTCCCGCCCTCGGACCGCGCCAGGCTCGCCTTCAGCGCTTCCATCAGATCGATGATCTGCGTCTGCGGCGCCTCGGTCGGTGCCTCCGTGATGTCCTCGCCCTCGATCTTCCGCTGGATCAGCTCGAGCACACGCTCCCGGACCTCGTCGCGATAGGCATCAGGCTTGAACTCGTCCGTTGCGATCTGCCGGATCAGCTGCACCGCCAGCTCCAGCTCCTTCGGCTTCACGTCCGCATCGCCGATCGGGACCTCGTCGAACCGCCGCACCTCGTGCGAGTACCGCAGCTGCTCCATCAGGATCCCCTCGCCCTGCGGTGTCAGCAGCACGAGATACTGCTTCCCGCGCGCCGCGTAACGACCCAGCGCGGACAGACCCGTCTCCCGCATCGCCATGCTCAGCAGCCGGTATGCCCGGTCGCCGCCCTTGTCCGGACCGAGGTAGTACGGCTTGTCCACGAACACCCGGTCGACCTTCTCGAACGGCACGAACTCCACGATCTCGATCGTGTTGTCCGCCTTCTGCTCCAGCGCCTTCAGCTCGTCCGTATTGAACAGGACGTACTGGTCGCGCGCGAACTCGTACCCCTTGACCATGTCGTCCTTCTCGACGACGGTCCCTTCGCGCGCACAGATATACTGCTGCTTCAGCCGCGACCCGCAGTCCCTGTGGATCCAGTTGAAGCTCACCGCGGCCGTCGTGTCCCCCGTCGAGTATAGCTTGACCGGGACCGATACGAGGCCGAACGATACCGTGGCCGTGCCCATCGCTCTTGCGCTCATGAGGAAAGTATATAGGAGAAACGGGGTCCTGCGGCAATGAAGATCAGGACGGGGCAGGGGAATTTTCACCGCAGAGGCGCAGAGTGCGCTGAGAACGACAGAGGTGAGGCTTTGTTATATTTTGTTGTGAATCATATAGTTGCAATGTCGGCGCAGCGCCGGGGACCCGTGCCGTTCTCAGCGCACTCTGCGCCTCTGCGGTGAACAATCCGTTCAATGCCCGACGAGACGAAGAACCTGGAGAAGTACCGCGAGAAACGCTCCCCCGACCGGACCCCGGAGCCGTTCTCCGAGGGCGCCTCGCCGAGCGGCCGCCTGTACGTGATGCAGAAGCACGCCGCGCGGAACCTCCACTACGACCTGCGGCTCGAGCTGGACGGCACGCTGAAGTCGTGGGCGGTGCCGAAGGATCCGTCGTACGACCAGACCGTGAAGCGGGCGGCGTTCATGGTGGAGGACCATCCGGTCGAGTACGCGACGTTCGAGGGCGTGATCCCGAAGGGCAACTATGGTGCGGGCGAGGTGATCGTGTGGGATCGAGGGGTGTGGGTTCCGCTGGAGGATCCGCACGAGGGCCTGGAGAAGGGCAAGCTGCTGTTCGAGCTGCGCGGGCACCGGCTGCGCGGGCGGTGGACGCTGGTGAAGGTGAAGCGCGGCGAGAACGAGTGGCTGCTGATCAAGGAGCGTGACGCGCTGGAGGGCAGCGACCGGGACACGTTCCAGCACGACTCGGTCGTGACGGGCCGTACGCTGGAGGACCTGCGCAGCGGCCGCAGTCGCGAGGCGGTGCTGCTCGAGCGGATCGATGAGCTGGATGTGCCGACGCGCGCGCCGAACGTGGATGACGTCGGGCTCATGCTCGCGGAGACGCGGCGCGATCCGTTCGATGACGATGGCTGGGTCTTCGAGCTGAAGTACGACGGCTACCGGGTGCTGGGCGCGCGACAGGCGCGGGGCGTGGCGCTGCGCTCGCGCAACGGCAACGACATGACGCGCGCGCTGCCGGAGATCGCCGATGCGCTCGCACGCCTGCCGTACGGCGATTTCATCGTGGACGGCGAGGTCGTGGTGCACGATGAGGCCGGATTGCCGAGCTTTCAGCGATTGCAGAAGCGTGCGCGGCTGACGCGCAGCCTCGACATCCAGCGCGCGGCGGCAGAGCTGCCGGCGACGCTCTACGTCTTCGACCTGCTCGCGTTCGCCGGCCGTGACCTGCGCGGCCTCCCGCTGACCGAACGGAAGGCGCTGCTCCGCGACCTGCTGCCGAGCACGGGTGTGCTGCGTTACTCGGACCACATCGTGGGCAGAGGAAAGGCATTCTTCGAGCTCGCCGAATCGATGCAGCTCGAGGGGATCATGGGCAAGCGCGCGGACAGTCCGTACCGCGCGGGCCGCTCCCGCGAGTGGGTGAAGATCCGCGCCAGCCGCGTGGACGATTTCGCGGTGATCGGGCTGAAGTCGTCGAAGAACGCGCCCGGCACGTACGGCTCGCTCTACATTGCGCAGTACGATGGCGATCGACTCGTCTATGCCGGCTCCGTGGGCACGGGTCTGATGCCGAAGCACGTGGAGGAGATACTCGCGCGCGCGGGTGACGCGATCGATCGACCGCCGATCGAGGGGCTGCCGAAGGCTGCCGCGGATCGCTGGGTCGAACCCGTTGCCGTCGTGGAGGTGCGCTACCTCGAGCGCACGGAGGCGGGGCAGCTACGGCACCCCGTGTTTCTGCGCGTTCGCGACGACAAGTCTGCCAGCGAATGCGTCATGCCGGTCGACGCAGCGGCGGAGGAGCCGGCCGCGCCGGCGCCGGCCACGTCCGAGCCGCCGCGTCAGCGGCCGCCGGAGCGCCGGGTGCGGTTCACGAACCTGGACAAGGTTCTGTGGCCTGAGGACGGCTACACGAAGGGCGATCTCATCGAGTACTACCGCGCCGTGTCGCGGTGGATGCTGCCGTACCTGCGCGACCGGCCGATCGTCCAGACCCGCTTCCCCGACGGCATCCACGGCAAGTCGTTCTTCCAGAAGGACGCGCCGGAATGGGCGCCGGAGTGGCTGCGCATCGAGACGGTGTGGAGCGGTGGATCCGAGCGGGAGCTGCGCTACTTCATTGCGGACGACCTGCCGTCGCTGGAGTACCTCGCGAACAACGCATCCATACCGCTCCACATCTGGAGCAGCCGCGTCGGCTCGCTCGAGCGACCGGACTGGTGCAGCCTCGACCTGGACCCGAAGGGCGCGCCGTTCGAGAACGTGATTCGTGTAGCCCGCGCCGTGCACGATCTCTGTGAGCGGATCGGACTGCCGAACTTCGTGAAGACGAGCGGGTCGAGCGGGCTGCACGTCCTCGTTCCGCTCGGCCGTCAGTGCACGCACGAGCAGGCGCGTCTGCTCGGCGAGCTGCTCGCGCGCCGGATCGTTCACGACCTGCCGGACATCGCGACGATCGCGCGTGTCGTGTCACAGCGTGAGGGCAAAGTGTACGTCGATTACCTCCAGAACGGCCACGGCAAGCTGCTCGTGGCGCCCTGGTGCGTGCGGCCGCTGCCGGGCGCTCCCGTGTCCACCCCGCTGCGGTGGTCCGAGGTGAAGCGCGGCCTCTCGATCGGACAGTTCACGATCCGCACGGTACCCGCACGGCTCGCCCGCTGGAAGAAGGACCCGATGGCACCCGTACTCACACAGACGCCCGACCTGGTCGCCGCCCTTTCTGCACTGAACGAGAGGTGAGGGCATGATCGAGACCGTGAGCGTGGATGGAGCCGGCGAGAGTCTGCTCATCATGCCGGAGCAGGCACGCTGGCTCTACGTGTTCGCGCACGGTGCCGGCGCCGGCATGCGCCATTCCTTCATGGAGGCGGCCGCGCTGGCGCTCGCCGCCCGCGACATCGCCACGCTGCGCCACGAGTTCCCGTACATGGCGCGCGGCTCGAGGCGACCGGATCCCGCGCCGAAGCTGGAGGCGCATACCCGGCGCGTCGTCGAATTCGCCGCGGCGGCGTACCCGAAGCTGAGGATCGCCGCGGGTGGCAAGTCGATGGGTGGGCGCATGACGTCGCGGGCACAGTCGGCCGCGCCGCTGCCGCGGGTCGAGGCACTCGTCTTCTTCGGATTCCCGCTGCATCCGCCCGGGAAGCCATCCGTCGATCGTGCGGATCACCTGCGCGCCGTCCGCGTGCCGATGCTGTTCCTTCAGGGCACGCGCGACGACCTGGCCGACCTGGATCTGCTGCGTTCCGTGACGGATCCGCTCGGTGCGCTCGCAACGCTGCACGTCGTCGACGGCGCCGACCACAGCTTCGGCGTGCTGAAGCGGAGCGGCCGCACGAACGATGAGGTGCTCGACGAGCTGGGTGACGTGGTCGCGGGCTGGCTCACAGATCGAGGAACTCGCGGGCGAGACGCGGTCCCGTCCCCGCCTCCTCGTGCTTGAAGTAGACGAACGCCTCGTCCCACTGCTGCGCTGCGATCCGCGCGCGCCACTCCCTCAGATCGGCCGCATCGTACGCGACGCGCCGCAGCCGGATATAGCCCCAGCCCGCCGTCGCCACGAACGGCGTCTCGTCCTCGTCCGTGTGCGCGATGCACAGCGCGACATCGCGCTCGCGCAACGCATCGAACACCGCATCATCGTGCCACGACGGGTGCCGGAACTCGATCGCGGTGCGGACGCCCGCGGGCACGAGCGCGAGCAGCCCGCGCAGCCGCTCGAGGTCCTGCTTCATGTTCGGCGGCAGCCCGAACAGGATCGGCCCGCGCGCCGCGCCGAGCGCCTCCGTCACGCCGTACAGGTATGCGGTCGGCTCGGCCACCTCCTTCAGCCGCCTGATGTGCGTGATCACCCGCGATGCCTTCAGCGCGAACTGGAATCCCGGCGGTGCCTGTGCCGACCACTGCTGGAGCGTCTTCTCGTTCGGCAGCCGGTAGAACGTGTTGTTCAGCTCGACCGTGTCGAAGCGCGCGGCGTAGTACGGCAGCATCTCCGCGTCCTTCATCTTCTCCGGGTAGAACGAGCCCTTCCATTCCTTGTAGCTGAACCCGCTGGTGCCTGCACGTACGCGCATGTCATGCCCCCGGCGCGGACGTGATCCGACGTGCGATGTGTGCGGCGGCAGCGGCATCCTCGATCGCCAGGCCGACGGACTTGAAGAGCGTGATCTCCGTCGCCGAGCGGCGGCCACGGGCATGGCCGTTCAGCACGGCACCGAGCGGCATCCAGTGGTTCGAGTTCGTGACGCCCTCCCGTAGCGGGATCAGCAGGTCGCCGGGCTCGGTGAGCGCGGCATCGATGCTGTCCACGAACACGTTCGCGTCGGCAGTGAGCGCGCTGTCGATCTCGCGCGCCGTCGGCGTGCTCGCGCCGATCGCGTTGACGTGCGTGCCCGGCCCGACCCACTCGCCGCGGAGCACCGGCTCGCGCGCGCTCGTCACGGTGCAGATGATGCCTGCGCCGGCAGCGGCATCGGCTGCCGTAGTGCAGACGGTCACCGCGGGTGCGGCAGCGTGTACCTCGTCGGCGAGAACGTGTGCGTGGTCGGCGCTGCGCCCCCAGATGCGGATCTCGCGGATCGGTCGGACCAGCGGGATCGCGGCGATGTGGCTGCGCGCCTGAACGCCCGTGCCGATGATCGCGAGCACCTCGGCGGTGGGCAGTGCCAGCGCACGCGTGGCCACGGCGCTCACGGCCGCGGTGCGAATGGCAGTGACCGCTGCGGCATCGAGCAGCGCGGTCGGAGTGCCGGTCTCCGGATCGAATACCACGATGAGCCCCTGGTGTGTCGGCAGCGACCGCGCCGCGTTCTGCTCGAAGACGGTGATCAGCTTGACGGACAGGGCGGGAGGCGCGGTGATGAAGGCGGGCATCGTGTACAGCGAACCGGCGGCGTCCGGCCGGTGGACCACGCTGCGGATCGGCTGCGCGACCTCGTTCCGGTCGAGCGAGCGCAGCGCGTCCGCCATGAGCCCGATGCAGGTCGCCATGGGGAGCGCAGCCTCGATTGCGGCCGCATCGATCATGGGTACTTGAACGCTCATGCCCGGCCCTCGATATTGTCCGGAGATCCTGTGGAGGCAGAATGCATCGTTATCCCGAGATGATGATCGCGCCGATGCGCAGCGAGATCACTGCGCTGGGCGCGGTCGACCTGCGAACGCCCGAGGCGGTGGACGCATTCGTCGAGCGGTCGAAGTCCGGTACCGCGCTCATCGTGGTCAACTCCGTCTGCGGCTGCTCCGCCGGCTCCATGCGGCCGGGCCTCGCCCTCGCGCTCGGCAGCGGCCCCCGGCCCGACGCGATCGGCCAGGTCTTCGCGGGCGCCGATCTCGAGGCGACCGAGCGGGCGCGCGAGCTCTTCGCGCCGTACCCGCCGTCCTCTCCGGCGATCGCGCTGTTCAAGGGCGGCCGCCTGGTCTTCATGCTCGAGCGCCATCAGATCCAGGGCCGCCCGCCCGAGACGATCGCCGGTACGTTGAGCGACGCGATCGCAACCCACTCCACCGCCGCGTGAGTCATCCGTCCGGCGAGGAGTCGCGCGCGGCCGCGGCCGGCCAGCTCTCGCCGGCGCAGCGGTTCACGCAGCAGCTCGAGTTCATCGTCGCCATCGACAAGCTCAAGAACGTGCTGCGCGTCACCCGCATCACGGATGGCTCGCGCGAGGAGAACAGCGCGGAGCACTCGTGGCACATCGCGCTCATGGCCATGCTGCTGCACGAGCACGCCGCTCCGGATGTGGACGTGCTCCATGCGATCCGACTGCTGCTGGTGCACGACATCGTCGAGATCGACACGGGCGACACCTACTGCTACGACGAGGCCGGCTATGCCGACAAGGTGGAGCGCGAGCGCGAGGCCGCGGTCCGGCTGTTCGGCATGCTGCCCGACGACCAGTCCTCCGAGTGCCTCGCGCTGTGGGAGGAGTTCGAGGCGATGCGCACGCCCGCCGCCCTCTTCGCCAACGCCATGGACCGGCTCCAGCCGTTCATCCTCGGCCGCCATCGCGATGACGGAGACTGGCGCTTCCGCGCCCGCACGCGCGAGCAGATCCTCGGACGCATGGACCCGGTGCGCGAAGCCGCACCCGAGCTGTGGTCCTGGGTCCTCGCCGTGGTGGACGAGGCATTCGCGACCGGCCGGTTCGGCGCGCCCTATCCCTGGGAGGACCAGGCCGGCACGAAGTGAGGTCGCGCGTCACGGCCGGGTCCGGATCGCGGTGCGATCGCCAAGCACGCGCTCCGCGCGGAACAGCGAGATGTCGAACGCAGCGGTGCCCTCGAGACTGAGGTCGGCCACGACCTCGGCGAGCGCCGGCCCGAACTTGAAGCCGTGTCCCGAGCACGCACTGACCAGTGTCACGTTCGGGTGGGCGGTGTGTGCATCGATCACGAAATGCCGGTCCGGCGTGTTCGTGTAGAGACACACGCCGTCATCCAGGACCCGATGCGCTGCGCCCGGCATCCATTCCTCCAGGCCCGAGCGTACCCGTTCCTCCTCCGCGGCGCCGATCGTTCGGTCCACGTCATCCGGCTCGACGATGCGGCCGCCGTGATGAAAGCTGGCCTTCACGCCGTGTCCGACATCCGGGAGCGTGTACAGCATGCTGCCGTCGTCGCGCTCGAGCATCGTGACGGGACAGGCGTCGGCGCCGAGTCCGATCGCGCCGGGCGCCGCGGCGAACCAGTGGGCCGTCTGGCGCTCGACCTCGAGCCTCAGCTGAAGAGGCGATGGCGACTGCTCGGCCGCGAGCAGCAGGTTCAGCCAGGGCCCGGCAGTGAAGACCGCACGCGGGGCGTGCAGCGCGCCGTCCGTGGTGTTCAGCGTCACGCCGTCATCGTCGGCACGCCAGGAGTCCACGCGCACGTGACTGCGAATCAGGGCGCCGTGCGCCTGTGCCTGCTCGAGCAGGGTGCGCATGCACGCGTCGAGCAGGAGCACGCCGGCATTCGGCTCGTACACGCCCACCGCACCCTCCGGCGGGTGCAGCGCCGGGAACCGCTGCCGGATCGCCGCGCCGTCCAGCAGCTCGTAGGGCAGGTCGTGGGCGCGGGAGCTGACGAGCGTGCCGCGAACCAGCTCACCCTCCGCCGGCCCGACCATCAGTCCGCCCGTGCGCCGGAGCAGCACGGTCCCGGTCAGCTCCTCCAGCTCGAGCCACAATTCCGTCGCACGCTGCACGAGCGGAACGTAGGACGGGTGCTCGTAGTACGCTTCGCGCGTGATGCGCGTGCGCCCGGTCGTGGAGCCACCGTGATTCGGGACGCTGCCGGCGTCGACTGCGAGCACGGAAACGCCGCGGC
Source organism: Longimicrobiales bacterium (assembly GCA_036374995.1). Lineage (GTDB taxonomy): Bacteria > Gemmatimonadota > Gemmatimonadetes > Longimicrobiales > RSA9 > SH-MAG3. Next base: position 15,987 of record DASUSS010000053.1, on the reverse strand, counting down.
GCGCGAGCTCGTGCGCGAGCGAAGCGCCGTGGATGCCGAGGCCGACGACGAGGACGTCCCGTGCGTTCATGACGGCGGCAGGTCTCCAGGCGGCGGCGGCGGCCGGCGGCGGTGCACTCGCATTCCGGGGTGCGCGGCGCTCAGCTCTCCGCGGGCGCGCCGCCCCACAGCTTCGCCTCCTCGCCCGGTATCGGATCCTCGCCCGGGTTCACGAAGATGTCGCGCTCGAGGCCGTGCTGTCGCTCGTACAACGTGCGGTACAGGCCGCCCGCACGCAGCAGCTCCACATGCGTGCCGCGCTCGACGATGCGGCCGCGATCGAGGACCAGGATCTGATCGGCACTCTGGATCGTGGAGAGCCGGTGCGCGATGACGAACGTGGTCCGTCCCTGCCGCAGGCGCCGCAGCCCGTCCCGGATCAGCGCCTCGCTCTCGCTGTCCAGGCTCGATGTCGCCTCGTCGAGGATCAGAATACGCGGGTCCGCGATGATCGCGCGCGCGATCGCAAGACGCTGCCGCTGGCCACCCGACAACTTCACGCCGCGCTCGCCGACGATGGTGTCGTAACCGTCCTCGAACCGATCGATGAACTCGTCCGCATTCGCGACGCGCGCCGCCCTCCGGATCTCGTCATCGGTCGCCTCCGGCCGGGCATACGCGATGTTGTCGCGGATCGTGCCATCGAACAGGAAATTGTCCTGCATCACCACGCCGAGCTGCCGCCGGTAGTCGAGCAGGCGGAGCCGGCTGAGGTCGTGGCCGTCGATCAGGATCGTGCCGCTATCCGGGTAGTGGAACGCCATGATCAGGCTGATCAGCGTGCTCTTGCCCGCGCCGCTCGGCCCGACCAGCGCCGTGGTCGTTCCCGCATCCGCCTCGAACGCGATGTCCTCGAGCACCGGCGTGCCCGGACGGTACGAGAAGGCGACGTCCCGGAACACCACCGAACCGCGCACGCTGCCGAGCGCCTCGCGCTGCCCATCGTCCGCGTCCTCCGTCGTGACGGCGCGCAGCTCGCGGATCCGGTCCAGGCCCGCGAACGCCTCCGTGATCTGCGTGCCGATGCTCGCAATGCTGATCAGCGGGGCGACCATCATGCCGACGAGGAACGTGAACGTGATGAGGTCGCCGACCGTCATCGCGCCGCTCAGCACGGCGCGTCCGCCGCCGAGGATGAGCACCAGGCTCACACCGCCGACGATCACCGTGGCCAGCGACGATACGAGCGACGTGCCGGTGATCGTGCTCGCAATGTTGCGATACAGCCGCATGACACCTTCCCGGAAGACACCCTGCTCGCGCTGCTCGGCGGTGTACACCTTCACCAGACGCACGCCGCCGAGCGTCTCGCCCAGCCGGCCGGTGACTTCCGCATTGATCTCGCCGCGCTTGCGGAAGATCGGACGCAGCCGACGGAACGCCGTCGCCATGATGGCCGCGAAGATGAGCAGCAGCAGGATCGTGCCCACCGTGAGCTGCCAGTCGATGGTGAGCAGTGCCACGAGCGCGATCGACGCAGTGAACACGCCGCCGACCAGCTGTATGATGCCCGTCCCGACGAGATTCCGGATCCCTTCCGGATCGGTCATGATGCGGGAGATCAGGACGCCGGACTTCGTCGAGTCGAAGTAGGACGTGGGCAGGCGGAGCACGTGGCGCTGCACGTCCAGCCGCAGCTCCGCGATCGCACGCTGTGCCGCGACGCTCACGACCTTTGCCACGGCGAACGATGTGCTCGCCTGCACGAGTGTGGCCGCGAGCACGGCCGCGGCGATCGGCAGCAGCAGATCGGCGCGACCGCCAGTGATCACATCATCGATCAGGAACTTCGAGCTCAGGGGGAGCACGAACGAAGCGAGGCGGCCCACGACCATCAGCGCCATGCCGATCGCGAGGCTGCGCCGGTGGGCGCGCATCAGCGCCCACGCGTCCGCCCGCACGTTCGAGAACTTCACTTTCGCCATCAGGCCGCTACACTCGGCTGGTTCGCCGCGTACGGCTGATGCAGTTGCACCGGCTCCGGCGCACGCCGTCGCAGCTTCAGGTTCAGCATCTCGACGAAAACCGAGAACGCCATTGCGAAGTAAATGTAACCCTTCGATATGTGCTGCTCGAAGCCCTCCGCGATCAGGGTCACGCCGATCAGCAACAGGAAGCTCAGTGCCAGCATCTTCACGGTCGGGTGCCGCTCGACGAACCGGCTGATCGGCCCCGCGAAGAACATCATGAATGCGACTGCCGTCACCACCGCCGCGATCATCACGCCCACTTCATCCACCATGCCGACGGCGGTGATGACGGAGTCCAGTGAGAACACGATGTCGAGCAGCAGGATCTGAACGATCACCGCTGCGAACGAGGGTGGCACCCGCTTCGACTTCTCGCCGTGCTCGCCCTCCAGCTTCTCGTGGATCTCGAACGTGCTCTTCGCCACGAGGAAGAGACCGCCGGCGATCAGTATCAGGTCGCGCCCCGAGATCTCCTGCCCGACCACCTCGAACAGCGGTGCCGTCAGCCGGATGATCCAGGACAAGACGAGCAGGAGCAGGATCCGCATCAGCATGGCCAGCCCGAGGCCCACGAAGCGAGCGCGCCCCTGCTTCTCGGCCGGCAGTTTGCCCGCGAGGATCGATATGAACACGATGTTGTCGATACCGAGCACGATCTCGAGCAGTGTGAGCGTGCCGAACGCAATCCAGATCGCGGGGTCGGTCAGGAATTCCATGCAGTCCCTCAGCAGGTAGTACGGGGCGTGGCGCAGGTGAAGCTAAACGGCACCCGCGGCGTTCGCCAGCGGTTGCGGAGCGGCAGATGCGCGGAGGTGCGGCGGGTGTCCGGTCATCGGTCGGCGGCACGCGCCCGCCTCAGTTCTTCGGGCCACAAGACATGTCTGCCGCTCGCCGGCTCGAGTGCGTGCTGCACGAGGCCGCGTGCGAGTGTGTGGGCGTCCAGCGATGCGTACCGTGCGCGCAGCCCGGACGCGCCGAGCGCGGCTGCAAGACGCAGCACGCCATCGATCGCGACAGCCGCGATGCGCTCGAGCGGCCGGGTATCGTCCCGGTCGGGCCCGCTGATGAATGCCGGCCGTGCGATCAGCCACTCGACGCCGCTGGCCCGCAGCTCCTGCTCGAGCTGCCACCGCGCGCGCAGGTATTCGCCGCGTGCGTGCCGACTCACACCGATGGCCGAGAGGTAGACGAAGCGTGCGGACGGTACGGCGCGCCCTACGGCGCGGAGCAGCATCGCGGTAAGGCCGTAGTCGACGGTTGCGTACGAGTCGCCGTGCGTGCGCCTCATGCGCCGGCGCGTCGTGCCGAGCAACGCGAACACCACGGTCGGCGCGATCCGTGCGAGCGCGGCGGCGAGCGCGTCCTCGTCCCACGGCGTGGTATCGACGACGGCGCCGAGCGACTCCAGTCGCTCGCGCCAGTGTCGGAGTCGCGGCGAGTCCGGCCGCACGTGCGCGACCGCCGCGACTCCGCGACGGCGGAGCTCCTCGATGACCGACCGCCCCGTGTATCCGGTGGCGCCGGCCACGAATGCGACCGGCGTGGTGACAGTCATGCGTGCCTCCTGTACCTTTGCCTCATGATATCGATCGATCGCGGAACGGGACTCCGGCGGGTCCCCGTCCAGCTCGCGCTCCTGCTCGCAGCTTCGCTCACGATACCGGCTCTGCTGTTCGCGCACATCCGGCTCGAGGCGTCATCGCCCGCGGGCGATGAGGTGCTGACGTCGCCGCCACCGCAGCTCCGGCTGCTGTTCTCGGAGCGTATCGAGGGCAGGTACACGCGAGTCACGCTCGACGCACCGGACGGCGCGCCCGTCACGCTCGGGCCGGTCGTCTTCGTGGACGGATCCGACCGGGAGATTACGGTACGGGTGCCGCCGCTCGCGAGCACGGGCACCTACACGGTCCGCTGGCGCACTGCGGGTGCGGACGGCCACGTGCTCGAGGGCTCGTTCGCGTTCACCCTGGCTGCCGACGACACGCGCGTCGGACCTCACGGAGAGGGAGCGACCGGCGAGCCGCCGATTCCACACGAGCAGCATGCGCACGAGGCACCCCGCTCCGTCCAGAGCACGAGCGGCGCCATCGGCCGCGGCATCCACTTCCTCGCTCTCGTGATGCTGCTCGGCGCCGTGACGTTTCGCGTCCTGCTTCTGCCCCGGCTTCACCTGGCCGCCGGCACGCGGGGGCAGCTCGAGCTGCGCGCGTGGCGTGCGGTTGCGGCCGGCGCCGTCCTGCTCGCCGCAGCCGCCGTGCTGCGCCTGTGGGTCCAATCGATTGCGTTGCACGGTGCCGGGCGCGCGTGGAGCGCGCCGCTGCTCTCGATCATGCTGAGCGACACGTCGTGGGGCCGCGCGTGGCTGCTCCAGGCGTTGCTGTTCGCCGTGCTCGGCATGGCCATCGCCTGGGCCCGGCCGGGCCGCGATCGCCGCGCCCTCTTCATCGCCGTGCCCGCCGCCGCGCTGCTCGCCGCCATTCCCGGCCTCTCCGGGCACGCCGCCGGCGCGAGCGGGCTCGGGCGCGTGGCCATCGTGAACGACGCGATCCACGTCGCCGCGGTGGGCGCATGGCTCGGAACGCTCGGCGTCCTCATCCTCGTGGCCGTGCCCCTGATCCGCCGGCTCGAGCCGGCCGCCGCGAGCACGGCGGCCGACGCCGTGAACACGTTCTCGCCCATGGCGCTCCTCGCCGCTGCCGTCGTCGCGGTCACGGGCGTCATCAACGCATGGATGCACATGACGGCGCCCGTGCAGCTGTGGAGCACCCCCTACGGCCGGACGCTCCTCCTCAAGCTCGCGCTGGTCGGCGCCGTCCTCGCCATGGGCTTCATCAACTGGCGCGTCGTCAGGCCGCGGCTCCGCGACGCGCCCGATCTCCGGCGCCTCCGGCTCACTGCGGGTGCCGAGCTCCTCCTCGCCCTGCTCGTCCTCACCGTGACCGCGATCCTCACGGGGCTCCCTCGCCCCTGAGCTGTTCGTTCCTGGGAACCGCCGTCCCGGACCCATGACAGCCGGGGCCGGCCGGCGGATCCGGCGCCTCTCTGCAAGTCCCTGCCACTACGTCACATCAGGGCTCCGGCACGGTCGGGAACGACCGTTGCCCCGGATCGCACTGCAGCCGCCCTGCAACGCTTTCGCCCGTGGTTGCATCTCATCCCATGGCTGGACCCGTTCGGGAACCGAATCCGGGACGAGGTTCGTTTCGTAGTAGGGCAGGATATCAAGGACGTCCGCACCAGCCGGATCGGCGCCGCAGCGGAAGCGTTCATCAGCGCTCCGGGATCAGCGCCACCTCGGGGGAGGTCGCCGTGAACCGCCTGTACTCGTTGGCCCTGCCACTGATCGTCGCCGCCGGCGGCGCGATTCCGACGATCCCGACGTTGCGGCCACCGGGTCCGCCCACGAACGGAATCGTCGCGACCGAATCCGGCACGATCTTCTTCGTCGACAGCTTCCATCGGACGGTGTGGCGCCTCGAGCCGGGCCGCGGGCTCAGCGCGTTCGTGAGCGGTTTCAACGGGCGCGCGCTCCAGGTGGACGAGGACGGGAACCTGTATGGCACGCACGAAGATGCGTCGGGCCGGGTGAACATCTGGCGCGCCGACTGCCGCGGCAATATCGCCGAGCTCGCCCACAACGAGGTGCCGCAGTACGGCCACGCGTTCGTCGTCGAGGAGGACGGCGATGTGATCGCGTCGAGCGGCAGCGGCAAGCGCACGGGCGTGCGCCTGTGGCGAGCGAGCGAGCACGAGAGTCATCTGATTGCAGGTGGCGAGATGGGATTCCGGGATGGCCCGGGAGCGAAGGCGCGGTTCTTCCCGATCGGCAGCATGACGCTGGCGCCGAATGGAGAACTGCTCGTCACCTCGGGGCACACGATCCGTCGCGTGGGTGCGGATGGCAGTGTGACGACGATCGCGGCCGATGATCGCCTGCTGAAGCCGCGCAGCACGTTCCTCTCGCGGCTGCTCGGCAGCGTGCGGGGTCATCTGAGCGGGATCGCGGTCGGCCGGAGCGGTGAGATCTACGTTGCGAACAGCGCCCGCAACTCGGTCGTGCGCGTTCTCGCGAACGGCTCGACGGAGGAGATCGTCACATCCGATCACGGCTGGACGCCGACGGGGGTGGCGTTTGCCGACGGGTCGCTCTACATCCTCGAGTACGGTCGCGGCGTGCGCGTGCGTCGCATCGATGCCGACGGCACGCTGTCGGTGCTCGCGCTGGTGCGGCCGGACCGCACGCTCGCCGCGAGCATCCCGCTGAATCGCGCGTTCGCCCGCGGCTGAGCCGCATTCAGCCGCTGGCGAGCGGCGTTTCCGTCCCGACGGTCGCACGCTCGACCGCCCTGCCGAACTGCTGATCGAACCAGTTCAGCATCTCTGCTGCAGCCGCGTGCGATGCGATGATCGGCGTGCCGCCGAGCTTCCGTATCCATTCCGCGTCCGATTCCTCGAACACCCGGACCAGAACGGGGACGCCGCGGGCGTACTCGAGCAGTCGGCGGTTGTCCTGCGGTCTGCGGATCGTGGAGGTAATGATGCGGGCGCGGTCGGCGCCGGCGCGCCGGAGCAGCTCGACGTCGGAGGCATCGCCGCGCAGGCACGGGATGTCGGCATCACGCAGCCGCCTGATCACGACGGGGTCATCGTCGATCACCACGACCTCGTGTCCCATGCCCAGCAGCGTTTCCAGTAGCGGCATGCCCGTGGCACCGGAGCCGAGCACGAGCACGTGCCCGGACGGCCGCGCCTCACGGTCCGTCCTGCGCCGCTCGGGCACACTCCGTACCCGCCGCCTGCGCATCAGCCACCACACCATGCGATCGGTCGTGATGAACGGTGTCAGCACCATGGTGACGAGTGTCACCAGCGCGATGACGATGAACGCGCTGCGCGGGATCTGTCCGGCAATGAGACCGAACAGGCCGATGACCAGAGAGATCTCGCTCGTCTGCGTGAGCAGCAGACCGCTCTCGATGGCGGGCCGGCTCGACATGCCGGCGCGCTCGGCAATCAGGATGACGAGAGGTGGCGTGAACAGGATCACGACCCCCGCCAGCACCGCGGCATGCAGCATCTCCAGAAACGAGGGCACGCCGACGAGTGCGCCGAGCGCGATGAAGAACAGTGCTGAAAAGAACTCGGTGATCGAGCTCAGATGCGCGCGGGCCATGCCGCTCAGTGGGAACCGGGCCATCGCTACGCCGGCGAAGAACGCGCCCGTGACGAGCGGCAGCCTGAGCAGGTCGGCGAGACCGACGAACAGGAACAGCACGCCGAGGAGGAGCAGCAGCATGACTTCTTCCTCGGTATCCAGTCGCTCCATCAGCGGCGCAGCCCAGCGGAACGTCGCGTAGGCGAGCGCGGCCAGCGCGACCGTCGCGAAGGTGCCGGTGAGGATGGGGACCCAGCCATAGGGCAGATCGGTCACGAACGGGATCAGCAGCAGGACGAGCAGGTCCTGGAGCAGAAGTACGCCGAGCACGAGCCGGCCGAACGGCTCGTACAGCTGTCGCCGCCGCTGGAGCAGTCGAACGGCGACGAGCGTCGAGCTCGCCGTCAGCGCCAGCGCCATGTACGCCGCGGTCACCGGGCCGTACCCGAGCGCGAGTGCCGCGCCGAGCCCGATCAGCCCGAGCAGCAGGAACTGCAACCCGCCGACACGCACGGCGAGGCGGCTCTGGGCGCGCGTGCGCTGAGGGCTCAGCTCGATGCCCGTCGCGAACAGGAGGATCGTCGTGCCGAGCACGAGCGTATCCCGCACGAGCTCCGGCTCGAGCGACCCGGACAGGCCGAGCACGACGCCTGTCGCGAGCAGCACCGGAATCGTGGGCACCCGCAGCAGCTGGGCAACACCGTAGGCGGCGGCGGCCGCCACGAGCAGAACGGCAATCGAGAGCATCTAGTCGAGCACTCCCGCATCGCGCAGGCGCAGAGCCAGCTGGCGCGTGCCGTCGTGCTTCGGAACCATGATGTACTCGGTCCCCAGCTCCTTCAGCTCCTCGATCAGGCCGAGATCGTACGCGTGGATGCTGACGGGTACGCCCGCACGATGGCACCGGTATGCGAGCAGGTTGTTCGTATCCTCGATCTGCAGCGCGGACACGACCAGGCGCGCACTGCCGAAGTTCGCCTCCTCCAGAACGGTCAGGTCATCGACCGACCCGAGCAGCGTGCGCGACGGCAACCGCATGAGCTTCGTCGGATCCGTGTCGATGGCGATGACTGCCTCGCCGCGACGGACCAGCTCCTCGACGATGCGCACGCCGAGCGAGTTCATGCCCACGACGATGACGTGGTGCTCGAGCCGATCGAGCGCCGCCTCGGCCGCACCCGGCACGGCATCGGGCCGCCCTCGGCGGCCGGCCATGCGCGCGTACAGCGATTCGCCGCTCACAATGAGATAGGATGACAGCGCAATCGTGATGAGGCCCGCGACCGTGATGACCGATTGCATTCCCGAATCCAGGACTCCGGCGGCCGTGGCGAGCGCGGCGAGGATGAAGGAGAACTCGCTCATCTGCGCCAGGCTGATGCTTGCCAGGAACGCGCTGCGCCGATCGAAGCCGAAGCGCGGCACGGTCAGAAAGAGCACGGCCGGCTTCACGACGACGGCGATCAGGCACAGTCCCAGGACCAGCGGCCAGCGACTCAGCGCGGATGCGGGATCCAGGTGCAGGCCGAGCGATACGAAGAACACGGCGAGGAAGAAATTGACGAGCGGCTGGACGCGGCGGCGCAACTCGACCGCCACGTGCAGCTGGGCGAGTCCGATACCGGCGATGAACGCGCCCAGCTCGACCGAGAGCCGGACGCTCTCCGCCAGCACGATGAAGAGGAAGCACCATGCGAGACTCCAGATGAAGACCGTCTCGCTCGAGGAGCGCACCCACGCGAGCAGGCGCGGCAGGAGCCAGCGCGCGCCGAGCGCGGCCGCACCGGCCAGCAGGAGCATGCCGGCGAGTGCGGTCCCGATGCCGCGCACGAGCGCGCCGACACCGGTGCTCTGTGGCGCCTGCAACGCCGCAAACAGCGTCAGAGCGATCGCCACCGCGGCGTCCTGAACCAGCAGGATTCCGACCGCGATCCGGCCGTGCAGCTCGCTGAGCTGTCGCTTGTGACCGAGCAGCTTCACGACCACCACCGTGCTGCTGAACGTCACCGCGAGGGCGAGGACCGCCGCCGTGCCGGCCGATGCGCCCGACACTCTCGCCACGCCCCAGCCGATCGCACCGCACACGACCATCTGGATCGATCCGCCCAGCAGCGCGACACGGCCGATGCCACGGATCTTGTCGAGGCTGAGCTCGAGACCCACCAGGAACAGGAGCAGGGCGATGCCGACGTCGGCGATCAGATTCACGGACTCCGTCATCGTGAGCACTCCGGCCACCGGACCGAGCACGATGCCGGCAGCCATGTACGCGACGATGGTCGGAACACGTGCCAGACGCAGCAGCAGGACTGCCACGGCGGCGGTGAAGAGGATGTAGCCGAGACTCTGAAGGACGGGGAAATCGGTCAATCCGTGCTCCGTGGCTCCGCGGCTCCCGGCATTCGGGAGGTGCCGCGTGGCGGAATGTGTCGCGAAGCTACTGTGAGATCGACATTTGAGCCACCCGGCCGGCCGGCCGCACCCTCGGCCGCAGCCGCGGCGACCTTGGTGGCCGCCCCCGGCGCGCGCATATTACCCACCTGCCGCGTCCACCCGTTCGGGAGCATCCCATGGTCTCGCGCCGTGACTTTCTGCAGGCCCTGTCGGGCACCGGTCTGGGCATCCTCGGCCTGCCTGCCGGCGCAGCTGCGCTGCCGTCCGCGCTGCGCAACGACTGGCAGCGTGTCGTCGCCGATGCCGTCGGCCCGATCGCCGGTCGCCCGCCGGAGTCGGTCTCGGAAGACGAGGATTTCTGGCGGGAGATCCGCCATGCGTTCACGATCGACCGCACGCTCATCAACCTGAACAACGGCGGCGTGAGCCCATCGCCGCGCGTGGTGCAGGAGGCGCTGGCGCGCTACCTCTCGTTCTCGAACGAAGCTCCCGTCTACACGATGTGGCAGGTGCTCGAGCCGCAGATCGAGAGTGTGCGCCGCCAGCTCGCGCGCTCCTTCGGCTGCGATCCCGAGGAGATGGCGATTACCCGCAACGCATCGGAGGCGCTCGAGATCTGCCAGCTCGGCATCGAGCTCGAGCCCGGCGATGAGGTGTTGACGACGAACCAGGATTACGGCCGCATGCTGACCACGTGGGACCAGCGTGCGCGCCGCGAGGGCATCGTCGTGAGGAAGCTCTCGTTCCCCGTGCCGCCGCCGAGCCCACAGTACCTCGTCGACATGTTCGAGCGCGCGATCGGCCCGCGCACGCGTGTGCTCCATCTCTGTCACATCACGAACCTGACGGGCCAGATCTTCCCCGTCCGCGACATCATGCGCGTGGCCAGGTCACGCGGTCTCGAGGTCATCGTGGATGGCGCGCATGCGTACGCCCAGTTCCCTTTCCGGCGCGATGACCTCGACTGCGACTTCTATGGCACCAGCCTCCACAAATGGCTGCTCGCGCCCCACGGCACCGGCTTTCTCTACGTCCGCCGCGAGAAGATCGAGCGGATCTGGCCGCTCATGGCCGCACCGCCGGCCATGGATGCGAACATCCGCAAGTTCGAGGAGATCGGGACGCACCCGGCTGCCAACCACAACGCGATCGCCGAAGCGCTGTCCTTCCACGATGGCATCGGTGCGGAACGCAAGGCCGCGCGACTCCGGTTCCTGCGCGAGCGCTGGATGACGCGGCTCGAGGGCCTGGCGCGCGTGCAACTGTTCACCGCACGCGACCCCGCGCAGTCGTGCGCGATCGGCACGATCGGCATCGAGGGCATCGAGCCTGCCGCCATCGTCGAGGATCTGTGGAAGACCCGCCGCATCATCGTGACGCCCATCGTGCACGCGGAATACCGCGGCGTGCGAGTCACGCCCAACGTGTATACCACCCTGGACGAGGTGGACACGTTCGCGGAGGCGATGGAGCGGATCGCGCGGAAGGGGATAGAGGTCTGACGGAGCTACGGAGCCCCGGACTGCGAGCTCACCGCGCGCCGGCCAGCAGAAGCCGCAACGGGATGGTGAGGACGATGTTTTCGGGTCCGGGCTTGTCGGTGCCCGGCTCGGCATCACCACTGTCGAACTGGGTGATGACCACATAGCCGGCGACCGCCGCGGCCGCTCCGATCAGGGAATACGTGCGCCAGCGGCTCAGCTGCCTGCGCTCGAGCTCGACGATCCCGGAACTCGACAACGCGACACGCTGGTGCAGCCGCTGCGAAGACATGCCGGGCTGGGAGAGCACCAGCGGAACCGAGAGCACCAGGGCCGCGGAGTCGGCCGCTACGATCTCGCCCTGTATGACACGGTCGCTGACGCCGGTCAGCTCCTCGACGCGCAACGACTCGACGGGCGTGATCCGCGCCCGCACGTCCAGACCGGCGCCGGCCTGCGCCGGATCGATCACCGCATAGCTGTAGCAGCCCGCGCTCGCGAACGTCGACAGCAGCGCTGCTGCGCGGGCGAGCCGGACGAAAACGCCCGGCCCCCCGCGCCCGGACACGGCAATCACCGCGCCGGATCCCTGCATGTCCGCGTGCTCGTCATCCACGCAGGTTCACGTTCGTGTTGAGCTCTTCCTGACTGATCGGAATGCACTGGTCACGAGTAGCCAGGAAGTCGTGGTGCGCAGGGCCGGTCTCCGCGAACCAGCGGCGCAGGTCCCACAGCCGGCGATTCTCCAGCCACGTGGTCGCGCCACGCTCGACGTGCAGCGTCGTCCACGCCTCCGCCGCCGTCGCCGGTATCGGAAGCGGGCCCATCTGGTAGTGTGCCCGGGCCTGATTGAGCAGGGCGAACGCGCCTGGAATGTCGTTGTTGCGCAGCGCCGCCTCCGCCTGCAGCACGAGCATCTCCGGACCGTGCGTCAGCGGTACGTCGTCCTCGGTGCTCGTGTACTTCTGCTGCTGATAGTGCGGCGTGCTGCCGTTCGCGCCGTTCGCAATGGAGCCATCCGCATTGAACACGGTGTCCCAGGGCAGGCGCGGATCACTCGGGATGTTCTCCCATTCCGTGCCGAACACCGTGTATTCGAAGCGATCGTGGGTCTCGTACGCGATCTGATTGCTCTCGCCGTCGGCGGACAGCTTCGCGTCGTACGTGAAAGCGATCGGCACCTGCTGTGCGTCCTGCACGGCGCCCGCCCAGTCGCCGAGCCACGCCCGTACGCTCGCGCGGCCGCCGTAGGCCGCTGTGACGACGTCATCGCTGCCCGACGCCTGCCCGATCGCAATGGCCTGTGTGAACTGGCCCTCCGCGCGTTCGAAATGGACCGTATGCGGTTCGCGGGAGCCGCCGTCGATCGCGGTCTCGCACACGTTCTCGCCGAGCGTGCGGTTCGCGAACCCGGCGAGCAGAAAGGCGCGCGCGACGTAGGGCGACTCGTCGAATGCGCCGGCTTCCGATTCCAGAATGCTGCGGATTCGTTCGATGCCGGCCTCGGCGACCCACCGAGCCTGCTGCATGGTGCCCCAGATGCCGTCGACATCTTCCGGCAGGATCGTTCCGTTGGGGACATCGTCCCAATCGTAGCTGCCGCCGTGGAACAGCTCGCCCGCAGCGAGGGGCACCCATGCCTCGAGCAGGCCATCGACCGCCTGGGCGAGGTCGTAGGACATCCCGACTACGAGACCGGGGATCGCTTCCGGATTGTCCAGGTCCTCATCAGCGATGCGGCCGGGCGCTTCGGTCTCGAAGATGTCGCCGCATCCGGCGAGCGGAATCAGCGCAGCGACCAGGACTGCGCGGAGCGGGTTCGTTGCGTGAGGCATCGATCTCGTCCCCCTCAGAAGGTGAACCGCAGGGCCATCAGGAATGCGCGCGCCGGCGGGATCTGGTAGTAGTCTCTCCGCCCGAACTCACCACCACCGGGCTGGTTGCCGGATGCGTCGGCGGCATCCGTCATCTCGGGGTCCGCTCCCGTGTAGTCGGTCCGCGTGAACAGGTTGCGCGCTGAAAGCGTGATGCTCGCGCTCTCGGCAAACCGGATGAAGCGCTCGGGAATCTCGTAGGTCAGCGAGATGTGGCGCATCTTGAGGAAGTCGCCCTTCTCGGTCCAGAAGCCAATGCTCTGGCCGACGGTCTCGCCGGCGACGCGGGACATCCCGATGAAGCCACAGCGAGCACGCTCGAGCGCGGTCACATCGTTGAGCGCCGCCGCATCACCCTCCTCGGTGAACGCCCACAGCTTCTCCTGGACTTCGAAGCAGGGGTGCCAGGCGCCGCGGCGCGCGCTCTGGTAGGCGGTGTAGTTCTGCACGTGGTGACCGCCCTGGAACTCCGCGAGGGCGTCCAGTGTGAGACGGTTGAACAGCGTCAGCGTGGTACCGAAGCCCAGAAGCTTGTTCGGGTACACGAGCCCGATGATCGTGTCCCGTACGATGGGACCCGCAAGATCGTTCGGATTCATTACACGGTCCTGGACGTAGACCGGTCCGGGTTGTCCTTCGATGAGGTAGGAATTGAGGCCGGTGTAGATGCGCGTCGTGTCCGGCTTGCCGCCGTCCAGATCCACGACCTTGCTGTCGAACACGGTGCCGTTGAAGCGCACCTGCCAGTCGAAGTTTTCCGTCCGCACGATTCCGCCCGTGAGGCCGAACTCGAAGCCCTTGTTCACGAGCTCACCCACGTTCTCGTTGCGCGAGGCGAGGAATCCCTGCGATGGCGGGTAGACGACGGGAACGAGGGCATCGATCGTGCGCGCATGGAAACCGGTGAATTCTGCGCCGAGTCGGCCGTCGAAGAAGCTCGCATCGAAGCCCGCCTCGAACTCGCGCGTCCGCTCCGGACCGACCTCGTCGTTGCCGATGTCGAGCGGGCTGAAGCCAGGCTCTCCATCATCTCCGGAAACGGGCGTCCACGTCCGCACCTTGTCGAAGGCATTCGGCGCCTTGCCGGACTCGCCGACGGCGAAGCGCAGCTTGAACGTCTCCCACAGATTGCCCGGCCACCAGCTGTAATCGGACAGCACGTAAGACACGCTGACCTTCGGATACGGCTGCAGGCCGAAGTCGTCGCCGAACGCGCTGTTGCCGTCGACCCGCAGGCCGGCGATCACGAACAGCCGATCCTGGATACCGATCTGCTCCTGCACGAACACGCCGGCGTTCGTGTTGGAGATCACGTCATCGGCACGGTACGTCAGCTCGGCGCCCGACTCGAGAGTGGGCTCGCCCGGGCCGGCGAAGCTCTGCACATCGATCTCCGTCCACCTGCGCCGGTCGCGGAACAGCTGGCCGCCCCAGGAGAAGGTGGAGACGATGGACTCACCGAGCGTGTTCTGGAGCGAGCCGGTGTAATCGAGCGAGACCTTCGTATGCCGCGTGTTCTCGTCCCAGTAGTAGCCCTCCGGCAGCGTCAGATAGTTGAAGGGCAGCGTCGTCTCGGTGTTGATGAACGTGTAGTCGTAGCCGACGGTGAAGCGGTGCGTGAAGTTCGACATTGGCGTGTACGTCGTGGTCAGGCCGGTCGTGAAGTGGTCGGACCGCGCCATGTTGTCGCTGTCGAACGAGTACCCGTTCGTGGTGCAGATCCTTCCGGCCGCGGTCACGGCGTCGCATTCATCGCCCTTGCCGCCCTTCAGGTAGTTGTTCGCGCCGCGGCCGACATTGAGGAGGAAACCTTCCGCATTGTTGCCGTCCGCAACGAACCGCGTATCCCGCTTCTGGTAGGAGTTGTTCAGCGTGAAGGAGAGCTGACTCGTCGGTGAGAACGCCACGTTGGCGCGGAATCCGCCATCGGTCGATCTCTGCGTCGGCAGAATGCCATCGTCGCGGCCGAAATTGCCGGAAGCGAAGTACGTCACGTTGCCCGTACCGCCACGTACCGAAAGGTTGAAATTCGTGATCGCTCCGTTGCGCATCCAGTCGCCGTCGGCGGGGCAGGTCGGATCGTCGAAGTACTCGCGCTGGCCATTGTCGATGTCGAAGCCGTACAGCAGATCTGCGTTGCCGCAGTTGACGTACTGGCTCGTCGGGTCGGCGTCCGTGCCCCAGCGTGCGCCACTGTTCACGCCCGCTGTCAGCCCCGCGGTCCAGATGGCGTCGCCTGCGATGCCGCGCTTCGTGAAGATCTGGATCACGCCGTTCGATGCTTCCGTACCGTACAGCGTGGTGGCCGCAGCGCCCTTCACGATCTCGACGCGGGCGATGTCCTCCGGCGCGATGTCCTGCAGCGGGGAGAGGAAGGCGCGCCCGCCCCAGCCCGCACGCGTAGGCTGGTTCGCGATGCGGACGCCGTCCACGTAGATCAACGGCTGGGCGTCCTGCGACACCGAGTTGATCCCGCGGATCTTGATCGTCGAGCCCGCGCCGGGTTGACCGCTGTTGGCCATGAACGTTACGCCGGCCGCCCTGCCCGCGAGAGCATCGCTCGCGTTCACGATCGGCATGTTCTCGAGCTGCGCCGTCCCGATCGTCGCGATGCTGTTGCCGATCTCCTTGCGACGGACCTGCGCGGCCGTGCCCGTGACCACGATCTCATCCAGCGCGACGGCCGTCTGCGCGAGCGTGAAATCGGCCGTGACCGTTTCACCGGACCGCACGGTGACCACCCGTTCTCCGCTGTCGTACCCGATCAGCTGAACGACGATGACGCGCTCGCCGGCCGGAACCCCGACCAGCGCGTACATCCCCTGCTCGTTCGTCACGCCGCCGATGCCGGTGCCGCGGACCTGAACCTGCACTCCGTTCAGCCGCTGGCTGGTCCCCTCGGCCGTGATCGTGCCCTGGATCCGGCCGGTCCCTTCCTGTGCACTCACGGATCCCGGCGACACCACCCAGAGCAGTGCCGCAGCCAGCCCCAGCGAACGACTCAGAGCGGATCGGTTCGTCATGACGTCGGCCTCCTGACGGCGGGGACGGATACTCCCTCCGATGCCGCACGG
>DASUSS010000052.1:0-7979 GCA_036374995.1 Longimicrobiales bacterium | reverse complement strand
GGCCTGAGGCCAACAGATTTACAGTCTGTCCCGGTTAGCCGCTTCGGGACCCCACCGGTTTTGAGTGCGCCCATCAGGACTCGAACCTGAAACCTCCTGATCCGTAGTCAGGTGCTCTATCCAATTGAGCTACGGGCGCATCTCGACAGAGCCGCCCCGCTGGCGGACGCAGGACGGCCGGCCGGCGGGGCGATGTCAGAGTCGAAATTTACCGGAATTCGCGCGGAGTGTCAACGCGCGGACACCCGCTCCGGAAGGCCCCGGGGCAGGGGCCGTGATTCACCACAGAGCCTCAGAGTACTCAGAGGACGGCCGGTTCACGAACCATGGTACTGCAATGATTCCGTGTTCCTCCGAGTTGAGTTCGACAATATCACCTCAGGCCATTCTCCTCTGTGTCCCTGCGACTCTGTGGCGAATCGTCACCGGGCCGGGCCGGCCGGCGGCACGATCACCGCCGCGGATGCGCCGGCTCGCTCACCTTCTCCACGACGTCGCCCGTCTCCTTGTCGCCGACGTGCCCGGTCGCGATGTCCGCCTGGGCGATGATGCCGACCAGACGCTCGCCATCCGTCACCGGCACGCGACGTACCTGCTCCGACTTCATCGTGCGCATCACATCCTTCACATCGTCATCCGGACGGACCGTGAAGATCTTCCCGGACGTCATGTGATCGCCGACACTGCAGTCGGCGGAATTGTCGCCGGCGACGTGGCGGACGGCGATGTCGCGATCCGTGATCACACCGACGAGTCTCATCGAGTTGCGGTCGTCGACGACGGGCACCGAACCGACGTCGGAATCACGCATGATCTGCGCTGCGCGCGACAGGCTGTCCTGCCGCGTCACACACTCCACGGTCGACGTCATGATCTCGCGTGCTTTCATCTTGCCTCCTGCGGGGCTGCGGGATGTTCCGGACGCGTGGCAACAGTGCAAGCGATGTGCCCTATCCCGTTCGGGCGCCAGGTACACCGGCTCAGCGCACGCTGTGCCGCTCACCCGTTGCTGGCACGAACACTGCCCTCTACACCCGTGTCGTTAACCCCACCACAGGAGGCAGCATGGCACGCAACGACCGAAGTGACCGCACGGTGGAAGAGCAGAACCGTCCGGGTCAGAGCGAGAAGCCGGGTCAGACGGGCCAGCCGGGGCGTACCGGCCAGCAGCCGGAGCGCACGGGTCAGCAGGGCGGTCGGACGGGCGGAACGCCGCAGGAGCAGGAGAAGACGCGGCAGGAGGAGCAGACGCGCCAGGGCACGAGCAAGACGAGCGAGCGCGACCGCAGCCGCAACATGTAAGACCCGTGGACGGTGCCGTCGGGGAGGGGCGGAGGTGACTCCGTCCCTCCCTTTTTCTGGTGCCTGGTCCGCGCGCTCAGAACGCGCTGAGTCCTGTCAGATCCTGTCCGAGGATGAGTCCGTGGATGTCGTGTGTGCCCTCGTAGGTATACACGGACTCGAGGTTCGCCATGTGACGCATCGCCGAATACTCGACGAGGATGCCGTTGGCGCCGAGCAGGCGTCGCGTTTCGCGCGCGATGTCTGCCGCCATGTCGCAGTTGGCGCGCTTGGCGAGGGAGACCTGCTGCGGCCGCATCGTGCCGTTGTCCTTCAGCCGGCCGAGCTGCACGCACAGGAGCTGAGCCTGGGTGATCTTCGTGAGCATGTCCGCGAGCCGGACCTGCTGGATCTGCTTCGCACCGATCACGGTGTCGAACATCACGCGCTCCTTCGCGTAGCGTACGGCCTCATCGAAGCAGGCCATGGCGGCGCCGAGCGCACCGAACGCGATGCCGTAGCGTGCCTGCGTCAGACACATGAGCGGGCTCTTCAGTCCGCCGGACTCCGGCAGCAGCGCGTCATCACCGACGCGCACGTCCTGGAGCACCAGCTCGCTGGTGTCCGACGCGAGCAACGACAGCTTCCCCTTCTGGTCCTTCGCGGAGAAACCGGGCGTATCCGTCGGAACGATGAATCCGCGTATCGATGAAACGTCATCGATGTCGCCCGTCTTCGCCCAGATGATCGCGATGTGCGCCATGGACCCGTTCGTGATCCACATCTTCGCGCCGTTGATCACCCAGTCGTCGCCGTCTCTGCGGGCGGTCGTGATCATGCCTGCCGGATTGGAGCCGAAGTCCGGCTCCGTGAGACCGAAGCAGCCGATCACCTCGCCCTGCGCCATTCGCGGCAGATACTCCTGCTTCTGCTCCTCGCTGCCGAATGCGTAGATCGGGTACATGCAGAGCGCGCCCTGCACGGATGCGAACGAGCGGATCCCCGAATCGCCGCGCTCGAGCTCCTGCATGATCAGGCCGTAGGCGACGTTGTTCAAGCCGGCGCAGCCGTACTCCTCCGGCAGGTTCGCGCCGAAGACGCCGAGCTCCGCGAGCTGCGGGATGATCTCCTTCGGGAAACGCCTCCCGATGTACGCTTCCTCGATGATCGGAATGAGATTGTCGTCGACCCACTCGCGCACGGTGTCGCGCACCATGCGCTCGTCCTCCGACAGCAGCGAATCGACGTCGTAGTAGTCTATACCCTGGAATCTGGCCATAATGTCCGTGATCGGTTGTGTACCCGCGCGGCAGCCGCAAACTACGCGGCCCCGCCGGGTGCGCGAAAGGTGCCGACGCGCCCTCTATCGGAGCCCCCTCGACAGCGGCGGGCCGGGCTTCCAGTTTCAGCGTCACGCAGACGATGTGGATGGAGGTAGAAGACGACATGCCGCAGCCCGGGCTTCACCTGCTGCTCGCCCGCCGGACCCTCGAACGCTGGCGCACCCGCTCGACGGCGCCGTTCGACACGGAGCATGGCGACGCGGAGAACGCGTTCCTGCACGGCAGCCTCGCGCCCGACATGGGCAACTTCCCCGGCGGCAGCCGTGCGCTCGCCCGCGCGGTGCACACGCGCCGGACGGGCCAGGTAGCGCGGGCGCTGCTGCGCACGGCCGGCACGGACGCCGAGCTCGCATTCGCCTGGGGCTGGGTCACACACGTGATCGCGGATGCCCTCATCCACCCGCTCATCAACGACGCCGCGGCCCGCCGGGCTCCCGGCGCACCGGTCACGATCGCGGAGCACGTCCGGGTCGAGGTCGGCGTCGATGTGTGGTTCTGCTGGCAGCACGCCGCCCTGAGCGGTGTGCGCCTGCGCCCGGCCTTCGACCGCACGACCTACCAGTTCCTCGCGCGCGCGCTGAACCCCGTGCTCGACACGCCACTGACGACCGCGCAGCTCGCCCGGATGGAGAAAGGCCTCATCCTGTTCAGTCATGGCGCGCTCCACTTCGCCACGAGCATCGCACGCCACATCTGGTGGCGCGACGCGGTCGCCGAGATCCCGCTCGCCTCCAGCGCGCTCTGGCACACCGCCTCGCGCCTGAGCCCCCGCGACTCCGTCGTGAACGCATACCTCACTCCCCACGTACCGGAGCCGCGGCTCGTCCGTGCCGTGCAGAGTGCGCTCGTCAGCTACGAGGACATGATGGACGGCGTGGTCGCGGACGATGCGGAATCGCTACCGGACTACAACCTCGAAGACGGACGGATTTCGGGAGAACGGGCGGCGTGATCCGTGTCCCGCAGATTCGCGATGACCGCCGCGGCGTACTCCTCGGTCCGGGCCGAGCCGCCGACGTCGGGCGTCACCTTCTGCCGCATCTCCAGAGTCTGCTTCACGGCGTCGCGCACCCGCGTCGAGACCTCGTGCTGGCCGAGGTGCTCCAGCATCATGCAGCCCGCGAGCAGCATGGCGGTCGGGTTCGCGATGCCGCGCCCCGCGATGTCCGGCGCCGATCCGTGCACCGGCTCGAAGATCGCCGCGTCCCGCCCGATGTTGCCACCCGGGGCCATGCCCAGCCCACCCACCAGCCCCGCCATCTCATCGCTCAGGATGTCGCCGAACATGTTCTCCATCATGAGCACATCGAACTGGTACGGGTTCAGCACGAGCAGCATGGCGGTCGCATCGATGATGCGGTCCTCGAACTCGATGCGACCCTCGTACTCCTTCGCGATCTCCCGGCCAATGTCGAGAAACAGTCCCTGCGTGAACTTCAGGATGTTCGCCTTGTGCGCGAGCGTGACCTTCCGCCGACCGTGCGAGACGGCGTACTCGAACGCATAGCGCACGATCCGCTCGGCACCGAAGCGCGTGATGATCATCACGGACTCCGCCGCCGCGCGCGGGTCATCGCCCATGCCGATGTAATGCTCGACACCGACATAGAGACCCTCGGTATTCTCACGAATCAGCACCAGATCGATGTCGTCGTAGCGACCGCCCGACTGGAGCGTGAGCGCCGGCCGCACGTTCGCGTAGAGATCGAACTCCTTGCGCAGCGCGACGTTGATCGAGCGGAATCCCGTTCCGACCGGTGTCGTGAGCGGGCCCTTCAGCGCGACGCGCGTCCGGCGCACGCTCTCGAGCGTCTCTTCGGGGATCGGTGTGTGGTGCGTATCGACGGCGGCCACACCGGCAAGCCGTTCATCCCACTCCACGTCCGCACCGGCCGCCTCCAGAATCTTCACCGTCGCCTCGGTGATCGACGGCCCGATGCCGTCGCCGGGGATCAACGTCACTACCGTGCTCATCGTGCCGGTCCTTCCTCCATCACCCTCACCGCTGTCCCTGCGGTACGTATCGCGGATTGTACTCGTACGTCGTGATCTCCTCGCCGTATCGGGCGAGCGCGTCCATCGTCGACGGACGCTGCGTGCCCTGCTCGAGCGCCGTGCCGAGCACGTGGATCGCGCGGCGCCAGGTCAGCTCGTTCAGCGCATCGCGCACGAGCAGTGCCCGAGCTACCTCGACATTCCCGGCCATCGTGATCACACGAACGCCTGCGATCCCCGGATACTGCTCGAACAGGTCGCGCGTGGCGGGCGTGAACAGGTAGATGTACGGACCGACGCGTGCCCAGAGCGGCCCGCCGCGCCGCAGCTGGTCCTGCGGCTGCTGGACGACGACTTCCAGGACGTTGCCGCTGTAACGGTACTCGGCTTCCAGGCCGTGCCGCGCGTACGTCGACTCGACGGCGGCGGGCGTGGGCAGGGTGAGGTCGGCGCGGTCCGGGAAGATCCGATCGCAGGAGGCCGTGGCGGTCACCAGAACGGCGGTGATCGACCACGCGAACCGGCGCCTCATCGGGGCACCTGCCGTGCGAGCGCCTGTGCGGCGGACGCGATCGCGGAGGCGTCGTCGGCGGCACCCGTGTCGCCGGCGGCGACCCCGTACCAGAGCACGGCGCCGCCCATGGTGTCGATGAGTGCGGCGGCGACGTGCACGCGACCGGTCCCGCCGACCTCCGGGATCCAGAGCGCACCGAGCGGCAGGAGCGCGAGGCGTGCGTCCATCACCGCGGCGACGCGGCGCAGCTCGCCGTACAGCGGATCGCCGATGAATTCGAGCCGTGAGCGCTGGAAGTCGCGGACGGGCAGGTCGCGCACGTTGATCCGGAGCGCCGCCGAGCCGCGCATGGCGCGCTCGATCGCCTCCGGCAGGACCCACTGCACGCGCCGCGCGTGCTCCGGCAGCCAGTAGGCGAGCTCGGCCTCGAGCGTCGCGAGCGATTCACCGGACAGTGCCATTACGGCGCGGGTCGTGTCCACGGCCGCGGGCGGTGCGATCGCGGGCACGATCCGCTGCACCGGCAGCAGCATGACACCGGCCCCGCCGATATCCGGGAAGGGGCGCTGCGCGACATCCGCTGCGGGCGGCGACGCCGACGAGCATGCGGCGGCGGCGAGCGCCAGCGCCCAGATCAGGTGATTCCGACTCACTCGTTCTTCCAGACTGGCTGTCGCCCTTCGCGCGCGGCGCGTGGTCCTTCCTTCGCGTCCTCGAGCGCCATCAGCTCCCGCAGATACAGCGACTGGATGCTCTGCAATGCCTCCGGGAAGCTGCTGTAGTAGCCCTCGAACTGCGCGCGCTTCGCGAGCTGGAGCACCGGCCCGCTCTTGCTCGTGATCTCGGCGACGAACGCCGCGAGCGGCTCGTCCATCGAGTCCACGGAGAACAGCCGGTTCACGACACCATCGTGCTCCAGCCGCCGCGCACTGATCTGTGTGCCGGTCAGGATCCACTCCATCGCGCGACGCCGCGGCGCGATGCGCGGCAGGATCGCCGACGCGACCGGCGGGATCAGACCGTGGTTGATCTGCGGCAGCGCGAACGAGGATGTCTCCGTCGCGACGATCAGATTGCACCCCAGCGCCAGCTCGAAGCCCGCACCCCAGGCACGACCCTCGATCGCCGCCACCGTGATCACATCCAGCATCCGGATCGTCTCGAAGATCCGCAGATACACCTGGAGCATCCGCTGCACCCGCTTCTGGCCATGCTCCTTCAGGTCGATGCCCTCGCTGAACGTGCCGTTCGCACCGCGGATCACCAGAACTTCCAGCCACGGCGCGCGGCGCAGCGACTGGAGCGCCTCGTTGATCTCCTCCATCATCGCGATGTTCAGGAGATTCGACGGCTCCCGATCGAGCAGCAGCGTCGCGCACTCGAACTCCTCGTCCAGCTGAAGATCTATGTACCTGTACTCCATTGCCCCTCACTTCTCGCTCCCGCTCCGCCCCTCACAGCGTGTGCCCTCCGTCTACCGGCAGCACTGCACCCGTGATGTGCCGTGCCCGCTCGGAGCACAGGAACACCACCACGTTCGCGACATCCTGCGGATCGCCGAGCCGGCCGAGCACGGTACGCTCGCGGGCGCGATCCAGGACCTCGGGCGAGACACCCGCAGTGAGCCGCGTCGTCCGGATGTAGCCGGGTGCGACCGCGTTCACGTTGATGTTCGACGGTCCCAGCTCCACGGCCGCCGATCGCGTCAGCCCGATCAGGCCCGCCTTCGACGCCGCGTAGTTCGACAGACCGAACTCACTGCGCAGGCCGTGCACCGATGCGACGTTCACGATCTTGCCGTGCTGCTGTGCGCGCAGTACGGGAGCGATCGCGCGGATCATGTTGAACGCGCCCGTCAGGTTCGTTTCCACCACGTCGCGCCACTCCTCATCCTCCATCCGCCAGAGCGCGCGGTCGCGTGCGATGCCGGCGTTGTTGACGAGGATGTGCAGGCCCGCGAGCGCCTGGTCGGCCTCGGCCACGAACGTGCCGACCGCCTCCGGGTCGCGCACATCGCACGCGCGGCACACCACCGTGACCTGCATCTGCCGCAGCTCGTTCGCCGTGCGCTCCGCAGCCGCCTCGATCCGGCCATCGCCGCCATCGAAGTAGTTGAACGCGATGTGAACGCCATGGCGCGCCAGCTCCAGTGCGATCGCCCGACCGATCCCCGTCGCGCCACCCGTCACGATCGCGCCCGTGCCGAACAACTCGTCGTAGAGCCGGTCCGGCTGGGGCTGCGTCTCGTGCGCGACCTCGGCGAGCAGCTGCTCGACCGCCTGATCCGCGACCTGCGGACCGGTCGTACCGCCGAAGTCGTCGGATTCGCTCCGACGGCGTGCATCCAAGGGATCGTCCTCCGTGGTCGTCCGCGCGGGGATCGGTGTGGAACCGTGGAGAATGCCTCCTTCCGGCGGGGGCTGTCAAGCAGGCAGAGGCCCGGGCAAACTCACCGGGTGGGTGAACGGCGGTCGTCGCATCACGAGCTCGGCACGGCCACACGAGCGCGTCGAAACCTGCGCCGCTCGCGCGAGGAGAAGGACTCGGCGCGGGCTATGCCCCGGACCCCTCCGCGCCGCCGTGCTTCACGGAACGGCCCTCGACCAGATAGATGACCTCCTCGCTCACGTTCGTCGCGAGGTCCGCGATGCGCTCGAGGTTCCCCGAGATCAGCAGCAGATCCATGCCCGCCGTGATGCGACGCGGATCCTCCATCATGTGCGTGAGCAGGATGCGGAAGTTGTTCTCGTGCAGCTCATCGACCCGATCATCCCGCTGTACCACATCCCGGGCCAGCGCGCTGTTGGCCATGATGAACGCATTGAGCGCATCGCTCAACATATCGG
>DASUSS010000051.1:0-6650 GCA_036374995.1 Longimicrobiales bacterium | reverse complement strand
GCGGCGTTTCGGTCGCTCCGGTGGTGTTCTCGTGCTGGGCGATCTGGATCCGTTCCCGATCGACATGCGGACGGTGCGCGATCCGTTCGATCAGGCGGAGATCGTTTTCGAGATGGTGTACGAGCGGATCGACCGGTGCGTCGAGGGGCTGGGCCGGGCGCTTGCCGGATCGGATGCGGTTCAGTCGGGCACACTCGTACGCGCGCGCATGGAGTTCTGAGATCAGGTGTCGGGACGCTCCGTTCGGCGGGCCATCCGGCCGGCGATGTGACCGAACGCGAGGCCTGCCGCGGCGGCGAGAAACTGGGTCACGGGAGTCGTCAGCAGCATGAGCAGCGTCGGCGCGATTGCGAGCACACCGCCGCCGACGGCCAGGAACAGGAGCGCGTCAGACTCCCGCATCCAGAAGCCCGCGGGCGTGAACAGCGCGATGAGCCAGAGAATGGACAAGCCGCCGGCGAGCCGGGTCGGGAGCGGGTGCACGAGCAGCGCCCAGGTGTCCCCGAGCGTGAAGCCGAGGCCGCATTGTGCACGCTCGTTCACGGCGATGCACCACCCGTTCGCTTCGTGCCCGATCTGAAGACGTACCGGAGTTTCCGCGGGCACATCCTCCAGCGCTCCCTCATACCGTATGTCGGGTTCATCGAGCCGCGCGGTCCGCGCCAGCATCCGGTACCGATACACGATGTCGCGACCGGTCGCTCCGACGAGTACCACTTCCTGCCCGCGTTCGTCGAAGATGCCGAAGATCGGCGCCAGACCCTCCGGCGCTTCACCGGCCACGAAGTCCACCCGAATCGGCGCGCTGTCGGCGCTGTCCACGAGCAGCCGCCTGAGTCTGACGTACTGCCTCACCCGCCTCGATGGAATCCTGACCGGTCCCACTTCCGCATTCGTCACCCGACCGGAATAGGCCGTCATGTTCTCGAAAACGGCCGTCCACTGTCCGTACAGGTCGCCGTACGGAACGGCCGGGCGAAGCAGCACGCCTCCGCCAACGAGCACGAGCAGCGCCGCCAGTAGTGCGGCAACCGACAGAGCGCGGCGCGCTCGCAGCGGCTTCGCCCACGCGTTCGCATGCAGCACGAGTACCGCTCCGAGCGCCGCCCCCGCCGCGTTGAACAGCAGGTCCCACGGACTCGTGTAGCGTCCCGGGATGGCCAGCTGCACCAGCTCGACGAGCAGGGACAGCAGTGCTCCGACACCGGCCGCCTTCCGGGCAGCCAGTCCGCAACCGGCCAGTGCCACTCCCAGCGGGATGAACAGGAGGACGTTCGTGATCGCGTCGGCGAGTCCGCGGTACCCCGTGAGCTCCAGCGACACGAGGTTGCGGTCCGGCGTGCCGCTCGTGGGGACCAGCGTCGCACCGAGGATGATGACCGTGATGAGAGCGGCCGCGACACGCGCTCGACGTCGAGACATCCGCCTATCCACAGTGTGGCGCGCGTCCTACAGCCGGACCCAGTGAGGCGGTCTCCGCGAAATCACGCATCTGATTGGTACGTCTGGCTTTGTGCAACAACGACTCGGTCAGTGTGAGCGGGCGTCGAGCTTGCACGTGACGCCGCAGCGCCACGCAGGAACGAGCAACCTACGGAGCCGGCTGGATTTGACGCTACACCATTTCACGATCGACGTCGAGGAATACTTCCACGCGTCTGCGCTGGAGCGGGCAGCGCCGCGCACCGCGTGGGACGGGCTGCCTCATCGGGTGGAGGAGAGCCTGCGCAGGCTGACCGACCTGATGGGCGAGTGCGACGTGCGTGGCACGCTGTTCGTGCTGGGATGGGTTGCGGCGCGTCACCGGTCCCTGATCCGGGAGCTGGCATCGGCAGGACACGAGATCGCGTCTCACGGGTGGGATCATCGTCGCGTGACGCATCAGCGGCCGGATGAGTTCCGGGAGTGCGTGCGCCGCAGCAAGTCGGTGCTGGAGGATCTCACGGGAGAGGCGGTCGAGGGGTTCCGTGCGCCGAGCTATTCGATCGTGCCGGGACGGGAATGGGCACTCGACATTCTGATCGAAGAAGGATACCGCTACGACTCGAGCCTCTTCCCGGTGCGGCGTCGCGGCTACGGCTACGCGGGTGGCGGGCGCGATCCGCACTGGCTGGAGCGGCCGTCGGGTCGGCTGGCCGAGGTGCCGCCCGCCACGCTGCGCGTGGGGGGAGTGAACCTGCCGGCGGGCGGTGGCGCCTACTTTCGCCTGCTGCCGTACGGTCTGACGCGCGCGGCGTTCGCGCAGGCGGAGCGACGTGGGGCACCGGCCACGTTCTACACGCATCCGTGGGAGATTGACGAGGCGCAGCCGCGCCTGGCGGTTTCGGCCGGCACGCGGCTGCGTCACTACGGCGGCATCGCTCGGATGCCCGCGCAGCTGCGCCGGCTCCTGAGCACGTACCGTTTCCAGCCGATCGCGGACACGCTGCGCATCCGGGCCGCGGTGAGAGCCGGACGATGATCACGGCGACGAAGGCGCATCAGGAGCTGCGCGTCGCGCGGGCGGAGCCGGGTGATCCGTACTGGGACGAGTTCGTCCGGCGCTCGCCGGACGGTACGGTGTGTCATCTGTCCGGCTGGCGCCGCATCGTCGAGGACGTGCTCGGACGGGAGTATATTCCGCTGGTCGCCGTGACGCTGGACGGCGAGTGGAAGGGTATTCTGCCGCTGGTCCGCGTTCGCGCGCCGCTGCTCGGTCATTCGCTCATATCGATGCCATACGTCAATTACGGCGGTCCGCTCGGCACGGTGGAGGCGCAGCGCACACTGATCACGACGGCGATCGGCGAGGCACGAAGCTCGGGTGCACAGGTACTCCAGCTGCGACAGCGTTCGTCGATGGAGGGCTTCGCAGCGACGGCGCGGAAGATCGCCGTGGTGCTGGACCTGCCGCAGCGACGTGAGGAGCTGTGGGCGCGCTTCCCGAGCAAGCTGCGCAGCCAGATACGCCGGCCGATGAAGGAAGGGATGGAGTTCCGGATCGGTGTCGAGCAGCTCGAGCCGTTCTACCGGGTATATGCGCGCAACATGCGCGACCTGGGGACGCCCGTGTATCCGCTCGACTTCTTCACGGAGCTGGCAGCGACGTTCCCCGAGGTGTCCTTCGGCGCAGTGTACTATCGCGGCAGGGCGATCGGTGCAGGCGCCGGATTCCTGTGGAACGGCGAGTTCGAGATCACGTGGGCGTCGTGCATACGGGAATACAATCCTCTCGCTCCGAACATGCTCCTCTACTGGAGCTTCATGGGGGAGATGATCGAACGGGGCGCCGTGACGTTCAACTTCGGGCGGAGCACGCCGGGCACGGGCACGCACCGGTTCAAGCAGCAGTGGG
Source organism: Longimicrobiales bacterium (assembly GCA_036374995.1). Taxonomy (GTDB): domain Bacteria; phylum Gemmatimonadota; class Gemmatimonadetes; order Longimicrobiales; family RSA9; genus SH-MAG3. The sequence continues at coordinate 3,316 of DASUSS010000051.1, read as the reverse complement.
GTGGCCGTGACACGCCGCTGGCGTGGGTCGAGTGGAGCTCGCGCCTGCAGTCGCCAACCTCGCCCTCGCTCGCGGTGCGGGCCGCGTCCGCGGTCTGGCAGCACCTACCTCTGGCGGTGGCGAACCGGCTCGGTCCGCCGCTCGCGCGACGACTTCCGTGGTGGTGACGCGAACGGAGCCGAGCGTTCGCAACGCTGCCGCGCAGACGCGCGGGGATCGTGATCCGCCGGCGCCGCTCCGGCGTCCCGCCCTGCGGTGTCAGCCGCCGGTCTCATCGCCGCTGTCCCCCGGCTCATTCGCTCGAGCGCTGGCCGGCACTGCGCCGTTGCGCGATCCGCGCGCGCGGCTGCGCGCGCTGCTCGCCCGCGAGTATGCCGCCGACGGCGTCATCCTCACCGACTCCGGCACGAGCGCACTGCAGCTCGCGATCCGTGCTGCGCTCGCCGATGCTGCGGGTGGACCGGTCGCGCTGCCCGCATTCAGCTGCTATGACGTGGCGACCGCGGCGATCGGCGCACATGCACGAGTGATCCTCTACGATCTCGATCCCGGCACGCTGTCGCCGGAGCCGGCTTCGTTCGAGCGTGCACTGCGCCGCGGTGCACGCGCCGCAGTCGTCGCCCCGCTCTACGGTGTGCCGGTCGACTGGGAGCCGCTGCGTTCTCTGACCGACAGGCATTCGACCGTGCTCATCGAGGACGCGGCACAGGGACAGGGTGCGAGCTGGCGCGGCCGACGTCTGGGCAGCCTGGGCACGCTCAGCATCGTGAGCTTCGGCCGGGGCAAGGGGTGGACCGGCGGAGCGGGCGGTGCTCTGCTGTGGCGTGGAGCCGTGCCGCCCGGCGTGCATCCCGCGGCGCGTGCGCGCGCGGGTGCGGGGCCACTCGCCGGCGCCATCGCGCAGTGGCTGCTCGGACGCCCGTCGCTCTACGGAATTCCGTCGTCGCTGCCGTGGCTCGGTCTCGGTGAGACGCGGTATCACGAGCCGGCGCCCGCGCACGCCATGCCGCGCGTTGCCGCCGCCCTCGCCCTCGCGACACACCCCGCATCGGTCTCCGCGGCGGTCGCGCGCCGGGAACTCGCCGATCGACTGCTCGAGCGGCTGCCTGCATCGGTGCAACGCATCCGCGTGCCTGACCATGCACAGCCGGGATATCTCCGTCTGCCGATCCGTGCGCCCGGGTACGCACCGGCGCTCGCCGCCGCGCTGCGCCACCTCGGCGTGGCGGGCGTCTATCCGCTCACGCTCGACCGGCTACCGCCTCTCCGCGATCGGCTCATCGCGCCCTCCGCGCTGCCGGGCGCCGCGACTCTCGTTCGCGAGCTGGTGACACTGCCGACGCACGGCGGGCTCAGTGATGCGGAGGAGGACGATCTCGTGGCGTCGCTCGCGCGTCCGGAACTCCTGTAAACCTCCACGTCCTCGAGCGAACGCCGGCGGAAAGGACCTGAGCGACGTGCAATCAGCGTGGTCGGATGAGGCGGCAGTGCAGGCCGTTGCTCGATACACATCCGCTGCCGGCCTGTGGTGCAACGAGGACCTGGCGCTGCGCACGTACAGCGCGCGGCTGATCGGTGCCGAGCCGTCGCTCGTGCTGTACGGCGGTGGCAATACGTCCGTAAAGACGCGGCTGCGCGATGATACCGGCGAGGAGATCGATGTCATCTGCGTGAAGGGCAGCGGCTGGGATCTCGCGACCATCGAGCCCGCCGGCCATCCGGCCGTGCGGCTCGCCAGCCTGCGCGCGCTGCGGCAACGCGAGGCCATGAGCGACGAAGACATGGTGCGCGCCGCCCGTTCCCGTCTGGTCGACCCGGCCGCGCCCACACCGTCGGTCGAGCTCCTGCTGCACGCGTTCCTGCCGCACCGCTTCATCGATCATTCGCACGCGGACGCCATCCTGTCGCTGGTCGATCAGGAGGATGCCGAGCGGATCTGCGGCGAAGTCTTCGGCGCCCGCCTGCGGCTCGTGCCGTACGTCATGCCCGGCTTCGCCCTCGCGAAGCTGGCTGCCGAAGTATTCGAGCAGGACCCGCACGTCGAGGGGCTGCTGCTGCACCGGCACGGCCTGTTCACGTTTGGCGAGACCGCACGCGAATCGTACGAGCGGCACATCGCCGCCGTCACTGCGGCGGAGCAGCACATCGGCGGGAAACGTCGTGCCCGGGGCACCCCGGCACGAGCCGCCCCGGCAGCGGTCGAGTACGAGCGACTCGCACCGGTCCTGCGCGGCGAGCTGACGCGCGGCGGGAACCGTTGCGTGCTGCATTTCCGCGACGACGCGGCGGTGCGCGATTTCGTCGATGATGCGAATCTCGACTCGCTCGCCGCACGCGGACCGGCCACTCCCGACCACGTGCTGCGCACGAAGCCGCTGCCCCTCATCCTGCGCCTGGATTCCGGGTCCGGCGGTACTGACGAGCTGCGCACTGCGGTGAGCCGCGCGGTGGGCAAATACCGTCGCGCGTACGACGACTACTTCCAGCGGCAGACGACGGCGAAGCGGATCACGCGCACGCGTCTCGATCCCGAGCCCCGCATCATACTGGCGCCCGGCCTGGGACTGATCGCGGTCGGACGCAGCGAAGCCGACGCACGCGCCGCAGCCGACATCTACCTGCACACCATCGACATCATTCGCGGCGCCGAGGCCGTCGGCCGTTATGCGCCTGTGGGCGAGAGCGACTGCTTCGACATCGAGTACTGGTCACTCGAGCAGGCGAAGCTGGCCGGGCGGAAGACGCGGCCGCTCGACGCGCGCGTCGTCGTGATCACCGGCGCGGCTTCCGGCATTGGCGCTGCGATCGCGCGGCGGTTCGCCGCCGCCGGGGCGCACCTGTACCTGGTCGACCGCGATGCGGGCGTGGCCGGGATCGCACGCGAGCTCGGGGCTGCACACGCCGTCTTCGATGTCGCGGATCGCGCCGCCATCGAGGCGGGCGTACAGGCCGCGGTGCAGCGCTTCGGCGGAATCGATGGCATTGTCTCGAACGCCGGGATCGCGCCGCAATCGCCGATTCACGACTGCCCGCCGGAGGTGCTCGAGCGCAGCTTCGCCATCAACTTCTTCGCGCATCAGTGGCTGGCTGCGGCGGCGAGCCGCGTGCTGCGCGCACAGGGCACCGGCGGCTTCCTGCTCTTCAACATCTCGAAGGCACCGCAGGATCCCGGACCCGGACTCGGACCCTACGTCGTCGCGAAGGCCGCGCTGTTCGCGCTGATGCGCCAGTACGCGCTGGAGCAGGGCGAGGCCGGCATCCGATCGGCCGCCGTCAATGCGGATCGTATCCGCACCAATCTGCTCTCGCCGGCCGA
>DASUSS010000050.1:0-37590 GCA_036374995.1 Longimicrobiales bacterium | reverse complement strand
GACCCACCCCAACATCGCCCGGCTCCTGGACGGCGGCTCCACGCCCGACGGCCGGCCCTATCTGGTGATGGAGCTTGTGGACGGCGAGCAGATCACGGACTACGCCGACACCGCGCGTCTGGACATTCCCTCCCGACTGGAGCTGGTGCTGGCTGTGGCGGAGGCCGTCAGCGCCGCCCACCGCCAATTGGTGGTGCATCGCGACATCAAGCCGTCGAACATCCTGGTGGGCCGGGATGGCGTGCCGAAGCTGCTCGACTTCGGCATCGCGAAGCTGCTCGCAGCGGATGCCGGCGCCGAGACGACGATCGCGATCCGGCTCATGACGCCCTCCTACGCGGCGCCGGAGCAGCTGCGCGGCGAGCGGATCACGGTCGCCACCGACGTCTACGCGCTCGGCGTGCTGCTCTACGAGCTGCTCACCGGGATGGCGCCGTTCCCGGCGGACGACAACGAGGTCACCACGCAGCGCCGCATCCTCGAGGACGAGCCGCGCGCTCCCGCCGAGGCGCTGCGCGCGCGCACGGCCGCAGCCGGTGAGCTGCTGTTCTCCATCACGCCCCGTCAGCTGCGCGGCGACCTCGACAACATCGTGCTGCGTGCGCTGGAGAAGGACCCCGCACGCCGGTACCGCAGCGTCGCGGAGCTGGCCGCGGATATCACCGCGTTCCTCGCCGGCGAGCCCGTGCGCGCGCGCCCTGCCACTGCCGGTTACCGCATGCGCAAGTTCCTGCACCGCAACCGCGTCCCCGTTGCGGCGGCCGCGGTCGTGCTGCTCACGCTCTCCGGTGGTCTCGCCGCAACGGCGTGGCAGGCGCAGGCCGCGGAGAGCGCGCGCGGCGATGCGGTCAGTGCGCGCGGCGATGCGGAAGCCGCCGCCGCTCGCGCCACGGAGGTCACGAACTTCCTGGTGAGCCTCTTTGCCGCGAGCGATCCGAGCCGGAACGGCGGCGTCGAGCCGTCGGTGCGCGAGCTGCTCGAGGAAGGCATCGCGCGGGTGGACTCGCTGAGTGAGCAGCCGACGCTTCAGGCCGAGCTGCTCATGACGCTCGGACAGGTGCAGCGCTGGCGCGGCGAGTATCGCTCCTCGGCCGACCTGTACGCGCGGGCGAGCGCGCTGTGGCGCGGGATCGATGCCGCACCGGACACGGCGCTCGTCACCAGCACGAACATCCGCGGCATCGTCCTGACGCTCGGCGGGTTTCCGGACTCGGCCGTGACGCGGTTCGAGGAAGCACTCGCGTTGGCCGAGCGCGATCTCGGCGAGGAGCATGGCATAACGCTGTCCATCCTTGCCAACCTCGCCGTCTCGAAGGACAGGCAGGGTGCCGACGCGGAGGCCGACGCGCTCTACAGTCGACTGGTCGCGCTCGAGGAACGTGTCCTCCCGCCGGACCATCCCGACCGGTCCTACACGCTGGGCAACCTCGGTCTCAGGTACGCGGTCGTCGGCCGTTTCGCGGAGGCAGAGCCACTGCTTCGCGAGGCGCTGCGCATCGTGAGCGTGTCGCACGGCGAGGACTCGCCGGACCAGGCGGTCCCGCGCGAGAACCTCGGCATGATGCTGCGCGAAGCGGGACGCTACGACGAAGCGGAGAGCTACCTGCGTGAGGGCTTCGAGCTGCGGCGCCGGATCCTCGGCGAGACGCACCGCTACGTGGCCGAGTCGCTCTTCTCGAATGGACTGAACTACGCGCTCCGGGGCCGGCCGGGTGATCACGCGCGTGCCGACTCGATGCTGCGCGCCTCGCTCGCGATGTACGATGCCACCGTCGGTTCCGATCATCCCGGCAAGGCGTACACGTTCCACGCGCTCGGCCAGCTCGAGATGGAACGCGGCAACGCCGCAGCGGCCGAGCGATGGTACCGCGAGGCGCTCGCGCTGCGCTCGCAGCCACGCGACGCACCGCGCGAGACCGCGCGCACGCGCACCGAGCTCGCGCACTCACTGCGCATGCAGGGCCACGCTGCGGAGGCCGGCGCGCTCATGGAGGAAGCGTGGAACCTGGCGCGGGAGTCGCTGCGCGACGGCGACCCCGTGCACAGCCTTGCCCGCATCGGTATGGGTCTCGTTCTCGCCGACGGGGGCGATATCGAAGCGGCAGCGTTCTACGCTCCGGGCGTCGCCGCGCTGGCCGGCCGCATCGGCGCGCAGCATCCGGTCACTCGCCTCGCGTGCGCGCGCGGCCGCGAGCGAGGGCTCACCGCCGCTGTCTGCCGCTGATCTGCTGCCGTCGCGGACACGGAACGGTCGTTGCAGCATCGCCCGGCGCCGGATCATCACGTCAGGTGCGTGACCGCTCCGGCAGCCAGGGGGCAGAATGGTCGCGGCGCGACACGTTCGTTGGCTCCGTACGATGCTGCGGCTGGCGCTGTGGACGCTGCTCGCAGCCGCCATCGACGGCCCGCTCGGGGCGCAGGACACGTTCCCGCACCCTGCACACGAAGGGCTGTTCCCGCTGTGCGCCGGCTGCCATCCGGGGGCCGACTCCGAAGGTGCGCGACTCCATCCGCCGGCTTCGCTGTGCGCGAACTGCCACGACGGCTCGCGCCTCGCGCGCGTGCGCTGGTCGCCGCCCGCCGAGACACGGTCCTCGTTCCGGCACGCAGCCCATCGGCAGATTGCCCGCAGGGAAGGGAAGACGTTCGAGTGCGTCGAATGCCACGGCCTGCCCGGCGGCGCCCGGATGGCGGTGGGTGCGCTGAACGTGGGCGCCGCGTGCAGCGGCTGCCACGCCGTGCACGAGGCGGACAGCAACTGCCTGCTGTGTCACTCACCGGAGCGCGCCGACCACCCGCTGGCGGTGCACGCGGGCTGTGACCGCTGCCACGGCGAGGCCCACATCGATGCGCTGCCGCGCACGCGCAGCTTCTGCCTGCTGTGCCACGAGGACATGAAGCCGCACGCCGCGCCGCGCAACTGCGTGGACTGTCACATGCTCTGAGACGAGCGCGCCGCCGCTAGCGCCGCCACAGACCGGGGTGGAAGAGCAGCAGCACGGTATAGATCTCGAGTCGCCCGACGATCATCAGGAAAGTGAGGACGAGGTGGCCCTGCCAGGGCAGCGCGGCGAAGTTCGCGGCCGGCCCGACCTCCGCGAGGCCGGGGCCCACGTTGCTGAGCGCCGTCGCGGTCGCACCGGCGGCACCGGGTAGTGACAGACCCGTGAGCGTCATGGCGAACGTGCCGAGGCCGAACAGCAGCATGAAGAGCAGGACGAATCCGAGCACGTTCAGCATGACGTGCTCGTGCACCACACGTCCGCCGATCTTCGGCACGAATACCGCCCTCGGATGCAGCTGCTTCCGGATCTCCAGCCACGCGTGCTTCAGCACGAGGAGGACCCGGATCATCTTCATCCCGCCGGCCGTCGAGCCCGCCATGCCGCCGAGGAAGAAGAGGAGGAACAGCGCGGCCTGCGCGGCCGGTGCCCAGATCACGTAATCGGCGGTCGCGTAGCCGGTCGTCGTGACGATGGAGACGACCTGGAACGTGGCGTCACGGATCACCTGGCCCGGCGGTGCGCCGTTCCCGCCGATCAGCAGTGCGGTCACGGCGGAGCCGGTGATGACGATGCCGGTGTAGAGCCGCCACTCGGAGTCCCGCCAGTACGCCTTCGGTCCGCGTCCGAGCGTGCGGTAATGAAGCGTGAAGCTCGTGCCCGCCAGATACATGAAGATGATCGCGATCCACTGGATCGCCGGCGAGAATGCGGCCATCGAGGCGTTGCGCGTCGAGAAGCCTCCAGTGGGCATCGTGGTGAGTGCGTGATTCACCGCGTCCAGCAGGGGCATCCCCGCGAGCGCGTAGAGTACCACGAGCAGCAGCGTGAGGGCGGCGTAGACGACCCAGAGCAGTTTCGCAGTCTCACGGATGCGCGGTCGCAGCCGGTCGGTCGTCGGGCCCGGCGCCTCGAGCCGGAACAGCTGCATGCCGCCGACGGCGAGGTAGGGCAGGACTGCCACACCGAGCACGATGAAGCCCATGCCGCCGATCCATTGCGTGACGCTGCGCCAGAGCAGGATGCCCGGCATCACGGCTTCGATGTCCGCGAGCACGGTCGAGCCCGTCGTGGTGAAGCCGGACACGGACTCGAACATGGCTTCGATGGGAGAGGAAATCACTCCGGCGAACAGGAACGGCAGTGCGCCGACCAGCGCAACGGCGACCCATGCGAACGTGACCGTGGCGAACGCCTCCTGGAAGCTGATCGCCTCCGGGACGTGCGTCATCCGCCTGGCGGTGCCGCCCGCGAGTGCCGCAACGGTCGCGGAGAGCAGGAGCGGAATCGCGGAGCCGTCGCCCAGGACGAGTCCCATCACGGCAGTGAGCGCGAGCGCAGCGGCCACGCCGACGACGATCGTGCCGACAATGTGAGTGACGTCGCCGAGCCGGAGGACCCGGACACTTCTAGGCAAACAGATCCTCCACCTGACGACGCGCTTCGGGAAGCGCGAAGACCACGACGCGGTCACCCGGCTGGATCGTGTCGGTGCCGCCGGGGATGATGACCTGATCGCCGCGCACGATGGCGCCGATCAGGCTGCCGCGCGGGAAGCGGACCTCGGACAGCGGGGTCCCCGCGTGCGGGAATCTGTGCGAGACGTTGAACTCGACACCCTCGGCACGCGTGCCCTTGAGCGTGGCGACGGCCAGGACGGAGCCGCGGCGGACGTGGCTGAGGATCGCGTTCACCGCGGCCATGCGCGGCGACACGGCCGCATCGACACCGACCCGCGCAACGAGAGGAATGTAGTTGGAGCGATCGATGAGCGAGATCACCCGCCGCGTGCCGAGGTTCTTGGCGAGCAGGCAGGAGAGCAGGTTAGTCTCGTCGCTGCCGGTGTACGCGACGAAACCGTCCGCATCGCCGACGCCCTCCATCTCCAGCAGCTCGAGGTCCGTCGCGTCGCCGTGGAGGACCAGGCTCCGGCCGAGGTCCTCGGACAGCTCGAACGCGCGATTCCGGTCGCGCTCGATCAGCGTGCAGCCGATCCTGTGCTCCTCGAGCATGTGCGCCAGATACCACGCCTCACGGCTCCCGCCCGCGATGATGACGCGCCGCAGGTCGAAACGATCGTACCCCGCGAGCGGGAGCACGTCCGGCATCTGCGTCGGCACGCCGAGAATGAATACCTGGTCGCCCTCCTCGATGCGCGTGCCGCCGGACGGTATGATCGTCTCGCCACGCCGCGCGATCGCGACCACCAGTGCGCGCACATCGCCGACCGCCCGGCCGATCTCGAGCAGTCGCTTGCCCGCGACCGGCGCGCCCGGCTTGACGGTGATGCCGATCAACTGCACCAGGCCGCTCTCGAACTGCGCGAACTCCGCCGCCGCGGCGCTCTGCAGCAGCTGATAGCTCTCCAGCGCACACTCCCGCTCGGGGTTGATCATCATGTCCACGCCGAGCCGCTCGGGCGGCAGGATCCCGGTGTGGTCGTAGTAGTCGGTCTTCGACACGCGCGCGATGCGCTTCGGCACCGCGTACTGCGCGGCCGACAGACACGCCATGAGGTTCACCTCATCGTGACTCGTCACCGCCAGCAGCAGGTCCGTCTTCCGGATGCCCGCGTGCTCCAGCGTCGTCAGACTCGCACCGTTGCCCTCGACCACCTCCGCGTCCAGGAACTCCTGCGCCATCCGCGCGCGCTCGCGGTCCTGCTCGATGAGCACGACGTCGTGGTTCTCACGCGTCAGCTGCTCCGCCAGGTGGAGACCGACATCACCGGCGCCGAGGATCAGAATTCTCACGTCTGCTCTCTTCGGGGAGGTCCGAGCGGGTGAAGTCTCAATGCGGCTTCGGTGTCTCGGAGAACACGAGGGATCCGGTGAGCGCGCGATGGCCGGCGAGCGTGCGCATCAGTGTCACTGCGTCCGGCGTCGGTGCAGGCGCCTCGCGGAGCGGTGGCGGGGCGGCGCCGGCATCGGCCGGCTGCCGGTTCCGGAACAGGACGTTGTCGCGCTCGATGAATCCGGCCGGCACGTGATGCCGCGCGATCGGGCGCTGCCAGCAGTACGGCTCGCCCGAGTCATAGCGCTCGTTCTGACCCGTCTCCATGATCAGGTTGCCCGTGAGCGTGCCGGGACCGGCCTCGCCGTCGGGACGATCGATCATCACGCCGCACGCGCCCGTGCGATAGACGATGTTGCGCTCGATCCGGGCCGTGGGCGTGGCACCGTTCGGCCCCCAGTACGCGATGCCCCACGTCAGGATGTCCTCGATGACGTTCTCCCGCACATCGGCGTCCGCATCGACGAAGATACCGATGCCCTTCCAGTAGCGCGTCACGCGGTTGCGCTCGACCGTGGCCGTCGCATCCCACGTGAGTCCGATGCCCACGCCACGGCCGCCGCCGACCCGGCCGCCCGCCGCCTTGTCCACACCGTCGATCACGTTGTCATGGATGTGTGCGCGTGCGCCGCGGTAGAGCGCGATACCGTCCCACGAGTTGCGCGTGATGTCGCAGCCGCGCACCGTCACGGCACCGCCCTCGCGTACCGCGATCCCGGCAATCCCGACGATCGTCGCTGCAACCGTCGCGGAGTCGCCGATGTTCCCGCGAAGCGCACAGCTCTCGATCGTCAGCGTCGATCGCCGCACGACCACGGCGGCATCCGTCGCGCGGCCGTCGGGGTCGCGGACGCCGTCCGTGACCGTGACGTTGCTCAGCGTGCAGTCACGGCAATCCTCGAACAGCAGGCCGTATCCTGCACGGGTTCGGATGACGACGCTGTCGCGATGCACGCCGGCGATGCGGATGCGCTCGCCGCGGATGCGGACGCCCAGCGTCGCCGGCACGTCCTCGCCCGCATCCTCGCAGTTGCCGCAGGTGGAATCGGTGAACGCCGCGGGCTCCAGAACGTAACTGCCGGCGCGCAGCGTGATCGTGGTGCCGGGTGCGGCAGCCGCGACCGCGCGCTGGAGCGCGGGGCCATCGCGTACTTCGGTGTGCGGCAGGGTGGCACAGCCGGCCGGGATGAGGCAGGCCGCGACGCTCACCATGCGCAGCAGGGCGTTGTCCATGGCAGCACAGTATGGTGCTGCCGGTTTCGTGCGGCAACAGAGGAGAAGCCGGACCGGCGGCGCTACCAGTACAGCAGCGATGCGGCCAGGATCAGACCGAGCAGGACCGCGATGGCCAGCAGCTCGGCGCCCCAGCGCAGCAGCTCGCGCGCGGCGCGTGCTTCGGACTCCCGCCGCGCCACGGCCGTCCCGCGCACGAGCATGACCAGCCAGAGTGCGATCGCACCCAGCACGAGCACGCGATCCAGCCACACGACGGCGCCGGGCACCGCACCACGAGAGGCGGACAGCGCGTTCGTTCCGTGGAAGTACAGGTCGAGCGGCACGACGATGAACAGCAGCGGCAGGAACGGCCACGTCGCCTCGCTGAACAGCACGAACATCTTCGCCGTCTCGGCCTCCGCCTCGTCATCGAGCGGTACACTCCAGTTCGGCAGCGAGCCGGCGAACCAGAGCGCGATCACGCCGAGCACCGCACCGCCCAGGACGACCACACCGGCTGCGAACGCGAAACCGTATGCGTCGCCGAACGCGAGCCCCCTCGCCACCGTGTACGCCACGAAGATTCCGGACACCGCGGGGAAGCCGATGAGGCGCAGCGCGCTCGGCCGTGACCGGAACCGCGGCACGGCACGCTGCGGCTCGAACAGGAGCTCCGCGAAGCGGGGGGATGGCGCCGCGGCGGGAGAGGAACGGGTCGTCATGCGCGCCTCCGGATGAAGGGGCCGACTGCCTGTCCTGGCGGACCGGCGCTGTGCCGGTTCCGGCATCGTGATGTACGTGTGTGGATTCGCGGACGTGGCAAGTCCTGTACCCGGCACGACGCCGTGCCGTGCCTTCAGCGCGGCTGTACTGCTCGATCGCGACTCGAACCGGCGGGCACGCGTGCGGTGGGTGCGTACGTGACCAGCTGCTGCGCCACGGCCCAGGTGCGTTCCTGGAGCTCGGGATCGAGCACGGCGGCCGGCGGGCGCGCCGGCTGGCCCCGGCTGCCCACGTACGCACCGTTCAGCCGGCCGGCTTCGGGCGCGGTCGCGAGCAGCAGACTCGCGTACGCGGCCTCCTCTGCCGATCGCCGCCGCTGGAGCCAGCGCAGTGCCGGCCAGACGAGGCCCACCCACGCCGGCATGCCGCGCGGCTCGATCCCGGCCGTCATCGGTGTCCACGCAGTGCCCGGATCGACCGCGTTCGCGACGACGTCGCTGCCGCGAAGCCGACGCGCGAGCGCCGATGTCCAGAGGACGTTCAGCAGCTTCGAGCGCGCATACGCACGGCTGCCGAGATACGTGCGCGCGGACTGGAGATCGTCGAACGGGTCGCCCCGCCACATCCCGATCGCGGCGGACGTGACGTTGACGATCCGCGCGGGCGCGCCCGCGCGGAGCAGCGGCAGCAGCGCCTCGGTCAGTGCGAACGGACCGAGGAGCTGCATGGCGAGTGTCGCTTCGTACCCGTCCTCCGTCTCCCACCGGTCGTTGTACGCCCCGCCCACGTTGTTCACCAGAAGGTGCAGCTGATCGGTCTCGGACCGGAGCCGCTGCGCCAGCTGCTGATTCCCGCCCACCGTCGCGGCGTCCGCACGGATGAAATGCACGCCGCCGTGACCCGCCGATGCGCACATCTCGCGCACCGCCCGCTCGCCGCGCACCGGATCCCGGCCCGTGATGAAGACGCGCGCGCCCAGCCGCGCCAGCCCGGCTGCGGTATGGTATCCGATGCCCGATGTCGCACCGGTGACGAGGGCTGTGCTGCCCCACAGCGACATGACGGCCTCCGACTGGAGTGGGTGCCCGGCACGCCGGCGCCGGGCGCCGGCGGGTGACAGGTGTGCAGGATCGAGCCGTGCATCGTGCGGCGCTGTAGGCAGAATGCCGCCGGACACGTAGGGCATTTCCTGAACGTCGTCCGCGCGGTGGCGGATGTCCTCAGAAGTCCTTGCGGCTGAAGCGGTGCGCGGCGAGCAGGAGTGGCGCCGCGATCCAGCCGAGCAAGGCGGCGCCGGATACCGCGACGCCGGCGAGGCTGCCGAAGAAGCGGGTGAAGACGGCGCCGGTGTAGCCCATGAGTGCGGCGGCATCGAAGCTCATGAGGAGCAGCACGCGTGCGAGGTCGAGCGGGTTCGCGAGCATCAGTGCGAGCAGCGGCTTCTCGAGCGGATAGTCCGCGAGCGTCGTCGCGGCGATCAGGATCAGCCCGTCGTAGACGACCGCGAGCATCAGCCACAGCAGCACGACGGCGCCGAGGCCGCGGGCGCGGTCGTCGATCCGGAGCGCGACCAGGAACGCGATGCCGGTGAACACGAACGTGAGCGCAACGCCGATGGCGAGCAGTGCGCCGAGCGCTCCGGCGCCGCCGGCACTGCCGAGCCGGCCGAGGAACGGCAGCGCGACACCGGCCGCGAAGGCGGCGGCGAGCGGCACCGTGAGTCCGAGATAGAGCCCGCCGAAGAGCTCCCGCCGATTCACGGGGTGCGACAGCAGCAGCTCGTTGAACTCGCGTGCACCGTACAGGTAGATGCTGCCGAAGACGAGGCTCATGAGCGGGATCACGAACAGGACGACGTTCACGAGCGAGAGCAGCGCACGCTCGCCGGTCCCGCCGAACCGGAGCAGCGCCTCGGTGAGCAGCAGGAAGAAGATGGCGTACGCGATGAGCCAGCGCCCGCGCAGGACATCGCGCAGCTGGTACTTGAGCACTCGCGCCGTCGTGCTCATGCCGCGTGCTCCGCACCGCGCTGTAGCAGCATCAGGCGCGCGACCGCGCGCTCGAGCGAGGACTCGCGCGTGCTGGCGCGCAGCGCGGCCAGACTGTCCGCCCAGTGCACGGTGCCGTCCAGCAGCACCACGACCTCGTCCGCCAGCTGCTCGACTTCGCTCAGCACGTGACTCGTCAGAATGACCGTCTTCCCGGCGGCGCGCGCGCGGCGGATCCTGGCCTTCAGTGCTCCGCTCGATACCGGGTCGAGTCCGGCCGTCGGCTCGTCCAGGATCACCAGCCACGGATCGAACAGGAATGCGGCCGCCGCACTCACCTTCTGGCGGTTGCCGCCGCTCAGGATGCGCACGGGCTTGTCCAGCTCCGCCTCCAGGTCGAACGCGTCCAGCAGCTCGCGATCGCGTACCGATCCGGCACCGCGCAGGTCCTCGAGCATCGCGATGATCTCGCGGCCGGTCAGGTTCTCCGGGAATCGAGCCGCCTGCGGCATGTAGCCGATACCGGTGCGGTACGCACCATCGCCGGTCAGCACGTGGCCGTTGATCTCGATCGTGCCGGCATCCGGCCGCACCATACCGAGCAGCATCTTGAGCAGTGTCGTCTTCCCGCTGCCGTTCGGTCCCAGCACCGCGGTCACGCAGGCCGGACGGATGCCGAGGCTCACACCGCGCAGCACGGGCCGGCCGCGGAACGCCTTCTCGATCCCGGTCAGCCGGATCATGCCGCATTCCTCCGCATGCGCGGCTGCTCGTCCACCAGCGTGGCCGGCGTGATCACGGGCGCGACCCGCTCGGCAAGGTCGAGCAGCGTGACGAACAGGGAGCGGAGCAGCACGAGCGACGGCGCATTGCGCTCGACGAGCAGCGAGAACAGGCGGACCGGCCGGAACGGCACATCGCCCACACCGTCCCCGTCCAGGTCGTAACCGCCGTAGCGGTCCCACCAGTTGCCCCGGAACGTGCTGTAGCTCTGGCGGCTGTTCGTCGCGACGTCGAATGCATTACCCTCGAAGTCGTTGCCGATGAACAGATTGTCCTCACTGTTCGCCATCAGCTTGATCGCCCAGCCGTTCCCGCTGAACTCGTTCCGCTCCACGCGCGTGCGGTTCATGCCTTCCGCCATGATCGCCACACTGTTACGGGCGAACGTGTTCCGCGTCACCCGGCTGTCCGTGATGTCCTTCAGCAGCAGGCCGAACGCCGCGGCGCCGCGGTTGTCCTCGAACCGGTTGTCCTCCATCACGACGTTCCGCGTGTACATCACCGCGATGCCCGCGCCGTTCGCGCGGAACACGTTGCCGCGGTACTCGCACCGGTTGCTGAACATGAAGTGCAGCCCGTAACGAAGATTGCCCTGCGCGTGATTCCCCTCGACACGGCTGTCCTCGACGAACTCGAAGTAGATGCCATCCCGGTGACCGCGCACGTCGTTGTTCCGGATCAAGACCTCCTTCGAGTACCAGAGGTGAATGCCGTTGCCGGACGCGGTCTCCTTCACCGCCCTGCCGCGCAGCACGTTGTGCTCGATGCGGCACCAGCCGGCGTTCGCGAGATAGATCCCGAAGAACGCGTTCTCGAGACGGTTCGCCTCGATCACGCAGTGCGATGCATTCTCCACCGTGATCGCCGCGCGGTCGTCGATGTAACTGGTGCCGACGTTACGCAGCGTCAGCCCGCGGATCGTGACGCTGTCGGCTTCCACCCGCAGCAGCTGACGCCGCGCCTCGCCATCGAGCACTGCGCCCGCCTCGCCCTGGAGCGTGAGCGGACTGCGGATGATGATGGTCGGCTCGCGGTACGTGCCGCTCCGGATGAGAACGACGTCGTGCGGCCGCGCCGCAGCCACCGCCGCAGCCACCGTGCGGTACGGACCGGCCGGTGCGACCACGAGCGTGTCGGCAGGAGACAGTGCGAGGGCCGCGGCGAGGAGAACGGCCGCCGTCATGAGCCGGCGGCGTCGTGCATCATGCCGGTGCCCGGCGGCTCCATCGTGATCAGCTGGAGCACGCCGTCCCAGTCGAGGACCTCGCCGCCGAACTCGCTCACGACCGCGGCAGCATTCGTATCCGCTGCATCGAACGCGGTGAGATCGGCACCCATCGGACTCCTGAGGGCGGGGCTGTGCAGGAAGATGGCGTCCTCGATGCGGATCAGCTCGCCCGGATTCCGGAACCCGGTAACCCACAGCGAGTGGATGTCCGTCGAGTCCATCTCACGCAGCACGTAATCGGCGAGGCACTCGATCGAGTCGAACTTGAGGACCCGCCCCTTCGTGGTGACCAGCTCCGCACCGTAGCGCTCATCGGCGATCACCATCCGGCAGTGGGCGCACACGTCCTCGCCGTAGGCGATCGGCTCGGGACCCGGTGCGCACGCCGCGAACGACACTGCCAGCGCCAGCGCGGCAATGGCAGCGACGGCGCGGAAAGGGACGCGTGGACGATCACGCCGCATGGTTCAGCGGGCGCGCGGCGGCCGCACCCCCCTCCGCAACGAGCTTCCTGGGACCGCGCGAGAGGAAGAGCGCGACCACGCCGAGCAGGAGTGACGCGATCGCGAGCATGCCGCCCGCGCCCGGCCACGAGTGCGCGGTGAAGTTGAGCAGCTGCTTGCTGCCGATCAGCGGCGGCTGGTAGACCATGCCCGGTACCTTGATCGCCGCGTCGGGGTTCAGGTTGTGACCGTAGTCGTAGCCCCACTTGTAGAAGTCGGCGAGACCGGCCGCCGCGAGCAGGACGAACGCGATGACCCAGGCCCGGAGCAGCCACTTCCGCCCCGTGGCCGCCGCGACGAGCCCGAACAGCAGGAGTCCGCCGAGCAGCCAGGGCATGATGTCGAGCTCGCGGATCGAGTCCGGATGGATCTCCTTCATGCCGATGTAGTGATTCAGGCCGTTGATGTTCTGCAGATCCCATTCGCCCTGCCCGCGGATGGTGTTCACCATGATGTCCATGCCGATCCCCTCGGGGTACTGCGGCGCCTCGAGGTCGATCGACCAGATCGGCAGGAAGAACACGGGCACGAGCAGCAGTGCGGCGAGTGCCGTGACCATCCGCGAGCGCAGGGTGAGCGAGGTCGTCATGTCAGCTCCGATGCGCGACAGCTAGTTCGCCGCCTGTGTCGTCAGCCGGCCGCCCGTGCCCCAGGCGAGCGGCACACCGCTGCCGCGCGGGCTGATGCGGATGTATCCCTGCATCTCCTGGTGCAGTGCCGAACAGAAATCGGTGCAGTAGAACGGGTAGATGCCGGGCTGCTTCGGCACCCATGTGAGCGTGCGCGTGTCTCCGGGCATGATCAGCAGCTCGGCCGTCTCCATCCCGAGCGTCGCGAAGCCGTGCGGCACGTCCCAGTCCTGCTCCAGGTTCGTGACGTGGAAGTAGACCGTGTCGCCGACCTCGACACCCTCGATGTTGTCGGGCGCGAAGTGGCTGCGGATCGCAGTCATCTGCACGTGCACTCGCCGACCCTCGCGCGTCACCTTCGCCGCGCCCTCGCCCATCGTCGCAAACGGGTTCCGGTTCTCCGACAGCCGATACAGCCGCAGCTGTTTCTCCAGGATCAGCTCCGCCGGAATCGCCTGCGCGTAGTGCGGCTCGCCCATGGTCGGGAAGTCGAGCAGCAGCCGCATCTTGTCACCGCTGATGTCGATCAGCTGCGCCGAATGCGCCAGCTCCGGCCCCGTCGGCAGGTAGCGGTCCTTCGTCATCTTGTTCAGCGCGACGAGGTACTTGCCCCACGGCTGGCGGCTGTCGCCGCCCGGAATCATGAGGTGCCCGACCGAGTAGTAGACCGGGATCCGATCGACGACCTGGAACGTCTCCAGGCTCCACTTCACGATCTCCGAGCTGATGAACGCCGTCGTATAGGCGAAGCCGCGGCCATCGAACTCCGTGTGGAGCGGGCCCAGCCCCGGGTCCGGCACCTCGCCCGCGATGATCGCGTCGTACTGGAGTACCGGTATGCCGTCCACCTCGCCCTCGAACTTCTGCTCCTCGATCGCAGCGATCATCTTCGAGAACGAGTGCACCGGGATCACGGTCGCCAGCTTGCCGCCCGCGACGATGAACTCGCCCGTCGGATCGACATCGACACCGTGCGGCGACTTCGGCGTCGGCAGGAAGTAGACGAGCCGCTCGCAGGTGGCCGGCTCGAGCACGGTCACACTCTCCCTCATCTCGGAGCGTGCGATCCGGTCTTCGCCCTTGTAGTTGTGCACGTAGCGGGCGGGCATGCTGCGCGCGGAGCCCTGCGCCACGCACTCCTCCGCACGGCGCCAGTCCACCGCCGCAATGAAGTCCTTGTCACGCTTCGATGCGTTCACCTCGAGCAGCGTGTGCGCTTCCTCGGCATTGTAGGACGTGAAGAACATCCAGCCGTGGCTCGGACCCTTGCCCGCGTGCGCAAGGTCGTAGTTGTAGCCGGGCACGATGATCTGGAACGCGACATCCATGTTGCCCGGATCGTTCGCGCGCACGAACGAGAGCATGCCCTTGAAGTTGCTGGCATACTCGGAGATCGGCATGTCGCGGTTCGGCACTGGCACGGAGAACCGCGTCGTCGCGACGATGTACTCGCTGTTCGGCGTGATGAACGGCGAGCCGTGGTTGCCGGCGCTGTTCGGGATCTCGAGGATCTCCTTCGTCTCGAACTCGGTCAGGTCGATGCGCGCGATGCGCGGGGTGTTGTTCGCGTTGATGAAGATCCAGCGGCCGTCCGGCACACCGTCGGTCATCGACAGCTCGGGGTGGTGCGAGTCGTCCCACGCCGCGAAGCCGTACGACGTCTGGAGCATCGCCTTCGTCTCCTCGTTGTAGCCCCAGCCGTTCTCTGGGAACTGCGAGAACACGGGGACCGTCTTCAGCAGCCGGCCCGAGGGCAGGCCCATCACCGTCAGGTTGCCGCTGAAGCCGCCCGACATGAAGGCGTAGAACTCGTCGTATTCACCGGGCGGTACGTACACCGCGGCCGCGGCGTCTCTCGCGGATACGAGGTCCGTGCTGCGGCCCGTCGTCTGGCATGCGAAGATACCGATTCCGATCGCCGCTACGGTGACCAGTCCGAGTATCGCGTTCCTGCGGAAGCTCATGGGAGTCGCTCCGTCCGTATGGCGTGGGTTCCTGTCCATTCGCTATTGCTCGACATCCACTTTCGTTGCGGCGAGGCGCAGATACTCGAGGACCGAGCGCGCCTCTTCGACCGTGAGATCCTGGTTCGGCATGGGAGCGAGGTACTCGGCCAGCACCGCCTTCGCGTCCGGATGCCGTTCCGTCATCCCCGTCGGATTGAGCATCATGTTCATCACGTACGTGGGCGTGCGGCGGTCGAGAACGTCGCCGAGCGGCGGCCCGATGTAGCGGTCCTCGAGACGGTGACACGCCATGCACTTGAGGTTGAAGATCTGCTCGCCCGCTGCCGCGAGCTCCTCATCCGGCTCACCCAGCTGGACGGGCTCCGTGACGGGTCCGATCCCGTGCTCCAGCTGGAAGTCGGTCAGCTCGCCACCCGCCGCAACCGGCGCCGGCGCAGCCTGCTCCTCGCCGGACTCCTGCTCCGGCGCTCCGCCGCCGCAGCCCGCAGTCAGCGCGGACGCCACGGCGAGAATCGTCAACAAACGGTTCATCGACCTTCCTCGGTGTTCAGGGGAACGCACAGGTGACCCTAGCCTCGTATTCAGCACCCGTCTGTGGGGAACCCGCTGAAGCGGTGTAGGGGATTGCCGGGAGGGGCGGAGCAGGCGCCAGACGCGGCTCGCCGCCGCCCGCCGCCAACGCTCATGGGCGTCGGAGCTGTTCGAGGCAATGAAGTTCCTTGACACGTAGCGACGGCCGGGCGAATTGTTGCGGCCCGACCCGCCCGGACCTGCTCGCCGTTCATGGCCGCTGCGGGGCTGGCGCGAAACTGGCCCGGCCCGATGTGCGTCAGATCCGTAACGCTTCCTTCGATTCCGGAACGATGGCGACTCCCCTCATCGAGCTCGACGGCCTCACCCAGGCGTACGGCCGTCTGGTCGTACTCGAGGGTCTGACGGCCACCATCCCGCAGGCGAGCATCGGTCTCGTCGGTGCCAACGGCGCGGGCAAGAGCACGCTCATGAAGACGCTGCTCGGGATTCTCAAGCCGACAGCAGGCACGGCGCGCGTACTGGGGCTGTCCGTGAGCGATGAGACGATCGCGATGCGCGAGCGTGTCGGGTACATGCCGGAGCGCGGCGGTCTGCCTCCGGATCAGACCGCCGCAGACTTCATGATCTATGCGGCGCAGCTCGCAGGAATCCCGCCGCGCGCCGCCCGGCAGCGCGCATCCGACGTCCTTACACTGGTCGGCCTGCACGAGGAGCGGTTCCGCCATCTCGGCGACTTCTCGACGGGCATGCTGCAGCGCGCGCTGCTGGCGCAGGCGATCGTGCACGATCCCGATCTCGTGCTCCTCGACGAACCGTTGGCCGGGCTCGATCCGGAGGGGCGGGATCAGATGCTCCGACTGATCGGTCGCCTGCGCGGGTTCGGCATCCACACGCTCGTGTCGAGCCACGTGCTGACAGACATCGAAAGCACGTGCGACTGGATCGTCATGATCGAGGGCGGCCGGATCGTGCAGAACGGCAGCCTGGAATCGATCACCTCGGGGAACACCGTGGATGTGGAAGTCCTGGACCACGCGGACGCCGTCGAGCAGCTGCTGCGCGAGCGCGGAGCCACCGTGCTCCGCCGGGATCATCTGCTCGAGGTGACGACGACGGTCGACCCGTACGACCTCATCAACGGCGTTCTAGCGGAGACGGGCGCCGGTCTCCGCCTGCTCAAGGCACGCGTTCGCACGCTGGAGGATGCCTACCTGGGTGAGGGGCGAATCGCGTCATGAGTCGGGAATTGCAGCCATCGGCCGTTACCGCACCGACCGGCGCTACCGCGATCGTCTCCCCGCCGTCGAGTGACGAAGGCACGATCTACGACCTCGGCTATGTCCCGCACGAGGGACCGCGGCTGGGCCGGGCGGGTGCCATACGGGCGATATTCTTCGATGGCAGCCGGCGTGTCCTCGGCCTGCGGCGGAAGGCGCTGTCGAAGGTGCTGCCGTGGGCGCTGATCGGTGCCGCGGTCGTACCGGCGGCATGGGTCGTCGCGCTGACGTTCGTCGCGGCGGGGTTCAGGCTCGAGGACGCCGGCCCGTTCGGTGATCCGGCCGAGTTCTTCGAGATGATCGGGCTCCTCGCGATGTTCTTCGTCGCGCTGATTGCGCCGGCGCTCCTGATCCCCGACCGTCAGCACGGCGTGCTCGCGATCTATGCGTCGCGGCCCGTGCGCGCGAGCGACTACCTCTTCGCACGCGGAGCCACGCTGTTCGTGCTCACTACACTGTTCATGCTCGTTCCACACGCCATCCTCTACCTGGGGATCTCGGCGCTGTACGTGGATGGTTTCCCTGCGGGTCTGGTGGAGCACGGGAAGCAGATCCCCGCGATCCTCGGCACGACCGCCGCATACGTCCTCGCCTACGGCGCGCCCGCGTTCCTGGTCGCGCTGTTCGTCCGCCGCGCCGTGATTGCCACGGGCGTGTACGTGTTCGCGATGTTCATGACGGTCTCGCTGATCGAAGCGATGCCGAGAGCGACCGACCTCCTGGTGTTCCGGCTGCTGGCGCCGCTCGGTCTGTTCTGGCATCCGCTCACCGTGCGCGACTGGCTGTTCGACCGCGAACCCGAGCAGTGGGCGCTCGATCGTGTCGGCCTGCCGCCATGGGTGGGTGCAGTGACGATCCTGGCCGTCGCGGTCGCCACAGCCGTGATCGCGCATCGCAGGTATCGGAGGCATTTCTGATGGTCACCGCGCTCACACCCGCGCCTGCGCGCGATGCGGCACGCGCCGCGGAGCCGACCGTGGCCGTGCGGAGCGTATCGAAGTGGTTCGGTACCAAGGTCGCCGTGTCCGATGTCTCGTGCTCCTTCGGTCCCGGGATCACCGGACTGCTCGGCCCCAATGGTGCCGGGAAGACGACTCTGATGCGGATGATCACCGGGCTGATGCGGCCGTCGGAGGGCAGCGTGTCCGTCTTCGGCACCGACCCGTTGAAGGACCCCGGCGTCTATCGACGGATGGGCTTCGTTCCCGAGGAGGACGCCGTCTATGGCCATCTGTCCGCGCGTCAGCTCGTGCGCTACGCGGCCGAGCTCAGCCGGTGCGATGCTTCGCGACGGGCGATCGATGACGCGATCGCCAGAGTTAGCCTGGAGGACGCGGCGGACCGTCCGATCGCCGAATACTCCAAGGGGATGCGCCAGCGCGCGAAAGTGGCAGCGGCGCTCGTCAGCCAGCCCGATCTCCTGGTGCTGGACGAGCCGCTGAACGGCGCCGACCCGATGCAGCGGGCTGTGCTCATCGGCCTCTTCCACGAGCTGGCCGCGGCGGGTCGGACGATCATCGTGTCCTCGCACGTCCTCGCGGAAGTGGAGCGCATGACGGATCGCGTGATCGCGATGCTCGACGGCAAGATCGCAGCGGCCGGGGGCATCCGCGCGATTCGCGCCGCCATGACGCACATCCCCCACAAGGTGCGCATCGATGCGGACGAGCCGCGGACCCTCGGGAAGGCATTGCTTGACCTGCCCGTCGTCCTCGGCGTCCATCTCGTCGATGGCGTGCTCGAGGTGGAGACCGCCAATCTGGCCGCGCTCGGGAGCGCATTGCCTGCACTCTCCATCGCGAGCGCGGTGCGGGTCACGCGCTTCGAGCCACTCGACGCGTCTCTGGAAAGCGTGTTCCGTCACCTGCTGAGCATCCGCCGATGACACCGCTGCTCGCGATCGTGCGCGTCACCATCCGGCAGCTCACCGGCCGGGCGCGGCTGCTCGGCTTCGGCCTGCTCGGCCTCATGCCCGCAGGGCTCCTGGCCGCAGCGTCCCGCTCGGCGCACCCTGCCGCGCTGGACCTCGAGCTGGGCGTGCTGCTTGTCGTGCCGCTCTTCGCCCTCGTCATTCCGATCACGTCGCTGATCCTGGCCAGCTCGGCGCTCGGTGAGGAGCGGCGCGAGAAGACGCTCTCCTTCCTCGTGCTTCGCCCCATCAGCCGACTCGAGATCGCAGTCGCGAAGACGATCGCGGCCGCAGCCGTGTCCGCAGGCTTTGCCCTCGTCAGCGTGTTTGCCCTGTCCCTCACATGGCTGGCCGTCGGCGGGAGCCTGGACGTGTATCCGGCGATGGCGTTCGGCGCGATCCTGGCGTGCACGATGTACAGCGCGGTCTTCGTCGTGCTGGGGAACGTCGTCGCCCGCTCGACTCTGGTGGGGCTGCTCTACGTGCTGTTCTTCGAGACCGTGATCGTCGATGAGTTCCCGCGGCTTGCCGGTGCCTCGCTCTGGCGCATCGCTCTCGGCGCGACACTCGAGACCATGCCCGACCACTTCCCGGCCCGCGCGCTCCTCGCGGCCATAGGCGAGTGGGTCCCCTCCGTCGGCAGCGCGCTCATCATCACGGGCGCCGTCGCAGTGATCACGGTCGGGACCTGCACCATACTCCTGAAGCGCACCGACGCCGTCTGAGCGACGGCTGTCTCGGATCGCGCACGAAGCGTATTGACGCCGTCAGGCGAGGGCTGTTCCGCGGACGAAGCGCATCCACGCACGAGCGACCGTTACTCCGGATCGCGGAAGAAGCGGGCGATGTCTCTTGCGAGCCCCGAGACGTCCGCGGTCGCGTTCGTCATCACGGCCACGACCATGTCCTCGTCCGGGAAGATCATCAGCGACGCCCGGCCGCCGAGCACGGCGCCGCCATGACTGATCAGACGCGTGTTCGCCGCCTCGCTCTCGGCGCCGAGCGCGACGTTGCCGACGCCCCAGCCGTACCCGTAGCTCGTCGGCGCCCCCGACCTGAGCCGCTGCGGCGTCCAGAACAGCTCGACCGTGGCCGGGTCCAGCAGCTCACCGTTCAGCATCGCGTAGCCGAACCGGACCAGCTCGGTCGGCGTCGACAGGAACCCGCCCGGCGCCATCGAGCAGCTCATGTCGATCTCCTGCCCGCGCCGCAGGGTGCCGAACGTCGCACGATCGTATTTCACCGCCTCACCGGGCTCATTGCCCAGGTCCGGAACGGTCAGCTCCATGCCCGCACGCGTGAAGACCTCGCGATCCATGAACTCCAGGTACGGCTCCCCTGCCGCCGCTTCCACGACCGCGCCCACGAGCCGCCACCCGAAGTTCGAGTAGGCGTACTCCGTTCCCGGCTCGAAGATCAGCGTGTCCTCGGCGACCGCGTCGATGGCCGCGCGCGCATCAGCGCAGTGCGCCTGGCGGAGTGTCTCGGCCATGCCGCTCGAGCGGATGACGCCCGCAATGTGACCCATCAGCTGACCCGTCGTGATCGGCCACTGCTTCTCCGGAAACTCCGGCAGGTATGTCTGGATCGGGACGTCGAAATCGAGCAGTCCACGCTCCCACAGCAGCCCGGCGGCCGTCGCCGTGAGCGACTTCGAGATGCTGCCCACCGGATACAGTGTCTGCGGCGTCGCGGGAACGTCGCTCGACAGGTCGGCCCAGCCGAATGCCTCCGCCCACACCACCGCCGAGTTGCGCCCTACGGCAACCGAGACGCCGGGCAGATTGTCCTCGCGGATCAGTCGGCGGGCCGCGGTGCGGGCGGAGTCCAGCGCTTCCGCGAAGCGCGCCGCGGGCGACTCCGCCATTTCCGAAGGAACGTCGAGGAGCGGGCTGTGGTCGGCGCAGGCTGCCGCGAGTGCGACCCCTGCCAGACACGCGGCGTTACGGAATGGGAGCGGGTGCGTAACCTGGAGCATCGCCATGGGTCACCGGGTCTGCGGGCGAAGGAGTAAGTCTCAGGACATTACGGAGATCGAGCGGTCGGGGATTCCATGGACGCGGACAGCTCTGTCATGTTCGCGGGCACCGTCGCGGACAGCTGCGCCGACTGCGGCGGCGTGCGCCGATCCCCGCCGGCGCGCCGCCGCACGCGCCGCTGCGACCGCGGCCGACGGCCCACCCTCGTGCCTCGTCATGCTAATCGGGCACGGTTACGCGTACGGGCATCTGCGATGCCGAGCCGGGCCCGGCGCCCAGCTCGCCACGCTCGTTGGCGCCCCAGCAGTAGATCTCCTCGCCTGCCAGCGCGCAGGTGTGCGTGGCGCCCGGTGCGACGGCGTCGAACACGAGGCTCGCTTCGACGGTACCGGGGCTCCGGTCGCACGAGATCGGCGCGACCACATCCTCGTCGCAGGTACCGGCGGCATGGCGGCCGAGCTGGCCGAAGTCGTTCGCACCCCAGCACCACGAGCGGCCGGTATCATCGAGCGCGCAGGCGTGCGTCGAGACGCGGTTCACGGCCGCCATGCGCACATCAGCGAGCGTCGTGCCGACGTCGATCGCGCTCGCCGTGCTCCGCCGCTGCTCCGTGGAGCCGATGCCGAGTTGCCCCGTGCGATTCGTGCCCCAGCAATGCACCGCAGCTGCCTCGATGCAGGAGAACCCGGCACCCACGGCGATTCGCTGCGCCGGCTCGTTCAACGCTACGAGCTGCGGTACGAGCGACGAGATCGTCGACGTCTCGACCCCGAGCGCGCCATCGTAATTGCTTCCCCAGCACCAGATCTCCGTGCCGGCGCGCCCGCACGTGTGCAGGAACCCGGCGACGAGCTCATCGAATGCATGCTGCCCGTCGACCGGCGTCGCCTGGAACTGCGAGATGTCAGTGCCATCGCCGAGCTGGCCCCCACCCAGCACCGTGTTGTCACCCCAGCACACCGCGCCGCCAGCACTGCGCAGCGCGCACGCGTGCCGGCCGCCGACACTGATCGACGAATAGGTCGCATCGTACGGTGGCACGGGAGTGGGCAGCGTATAGGCCTGCGTGCCGCCGAGCAGGCGTGCGCTGCCCCAGCAGTACGCCGTCCCACCGGAGAGGCCGCACACGTTCGCATCGCCCGCAGCGAGCGCTTCGAAGCGCACTCCGCCCTGTACGAGCCCGATCGGCTCCACCGACGTCGCCGCGCTGCGCCCCAGCTGCCCGAGCTGGTTCGCTCCCCAGCAGTACACCGTGCCGTCCGCGCCCAGGGCGCAGGAGAAGCCGTTGCCCGAGACGATCGAGACCGGCCGCCATTCGTCGGTGTCGACCGGCGGCTCGGTCGGCTCGCCGCAGGCAGAGCCAATCAGCCATACCGCCAACGGAAGCATGCGGACCTGGCTCCATTCTACGGTTACGGCCGTTCTGATCATGGGTTTCTCACATCGGCGCGACGCGGTTTGACCTCGGGAACGGACGAATCGAGCAGGATGCCGACATCAGGCGACCATCATGCGCGTCTGATCGGGGCGGGGACATGGTCATGTGAGCCCAAACCGTAAAGTGAAGGGTGGTCCGCGTATCTTTACCAGGCCCGCACGATCTCCATGAGCGTGCGTCCGATCGCGGTGTTGTCGCGGTATCCGGCGAACCGCCCGGCCTGCGGGCCGGTCGCGAACAGCGGCACGAGCGACGCCGTGTGGCCCGTGGTGGTGTATTCGAGCCGGTAATCCGTGCGCGTCTCGACGAGTGAGAAGCCGCCCGTCTCGTGGTCGGACGTGACGATCACGAGCGTACCCGGCGTGCGTGCCGCGAACTCGAGTGCGACGCCGACCGCGCGATCGAACTCGAGGATGTCGGCAGTGACGCGCTCGAGCGGCGCGTTCTCGTGCGTCGCGTTGTCGGTCGCCTCGGTCTCGAACATGGCGACGAAGCCGTCCGGGTCGCGCGCGAGTTTCGCGAGTGCGGCCTCGACCATGTCCGGCAGCGCGACCGGCCGCGGCTCGAACGCATCCATGTCGCCGGGCGTGAAGAGGCCGACCAGTGGCCGATCGCCCGCACGGTAGCGCGCGAGCTCCGCCGCCGTCGCCACGCAATCGGCGCGCGCGCACAGCGCGCCGAGCAGGTCGCGGCCATCGCCGCGCGTCTCGCCGGCGAACCAGTTGCGGCCGCCGCCCAGCATAACATCCAGCTCCGCTTCCGCGAACTGGGCGGCCAGGTCGTGGAACCAGTAGCGGCTGGGCGCATGCGCGACGAACGACGCCGGAGTCGCGTCGACGATGCTCGTCGTCGTCACCAGGCCCGTCGCCTTCCCCTTCTCGTGTGCAATCTCGAACCAGCTCGCGAGCGGCGCACAACCCGTGGGCCATCGTGTCGCGAGCGTGTCGCGGGGCGACGGCAGGGGACAGCTGCCGCCCACGCCGATCGTGCGGTTCGTCACCCGCTCGCCCGTCGCGTACACGGTCGCGCCCGCAGCGCTGTCCGTCACCTTGCTGCTCCCGCTGCGCGTGTCGACCAGGCCGATGACGGGCATCCGCTGGACGGCGAGGTCGTTGTCGGCCGCGTAATCCGCGGCCGTCCAGACGCCGGGACCTGCACCGTCCGCAATCATCAGGATGATGTTGTGCACGGGCTGCGAGTCTCCCGCCGCGGGAGCCGGCGCGGGTGCGGCGGCACAGCCGAGCAGGCCGACTGCAATCGCCGCGACGACGAGTGCGCTGAGCACGCGCGGCAGTGTATGTGTCCGGCGCATGAGCAGGTGCAGCGTCAGCACTGCGCCGATCGGAGTGGCAAACGCGTAGATCACCACGAACGTCATGACGACTTCCCTGATCCAGAGTCCGAACAGGCTGCCGGGCGCGAGCGCGCCCAGGCCGTGGGCGACGAGCTGCTCGGCGAGGTCGCCGAGCAGGAACAGCAGCGTGAAGATGCCGCCCAGCTGAAGGTACAGCCTGACCTCCGCCCGGTCACGCTGACGGAACGGCGCGAGCACGGTCGCACTGATCGGGCGGACCAGCAGCGCGAGCGGACTGCCCGGCCGGTTGTAGTAGTAGAACAGCCGCAGCCGGTGGCTCCAGCGGATCAGCCCGCGCAGCACCGGCACATCGTTCAGCCGACCGCCCGCTCCCCCGGCAGCGGTCAGCACGGCCAGCACGAGGATCGCGAGGATGGCCTCGTAGACACCGGCGCGGCGGGCGACCGTGCCGAGCAGGATGCCGACCACGAGCAGCACGAGCACGTCGCCCGCGAGCCGCAGCGTGCGCGCCCCGCCTCCGCTGCGCTTCCAGCGCTCCGTCCACTCCGGTGGCCGAGCGAGCACGTCACGCGCGAGCGGTGGCATGAAGTCCAGCTCGCGCGGCGGGTCGCCCAGCTTCTCGCGCAGCACCTGGTCCCGGTTGTACAGCGCCACCATGTCACCGAGCAGGAACGCGTCCACCACCCACCACACCAGCCCGCCGCCGGCAGTGAACATCATCAGCAGCGCGGTGCCGTGCTTCCCCATGTAGAAGCGATGGGCACCGAACCAGCCGAGCGCGAGCCACAGCGCAAACGCCACCCATTTGCGCTTCTGCGGATACCGGTAGATGTCGGCCAGGACCTCTTCTGCGAAGTCGGGGTCGACGTGGGCATGGGTCGTCGCGGGCATACTCGCAGGGGCAGGTTCGGCTACGGATCGGCGCCCGCATGTATAAGGAGCGCGGCGCCGTGTTACAAGTCGTTGCTCCCGCCCGTGCACCCGCGTTACTCTGTCTCGCGATCGGGCTGGCCGAACCGCTGACCGGAAGGGACCGATGAAAGCGTCGATCCGCCTCGCGACGTTCGTGATCCTGCTGCCGTGTGCCGTGCTCCCGGTGAGCGCGCAGGCACCGGCGGCCGCCGAGATCGCGCGCTGGGAGCGCCAGGCGCGGGAGATCACGATCATCCGCGACCGCCACGGCATCGCGCACGTCTACGGGCGGACGGATGCGGACGCCGTGTTCGGGATGGTGTACGCGCAGGCGGAAGACGACTTCAACCGCGTCGAGACGAACTACATCGTCGCGCTCGGCCGGCTGGCCGAGACGGAGGGCGAATCTGCGATCTGGCAGGATCTCCGCGCGCGGCTCTATGCGGATCCCGACTCGCTGAAGGCCGCCTACGCGGCCGCGCCGGAATCGCTGAAGAAGCTGATGGACGCGTTCGCGGATGGGCTCAACTACTACCTCCACACGCATCCGGACGTGAAGCCGCGCGTGATCACGCGCTTCGAGCCGTGGATGGCGCTCAGCTTCACGGAGGGCAGCATCGGCGGCGACATCGAGCGGATCAACCTCGACCAGCTCGCTGCCTTCTACGGCGGCGCCGCTGCGCCGGCGCCCCAGCCGTCACCGCTCGACGAGTCCGCCGCGTGGACCGCGGCCGGCCTCGTGCCCGAGCCGCGCGGCTCGAACGGCATCGCGATCGCGCCGCAGAACACGCTCAACGGACGCGCGCTCCTCTTCATCAACCCGCACACGTCGTTCTACTTCCGCTCCGAGCTCCAGATGGTGAGCGAGGAGGGACTCAACGCATACGGCGCCGTCACCTGGGGCCAGTTCTTCATCTATCAGGGATTCAACGAGCGCGCCGGCTGGATGCACACGTCGAGCGGCGTCGACAACATCGACTGGTTCCTCGAGACCCCGGTACGGCGGGGCGATCGTTCCTTCTACCGCTACGGCGGCGCGGATCTGCCCGTGGCGACGCGCCGGATCACGGTGCCCTACCGTACCGCGAACGGCATGGCGGAGCGGACGTTCACCGCGCTGTTCACGCGCAGAGGCCCGGTCGTCGGCCGCCAGGGCGACCGCTGGCTGAGTGTGAGCCTGATGTGGCAGCCGGTGGACGCGCTGACGCAGTCCTACATGCGCACGAAGGCACGCAACCTCGACGAGTACCTGAAGGTGATGGAGCTGCACACGAACTCGTCGAACAACACGCTGTACGCCGACGCGGAAGGAAACATCGCCTACCTGCACTCCAACTACATCCCGCGGCGCGACCCGCGCTTCGACTGGACGCAGCCGGTCGATGGGAGCGACCCCGCGACGGATTACGACGGCGTGCTGTCGCTGGCCGAGACGCCGAACGCGATCAATCCGGAGACCGGCTGGGTCTACAACGCGAACAACTGGCCGTGGTCTGCCGCGGGGCCGGACAGCCCGCGACGCGGGGACTACCCGGCATATGTGGAGACGGGGCGGTGGGAGACTCCGCGCGGACACCACGCGCTCGCGCTGCTGCCGGACCGCTACGACTTCACGATGGCCTCGCTGACGGAGGTCGGGTACGACAGCCATCTCCCCGCATTCGCCATGATGCTGCCGCCGCTCGTCGCCGCGTGGGATGCGCTGGCGGAGCGGCACGCGCTGCGCGCGGCGCTCGCCGGACCCATCCGACTGCTGCGGAACTGGGATCACCGCTGGGGTGCGAACTCGGTGGCTACGTCGGTCGCAGTGTTCTGGGGCGAGGACGTGCTGCGGCGCGTCGCGGCGGACGCGCGCGCGGCCGGGATGTCGGGCGAGGACTTCATCGCCGCCGGCCGCGCACCGGCCGCGGTGCTGCTCGAGGCGCTCGGCGCCGCGGTCCGTCGGCTCGAGAACGACTTCGGCCGCTGGCAGACGCCGTGGGGTCACATCAACCGGTTCCAGCGGATCAGCCCCGCGATCCGGCCGGAGTTCGATGACACGAAGCCGAGCCTGCCGGTGCCGTTCACGTCGGCGCGCTGGGGCTCGCTCGCGTCGTTCGGCGCGCGACCCTACCCGAACACGAAGCGCTGGTACGGCACGAGCGGCAACAGCTTCGTCGCCGTCGTCGAGTTCGGCGACAGCGTGCGCGCCCGCGCGGTCACGGCCGGCGGCGAGAGCGGCGACCCCGCATCCCCGCACTTCAACGACCAGGCGGCGTCGTACGCGATGGGCGCCCTGCGCGACGTCTTCTTCTACCGTCGCGACGTCGACGCGAACATGGAGCGGCGCTACCGGCCGGGGCAGCGAGCGCGCTGACCGTTCAGCGCACGAGGTGGAGCTCCGTCTGCCGCCGCAGCACCCAGCGGCGGCTGCCGTCCCCATCGATCAGCGCCTCCTCCTCCTGCGCCATGCGCACCGCCTGACCATCCCACTCGGCGACCGGCGTCGTCGCCTGGAGCTCGATCGAGAACCAGGTGTTCGGCCGCAGCGCGATGTCGCCCCGGCCGGCTACACCCTCCTGCCGGTCCCACAGCCCGATCAGCGGTCCCGCGCCATGGCCGTGATCGCCGATCGGATGCGTGTAGACACTGCCAACGATCCCCTCCGCACGCATGCGCGCGAGCGTGCGCCGGAGCACGTCGTTGCCCGTGCGGCCGGGCTGCATCTCCTCGAGCAGGATGTCCTGGAGCCGATTCGATTGCCGCAGCGCGGCGATCAGCCCGTCCGGCGGCGCGAGCTCCCCCTCGCGCAGCACGTACCCCATGTGCTGCGTGTCCGTCTTCAGGCCGTTCGCGACGATGCCGAAGTCGGTGTGCAGCACGTCGCCCCGGATGATGACGGGATCGGCGGAATCGCCCATCTCGACACCGCGCCGCTGCACGCTGACGGACGGCTGGAACCAGGAGCCGAGGCCGAGATCGTTCACGCGCTGGCGCAGCCACCACACGACTTCCTGGGTCGTCGTCTCGCCGGGCGTGATGACCCGGTTCGAGAACGCGGTCGCGATGATGTCGTGCACCACCTCCTGCATCCGCACGTACGTCGGCAGCATCTCCGGCAGCCGCTCCTCGATGAAGTGGAGCGGCAGCAGCTCGCGCCGGACCACGCGCGTGCGGTACTTCTCCCCGAGCGCCTCCTGAAGCTGCTCCCACTCGCCGACCGTCAGTCCGTCGGAGAACGCGTGCGTGTGCGAGATGTTCACCGCGATCGCACGCGGATCCCGCTCCTCGACGAGCGGCGTCAGCAGCCGCCACTGCTCCGGCCCGAACGGCTCCGCCGCGCGCCGCGTCGTGCCCGCCGTGCCGATCGCGGCCGCCGGGTCGCGGACCACCGTGTAGAGGCCACCCTGCGAGGTGCCGCCGATCGCGATCCGTTCCACACCGCCATCCACGCCGTCGCGCTCGCCGAGGTCATGGAAGATGTAGATCGTGCGGCGCCGCGCCGCGAACGTCGTGGGTGAGACGATCGACTGGAACAGCGGGTCCTCGTTGTACTCCCGCACGGGCACGATCCACATGTCGACCCCCTGCTCCCGCATGAGTCGCGGCAGCACACGCTCCAGCCGCTGCGCGAGCCACTCCTGACGCACCTCCGACTGCTCGCGCAACGTGCCGAACGGCCGCTCCTGCGCGTGCAGCGCGACCGGCGCAGCGGCGAGAACTTCGAGAACGGCGAGAACGGCGGACAGCGCGAACGCGCGCAGCATCGATCCGGACATGGCAGCTCCCGGTGCAGGGCGGTTGGGTGATCCGGGATTATACGGCGGCCGGCAGCGCGGAGGAATGTCGGATCGCCGGCGCGGACGGACTCGCCGAACCGGCGTGCCCGCCCGCCAGCAACGCCCAACTACTGCGTCACCGTCACGATCTCGCAGTTGCGAACCGTGTCCAGCGCATCCACCACCGCCTCGTCGTCGCCATCCCCGCATTCGACATCGTCGGCAACGCCGTCGCTGGTGAAGATCCGGTCATTCCCGGCACCGCCATGCACACTGCTCGCCTCGCCGTACCGCGCTATCAGCACGTCGTTGCCAGCGCCGCCGATCAGCACCTCGTACGCGCCGTAGCTCGAATCCAGCAGGTCGTTGCCGTCCCCGCCGACCAGGTAGTCATCACCGTCACCCGCGAACAGCCGGTCATCGCCCGGACCCCCCATCAGGCAGTCGTTGCCGCCGTACGAGTAGATGAAATCCGTGCCGCCCTTGCCGATCAGCTTGTCATCGCCCGGGCCGCCGTACAGGAAGTTGAAGCCGTCGTTGCCGAACTGATTCGTCGGCTGGCCGCCGCACGAGACGCCGGCCTGCGCCAGCGACATTCCCATCGGCGCGGCTGCCCCCGTCATCTCCGGACCCGTCACCCCGTCCTGGCACGCCGCGAACGTGAGCGTGAGGCCGGTTGCGAGCAGCGCGCGTCGCATCGTCATCATGTCTCCTCCTATCCACGAATGATCTGATCGATTTCGAACGGACACACGGTGCGTCCGATGAGGAGTACGGGAAGTGCACGCACGACCGGACACTCACTCCGGGCGCCGCTCTTGCGCCGCCGTGCCGGCCGGCGTACCATTCGGCAACTAGACCGACTGGTCTAAGGAGCGAGATGCACGCCACCAAACGACGCCTGCTCGACGCCGGCATGGCCATGCTGCTCGAGCACGGCTACAACGATCTCGGCATTCAGGCGCTGCTCGAGGCCACGAGGATCCCGCGCGGGTCCTTCTACCATCATTTCCACGACAAGGAAGACTTCGCGCTGCAGGTGATCGCACGCTACATGGAGGACGTGCACGCGGGACTCGACGGCTGCCTGCACGACACCTCGCTCCCGCCGCTCGAGCGCGTGCGGCGGTTCTTCGAGCAGACACGCGAGAAATACCGGAACGAGGGCTACCTGGGCTGCCTGCTGGGCGGTCTCGGCCAGGAGCTGTCCGGAGTGAACGAGACGTTTCGCCGCACGATCGAGGAGTGCTTCGACGTGATCGCGGCGCGCCTCGCGCAGTGCCTCGAGGAGGCGCGCGCGGCCGGGGATCTTCCGCCCGACACCGATTGCCGGCACATGGCCGACCTGCTGGTGGACTGCTGGGAGGGCGCGGCGCTGCGGACGCGGCTGCGGCGCGATCCGGCGCCGCTGGGCGAGATGCTCGATTTCTTCTTCCGCGGCGCCGTGGTCGGGTAGTTTTTTTTACGCCGTCTCCAGACCGATCGGTCGGTCTGATCACTGACTCAACCCGGAGGTTGCCATGAGAACCACTGCTGTTGCCGTCGTCCTCGCCGGTCTGATTCCAGTCGCTGCCTCAGCCCAGAGCGATCAGCCCGGCGCCACGCATGCGCGGATCGCCAGTGCCCTGAGCGCGGCGCCGGCCTCGGTGACGGCGCACGCCATGGTCGTCGAGCTGGACGGCACCGTTCTGAGGCCGGGCAGCAACGGCTGGGTATGCATGCCGGACGATCCGGGCACGCCGAACGACTCGCCGATGTGTCTGGATGCGGCGTGGCGCGAGTTCATGGACGCGTACATGAGCCGGCGCCAGCCGGAGCTCCGCGGAATCGGCTTCGGGTACATGCTCCAGGGGGACTTTCCGGTGAGCAACATCGATCCGTTCGCGACGGGACCGACCGCTGCAAACGAGTGGGTCGAGGACTCGGGCGCACACATCATGATGATCGTGGCCGATGCGTCCCTGCTCGAGAGTCTGCCGACGGACGCAGCGAACGGCGGGCCGTGGGTGATGTGGAAGGGCACACCGTACGCGCACGTCATGATTCCGGCGCCGCGGGCTGCGAAGTGAGCCGCACGTTCAGCGGGGGGCCGCCTCGAGCCAGAGCTTGAAGCAGGAGCCGCGGTCCGGCGTGCTGACGACGGTCAGGTCACCGCCCATCAGTCGTGCGAGTTGCCGGCTGATGGTCAGGCCGAGGCCGGTACCGCCCTTCCGCCGCGTCGTCCCGGTCTCCGCCTGCACGAACGGCTCAAACACGGCGCTGATCTGATCGGGTGCGATGCCGATGCCCGTGTCTTCCACCATGATCGCGACCCAGGGTCCGGGGCCGCTCGGCACGGGGCCGGGATCCGGCTCTCGGATCAGCGCGCAGTGCACGGTGATGGTGCCGGGCGGCTCCGTGAACTTGACCGCGTTCGACAGCAGGTTCGCGAGGATCTGCTGCACGCGATCGATGTCGCCGACGAACCTCGCCTCGGGATCGGTCCGGCACCGGTTCTCGATCGTGAGGCCGCGCTCGGTGGCCTGGGGCGCGACGAGCTCGAGTGCCGCCTTCACGGGGACGAGCACGGGCGTCGGCGCCCGTTCCACCGTGATCCGGCCGGCATCGATCTTGGCCAGATCGAGCACATCCTCGACGAGGCCGAGCAGGTGTCGGCTGCTGGCGGTGATCCGGCGCAGGTGATCGCGCTGCACATCATTCAGCGTTCCCGCGATCTGCGCGTCCAGCAGGTCGGTGTAGCCCATGATCGCGTTGATCGGCGTGCGCAGCTCGTGGCTCATCGTGGCGAGGAACTCGGATTTCGTGCGGTTCGCGGCCTCGGCTTCGGCGGTGCGCTGTGCGAGCTGGGCGTTCGCGTCCTCGATGGCACGCAGTGCCCGGTCGCGCTCCTCCTCGGCACGCACCCGCCGGACGGACTGACCGATCCCGCTGCCGATCACGTCGAGTGCCGTGAGCAGCCCCTCGTCGGGCGCGAGCGATTCGTGCTGGAAGAACTCGATCACGCCCAGGATCTCGTCACCCACGCGCACGGGGAACGCGACGGCGCCGTGCAGGCCGGACTCGCGAGCCGCGGCGAGGCGGGGGAACGATGTGTCCTGCGTGACGTCTTCCACCCACAGCGGCTCGCGTCGCTGCCACACCCGGCCGGGCAGCCCGCCCCCGCGCTCGAAGCTGGTGCTCTGCGTCAGCTCCATGAATGCGGACACTCGCGCGTCCGCCGCATGCCAGGTGCCGGCGAGGCGCAGGCGGTCGGTAGCGGGCTCGACGATCCAGAACGCGCCGGTCGTCCAGCCGAGCGAGCTGCCGATCGCCTCGAGCACCCTTGGTGCGGCGGCGTCGAGCGTGTGCGACTCGGCGAGGATACGCGTGACGGCGTGCTCGGCCGCTATTCTGCGCTCGGTTTCCTTGCGCGCCGTGATGTCGCGAAGGAACGCACTGAAGATGGTGCGGCTGCCCGCGCGCGCGCTCGCAACCGTGAGCTCGACGGGAAACTCGGTGCCGTCGCGGCGCAGCGCCGTGATCTCGATGCGCCGGTTCATGATGCGCTTCTCGCCCGTCGTCAGATATCGCTCCATACTCCGGGTGTGCGCCTCGCGGTGCTGCGGCGGAATGATCGTCTCGGTGAGACGGCGCCCGATCGCTTCCGACGCCGACCAGCCGAACATCACCTCGGCATGCTCGTTCCATCCGGTGATGACGCTCTGCGCATCGCTCGTGACGATCGCGTCGAGTGCCGAGTCGATGATGCCGCGCAGCTGTGCTTCCGCCGCGCGCAGATCCTGGTTCAGCGTCTCCAGCTCGAGCGTCTGCGACTCCAGCTCTGCCGCCTGCTCCTCGAGCTCTGCCGCCTGCTCCTCGGCGTGCGCGCGGGCACTCCTGAGTGCCTGCACGAGCCGCGCATTCTCGATCGCGGTCGCCGCGCGCCGGGCGAGGTCCTCCACGAAGACGCGGTCCTCTTCGGTGTAGATACGACCGGACTCCGCATAGACGACCGTGACGGCGCCGAGCACGCGATCGTGCGTCTTGAGCGGCGCCGTGATGTACGAGCGAAGTCCCAGCTCACGCAGCAGACGCAGGTGCTCCTCATCGCGGGCCGCAGCGGTCAGGATGTCGTCCGTCAGCTCGCGCACGAGCTCGCTCCGGCCCGTGCGGATCACGTGCGCGCTGCCGTGCGCGGCCGCCGGATCCGGTGGGTAACGATCCTGAAGCTGGCGTACGAGCCGGACCCGTGACGGGTCGGCGTGCTTCACGGCCACGCGCTCCAGGGTGCCTGCCTCCACGAGATCGACGACGCACCAGTCCGCAATCGCGGGAACCGCCAGCTCCGCGACGTTGCGCAGCGTCCGCTCGTAGTCGAGCGAGCTGGCGAGGACCCGGCTCGCCTCCGCCAGGAACGTCCCATGCCGCTCCGCCGCTCCCGCGCCGGGCGCCTTCCTCATGTGTGTCGCCACCTCGGATCCATCCGCTGTCGCCGCCGGTCAGGGGTTTCGCCGGCTTCAGCGCAAGGCGTGTTCCGGGGACCGCCGGCACACGACACGTGCCCCCGGCAGTCGCCCGCTGCGCTCCGCCGGCGTTGCCGGGAAGGATGCGCCGCGTCGTTGGACGCCGGTCGCGGAATTCCAGTGTCCGATCCCCCACATCACGCCGAAATTCCTCAATTTTTCTGTCGAGACAATACCGACTTCGCGCCGCTCGCTGAGGCCTGATATTTCGTCTGCCGGGCCGCAGTGGTCCGGCGTGGGCGTCCAGAGCACCCCGGCCGCGAGGCCGGTCCGCAAAGCCGCGAGCCTCACCGAGGCCGTCCGGTTGCCGCACAAGGTCACCGACAACCCGATACGATAGAGGTGACACTATGACTCGCGTGGTACGACGCCGCGTCATGCCGCTGCTCGCGCTGCTGGCACTGACTGCGTGCGCTGACGAGATCACGAATCCGGTCGACGAGGTGAGCAGTGTGAGCTTCGCCAAGGGCTCGCCGGGCAAGCCCGGAGGCGAGAGCGCAGGCAACAATCTGTCCTATCCGGTCATCTGGGCCGAGGGAGTGACGAAGGCGCTGCGCGGCTCGGCGGGCGTCGTGAATACGGGCGGTGCCTTCGTGTACTGGTGGGGCGCCGAGGACACCGTGAGCACGGCCAGCTGCACACCCGATACGGTCGACCCGCTGCTGTGCGACAACGGCGACGACCCGTTCGTGCTGGGCGGTGCGCTCCTGCGCAAGGCGTATGTGCAGAAGGACCTTCTGAACGACTGGCAGGCCGATACGGTACACGCGGCATCGATGGTCGTCGTGGACTCGATCGACTGGGGCGACAACCTCGAGTCGGTGCCGTGGTACATCAACTCGCGCGTACGGGTCGAGACGGTCCTGTTCGACGTCGTCACGGCGCCACTCCTCGGATACCGGATGCTCCATACGTTCGGGCTGGGCGCAGATGAGCAGTGGGGCCTCTCCGTCCTCCCGGACGGCACTCCGGAAGCGCTCGACAACTATCTCCCCACCATCTACTCCAACTGCGCACGGCTCACGATCCAGCGGCTGCTCGTCAATCGCGACGATCCGCTGCTCGCGAACCTCACGTGGGATGATGCGGCGGGAGAGTGGACCGGTGTGGATCCGACGACCGGAGATCCGCTGGTCAACCGTGCACTGTTCAACGACGCCGTATACACGGTTCAGGACGGACCCGGCTATTACAACGCCGAGATCAACGTCAAGGGCAAGGTCATCTACGGCTACACGTGGGGCGTGCGGAAGCTCAACGATGGCGCAGGCGACTACCGCCTGACGTTCAGCCTCGACGGCACGAATTGCCCGCAGACGCTGAACACCGACTTCGAGGACGGCGTCACGTTCATCATGCAGCCGGAAGAGGAATCGGAAGAGGTCGTGGTCGCGGCCGAGCCGGCAGGTGAGGGTGGCATCTCGTATCTGGATGCCGCGAACAACCTGACCTACATCGACATCCACATCTACACGAAGAAGGGTGGCACGACGCCTCGCGGTGGCGGTGGTGGCGGTGGTGGTGGCGGCGGCAGCAGCGGCGGCGGTGGCGGCGGTACCGGTGGCGGCGGCAGCGGTGGCAGCGGTGGCAGCGGCAACGGCTCGCACAGGTGAGCCCGTGTGGCCGGATAGCGGATCATGGGCGTCACGGCGACAGCCGCCGTGACGCCCGCGGGCGGGAGAGTGGGAGGACGCCATGAACAGGGTCTGGAGATGGACTCCGGGAACAGCACTGGTGGTACTCGCGGGCTGCGCCGACCCCGGAATCTTCGAGCCCGTCACGGAGGCGGAGCTCGCTGCGCCGTATGCGGTCATCGCGGCAGCGCATGACGGAGAACAGCTCGTCTGCGATGGCCGCCCGGCCACGATCTGGGACACGATGGATGAGACGCTGATCCCGAAGGGTGCGTCCATTCGCGCGGTCGTCGATGGCGAACACACGATGCACATCATCCACGGCACGAACGGACCCGACGTGATCGTCACCGGTGGCGGCCCCGACGTCGTGTTCGGCGGGAACGGCGACGACGTGATCTGCACGGGCGGCGGGCCGGACGTGATCCAGGGCGGCAACGGCAGCGACCGCATCTTTGCCGGCGGCGGACCCGATGAGGTCTACGGCGGCAACGGCGATGACGTGATGTACGCCGGCGGCGGACCGGACCGCGTGCACGGCGGGCCCGGCAACGACGTGATCGAGGGCGGGCCGGGCCGCGATGTGCTGTTCGGCGGTGCCGGGGACGATGTGATCTTCGCAGGCGCCGGGCCGGATCAGGTGTTCGGCGAGGCGGGCAACGACCAGCTCACCGGCGGCGTCGAGCCGCGTGACGAGATGTATGGCGGCTCGGGCGACAACATCCTCGTGTGGACCGGCGAGCAGGACGTCGACCACGGGGACGAGTGTGATGGCGGCGACCATGAAGATGGTGAGGAAGGCGATCACGAGGACGACGGCCCGCCGGGTATCGGCAGCGCACACGGACGTGGCCATGACAGCGGCTGCGAGGGCGGAGGTGGCGGGGAGCACGACGAGTGAGTCGTGCGGGACTGTCGGCCCGTATTCCGGCAGATCGCACCCTGCAGGTGACGGGGGTGGACATCAACGCGACGATACGGCCGTGATCGACGGCCGCCGTCAGGAGGATAGCATGAGGAAATATCGACACGCATGGATGCTGCTGGTGCTGCTGATCGGCGCCGGTACGCTGGCGGCGTGCGACGACGATGGCGGCGGACCGACGCCGCCGGTCACGCTGACCACTCAGGCGAAGCTCGCCCTGGACGAATCGCTTCAGGACGCCTATCGCACATACTACACGTACGTGGTCGTCACGGACGACTTCGGGGCCGTGGCGCCGTTCACGAGCATCGTCGCCACGGAGCTGGACTACATCGACACGCTGCGCGATCTGTACCAGAGCCGGGGAGTGACGCCGCCGGCGAGCATCTGGAGCGAGAGCAACGTGCCGCGCTTCGCGAATCTCCAGCAGGCCTGCATGGCCGCAGAGGATGGCGAGGTGGCCACGCAGCTGATGTTCGAGCGGCACCTCCAGCTCACGCTGCCGAACGACGTCACGCAGACATTCCAGAATCAGCGCACGACCGCGCGCAACCAGCACCGTCTCGCGTTCCGCAACTGCGCGGGCGGCGTGATCGGACCGGTGGGGCAGACGGTCGAGGCCTCCATGGCGGAGGCGATCCAGGACGAGTACCGCGCATTCTACACGTACACCCGCGTGCTCGCCGACCTCGGCAACGTCGCGCCGTTCACGAACATCCGCGATGCGGAGTGGATGCACGTCGGCGCGCTCGCGAACCTGTATGTCAAGCGGGATCTGACCGTGCCGGCGAGCACCTGGAACAGCGGCAACGTGCCCGCCTATGCGACCGTGCAGGCGGCGTGCGCGGCCGCCGTGGACGCCGAGATCGATCTGGTCATCATGTACGACCGGCTGCTCCTGCAGTCACTGCCGGCGGACGTGGAGCGCGTGTTCGAGAACGTGCGTGAAGCATCGCTCGAGAACCACCTGCCCGCGTTCCAGCAGTGTGCCGGCAGCGGCACGGCGGCGCCCTCGGCCGAAGTGCTGAATGCAATGGCTACCGCGATTCAGGACGAGTACCGCGCCTACTACACGTACAGCGGCGTGGTCGATGACCTGGAGCCGGACTTCCCGTTCCCGGCGATCCGCGATGCGGAGGAGAGCCACTACACCGCCATCGCGAACCTCTACCTGAAGCGCGGACTCACCGTGCCGGCGAGCACCTGGAGTCTCGCGAATGTGCCACACTTCACCACACTCGTGAGCGCGTGCGACGCAGGTGTGATCGGCGAGACGGGCAACGTCGCGATGTACGACGGCTTCCTCGCGCTCACGCTGCCGGCGGATGTGCAGCGCGTGTTCGAGAACCTCCGCGCGGCGTCGCTCGACAGACACCTCCCCGCGTTCCAGGCGTGCGGCAGCTGAAGCCGGCAACCTGAAAGGCTGTCAATCATTCCGCCGTGGTACCGCCCCGGTACCGCGGCGGCCGTGCGTCGGGTGTCTCCGCCGCCGCGCAGTCGCGTCGAAGATGCTCCGCCAGCGGCCGGAGCACCCGTCACTCCATCCGGGACGGATCGTCGAAGATGCCCTTCATCGCCGACTCGAGCGCGACACGCACGTCCTGCGCGCCGGCGCCCATGTGGTACGCCGCGACCGCCGCGGGACGCAGCAGCCCCACGATCGTTTCATGGTCCGCACGAGCGCGCGATGCCTCCGACCTGCCGGCGACGCGCGTCCCGCGCGCACCCTCCGTCCTCACCACGCCGAGCCGCTCCAGCTCGCCGTACGCCCGCGCGACCGTGCCCGGCGCGATGTCCAGCTGATCCGCCAGCGCCCGCACCGCCGGCAGCCGCGCGCCCGCAACCAGCGCTCCCGTCGCGACCGCTTCCTTCACCTGCGCCACGATCTGCTCGTAGATCGAGCTCGACGACGCGTCGTCCAGCACGATCCGGAACGGCTGCGCCAGCGCCAGCCGCGCCTCGTCGTCGAACCGCTCCTCCCGCATGCGATCTCCCGGTCATCTCGTACCATGTCTACTGGCACAATAGGCCCGCCCGCATTTGTGTCAAGTGGATTGATACAAGGCCGATGTCGATCCGGGCGGCGGCCGGACGACGATCCTGTGCGGGAGGGATGCAGCGCGCTGCGACCGCGGATCCCGCCGCGAACACAATCACTGCGGAGGACATCATGCGGATCCTTACTCTCGGCATACTGATCGCAGCGAGTGCGGCGATCACGGCGCCCGCCGGCACTCACGCACAGCAGGAGACGACGATGGCGAACGGGACGATGCGGCCCGCGCCGGTTCGCAGCGGCCACATCGAGGCGAACGGGGTGAGCTACTATTACGAGATCCACGGCCGGGGCGAGCCGCTGCTGCTGCTGCACGGCGGGCTGGGCTCGATCGACATGTTCGGCCCGGTGCTGCCGATGCTGACGGAGAACCGCCAGGTGATCGGCATCGATCTGCACGGCCACGGCCGCACCGCGCTCGGCGACCGGCCGATCCGTCTCGAGGACATGGGCGATGACATGGCCGTCGTGCTGAAGGAGCTGGGCTACGATCAGGTCGACGTGCTCGGCTACTCGCTCG
>DASUSS010000049.1:0-5820 GCA_036374995.1 Longimicrobiales bacterium | reverse complement strand
AGACCCGTCCACTCTCAAACAGATGCTCCCGCTCCTCGCATCGCTGGCCATGGGAGCACTGGCGAAGCAGAAGAAGGGCGCGACCAGCGGAGGTGCAGGCGCTGCGCCGTCCGGTGGACTCGCCGGGATGCTGGAGCCGCTCCTCGACCGCGATCGCGACGGATCGATCGTCGATGACGTGGGTGGGATGCTCGGAGGGCTCCTGAACCGGAAGCGCTGAGCCGACGGAGGCGCGACGGCCGCCCCCGGACCGAGGGGGTCGGGGGTCTGCACGGCATATCCAGCCGCTGCAGTTCAATCCGCTTTTCCGGCATTTCACCAATTCCTCGTCAGGCCGTCACTGCGGCGCTCGTTCACCCGATGTCCGGCACATTCCGCACACGGCACGTCGCGAACCGGGCCCCCCGGCCCGCGCGGCGCGACCAGAGCATCGGTCGGGTCAGCGGCCAGGACTGGAGGATGGACCATGCGCAGGCTTTTCGCGTTTCCCGCCCTGCTCCTGCTGCTGAGCGGAGCGGCGACTGCGCAGAGCCCGCGGCTCGTGCCCATCGGCAGCTTCGGCTGTGCCGACTGCACGGGGCCCGCGCTGTTCTCCACGATTCACGCCCTCGCGATCACAGCGGACGGTGCGATCATCATCGCCGACGATGACCGGCCACTGATCCGCATCTTCGACGAGCGCGGCACTTACGTTCGCGGATTCGGCCGTACCGGCGCGGGACCGGGCGAGCTGCGACTGCCGGTGGGCGTGGGCACCATGGCTCGTGAGCTCGTCGTCGTCGACATGAGGAACCAGCGTGTCACGCGCTACACCACGGACGGCGATGTGGTGAGCACGCACCGGCTGAATGGACTGCCGACGCTCGCTGCGTTTCCGCCGCAGGGCGGCACGCCGATCATCCCGCTGGCGAACTTCTCGGGTCAGGAACTGACGCTGTTTCGCTTCCGTGACGACACGCTTGCCGCGGTGCTCACCGTCGGCGCTGCCGAGTTTCCTGAGCGTCCGGCCGTGAACTTCGACCTGCTGGGCGTTGCAGTGGCTCCGGACGAGTCGTTCGTGGTCGCCGACGGGATCGGCGCCTACCGCATTATCCGGTTCAGTGCGGACGGCGAGCGCCGCAGCATGATCGTCCGCGACATTCCGCGCGCGCGGTACTCTGCGGAGGAGATGCGTCAGCT
Organism: Longimicrobiales bacterium; assembly: GCA_036374995.1. Classification (GTDB taxonomy): domain Bacteria; phylum Gemmatimonadota; class Gemmatimonadetes; order Longimicrobiales; family RSA9; genus SH-MAG3. The sequence continues at coordinate 4,641 of DASUSS010000049.1, read as the reverse complement.
CGAGGAGCAGCGGAACCGCGACATTGCGCGCACGCGGGAGCGAGTCGCGGCCGAGAGCCGGTCGGCTGCGCGCTCCTTCACGCCGCCGCCCATCCGCGAGGAGCGGAACTTCTTCTCAGCCGGCGCACTCGCGTTCGATGAGCATGGCCGCCTGTGGGTACGTGTCGAGCGCGGTCCGCTACAGGCGACCACGTTCGACGTGTTCGACGCCTCCGGCCGCTATCTCGGCGAGGTGCGCGTCCAGGCCCGCGTGGGCCGGTTCGCGCTCGGCGCGGGGATGCTCGCCGGCGTGACACTCGATGAGCTCGACCTGCCGCGTGTCATGCTCTGGCGCGTCGAGTGATTCTCGTGCGTCACTGCCTCGATCACATCGTCAGCCGCGCCGATGGCGGCTGGGTCGTGCCGCCCGGCCGCCGCACTGCTTCGGCGGGTCTGCTCACTCTGCCTCAACCGGAGGTGATCGAACATGCCCTGCACTGATCTGCGCCGCAGTATTACCGCTCTCTCGGCTCTCCTCGTCGCGACGGCCGCATGCGAGCCCGGCCCTACGACGCCCGGCACCGATCACGCGCAGTTCGTCACGGCGTTCGTCGGCCTCGCCTCGACGGCGGGCACGTCCACCGACGGCGAGACCTTCACGGCACCCTGCCCCGCGGGTGGACAGTTCGTCATCGAGGGGACGACGACCCGGCAACGCGATGGCGAGGTGTCCATCGTGCGGTGGGACAAAGCGATCCGCTACGAGGGATGCAGCATGACCCGGAACGGTGTCATGGCAAGGGCCGACGGTCAGATGGCGAGCGCCGGAGAGGCGCGGTTCGGCGAGGCAGTCGACCAGCACGCGCCGCTCCTGTTCCAGCTCTCGACGCAGACCGGGTCAATGACCACCGTCGTGAACGGTACGACGCGGACGTGCAGTTACGATCTGCGACACGAGTTCGATGCCGGGAGCGGCAGCTATCGCATCACCGGCACCGCCTGTGGCCGGGCCATTGACATGAGAGCACCCGCAACGCCCTGATGGGACGCGACACGCGCCGGCCCGGCAGGCTGGCCTGTCGGGTGAGCAGGCGTCCGCGCGTCTGCACAGCCGGAGCGTGGGGGTCGACCGACGATGAGGGCGCTGGCGCCAGCTAGCGGGCGCCGCCACGCAGACCCGACGCGGTCATGGCCGGCGGGTATCTCCGACCGCGTGCTATGACCCACTCGATCTCGCGCGTCGCGCTGATGTCCACGAGCGGATTCGAGCGAAGCAGTAGCAGGTCGGCGCGCTTTCCTTCATCAATGCTGCCGACGTCGGCGAACGTGCCGGTGAAGCGCGCGGGTGCAACCGTCGCCGCGGCGAGCGCCTCGCCCGGGCTCAGGCCCGCGCGCACGAGCAATTCCAGCTCTTCGTGCACCGAGACGCCCCACGGAATCTCGAGATTCTCGCCGGGTGCATCGGATCCGACCATCAGCATGACACCGCTCGCCGCCGACCGCCGGACTACAGGCCCGAGCGCGCCGATCAGCCGCCATGTCAGTGCGGCGGCAACGCTGTCGGCGGTGCGCGCGATGTGCGCGTACGCCACGAGATTCGGCGTCAACGCGCCCTGCCGCGCAGCCATGCAATCGTAGACCGCCTGTCCGTTCTCGCCGGTCAGTTCGGCCACCGCACTCGCCAGACCGGCGGCAGCTTCCTCCTCACGCATGACGGCTGCCTCCAGGACAGCGCTCAGATGCGCGAATTCGTCCATGCCCAACTCACACGCCTGCCGCGAGCTGGTCCCGCGCGGAATATGGCCGACGACGCGGAGCCCGTGCCGTTCTGCACCAGCGATGACGCCGCGGAACGCGTCACGTGGCAGAAGCCGGTGCACCTTGACCTGATCGGCACCGAGGTTCGCGACGGAGTCCGCCGCGGCGAGGCCTTCCTCGAAGGTGGCAGCCTCCAGATGATACGAGTCGTCACCCGGACCGTTGATCGTTGGACCGACCAGCAGCAGATCGGGGCCGATGCGATGGCCCTCGCGGATGTCGCGCCGCCAGCTGTCGAGCACCTCGAATCTGCCGCCCATGTCACGAGCGCTCGTGATGCCGTGCGCGAGGAGAGCGTCCAGCGCTTCCGCATGCGTGCCATCCTCCGCGAGATGCACGTGCATATCCCACAGGCCGGGAATGGCATAGCGACCTTCGCCCTCGATCACCCGTTCGGCACGACAGCCGCCACCCGGAGCGCGCTCGATGCTGCGGATCCGCCCGTCCGCGATGCACAGGCTCGCGCGGTATGTGCCTCCGCCCGTCACATCGACGACCTGAACGTTCCTGATCAACAGGTCGGCACCGCCGCTACAGCTCACGACTCCGCCGGTAAGCACAAGCGCGAGGGCGCAAGCGCATCGATTCACTGCTCCGTGTATCATCAGCGTCGATCCGTGGGTTTCCGGATGGCTCCCCTGCCACCGCGTTCGGCACCGCTGCGCAGCGCTCGCCGCCGCCCGCCAGGATTCACAGTGGCATCGCCGATTCCTCTAACAGCGCACCGCCCGTCCGCGCCTTCAGCCAGCGCGGGATCTCGACCCGTTGTCCGTATGCCCGGCGTTCGACTACATGTTGCGTGGACAGCCGTTGTCCCCGCAATGGCGACCGCGCCGAGCAGCGGCGCGATCGGACCGCGCGCCTATCGGCGCCCGCTGCTGTAGCGTTGCACCCGCTGCGAGCCGCGCCTTCGCGCCCCGCGCTGCACCTGTCGGCAGCTGCTGCATTTCATCCTGTCAGATTGCATCTCGACACATCCAATCTGCACATCGACCACTCCAGCAGAATAATCGGGGCCTGTCCCGGCACGCGCGTATTCTGTGACGACATCATGCGCGCCGTATCAGAACGCCGGCGATACGGCTACGCAGGTGCCGTTTCCTGACGGAAGATGCCGAATTTCCTGACAGCACGACCTGGCGAAGAGCACGTACCCTCGTTCGATCCGCCGCGCGCGCGGCGAGTTCCCCTCGTACTCGAGGATGCATGATGCGAACGGCCGAGGCGCAGCACCGTCGGGCACTGCCGTGCCTGAGTAGAGTTGCCGTGTCGATTGCAGCAGTCCTGCTCGTGGTAACGGGATGCAGCCCGAGCGCGGGCGCGCGCGACACGGCGCCGCAGCAGGGAACACTGTTCAGCAGAGCGGAGCTGCTGGAGGACGTGGCTTACATCTTCGCCACCATACGCGACGTGCATCCGAATCCCCACCACCGTGTCGATTCGGCGGCTGTCATGCGTGCGCGACAGGCTCTCGAGCGCGGGCTCCACGACGACATGAGCGCGGTCGAGTTCTGGCGTCTGGCAGCGCCCGCAGTCGCGCTGTTACGGGACGGACATACGTCGCTGTCGCGCCCCGACATCAGCTCCACGTCTGCCGTGTTCCCGCTCGTCGTGAAGCTCGACTCCACCGGCGCGACTGTTCGCGCTGATCTGTCGGATGAAGCGAGGCTGCCGCGCGGGGCGCGGCTGCTGCTCATCAACGGCCGGTCGGTTGCGTCGCTCGTCGGTGAGGCGATGACGACCCTGCCGTACGAGCGCCACGCCATGCGTCTGTGGGTGGTCGAACGCGTGTTCGGCGACCTGCTGCCGGTGCTGTGGGACTGGAGGGGTCCGTACGAGATCGAGGCGGAGCTGCCGTCGGGCGAGAGGCTGACCGCGGTGTTGTCGCCGATATCCCGCGAGGAGGGTAATCGGCGCAGTGAGGCGGCCGGCTTGGTCCCTGCTCCGGCGCCGGCATTTTCCTATGCCACGCTTGGCGATGGTGTGCTCGGCTATATCGATCTGCGGCTGCAACTCGATGTCGATCGGTTCGAGCGTTTCCTGGACGAGACGTTCACGCGGGTGCGCGAGGCGCCTCCCTGTGCGCTGGTGATCGATCTCCGGCGCAATCCGGGCGGCAGCGCGGAGTTCGGTGACCTGCTCATGTCCTATCTCGCAGCCCGGCCGGTGAGGCAGTACAGCAGAATCGACGTGCGGTCGAGCGCGCAGGTGAAGGCGCACCACAGGCAGCGTCTGCCGCGACCGATCCGCTGGCTGCCCGCCGGTGCGTTCGGACTCGCCGACCGCAGGTTCGGCGCCCTGCTCGGCAGCCCTGACGGCGCAATCGTAACATGGACGGAAGACGAGCGGCTGCCGCGCCGCAATCCGCTGCGATGGACCGGTCCGGTGTTCGTGCTCACCGGTGTGAACACGTTCAGCAGCGGCGCCGATCTCGCCGCCGCTCTCCAGGATTACGGTCTCGCCACCGTGATCGGGGAGGAGACGGGCGGGCTTGCATCGAGCTACGGCGAGTCGTACGCATCCCATCTGCCCCACACGGCGCTGCGTCTGAACGTCAGCTACAAGTACTTCGTGCGCCCATCCGGCATCGAAGACGATCGCGGCGTGGTACCCGACATCGTCGTCGCCGGCGATCCGGGACAGACGAACGGCGATCCCGCCCTGGACCGCGTCCTCCAGGAGGTGGGTCCATGCGCCGCACAGGCGGACGACCTGGTGCACGTCGATGCGCGTGCGATCCGGTCGCACCTCTCGCACTGAATTCGCACCGATGCTTGAGCTGCACGAGACCGGCCAGGCTGGACTGCGCCGCGCCCCGCATGCAGCGGGGCGCGGCATCAGCTC
>DASUSS010000048.1:0-66951 GCA_036374995.1 Longimicrobiales bacterium | reverse complement strand
AGACCCGTCCACTCTCAAACAGATGCTCCCGCTCCTCGCATCGCTGGCCATGGGAGCACTGGCGAAGCAGAAGAAGGGCGCGACCAGCGGAGGTGCAGGCGCTGCGCCGTCCGGTGGACTCGCCGGGATGCTGGAGCCGCTGCTCGACCGCGATCGCGACGGATCGATGGTCGATGACGTGGGCGGGATGCTCGGAGGGCTCCTGAACCGGAAGCGCTGAGCCGACGGAGGCGCGACGGAGAACATACACGGGCTGCTGACCGACACTGCGCCGCGCCCCGCATGCAGCGGGGCGCGGCATCAGCTCACTGCTTCACCTCGAAATCCTTGCGCTCTACGCTGCTTCCGTTGAGCAGGATCTCGACCTGGTAACTCCCGACCGGGAATCCGTCGGGCTTCGAGATGTGGAATTCCGTTACGGCCGGTCCGGTCGGCGAGATGGTCTGCGTCGTCTCGTCCACCACCTGGCCATCCTCGAAGGTCCAGCGCGCCGTGAGCGTGGATCCGGTCGCCGCGCCCTCCGTCTCCACCACCGCGTAGATCGTCTCGTTCGGGCGGAAATCGTCGGTCGCGCGATCATCGGTGATCCGGCGGTCCGGACCGATCGCGTTTCCCAGATCGACTTCCGTCACTCGCAGCCCCTCCACCGTCACTTCCTCGCCCGGCTGCGTGTCGACTTCGGTCTCGGCCGGCTCGCACGCCCACAGCCCCGGTACGAGCGCGAAGACCAGCGCGATACGCGCGATACGTCCTGCCTCCCGCGTCATGACATGCCTCCCTCGTGCTTCGGGATCGTGAGTTCCTGCCCCGGATGGATCAGGTCGGGGTTGTCGAGCTGGTCACGGTTCGCATCGTAGATCCGCCGCCAGGCGTTGGCATCGCCGTACTCGCGCTTCGCGATCGCCGACAGCGTATCTCCCTGCTTCACCGTGTACCGGGACGCCTGCGCGGCGCCGGTGTCGGGCCGTGCCGTGGCATCGGGCACGCTCGACGATCCGCTCTGCACGTTCGAGAAGTCGGCCTTCGGCTTCTCTTTCCTATCGAAGAGGCCCACTTCATCCCCCTTGAGAAGTGTGAGTGGCAACATCCCTTCGATCGTGCGCATGGACCGTGCCCTGCCCGCGTGCGGTCGCAGTCCATACCGGCGTATCCGCCGCTGAGCGCGCGAACTGCGGTCATGTGGCGGAGGCGCGTACACCGAACGGTTGCGGGAAGCGGTTACAGCCTGAGGTCGCGCTTCGGCCCCGGCCGTGCCGCGCTGGCGCTACCAGGGCCACGGCATCGAGCTCCCGGCGCCCATGTTGTCGGTGGCGCTACCAGGCGAGGGCCTCGAGCTCGCGGACGGCGATCGTGAGCGCGGCGAGCGAGGGTCGCTCATCCGAGGCGACGTCGTCGAGCAGGGTGCGGAAGCCGGCGAGCATGGTTGCGTGGCGGGTCGCAACGCGCGCGAGCAGCTCGTCGACCGGCTCGTCGTCGTGACCCTCCATCACGATGGCCGTCGTGAGCGCGCGGTGCGCGCGGCCGAGGTCCTCGTCGAGTGCCTGTGCGACGCGCTGTTCCCAGCGGCTGTCACCCGCGGCGGCGAAGATCGCCTCGCGCAACCGCGACACACCGAGCACCTCGGACGCGAGGTAGTAGCTGCGTCCGACCCTGACGGCGGAGCTGCCGGTGGCGGCCGCGACCGTGAGGATCTCCATGAGCTGATCGAAGAAGCGGAGCGTGATGATCGAGGCGGCGAGGTCGTCGCGCTCCGTCAGAACGCGGGCCTCTGCCACGCGGCTCTCGAACAGCTCACGCGCTGCGCCCGCGACGATGGCGCGGAAGCCGCCGCGCAGGTCGCGGAGCCCGTCGAGGTACTGCGCGATGATGTCATCGACCGGAGTGGTGCCGCTCACGTTCGCGAGGATCCAGCGGGTGGTACGCTCGAGCACGCGGCCGAGGCCGAGCAGCCAGCGGTAGATGACGTCGCTCGGCAACCGCTCCTCGAGGACTGCGAGCTGTGCACGCAGCTCGGGTGCGCCGGACAGTCGCGATGCCACGAACCACGCGCGCGCGATGTCCGCCTCCGTGTGCCCCGTGTCGCGCATCACGCGGTGCACGAACGTGACGCCCATCAGGTCGATCATCTCGTTCGCGAGCTGTGTCGCGATGATCTCGCGGCGCAGTCGGTGCCCGGCGAGAGCCGCAGGGCCGGCGGCCTCGACGGCTGCTGCCGGGAAGTAGTCGATGAGGTACCCGTTCATGGCGGGATCGTCGAGCACGCTGCCCGTGACGAGTGCGGGCTTCAGTGCGAGCTTGGCGTACGCGAGCAGCACGGCCAGCTCGGGGCGGGTGAGCGACAGGGCCGACTCCTGTCGCTCCCGCAGGTCCTCCAGGTCCGGCAGCGACTCGCCCGCGCGGTCCAGGACGCCGTTCCGCTCGAGCACGACCATGAACCCGTGAACATCCTCGAAGCCGTCGCGGGCGCGCTGCTCGTCGAGCGAGATGGCCAGGCTCTGCGAGCGGTTGTCGTGCAGCACTCGCTCGGTGACGGCATCCGTCAGCTCGTGCAGCAGCGCGTTGCGATGGTCGCGGTCGAGCCGGCCTTCCGCTACGGCTGCGTCCAGCAGGATCTTGAGGTTGACCTCGCGATCCGACATGTCGACGCCGCCCGAGTTGTCGATCGCGTCGGTGTTGCAGCGTCCGCCGTTCAGTGCGAACTGGACGCGTGCCCGCTGCGTCAGTCCGAGGTTGCCGCCCTCGCCGAGCACGCGGCAGCGCAGCTCCGTGGCATCGATGCGGACGGGATCGTTGGCGCTGTCTCCGGCATCGGCGTGCCGCTCCGCGGTCGCCTTGACGTACGTGCCGATGCCGCCGTTCCACAGCAGGTCGACGGGCGCGCGGAGGATCGTGCGGACGAGTGTCTCACCGTCCATGCGACGCTCGTGGTCGGCAACACCGAGCGCTGCGGCGGCCGGGGGTGACAGCTCGATCGTCTTGATGCCGCGCGGCACGATGAAGCCGCCCTCGCTGAGCAGCGTGACATTGAAGTCCTCCCAGCTCGAGCGGCCGAGCGCGAACAGCCGCTGCCGTTCGGCGTACGTCCGCGCGGCGTCGGGTGTCGGATCCACGAAGATGTTGCGGTGGTCGAACGCAGCGACGAGACGGATCGCGGGCGAGAGAAGCATCCCGTTGCCGAAGACATCGCCACTCATGTCGCCGATGCCGGCGACGGTGAACGGCTCGGTCCGGATGTCGAGGTCGAGCTCGCGGAAGTGCCGCTGCACGCACATCCATGCGCCCCGTGCGGTGATGCCGACGCCCTTGTGGTCGTAGCCGTTCGAGCCGCCCGACGCGAACGCGTCGCCGAGCCAGAAGCCGTACTCGGCGGCAACCTCGTTGGCGACGTCGGAGAAGCGCGCCGTACCCTTGTCCGCGGCGACGACGAGGTACGGGTCCGCGCCATCGTGGATGACCATGCTCTCCGGCCGGACGACGCCCGCGCCCGTCAGGTTGTCCGTGACATCGAGAAGGCCGCGGATCAGCGTGCGGTACTGCTCGACCACCTCCGCAGCAGCCTGCTGCGGGTCCGCCGGCTGGCGCCGGGTCACGAAACCGCCCTTCGAGCCGGCCGGAACGATCACGCAGTTCTTCACCGACTGCGTGCGCACGAGGCCGAGCACCTCGGTCCGCAGGTCATCGGGCCGGTCGCTGTGGCGCAGCCCCCCGCGCGACACCGGCCCGCCACGCAGATGCACGCCCGCCATCCGCGCGGACTGCACCCACACCTCGGCGCGCAGCCGACTCGATACGATGGACTGGAGGTGCTCGTTCAGGATCTTGACGGAGATGTAGGGCACGCCGCCGGAGCGGCGCGTCGGGCGCGCGCCGCCGTGCAGGAAATAGTTCGTGCGCACCGTGGCACGGAGCAGCGCGAGCAGGTTGCGCAGAGCGCGATCCTGGGCGAGCGACGTCACGCTCTCGAGTGCCGACGTGTACTCGCTGCACAGGCCAGCGACGGCGGCGTCCCGCTCCGCCGGACTGTCCGGGACGGCCGGATCGAATTTCCGCGCGAACATGGTGACGAGCAGGCGGGCGGCGGAAGGCTGCGCGCGGAGCGCTGCGGTGAGAGCGAGGCGGGCGGGCGCGAGCCCGAGCTGGAACGCGTACTCGCAGTACAGTCGCAGCACGTCCACCTCGCGCCAGGCGAGGCCGGCGTGGAGCACGAGCTCGTTGAGCGAGTCATTCGCCGCCTCGCCGGCACCGACCGCGAGCAGCGCCTCGGTGAGCACCGCGCCGCGCGCATCCAGGTCGATCGGCTGTCGGGCGGCATCCTGTACGGCGAACACGTAGATGAACGTGGTGCCGGTATCGTCGCGCGCCTCGAACGGACTCATCGACAGCACGCGCAGTCCGGCGTTCTCCAGGCCGGGCATGACGTCGGAGAGCACGAGCCGAGTGCCGCGCATGTAGACCGTGAGCAGGGTCACGGGCTCGCCGCCGGCCGGCTCCCGATTGCTCAGGCGCAGGTCGACCATGCGAGCGGCTGCCTCCATGGACTCGATCGCCTCGATGTCGGCGACCGCCTGTTCCGGCTCGACCGCAGCCTGGTACTCCGGGCTGAACGCCGCGCCCCAGCGCTGCGCCTGACGGCGCGCCTCGTCCGTCGAGCGGCTGCGGGCGAGGCGCATCTCGAGCACGTCGGTCCAGGTCTGGATCAGCGTCCGCACGCGCTGCTCGAGCTGCTCGGCCACCAGCGACCTGGTCCGCTCCGCCGGGGCCGCGAGCTGGAAGTGCAGCCGCGCCTGCTCGCCTCCACCCATGACCAGATTGGTGTTCAATACCGAGGCGTCCAGCTGCCGGATGAGCTCGGTCAGGATGCCGCGGCGGGCGCGCCCCGAGTACCGGTCACGGGGCATGATCACCATGACGGATACGGTGCGTCCGGTCGGATCCGGCCGCAGCGTGACCTTTACCTGACGCGTGTAGTACTGGGCGAGGATGACATCGATCTGCCGGCCGATGTCGACGGACGAGGCGTGGAACAGCTCGTCCTTCGGCATCGAGTTGAAGATCTTGACCGCCTCGCGATGGTTGTGGGATTCCTCGCGCCACCCCGCGCGCTCCAGGATGAGCTCGAGCTTGTGCCGCAGGATCGGGATGTGCTCGGCCTCCTCGTGGAAGGCGCGCTCGCGGAACAGACCGAGGAAGTGGCGCTCGCCGAGGATACGGTCGTCCGGGTCGACCGTGCGCAGCGTGATGTCGTGCATGCGCTCGCGCCGGTGCACCGTGGACTCCGCATCCGTCTGTGTCACGATCAGCAGGCGCGGCGGCCAGCGAGGCCCGTCGCCGGCGGCGGCCGGCGCGGCGCCCGCGGCGGGCGGCGGTGGCTGCGATTCCGTCGCGCGCCGGATGCGATCCGACCACGCGGGCTGACGGGCGAGGCCGAGGTGAATACGTGTGGTGCCATGGCGCGCGTCCGGTACACCGATCGAGCCCGTCTCGCAGTAACCGAGGAACACGAAGTTGTCGCGCAGCCAGTCGAGGAACTCGCGTACTTCCCGTACCTCGGCCTCGCGCCCGGGCAGTCGGCGAGCCGCGGAGTCGAGCGATGCGGTCGCAGCGTGCAGCGCGTTCATCATCGGCTCGAAGTCCGTCGTGACGATGGCCACGTCCTCGAGACTGCTGCGCAGCTCCGCACGGAGTGAGTCGATGGCCGCGTCATCAATGCGCCCGACCTCGCAGTGCACGAGAGATTCGAGCGGCGGACCGGCCGAGCCCGGGCCGATCGACACGATGGCGCCGTCACCCGCGCGCACCACCTGCAGCACCGGATGGAGGAAGCGCTCGACCGGCAACTGTCGAACGTGCAGATATTCGCGGATCGAGTCCACGATGAACGGCGCCTCCGCCACGTGCGTACGGATCACCGTCACGGGTGCGCTCCACGGCACCGGCTCCTGCTCCGGCGTGGAAACCGTCACGTCGACGCGCTCGGGGGCGGATCTCTGAAGGTGACGGAACGCGGAGAGCACCAGGGCCGCCACCGTATCCGGCGTGCGCTCCATGAAGAACTCCGCCGTCGCTTCCTCCAGGAACAGCTCGGCGAAGCGGAGCGCCAGAGGAACCTCGTCATCGGTCGCGATGACCCTGAGCGCATCGATGACCGACGCGAGCGGCGAGACGGTCGGAGTCCCCGTCGTCGTCAGCGGCTCCTCGTCGTGCACGTCAGGGCTTCGGGACACGCTCATCCGGCCTGCTCCTCCTGTGGCATTCGCCTGCGAGCAACGAACTTACCCGTTGAATCGCCCGCTGGCGAGCCGGAGCGCACTGCTCGGGCGAATGATGCGAGGCACGGCCGCCACGTCGGCCGGAACGTGCTCAGGCCGGAGGCGACGGTGGCGGCGGCAGTGGTGGGTGCGGATCGATGTCCGTTCAGCCGTCGGTCAGCTCGAGCAGGCTGCGCGCGTCCACGGAGTGGCCGCCGTACCGGACGATCCAGTGCAGGTGCGGTCCGGTGACGCGGCCGGTCGCGCCGACGCGTCCGATGATCTGGCCGGGCTCCACGATGTCGCCCTCGGCGACATCCTTCGCGCTGAGGTGCAGGTATGCCGTGACGAGACCGGCGCCGTGGTCGATGTAGATGACGCCGCCGCCGAGATAGAAGTCGTCGACGATCGCGACGACGCCGCGTGCGGGAGCGCGGACGGGCGCGCCGACGACGCCGGCGTAATCGGTGCCGGTGTGGCGGCTCTGGACTTCGCCGTTGAACACGCGGCCGTGGCCGAACCCGCTCGTGATCCGGCTGTCGCGCGGGGGCAGGAACGGCGGCGCCCACATGCGCGGCGTGTCATGGGACCGGGCCGACACGGCCCGTGCGCGCGCAGCCTCAGCGGCGATCCGCTGCCGGATCTCCGGCGGCTGCGGCCGGCCGAACTGCGGCGCGACACTCAGCTCCTCGAGTCGATACGCGCCGGTGTCGACGGGAACGGCCACTTCCTGGATGGCGCGCGTGCCGTCCCGATGAGTCAGATGGACGCGGAGCTGCAGCGGGCCCGTGGAATCGAGCGGCGCCGCCGCGAGCGCCTCCAGCGCGCCGTCCTCCCGCATCTCGAAGTGGAGCGGCTCGCCGGCAAATTCGCCTTCGGCCGTCTGCACGGCAGGCTCGCCGCCCTCCACGATGATGTTCAGCAGCGTACCTTCGACGACGCGTTCCGGCACCCAGCGGATGGACGCCGTCTCCCGCGGCACCTGGGGGAGCGCGGAAACGGCGGCCGGCCCGTCCTGCCAGCGCGCGTGCAGTTCGAGCTTCCACGCGCCGACGGCCAGCACGGCCAGCGCGAGCGTGGCGGCCACTCGCGTGCGTGCGCGTCCTTTCACCGATCGCTTCCTTTCCATCCGTAACGATGCTGCCGCTCATTCGGCTCATGGCGAAACTACCCGTTGCACAGAGACAGGGTCCGCTTCCGGACGCGCCCGCAGTGCGAGCAGCCCGTCCTGCTCGCGCGCAGCCCGCCACGAACGCGACCTTTCGGTTCGTGCCGTGTACACAACTGTTGCGGTCACGCTGCCGGGGTTACATTTCAATAACCGCTGCAGCGTTCATACATGGATCCGACACAGGCGGGAAGGAGGGGGCATGCACGCACTACTCGCGATTCCCCGGCCCCGTCTGCGCCGATGAGCCGGCGTCCCCCGCCTCCGGCCACCGCTCTCCACTACGCGGAGCGCGCTCTGCCCGCGTCGCAGAGCTCAGCCGACCGGCTCCCGGCTGCGGCACTGGTGGCCTTTCAGAATCTGCATGCACGCTTGCGCACTGTGTTCGGAGCGACGGCGTGCGACGTCCTCTTCCGCCGTGCATTCAGCCGAGCCGCCCGGCAGCACCCGATCCTGGAGATGGTCGAGGCGCCGCCCTCACTCGAGGATTTCGTGAACGCGCTGCCCGCCCGGATCGGATCGTCGAGCGCGCACGGCGTCGCGGCGGGGGTGCGCGCGGTGATGGTGGAGCAGATTTCACTGCTGACACGGCTGATCGGCGAAGACCTGGTACACACGCTCCTCGGGAGTGACGAGGTGGAGGAGTCGGACCTGCGGGGAAAAGGTGAAGGGGTGGAGCGATGAATGAGCGGAGCATTACGATCGAGCAGTTTCCCTCGGGTGTGCCCGGACTGGATGAGGTGCTGGGCGGAGGTCTTCCTCTGTATTCGTTCAATCTCATCGCGGGCGATCCGGGTTCGGGGAAGACGACGCTGAGCACGCAGATCATGTTTGCGAACGCGACGGAGGATCGTCCTGCACTGCACTTCACCGTGCTCGGAGAGCCGCCCGTGAAAATGCTGCGGTATCAGCAGCAGTTCGGGTTCTTCGATCCCAGCATCGTCGGGAGTGCCGTACGGTACGTGAATCTGAGCGCGGAGGCGCTGGCGGGGGATCTCGCGGCGGTAGAGGAGAGGATCACGTCGGAAGTGGAGCGACACGAGCCGGGCATCATCGTGGTGGACTCCTTCCGTACGGTCGTCCAGTCGACGGGTGAGGATACTGGCTCCGAAGTTGTCCTCCAGCGCTTCATCCAGCGTCTCGCGCTGCATCTGGCGAACTGGGAAGTCACCAGCTTTCTCGTGGGCGAGTACGAACGGGCGGAATCGGGCTACAACCCCGTGTTCACCGTGGCGGACGGTATCCTGTGGCTGGCGCAGTCCCTGGATCGCAACTCCGTCGTCCGGAAGCTGCACGTGATGAAGATGCGGGGACAGGCGCCGATGCCGGGTCTGCACACGTTCCGGATCTCCAGCGACGGCGTCCGCGTGTTCCCGCGCATGCGGCGCACGCCGGAGCGGCGGGCGCCGCGCGAACCACTCCGCCTGTCGACCGGCGTCCCGGGCCTGGACACGCTGATGACGGGTGGCGTGCCGCAGGGGCACGCGTACCTGGTGGCAGGTGCGACCGGGACCGGCAAGAGCATTCTCGCCCGCCAGTTCATTTCCGCCGGAGCGGAACGGGACCAGCCGTCGGTGCTGGTCGTCTTCGAGGAGCACGTGCACGAGTACATCGCTCGCGCCGGACACTTCGGCGTGGACCTGAACGCGCTGGCCGAGCGAAACATGGTCGAGGCCCTGTACCTGCGACCGGTCGACCTGTCCGTGGACGAGATTCTCTACGAGATCCAGGAGGCCGTCGGGCGGCTGGGAGCCATGCGGGTGGTCATCGATTCGATATCGGGCTTCGAGATCGCACTGGCGCCGACATTCCGGGAGGAGTTCCGCGAATCGCTCTACCGCCTGGTGGGAGAGCTGACCGGCATGGGGGTCACGGTGATGATGACGGTGGAGGTGCCCGAGACGTTCGGCAGCACGCAGACGTCGGGCCACGCGATGTCGTTTCTCGCCGATGACATCGTGCTCCTTCGCTACGCGGAGATCGACAGTGCGCTCCGGACCGTACTGGTGGTGCTGAAGATGCGTGGCAGTCAGCACAGCCGTGAGCTGAGAGAGTACGAGATCACGCCACAGGGCATTCTGGTGGGAGAGGGTCTGCCGGAGTACGCCGGGATCGTTACGGGCACGCCGCGTCGCCGGGAAGGGGGTGCCGATGGTGGACCGACCTAGGAGTCGCTTCAGGGAAGGCCCCCTGCGCGACCGGCCGCCGCGTCCGCCCGGTCTGAGTCCGGAGGAGCGGTACAGATTTCTGAGCGCCGCGGGCAGTCAGCTGGCGTCTTCGCTGAGTTACGAGGAGACGATGGTCGGCATTGCAGCCCGGCCGCTGCCCTATCTGGGTGACTGGTGCATCGTGGATGTGATCGAGCCGGATGACCGGCTGCGGCGTGTCGCGATCGTGCACCCGGACCCGCAGAAGCAGGGGCTCGTGGATCGGCTGCGCTCCGGTTGGCCGCCGTCGCGTGATGACCCGTTCGGCGTGCCGACCGTCGCTCGAACCGGGGAACTCGAGCTGATCGCGCACATCACGGACGAGCTGCTCGTCCAGGTTGCCCAGGACGAGGACAATCTGCGCATCCTGCGCCAGCTCGGTGTCGGCTCACTGGTCACCGTGCCCATGACGGTGCGCGGCCGGCTCATTGGCGCGATCACGTACGTGGCCTCGACGGGACGGACCTTCACGGCCGAGGATGTGTCCCTCGCGTCGGACCTCGCCGCACTCAGCGCTCTCGCCATCCTGAACGCTCGATTGCACGAGGGCGCGGAGGCCGCCTCACGGGAGGCCGACGCACGGCGCGCGGAAGCCGAGCGCCTCGCGACGCTCGCCGGCCGGCTCAACGAGCGCCTGCTGCTCAGCGCGCTCGAGGAGATGGAAACGGCAGAGAAGGCCGAGTCGAAGGAAGAGGCCAAGGCGGAGTTCATCACCAGCCTCACCCACGAGCTCCGGACTCCACTGACGGCGATCAGTGGATACGCCGAGCTCCTGCTCAGCGGTCGGCTCGGTGCGCTCTCGGAGAAGCAGTTGTCGAGTCTCGAGCGCCTGGGCATGGCGGTGCGACAGATCCTGCGCCTCGTCGAGCAGATCCTGACCGAGGCACGCATCGAGGCCGGCAAGGAGTCGGTCAGCGCCTCGTCCGTCGACGTCGCGGCGGTTGCGCGGGAATCGGTCGAGCTGCTGCAGCCGCTGGCCGCCCGGAAGAACCTCGGGTTCCACTGCGTGCTGCCTGACTCGCCCCTGATGCTGCACACGGATGGGGAAAAGGTCCGTCAGATTCTGCTGAACCTTCTCTCCAACGCGATCAACTTCACCGATGAGGGCGAGGTTCGCCTGGACGTACGTCCGGAGCCGGGCGGTGCGCGGTTCATCGTGAGTGATACCGGCTGCGGCATTCCAACGGAGGAACAGGAGCGAATCTTCGAGCGATTCCACCAGCTGGAGGGAACGGTGCGCACGCGCCGCGGCGGCTCGGGTCTCGGCCTGCCCATAACGCGTGCCCTCGTCACCCTGCTGGCGGGGGACATCACGCTGGAAAGCGAGCCGGCGCGCGGGACCGCGTTCAGCGTGTTCGTGCCGTCTCTGGAACCGGACGCTGACGGCGGTCCGGCCGTCCTGGAACGAAAGCAGTAGCGCCTGGAGTCACGGCGTCGGCGCGAGGACGCGTCACGCGTCTCGCCCTCCACGAACGTCAGCGCTCTCCCAGCAGCCACGCTCCGATGAAGCCGCCCACACCCGCACCGATGACACCGCCGATGACCAGCTTCGCGTCATCCTGGCCGGCGCAGTAGACGCCGTAACTGTCGCGGTTGGCAAAGCAGGCGAGCGCGACGCCGGCGGCTGCGCCGACCACGGCCCCGATTACGCCGCCCGTGACACTCAGTTTCCGGCCCGCGATCAGCTCGTTCGTTCCCGCGGCAAGTCGAACATCCGGATCATGGGCGCCGACGTTCATCGGCGGCGGCAGGACGGCCAGGCCGCGCGCCGCCATCCGGGACGGGCCGGTGCCGCTGTACGTGGACGCGACACGCACGCCGTCGAGCGCGCGTGTCGGCGGAGCGGCCTGCTGTGCCGATGCGGGCGCAAACGAGATGAACAGAACGAGAACGGCGTAACCGCTACGCATCGCGATCTCCGCGTGGTGCTTCGTGAATGGCGGCGCCCCTGCGCCGTTCACCGGACTTCGTTTTTCAGTCCTCGGTCGGGCTGCGCTCCCGGACCCTGACGTACCCGAGAGTATAGCCCAGCGTCGCGGCCGGCACACCGGTCGAACGGACCGCCGGAGTTGCGTCCGGCCGCGCGTGGGCGTATGACCATTTCGGCGAACATCGTTCGGCGGCCGGACCGGTGCCACGAGGCAGAACGGATTGGTGAAGGGGATGCGATCGTTGATCCTGCTGCTGGTTCTGGTATCGGGCGGCGCGGCAGCCGCGCGTGCCCAGAGCGTGACCGGGCCCGAGCCGGGCCTGACCGAGACGCTCGCCGCGCAGCGCACACGCACGATCGGTGACGTGCACTACGACCTGAGCCTCCGCATACCCGCGGACGCGGCCACCCCGATCATCGGCGCGCTGACCGTTCGCTTCTCGCTCGCCCATGTCGCAGGACCGCTCGTGCTCGATTTCGATCCCGCCGAGCCGCACGTCGAGGCCGTCACGAGCGGCGGATCGCCCGTTCCCTTCGAACTGGTGAACGGACACATCGTGGTCCCGCCGGGCGCGCTGCGGACTGGCGGGAATCTCCTCGAGATCCGGTTCCGTGCCGGCAACGGCTCGCTGAACCGCAACCCCGACTTCCTCTATACGCTGTTCGTTCCAGACCGCGCATCGAATGCATTCCCTTCGTTCGATCAGCCGGACCTGAAGGCCGTGTATCGGCTGACGCTCGATGTGCCGGTGGACTGGCAGGCCGTCAGCAACGGCGCCGAGCAGGACGTGTCGATCGACGGCGGCCGCAAGCGCATCACGTTCGCGCCGACGAAGCCGATTAGCACGTACCTCTTCTCGTTCGCGGCCGGCCGGTTCGACGTCGAGAGCGCGGAACGGGATGGGCGCACACTGAGGATGTTCCACCGCGAGTCCGACACCGCGAAGGTGGCGCGCAGTCGTGACACGATCTTCGACCTGCACGCCGCGGCACTGCGCTGGCTCGAGGACTACACCGGCATTCCCTATCCGTTCGGCAAGTTCGACTTCGTGCTCGTGCCGTCGTTCCAGTACGGCGGCATGGAGCACCCGGGCGCGATCCTGTACAACGCCGGGCGCATGCTGCTCGAGCCGGCCGCGACGCAGAACGAGCGGCTCGGCCGCGCGAGCCTGATCGCGCACGAGACGGCGCACATGTGGTTCGGCGACCTGGTCACGATGCAGTGGTTCAACGACGTGTGGCTGAAGGAGGTGTTCGCGAACTTCATGGCCGCGAAGATCGTCAACCCGTCGTTCCCGGAGGTCGACCACGAGCTGCGTTTCCTGCTCGCACACCATCCTGCCGCGTACGACGTGGACCGCACGGCGGGCACGCACGCCATAAGACAGCAGCTGGACAATCTGAGCGAGGCCGGCTCGCTGTACGGCGCAATCATCTACCAGAAGGCGCCTGTGGTGATGCGACAGCTCGAGGCGCTCACGGGCGAGGACGCGTTCCGCGACGGGCTGCGCGAATATCTCCGAGGCTTCGCGTACGGCAATGCGACATGGCACGATCTGGTGGCGATCCTCGATCGATCCGCGCCGCAGGATCTGGCCGCGTGGAGTCACGTGTGGGTCGAGGAATCCGGACGTCCGCGCATCGAGGCCGATCCGGACATCGAGGAGGGACGGATCCGCGCGCTCACGCTGCGGCAGAGCGACCCGGCCGGCAGGAACCGCGTGTGGCCGCAGCGCGTGGATGTGTGGCTCGCGTGGGAAGATTCGTCGCGCGCGACGCCGGTCGTGAGCGACGCGGCGGCCGTTCCGGTCGAAGCGGCGGCAGGCCTGCCCGCGCCGCGCTACGTGCTCCCCGATGGGCGCGGACTCGGCTATGCGCATTTTGCGCTGGACGATGCGTCGCGCCGTTTCCTCCTCGATTCGCTCGCGACGGTGTCGGAGCCGGCCGCGCGCGGCGCCGCAACGCTCGCACTCGAGGATGCGATGCTCTACGGCGAAGTCGCGCCGGCGGCGCTGCTGGAATCCCTGATGAGGGCCGTCGCCGTGGAGCGCGAGCAGCTTCTCGTCGCCCGCTACCTGGGCTCGATCTCCGGAGTATTCTGGCGATTCCTGACACCGGCAGCGCGGTCGGCGATCGCGCCGCGGCTGGAGCAGCTGCTGTGGCGGGGATTGGGTGCTGCGGCGGATGCATCGCTCAAGGCGAGCTGGTTCGGCGCGCTGCGCGATGTCGCGCTCACGGATGCATCGCTCGACAGACTGCACGCGGTGTGGGCGCAAACCGATTCGATTCCGGGTCTGCCGCTCGCGGAGCGCGACTACACGGCGCTCGCCGAGGAGCTGGTGCTGCGGGAGGTGCCGCAGTGGCGTGAGATCCTCGCGCAGCAGCTGGAGCGGATCGAGAATCCGGACCGGCGGGCACGCTTCTCGTTCATCATACCGGCACTGTCCGCCGAGCCGGCCGTGCGCGACAGTTTTTTCGTTTCGCTCGCCGACGAGCGCAACCGGTCGCACGAGCCGTGGGTGCTCGATGGGCTCGCCGCACTCAATCACCCGCTGCGCGCGGCGCACGCGCTGCAGCACATCCGGCCGGCGCTCGAGCTGCTGCCGGAGATCCAGCGGACGGGCGACATCTTCTTTCCGCGGCGCTGGGTCGATGCGACACTCGCGGGGCACAGCACGGCGGAAGCGGCCGATGTCGTGCGGGCGTTCCTGGAGGAGAACCCCGGGCTCGCACCCCGGCTGCGCGGGATCGTGCTCCAGGCCGCGGACGATCTGTTCCGCGCGGCCGGCGATCTGTTCCGCGCGGCCGACCCGCCGCGCTGACCGGCTCCTACCGTGCGATCACATCGACCGTGACGGCCACGAGCACATCGCGGTCCTGCTCGCTCGCAGTCCACCACAGGATGCCGCTCTCGCGCGTGCTCTGCGCAGCCGAGCTGCTGGCGACGATGATCTCCGCGCCGGGCGTCGCGATCAGCTCGGTCTCGACGGCCGCAGGCGATCCGTCCGCGCCGTAGCCCCACGGGTACGTCACGGCGTCCTCGACCCGCGCCGAGAGGTACAGGTGTACCCGGCCGTCCTCCAGAACGGTGGGGACGACGGCGAGAGTCGGTCCGCGCGTGCGAGCCGAGCGATGTCCGACGCTCAGTGTCGTAGAGCCCACGAACGCCTCCGCACCCGACAGCACGAGCACCTGCTGCGTCGATTCCGACCGGATCCAGCGGCTCGCGCGCACCGCCTCGAGGAACGCGGCGCTGCGATGCGTTCCCACCCGAACGCTCACGCCCCCGGACGGGCGCCGTCCGTTCCGACCGACGCGCACGCGGTCGGTGCCGAGCACGACATAGGCGAGGCCTGCCCGGGTGAACGCGCCCCGGTCGACGACCAGGATGCGCGCGGTGACGCGCACGTGCTCGCTCGGTGCATCCGGTGCCATCCGGGCGGCGCTGCGGTGCGGGAGCAGGCCGGCCAGCAGTGCGAGGGCGGCCGCGGCGAGGGCATGTCGCATCACAAATCCTTTTGAGAGAAGCAGATACACGCTACCCGCCGGCTGCGCCGCGGGTTCCGGGCAGCCGGAATCGCGCGCGATCTGGTCATGCGGCGCCCGTGCGGTCAGATTGGGCGCTCCACGATTCAGGAGAATGACGACCAATGCGACGCCACGGATCAGTACCGTTCCTGCTGCTGCTGCTCGCGTATCCGGCGCAGGCACAGGTTCGCGAGAACGCACCGCTGCTGCTCCAGCTGCCGGCGAGCACGCGCGCGCTGGGGCTCGGCGATGCGTATCCGCTCGCGAGCGCGGACAACGACGCGGTCTTCTACCATCCGGGTCTGATCGACGCGGCGCGCGGCATCGGCGCTTCGCTGGCGGTCTTCGGGCGGGCTGCGCTCGCGACGGTGTCGGGAGCGGCCGAGTTCTGGCGTGGCGGCCTGGCGTTCGGCGTGCAGAGCCTGAGCTGGTCGGCGCCTACGGCGACGTCCGGCGCGTTCGCCCGCGGTGAAGCGGGGCTCGGCGAAGCGGGCGACGTCAATGCGAGCGAGCTGGCCGTCACGGCCGGTTACGGTCGCCTGATCAAGGGCTTCCGTGTCGGGCTGGCAGGGAAGTACGTCGAGATGCGGACCCCCGGCGAGCGCGATGTGACGGTCGCGGCGGACATCGGCGTGGCCCGCCGCATCGGTTTCGTCACGGCCGGGCTCTCGGCACGGAACCTCGGCCGCTCGCCGAAGCTGGAGGGCGACGATGTCGCGCTGCCCATGACGCTGACGCTCGGCGCATCGACACAGACCACTCCCGTCGGTCCACTCGATGTGTCGGCCGCGGCGGCCGTCTCACGGTGGGAGGACGGGACGTTCGTGCCGCAGGCCGGCGTCGAGATCGGATACTGGCCGGTCAGCGGGCGCACGTTCATCGGCCGCGTCGGGCTCCGGTACATCGAGGACAGCGACATCCGTCCGCTCACGCTCGGCGCGGGCTTCGTGGGGGATCGGATCGGGATCGATTACGCCTTTCAGAACTACGACGGCGCACGCGCCGTCCACCGCGTCGGCGTGCGCCTGCGCTGAACGCCCGGCCCTGACCGGCGCGAGCGTCAGTTCGAGTCGGGCGCTCCGCGCGCAACCACGTGATACGCCGGATCCAGCGCCGCGAATCCGATGTCGTCGAGGATGATGGTGCCCGCGATCGCGCGATCGAAGAGGAAGCGAATGGTCCGGAGCCGTCGCAGGTCGAGTGCCGGTGCTGCGGCGCGGAAATCCGCGAGCGGCAGCGAGTAGGTCTGCAGCACGATCTCCGACTGCCGCGCGAAGCGCGAGCGCTCGACGTCGCGACGCATGAGGATCCAGCTCTCGAGCGGCCGGCGCACGACGCCATAGGCACTGACCGGCAGTGCCGCAGTGACACCGGCGGCGTCGGTCAGCTCGATGGAGAGGTCGACCGGCGGGAGCTCCTCGTCCTTCCCGCGCCGATCCGGCCGCGGCCGCGGGCGGGCCGCCCGCTTCGTCGAATCCGCGGCCGCCGAATCACGCGGCTCGGCGCGCGGCGCGGGCATCGCTTCCGTCGGCATCATCAGGAACTGGAGCGTCGACCGCTCATCGAGACTCCAGTCTGTGGCGAGCTCAGCCGGCAACGCGAGCGTGTATGCGGCCGCAGGGCCCATCCGCGTCGTGTCTTCGCCGGCCAGACGGTTGTTCCAGCCCAGCGTGACGGCGTTGTTGTACTGCGAGCTGCCCTCCGCGGGCGAGTTCGCGGTGCGCAGCGAGAGACGACCTTCCTGCCAGGTCGCAAGACTGTCTCCCCGGATCCGCACCCCTGCGGCACTCCCGGTCGTCACGTCGATGTCTTCCTCGAACGCAGCGATCGGCCGGAACGTGCTCTCCTCGAAGCGCGTGATGTACATGGTCTTCGGCAGCCAGTCCGCCGCGACGCGATGGTCACGGAACAGCGGCAGATACTCCTTCCGGCCGCGCAGCGTCGCGTCGAGGAACGCGCTGATGTAGACCCTGCCGAACTGCCGCTGGTCCTCCGCCGGCATCAGCGTGCGCAGATCCAGGATGCGCGCGCTGCGCGGGCCATTGTCGTGAGCGCCCCAGACCGTGTTCCACTGGCCGTGATTCGCGCGATATACGAACACGGCCGCCTTCAGGTGCGGCTGATCATCCGTGAACCGGACACGCTGATACTGGCGGATGCCCATGAAGCTGGACACATCGCCATCGTGAGAGCCGTGGAATACCAGGTAGTTCACGTTCTCCACCGGTACCAGACGGTTCGTCGGCTGGTACTGCCCGTCCACGGGCGCGATCGCGATGATCGATCTGATGCCGAACCCGAAATCGAAGCGGACGTTCGCATTGTCCGGATAGTGCGTGAGCGTGTTGAACGCGGCCGCGTGCCCGACCGCCTCGCCACCGCGCGAGTGCCCGATGAGGGCGACATTGTCGAGATCGACCCGGCCGCTGAACGGATTGCCGTCCGCGCCGTTCCATTTCCGCAGCTGCTCGAGATGCTTGAGAAAGAACCACCCGCGCGCGTCGTTCTCGCCTCTGATGCCGCCATTGATGAAGTTCATGTCGAGCGAAGCGACGATGTAGCCGCGGCTCGCGAGCAGCTCGCCGATCCAGGCGTACCCGGGATCGGAGAAGTCCTTCATGTTGTGGTTGCCGTGCGCGATGAGGACGACCGGGAACGGTCCGTCGCCCTCCGGATACCAGACGCGTGCGTTGAGTGGCATCTTCGACGGCGTGAAGCCCCAGTACGCGTTGCGGCTCTTCGCACTCGTGCCCAGGTCCAACAGCTTCGACGCATCGACCGGCTCCGTCTTCAGCGTGACCGAATCGCGGTACTCGGGACGGTTCCGGTCCGTGCCGCTGCCGTAGTACATGAATCGCACGGCATGCGGCCCGGTCCGCGACGGATCCGGCGCGTCGAGCCGATGGCTGGACAGCACGGTGGCGGAATCGTCCTTCGCCAGCTTCAGCGCGGGCGCGCAGGCGAGCAGCGAAAGGGCGAGCGCGCAGGGGATGCGGCGCCGGGCATGAGCGGACATGAGACTCCTCCGGAGAATGGACCGGGCTTTCAGGGCTGCCGTTCGTGGAGACTGGCGTACGTGCGCGCATGCTCCGGCGTGCGCTCCTGCGCGTGCCGGGACACGACCTCCTCGTAGAAATCGACCGTCCGGCGTGCAATGCTCTGCCAGCTGAAGTGCTGTTCGACACGGGCGCGCGCGTTCCGGGCCATGGACGCGCGCAGCTCCGGATCGTCGAGCAGTGCATTGACCGCCCCGGCCAGGTCGCGTGCGAACTGCTCCGGATGGCGCGGCTCGACTTCAGCGGCGCTGATCGCTTCCGGCGTCACGAGGAGCCCCGTCGAGCCGTGCTCCACGACCTCCGGTATGCCGCCGACCGCGGAGGCAACGACCGGGGTGCCGCACGCCATCGCTTCGAGGTTGATGATGCCGAACGGCTCGTAGACGGACGGGCAGACGAAGATCTCCGCGTGCGTGTACAGGTGGATGATCTTCTGCTTCGGCAGCATCTCCTCGATCCATATGATCGCGTGCCCGCTCTCCGCGCGCGCCTGCGCGACCGCATCGGTCATTTCCCGCGCTATGTCCGGCGTGTCCGGTGCGCCCGCGCACAATACGACCTGCACCCCCGGCTGGAAGTGACGGATCGCATTGACGAGGTGGATGATGCCCTTCTGGCGGGTGATCCGGCCGACGAACAGGACGAACGGCACGTCCGCGTCGATGCCGCACTCCCGCAACGTGTCGCGGTTCGGCGTCGGCCGGTACTCGTCGAGGTCGATGCCGTTGTGGATCACGCGGATCCGCTCGAGCGGCACGCCATACAGGCCGTGAACGTCCCGCAGCATGGACTGCGATACGGCCACGACGCCGTCCGCGGCGTCGTACGCCGTGCGCTCGATCCAGGAGGACACGTGATACGCCGTGCCCAGCTGTTCGACCTTCCAGGGACGGTGTGGCTCGAGCGAGTGCGTCGTGAGCACCAGCGGCACGCCGTGCAGGTACTTCGCCAGACAGCCGGCGAAGTGCGTGTACCAGGTGTGGCAGTGCACGATGTCGATGTCCGCGAGCCGGCCGCTCATCACGAGGTCCTGGAGCAGTGTCGCGAACAGCTTCGCGTGACGCGGCTCCTGCGACGGGATCGCGACCGGCGGCAGCACGCCCTCGACACTCAGGTTCGCGCGCGTCGCGCGCTGCTCGCCGAAGCTCAGGACCTGCACGCGGTGGCGGCCGCCATCGAGCGCAGCCAGCTCCCGCGTGAGGTAGTCGACGTGCACGCCCGCACCGCCATACACGTGCGGCGGGTACTCGTTGGTCAGGATGGCGATTCGAATGATGTCCCCGCGGTCGCTCCGGTTGTTGCCGCTCCGTGCAATCGTCACGCCTGCGCGCGTCAGCCTCCGCCCAGCAGCTCGAATCCGGCGGCGCGCACGGCATCGCGGTACGCGCTCACTTCCGTGGCGTGGAACCGGTCGATCTCCGCGAGCAGATCGCGGGCTCGCGCGATCGCCTGTTCCAGGATCTGCACGCGGTCGGGCGACGGCTGGTCCGGCGTGGACGTCGCGCGGCCGAGCGCCTCCTGGAGGCGGGACGTCACGGTCGTGTCATCGACAATGCCCTTCGTGTCCGGCGGCAGGCGCAGCCGCTCGAGCAGTGCCCGCACGCGCGCCTTCACGGAGTCCGTCCGTTCGATGAGCGATGCACGCGTCGCGGAATCCGCCGACTCCCACCGCGCCAGCTCTTTGCCGTACAGCTCGAGTGCGGACTGCGTGCGCTCCAGCCGATCGATCGCGCGGCGCAGGTCCGCGACGGCGCGCTGCCCCCGTGTGACCGTCTCGAGGTTCTGCCGCATTGCGACGACGGGACGGTCCGTGCGCGGATCCTGAAGCACGTCGACCACGCCCTCCGACACCTGATCGCCGATGCGCACGCGCACGGAATAGCGGCCGGGGAGCACCTCCGGACCTGCCGGCTCTGGTGCGTCGGCCGCGGCGCCGGGCTGCGGGATGCCGCGCCGCTCCAGCGCCCAGGCGATGCGATTCACACCGTGCTTCGCAGGACCGCGCAGCGTGCGGATCACGCTGTCGCCCTCGACGATCTCGATGCGTGCGGGGCCGCGGCCGCCGGACTGCGGGCCGGGCATGAACCCGCCCGCCGCCGGGGCGGCGGCGCCCGTGTCCGCCGCGACCGCGGCGGCCGCCTCGCGACCGACCCAGTAGCTGATCAGCGCACCGTATGGCCGGTTCGGACCCTGGTAACGCGTGTCGCCCGGGAAGTAGAACGGACCGCTGATGCCTCGGGTGTGCTGGATGGCCGGGGGAATGTCGAACACGTGCACGCCGGACTCGCTGATGCGCGGGCTGCGCGCGAGTGCGCGCAACGGCCGGATGTCATCGATGATCCAGGCACCGCGGCCGTGCGTGCCGATCGCCAGGTCGTGATCGCGCGGGTGCACGACGAGCGCCATGGTCGAGGCGCCCGCCGGGTAGCCGCCGTTTGCCCAGCGGCGCCAGCTGCGGCCGCCGTCGAGCGAGACGTACAGGCCGAACTCCGTGCCGAGGAAGAGCAGGTTCGGCTCGACCGGATCCTCCTCGATCGCGAGCGCATAGCCGTCGACGCCGCTCGACGCGAGCGGCTGCCAGCTCGCGCCGTAGTCCGTCGTGCGATACACGTACGTCGCCCAGTCGCCGCGGCGGTGATCGTCGAACACGACGTACGCCGTGCCGGCCGCGTGCCTCGATGCCTCGATGTGCGGCACCCACGTCCCGGACGGCACGCCGCGGATCCGCGTCACGACGTTGCTCCAGCTGCCGCCACCATCGCGCGTGACCTGCACGTTGCCGTCATCCGTGCCGACCCAGATCACGCCGCGCTCCACCGGTGACGGCGCGATCGTCAGGATCGTCGTGTGGTTCTCCGCCGCAGTGACATCGAGCGTCAGTCCGCCCGACTCCGCCTGCTTCTGCTTCTCGGGATCGTTCGTCGTCAGGTCGGGACTGATGATGCGCCACGTCTCGCCCCGGTCGCGGCTCGTGTGCAGGAACTGGCTGCCGTAGTAGATCACGTCCGGATCGAGCGGGTCGAGCGCGATGCCCGCGTTCCAGTTGAAGCGCAGCTTCGTGGTGTCGTCCGGCGGCGTCGGCATGATGTCGCGCTCCTCGCCCGTCACGAGATCGAAGCGCCGCAGGTTGCCGCCCTGACTCATGCTGTAGCCGGTGTTCGGATGGCGCGGATCGGCGACTGCCGCGAAGCCATCGCCGAAGCCGATCTCCTTCCAGTGGTGCGCGACGATGTGCGAGCCCTTGAAGCTCGGCGTCTCCCACACCTGGCTCGGGCCCACCCACGAGCCGTTGTCCTGGAGTCCGCCATACACGTTGAACGGCGTCGCGTCGTCCACACTGAGGTGGTAGAACTGCGCGAGCACCAGGTTCTCGACGAAGCGCCACGCGCCGCCGCGGTCGTGACTGATGTACACGCCGCCATCGTTGCCCGTGATGATCGTGCGACCGTCGGGGTGCGTCCAGAACGCGTGATGGTCCACGTGCACGCTGGACCACGGCGCGATGTTGCGGAACGTGCGGCCACCGTCCTCGCTCATGGTCAGGTCACCGGCGACACGGTACACGCGGTTCTCGTTCGTCGGATCGACGTAGATGCGACTGTAGTAGAACGGCCGGTCGTTGACGTTGGTCTCCGTGTTCACGGCGCGCCACGTCTCGCCGCCGTCGTCACTGCGCAGCAGCGCGCTCTTCTCCGCCTCCACGAGCGCGTAGACGACGCGCGGATCGTTCGTCGCGAACGCGAGACCGATGCGGCCGAGCTCGCCCTTCGGCAGGCCGTTCGACTCCGTCTGCCGGCGCCACGTCTCCCCGCCATCCCAGCTCGACCACAGCCCGCTGCCCGGCCCGCCCGACGTGAAGAACCACGGCCAGCGGCGGTGCTCCCAGGTCGATGCGATGAGGTGCTCCGGATTCGATGGATCGATGACCAGCTCGAACGCGCCGGTGCGCGCGTCCACGTACAGGACCTTCCGCCACGTGCGGCCGCCGTCCGTCGTCTTGAACACGCCCCGCTCCTCGCCGTCACTCCATGCGGGGCCCTGCGCCGAGAGCCATGCCGTGTTCGGATCGCGCGGGTGCACGATGATCGCTTCGATCCGCTCCGTGCCCGGCAGGCCCACGTAGCTCCAGCTGCGACCGCCGTCCTGCGTCTTCCACACGCCCCGGCCGACACCCATGCTGTTGCGCGTGTTCGCCTCACCCGTGCCGACGTAGACCACGTCCGGCGCCGACGGGGCGATGCCGATCGCTCCGATCGAGTTCACCGGGACCGAGTCCATCACGGGCGTCCACGTGAAGCCGGCATCCCTCGACTTCCACAGGCCGCCCGTCGCAGCGCCTACCCAGATCTCGCGGTCGTCGCGCGGCGAGACGTCGACCGCCGCCACGCGGCCGGACGTGCCGGGCGGGCCGATCGGCCGCGCCTGAAGACCGTGAAACACACTGTCGGTCTGCACGGCCGCCGGCGCCCGCGTGCGCTGCGCCGACGCGCACGCCGGAGCGATGATCATGAGCGTCGCCAGGAGGTACGCGATGCGCCGGGGCGTGAATCGAAGGGATGCCGTTCGTGACATGCCTGGCTCCGAGTCGGTTGGTGGGAAGCGGTCGGGCCGGATGATAGCGGGCGCCGGCGCGGGCCGGCAAACGCCTGAAACGCGTGCGGTGGCGCGGCTCGAGCCGCCCCTCCGCACGAGCGCCCGTTCGCCGCCATCTGGACGCGGTCGTCCGACCGTGCTAGTATATTACTGTATGATCGAATAGAACTGGAGAGGCGGCTATGAATGCACACGTGATCGAGCTGACGGACGCGACCTTCGCCGAGCAGGTGGAGCAGGGCGAGGGTCTGGTGCTGGTGGATTTCTGGGCGCCGTGGTGTGCCCCGTGCCGGATCGTGGCGCCGGCGGTGGAGCGGCTGGCGGAGCGGTACGCGGGCCGGGTGCGGTTCGCCAAGCTGAACGTGGATGAGGCGCCGCAGACGGCGTCGTCCTATGGCATTTCGTCGATCCCGACGATCGCGCTGTTCCGGGATGGCGAGCCGGTGAACGGAGTTCTGGGTGCGGTGCCGGAGCAGTATCTGGCGGAGATGATCGAGGCGGAGCTGGCGAAGGCGGCGGTGGTGGAGTAGAGCTCAGGCGAGGCCGAATGCGGTCCGCATGCCGGGCAGTCTTCTCAGGATCGCGACGAGCATCAGCGTGACGGCGAGCGAGAGGGCGGAGATGATCAGGAATCGGAGGTGGAGGTCGAGTGGCCAGCGCACGACCTCCCAGGCGATGAGGACGATGACGGTCTGGTGCAGGACGTAGATGCCGTATGCGGAGTGGCGCCAGCGCTCGAGAAAGGGCGTGGGTCGGTCGAGGTAGCGGCGTGCGGCACCGAGGAGCACGACGAGCCAGGACCAGCTGGCGAGGGAGAACGTCGTCCAGAACGTGAAGTACCAGAGTCCGGGTCGCGAGGGTAGCCGGTCGTAGGCGTCACCGGGCATCACGTACAGTCCGATGATCGAGAGGGAGAGAGCGGCGGGCAGGAGCGCGATGCGCCAGCCGCGGTCCACTGCGGCCATGAGCCGCGGCTCTTCCATGAGTGCGTAGCCGGTGATGAGTGCCGTGAAGAGCCAGGCGTGTGTCGCCCAGTCGTCGAGCAGAGCGCCCGTCGACTGCGTGAAGCGAGCGCGGAGCAGCAGCTGTCCCGCGGCGAAGGGGATCACGAGCCACAGGATCGCCGCCCGCTTTCGATCGGCGGCTGCACCCATTCGCGCGAGCAGGCCTCGCCCTCGTCCGTGAGACAGGGAGCGGAACAGGGGGGTTGCGGCCACGAAGTAGAAGAACAGGTAGAGGATGAACCAGAGGTGTCCCCACGAGAAGTTGCCGTCCGGTGAGGCGCCCTCGAAGAAGCGGGGATAGAAGTCGAGGAACGTGCCGTCGAACTCGCCGCGGTAGAGGCGCCGGAGATAGACCTGGGGCGGAATCAGGATGAGCGTGCCGAGGACGAACGGCGGCAGGAGCCGGATCGCACGCGTGCGCAGGAACTCGGCCGGCGATCGTCGTTGTAGCGTGAACCACGCGCCGGCGCCCGCGAGCAGGGTGAAAAGCGGCATGATCCACGGTGCGGTGAGCGCGGTGAGCAGCCCGAGCCACGGGCTGCGGTCGGGGCTGGCGATGTGCCAGGACTCGAAGGGGCTGAAGATCTGAGCGGCGTGCACGACGAGCACGACGACCACGGCAGCGAGTCGGAGCCAGTCGATCTCGGCCGCGCGCGCGTTGGCCGGCAGCGCCCGCGCGGGCGGTGTGGATCCGGCGTCGTGCCCCGCTGCCGTCATCGGATCATGGCCGGGAGTGAACGTCGAGCGTTACGGGATGCGCGCGGTCGCTGCCGCGTCGATCAGGCCGGAAACGGTGACGATGTCGTAGCCGCGACGGCGCAGCTCGGGCAGGATGCGACGGAGCGCGTCGGCCGTGCGCCGGCCGCGCTCGGGCCCGTCGTGCAGGACCACGATCGCGCCGGGCGCGGCGTGCTGCAGCACGTACCATCCCGCGATCCGTGCGGACGGCAGCTGGGCGTCGAACGGGTAGACGGAGCCGAGAACGGTACGATATCCGCGCCGCGCCGCTGTCTCGACCATACGGTCATCGTACCATCCCGATCCCGGCCGGAACACGCGGCTGCCCCCGAGCCGGCTCAGCACGCCGTGCAGCTCGTCGAACTGCGCCGCGAACGTATCGGGCGCGAGGTCGATGGACTTCTCATCGTACATCATGTGATGCCCCAGCTCGTGGCCGTCGGCGACGAGACGGGCCATCACGTCCGGATGCGCGTCCACGTGCGAGCCGATGACGAAGAACGTCGCGTGCGCGCCGTTCTCGCTCAGCACGTCCAGGATCTCGGCCGTCGCGGTCGAGGGGCCGTCGTCGATCGTGAGGGCCAGGACTTTCCGTGGAGTCTCCGCATAGAACAGCACGTCCGGCGACTTCCGCCGCACCCACTCCACCAGCACGGTGGGGATGGTCGTGAGGATGGAGCCGACGAACGTGAGTCCGATCAGAGCGCCGAAGAGTGTCCCCATTCCTTTTTGATACCCCGCGCGGTCACCGGATTTCCGTGGCCCGGCGTCCGCGTGCGATCCAGTCCGCGTACAGCTCCGGCCTGCGGTGATGCATGAACAGCTGCCGCGCGTGCGAGCGCGCGTTCTCCGCGAAATCGATATCGGCGTAGAGGATCTCATCGCGTCCCGGGGCCGCCCGGGCTATGACGACTCCGTTCGGATCGCAGACGAACGACTCGCCGGCGAACTCGAGACGGTCCTCCCGCCCGACGCGGTTGCACAGCGCGGTGAAGTAGCCGTTCTGGAACGCGGCGACTCGCATCTCCGCCTCGTAGAGTCCCTCCGGCCACTCGCCCGTGGTGCCGGCCTGCGGCACGACGACGAGGTCGGCACCGTTCAGCGCGAGTGCACGCATGTATTCGGGGAAGTGCCGGTCATAGCAGATCGCCACGCCGATGCTGCCGGCGCTCGTGCCGTACACGCGCGCGCCCCGGTCGCCGGGCGTGTAGTACGCCTGCTCGTGGAAGCAGGCATAGTCGGTGATGTGCACCATGCGCGTGACGCCGAGCAGCGTACCATCCGCATCGATGACCGGTGACGAATCGTACGTGCTTTCGCCATCGAGCTCGTAGAAGTTCAGCACGACGACGATGCCGAGCTCCCGCGCCTTTTGCTGGAACGCGCGCACGAGCGGTCCATCGATCGGCTCCGCGAGAGCGCGCACGTCGCCGGCCGGCGGGCGCTGCGGATGGAACCACTCGAAGCCGAGCTCGGCGCAGCAGGCGAGCGCGGCGCCGCCGCGCGCCGCGCGCTCCAGTGCGGCCAGCCCGCGCGCCACGTTGTCGCGCTTGTCTCTCGTCGCGTGCTGCTGGATGAGCGCGATCTTCATCAGGGCGGTCAGTTGCGCACGGCGCGGGATGACCAGTGGATCGCCGCGATGCGCCAGCCGGCAGCCGTTCTCGTCAGCACCATGAGCTCCGCACCTCTGGAGTTCACGTCGCGGTCGCGGAACCGACCCTTCGTCGTGCTGGTCGATGCGGCCCAGGCCACGTCGCCGCGTACGGTGACGCGGATGGGTCCGCGTTCACTCGCGACCGCTCGTGCAAACGCGATGTCGCTCCGCAGGTGGGCCGAGCGATATTCCTGGCGCGTCTCGATGCCACCGCTCTCGAGGATGACCGCGTCGTCCAGGAGGAGCGCGAGGGCGGCCGCACTGTCGCCCTGTGCGAGCGCTCCGTGATAGCGCAGCACGACATCGGCTACTGCGGCCGAATCCTGCGGGTGCTGCGCAGCCGCCGGCGCGACGCCGATCACCACCGCCAGCGCCACTCCCGGAAAGAGCCCGCGTCTCATGGTTCCTCCTCGTTCGGTTGCCCGTGCGTGTCCCCCGAAAGGACGCCTCGTGCCCGGCAAGGTGAACGGTTCACGGCGGGGACACCAGAGCGGGATCAGGGGGCACCGGCGCGGCGCATATCCTCACGAAGCGCGACCGCGTCGGTCTCACGCTCGCCGATCACGCCGTATCCGTCGACAGCCACGCGTGCCGTACGGACTCGCATCGCGCGCTCTGCTTCCGCCAGCCGCTCAGGTGCGGCGCAGCTCATCCAGCCTGCGGCGGTACGTCTCCTCATCGATCTCGCCGCGTGCGAACTGCTCGCGAAGCACGTCCTCGGCCGGGTCGCGCCCGGTGCCGGCGCTGCGACCGGCGGCACTGCGCCGGAGCGCCCAGATGACGGCCACGACAACGGCCAGGATCAGCAGCCACCAGACGACCATCATGCCCCACCCGAACCAGCCCATGTGACCACCGCACCACGGGCACCAGCGCTGCACGGCGAACAGGCCTGCCTGTGTCATTGCGCACCTCCCCGGTAGGACCTGCCCGCGGCTGCTGCATGATGTACGCCCCCGATCGAGGGGGATTTCTGAAGAACTCTTCACATTCAGTTCACGGTCCTCTCATGCCCCGGGGTCGATCTTGAGTCCATCACACCGCGCACGCGCGGCGAAGCGATGGATCGAGGAGATGACGACGACGATGAGAATGACTGTGTTTGCCGGCGGGCTGCTGCTGGCCGGCCTGGCCGCCCCGGCTCCGGCGCAGGCCCAGACGGCGGTCGCCGATCCGCCCGCGCTCCGTCTCGAGGACGCGTACCGCGAGGCGCAGGCGCGCAACCCGATGCTGCACGCGGCGGCAGCCGTGACTGCTGCCGCCGCCACGCGCGAGGCATCGGCGGGCCTGCCGCCGGACCCCATGCTCCAGATCGGCATCATGAACTTCTCCGTGCCGGGGCTGGCGACGGACATGCCGACGTCGATGGCGCCGTCGATCCAGGCGATGCAGATGCTGCCGCTGTTCGGCAAGCTCGGGCTCTCGGAGCGCGTCGCCGGGCAGAGCACGGCGATTGCCCGGGCGGGCGCGGAGGAGAAGTGGTGGGAGGTGCGCGGCCGCACGGCCATGGCGTTCTACATGATCTACGAGTCGGACCGTCAGCTCGCGGTCATGCGCGAGACGCTGCGTCTGCTGGAGGACTTCGAGCAGGTCGCAAAGGCGATGTACTCGGCGGGCGAGGGCCGGCAGAGCGACGTGCTGCGCGCGGGCGTCGAGGTGGCGCGCATGGACGCCGACATCCGGCGGATGGAGGCGATGCGGGCGGCGGCGGCGGCGCGGCTGAACGGTGTGCTCGACCGTCCGGCCGAGACGCCGGTGCCATCGCCGGAGTTCGGTCAGCTGCCGCTCGACGTGCCGGGCGCCGACACGCTGCGCGCGTGGGCGGACGGTACGCGGCCGCTGCTGGCGGGCGGCCGGCTCGGTGTGGAGCAGGCGGGCACTCGCGCGGAGCTGGTGCGCCGCGAGATCTGGCCGGATCCGGTGATCGGTGTCGCGTACGGCCAGCGTTCGGGTGAGATGGGCACGGAGCGGATGGGCAGCGCGATGATCGGCTTCAGCATTCCGATCTTCGCGAAGAGCCGGCAGCTCCGGATGCGGGATGAGGCCGCCGCCATGCAGGCGATGGCGCGCGCGGAGCTCGCGGACATGCGGGCACAGGTGGATGCACGGATCGGCGAGCTGCTGGCGGAGCTGGATCGGACGCGCGCGCTGCTCGCTCTCTATCGCGCCGAGATCCTGCCGCAGGCACGTGCGAACGTGCAGGCCTCCCTGTCCTCCTACCGCGTGGGCAGCGTCGACTTCATGACGCTCGTGGACGCGCAGATGACGGTGAACGAGTACGAGCAGGAATTCTACGGGCTGATGGCCGAGTACGGGCGCTCGATCGCCGAGCTGGAGATGACGATCGGCCGCGAGCTGCCGCGGTCCACTCAGATGCTTGCGGAGGCACGATGAAGGCGCGGAAGCAGATCATTCTGTCGGCTGCACTGGTCGCGGGCGCACTGCTCGTGGTGGCGGCCTTCACGTTCACCGGTGGCCGTGACCAGGCAGTGACGGAAGCGGCCGGCGGCCACGACCATGCCGCGATGACGGCCGCCGGCGGCGGCGAGCTCCAGCCGGTCCGTCTGGAGGCGGAGGCCGCGCGCCGCATCGGCGTCACCTACGCGACGGCGACGCGCAAGTCGTTCGCGCGCAGCGTCGCGACCGTCGGCAACGTGACGTACGACGAGACGCGCCTGGCCAACGTCAACCCGAAGATCGAGGGGTGGATCGAGAAGCTCTACATCGACTTCACCGGTGCGCCCGTCCGCCGCGGTCAGCCGCTGCTCGCACTGTACAGCCCGATGCTGGTCGCAGCGCAGGAGGAGCTGATCCTCGCGCGCCGGCTGTCCAATGAAGCGGCCGCGGGCGGCGGCGAGCGCGCGACCGCGAATGCGCGCGAGCTGCTCGAGTCGGCGCGCCGGCGGCTGCGCTACTGGGATATCCCCGACGCGACCATCCGCCGCATCGAGGAGACGGGCACACCACAGAAGACCGTCACGCTGCACGCTCCTGCGAGCGGAATCGTGGTCGAGAAGATGGCGGTCGAGGGCATGCGCATCATGCCAGGCATGGACATCTACCGGATCGCCGACCTGTCGCGCGTCTGGGTCGAGGGCGAGGTCTTCGAGAAGGACCTGTCGCTGGTCCGGCTCGGCCAGGGTGCGCGCGTCGCGTTCGAGGCGTATCCGGGCGAGGCATTCACCGGTACCGTGACGTACGTCTATCCGACCGTCTCGGTCGAGGCGCGGACCGGCCGCGTGCGCATCGAGCTCGCGAATCCGGAACTGCGGCTCAAGCCGGGCATGTACGCGAAGGTCGAGCTCGCAGTCGGCGACAGCCGCCGCGCACTGATGATCCCCCGATCCGCGGTGCACATCACCGGGAAGCGGGCGCTCGTCTTCGTGCGCGCCGCGGACGGCGTGCTGCATCCTCGCGCGGTCACGTTGGGCCTCATTTCGGGCGGCGAGATCGAGATCCTCGCGGGTCTCGCGGAGGGCGAGGTCGTGGTCACGTCGGCGAACTTCCTGATCGACGCGGAATCGAACATGGGCTCGGCCATGGAGCCAATGAGCGAGGCCGATCCGTTCGCACCACCCGCCGCCGGGGCGCCGGTACCGGCGACGACCGGTGTGGTCGATCACAGCGGGCACTGACAGGGGCTCTGAACGATGCTGAAGCGGATCATCGAGTGGTCGGTCGACAACCGACTGATCGTGCTGGTCGTCACGGCGTTCCTCGTCGCTGCCGGAATCGTCGCGCTCGGGAGAACACCGCTCGAGGCGCTGCCGGATCTGTCGGACGTGCAGGTCATCGTGCAGACCGACTTCGAGGGACAGGCGCCGCAGATCGTCGAGGACCAGGTCACCTATCCGATCGCGACCGAGATGCTGAAGGTGCCGGGCGCGCAGACGGTGCGCGGCTACTCGTTCTTCGGTGTCTCGTTCGTCTACATCATCTTCGATGACGGCACCGACCTGTACTGGGCCCGCAGCCGCGTGCTGGAGTACCTGTCGGGGATCCGCGGCCGACTGCCGGCCGCGGCGCAGACCGCGCTCGGTCCGGATGCGACGGGTCTCGGATGGGTCTACCAGTACGTCCTCGAGGACACGTCCGGCACGCATTCGCTCGCCGAGCTGCGCTCGCTCCAGGACTGGTATCTGCGCTATCAGCTCACGTCCGTGCCCGGCGTGAGCGAGGTCGCGAGCGTCGGCGGCTTCGAGAAGACGTACGAGGTCACGGTCGATCCGGCAAAGCTGCGCGCGTTCGGCATACCGGTCTCGCGCGTGATGTCGGCGATCCAGGCATCGAACCAGGATGCCGGCGCGATGATGATGGAGCTGACCGAGCGTGAGTACATGGTGCGCGGCCTCGGCTACCTGAAGGATGCGGCGGACATCGAGAACGTCGTCGTCGGCGCGACACTGGGCGGCACGCCGATCCGGATCGCGGATGTCGCGGACGTGCAGATGAGTCCGGACGTGCGGCGGGGCGTCGCGGACCTGGACGGCCGCGGCGATGTCGTGGCCGGCATCGTCGTCATGCGGTTCGGCGAGAACGCGCTCGCGACGATCGACCGGGTGAAGCAGAAGCTCGCGTCGCTCGAGACGGGGCTGCCGGCGGGCGTGGTGATCCGGCCCGTCTACGACCGTAGCGACCTGATCCACCGCGCGATCGACACGCTGAAGGAGAAGCTGCTGGAGGAGTCGATCGTGGTCGCGCTCGTCGCGATCCTGTTCCTGTTCCATGCGCGCAGCGCGCTCGTCGCGATCCTGACGCTGCCGGTCGGGATCCTGATCGCGTTCATCGTCATGCGCATGCTGGGTCTGGGCGCCGACATCATGAGTCTCGGCGGTATCGCGATCGCGATCGGCGCGATGATCGACGCGGCGATCGTGATGATCGAGAACATGCACAAGCACCTGGAGCGCGACATCGAGGCGAAACGGGCGCGTGCCCGCGCCGCAGGTCGCAGTGCGCCCGCGGCCGATTCACCGCTGCACACGAACGAGCTGACATCGCGCGAGCTGTGGGGCGCAGTGGTGGCCAGCTCGAAGGAGGTCGGGCCGGCGCTGTTCTTCAGTCTGCTCATCATCACGGTGAGCTTCGTGCCCGTCTTCACGCTGGAGGCTCAGGAGGGGCGGCTATTCAAGCCGCTCGCGTGGACGAAGACGCTGTCGATGGCGGCCGCGAGCCTGCTCGCACTCACGCTGGTCCCGGTCACGATGGGTCTGTTCATCCGCGGCAGGTTGCACCAGGAGCGGAAGAATCCGGTCTCGCGGGCACTGATGCGTGTCTACCACCCGACCATCGACTGGGTGCTGCGCTACCGCTGGCCGGTCATCGCGGGCGCCGTCGCGGCGCTCGTGCTGACGTGGATCCCGTTCCAGCGGATCGGCGGCGAGTTCATGCCGCCTCTGAACGAGGGCACGGTGCTGTACATGCCGACGACGCTGCCCGGGATCGGCGTCTCGAGGGCGAGCCAGGCGCTCCAGCGGCAGGACAGCATCCTCGCCGCGATCCCCGAGGTCGCGAGTGTGTTCGGCAAGGCGGGTCGGGCGACGACGGCCACGGATCCGGCCGGGCTCGACATGTTCGAGACCACGATCGTGCTGAAGCCGGAGGCGGAGTGGCGGCGCGGCATGACGATGGCACGGCTCATCACGGAGATGGACTCGCTGGTGCGGTTCCCCGGGATCACGAATGCGTGGACCATGCCGATCGCCGGGCGCATCGACATGCTGGCGACCGGGATTCGTACGCCCGTCGGCATCAAGATCTTCGGCTCGGACCTGGCGGAGCTGGAACGGCTGGGCAGGGAGATCGAGGCGGCAGTGCGCATGGTGCCGGGCACGCGCTCCGTCTTCGCCGAGCGCGCGGTCTCGGGCTACTACCTCGACGTCGACATCGACCGTCAGGCGGCGGCGCGTTACGGCCTCAACGTCGAGGACATCCAGATGGTGCTGTCCTCTGCGATCGGCGGCATGACGATCACGCAGGCCGTGGAAGGACGCGAGCGCTACAACGTGCGGCTGCGCTACCCGCACGAGCTGCGCGACCAGCCGGAGAAGCTCGCGGAGGTGCTGCTGCCCGTGTCGCAGACGGCCGCGGCCGGCGGCGGCATGGCAGGCATGCGCCCCGCGCCGGCGGGAGCCGGGCGCGCCCAGATCCCGCTCGGCCAGGTGGCCACGATCCGGCGCGTCAACGGCCCCATGGCGGTGAAGACGGAGGGCGCGTTCCCGACGGCGTGGGTGTACGTCGATGTCGAGGGCCGCGACATCGGCGGCTACGTCGCCGACGCGAAGACGATGGTGCAGGACATGGTCACGCTGCCGGCCGGCTACACGCTCCAGTGGAGCGGCCAGTACGAGTACATGCAGCGGGCGAAGGCGAAGATGATGCTCGTCGTTCCCGCGACGCTCGTCATCATCTTCCTGCTGCTCTACTTCAACTTCAGGAGTGTGGGCGAGACGCTGATCGTGATGCTCTCGCTGCCGTTCGCGCTCGTCGGCGGCGTGCTGCTCATGGCGCTGCTCGGCTACAACTGGAGTGTCGCCACCGCGATCGGCTTCATCGCGCTCGCCGGGATTGCTGCCGAGACCGGCGTGATCATGCTGATCTATCTCGATCACGCGTGGCACGCGCGCGAGGCGCAGGGCCGGCGCACTCTGCGTGACCTCTACGAGGCGATCATGGAGGGTGCGGTCGAGCGGGTCCGGCCGAAGATGATGACCGTGACCGCCATCATCGCCGGCCTGCTACCGATCATGTGGGGACACGGTGCGGGCGCCAGCATCACGAAGCGCATCGCGGCGCCGATGGTCGGCGGCATGATCTCCTCCACCGTGCTCACGCTGATCGTGATCCCGGCGATCTACTCGCTGTGGCAGGAGGCACGGCTGCGGCGAGAGGCCGAGCAGGCGGAGCCGCAGAGCGCGCTGGCCGCGCCCCACCCCGCTGCGGCCGGAGCGGTGCCTGGCCTCTGACTGCTTCGCGAGCGGCGCGCGCGCGTCCCGGCTTGCCAGCCGCGTCGACTTCATCCAACCTGAAGCACACGTCTCTTCGATCATCACGTCCGAGAGGTCAGATGCGCATCCTGGTGGTGGAGGATGACAGGAAGGTCGCCAGCTTCCTGGGCCGGGGGCTGCGCGAGGACGGGTATGCCGTGGACGTCGCACACGATGGTGCAGAAGGCAGCATGATGGCCCACGTCTACGACTACGATGCGATCGTGCTGGACGTGATGCTGCCGGGCAGGAACGGATTCGAGATCGTGCAGGAGCTGCGCAGAGAGCAGAAGCAGGTGCCGGTGCTGCTGCTCACGGCCCGTGACACGAAGGAGGACATCGTGCGCGGCCTCAATGCGGGTGCGGACGACTACCTCACGAAGCCGTTCAGCCTGGATGAGCTGCTCGCTCGCGTGCGCGCGCTGCTGCGGCGCGGCGGTGCCGGACGCCAGGAGCGGCTGATCTATCACGACATCGAGATCGATCGCCTCAAGCACACCGCTGCCCGCGGCGGGCACGACCTGAACCTGACGCCCAAGGAGCACCAGCTCCTCGAGTACTTCATGCTGCGGCCCGAGCAGGTGGTCCGGCGCACGGAGCTGCTCGAGAAGGTCTGGGACCTGCACTTCGATCCGATGAGCAACGTCGTCGACGTGCACGTCGGCAACCTGCGGCGCAAGCTGCGCAGGCTCGGTTCGCCGATGATCCACACGGTGCGGTCGGTCGGCTATATCCTCCACCACGACTATCAGGATGCGGACGCGTGACGCGCTCGCTGCGCTTCCGCCTGGCCGGCCGTGCGGCCGGCGGGATGACCACCGCGCTCATCGCGATATCGCTGCTCGCGCTCGCCGGCGCGCGCGAGTTCCTCGACAGCGAGATCGAGGCATCGCTGCTGAATGTCGCATCGATCCAGGCCAGCGCGCTGACCGATGTGCCGGGTGGAGGGATGCGCTTCCACGAGTGGGACCTGACGCCTGACGAGGCCGCGCAGGTGCGCGAGCTGAATCGCTACGCGCAGGTGTGGAGCGCATCCGGCGAGAGCCTGCTGCGCACGCAGTACATCACGGCCGACCTGCCGCTGGACAGCGCGGCGCTGCACGAAGCCGCGGGCGGTCGCCTCGTCACCACCGATCAGCAGTTCCAGGGCATGCCCATCCGCTCACTGTACTACCCGCTGGAGCGGATGGGGCCGGCGCATGCGCGCCACGTACTGCAGGTGTCGGCACCGCTCGGCGGACGGGACCAGATGCTGCGACGACTCGCGTGGCTGCTCGCGGCGATCACACTGCTGGTCGGCACCGCGACGTTCGCTGGCGGCTGGTGGCTCGGCGGACGCATGGTGCGGCCGGTCGATGAGATCATCGATCAGGCGGAGAGAATGCAGGCCGGCACGCTCGGCCGACGGATCACGGCGCACGTCGATATCCGTGAGTACGAGAGGCTCGTCGAGGTTCTGAACCGACTGCTCGCGCGTCTCGATGACGCGTTCACGGCGCAGCGGCGGTTCACGGCAGATGCGAGTCACGAGCTGCGCTCGCCGCTCACCGTGCTCAAGGGCGAGATCGAGCTGGCGCTTCGCCGCGAGCGCGACGCCGACGAGTACCGGCGCGTGCTGGGCAGCAACCTCCAGGAAGTGGACCGGCTCGCCCGCATCGCCGAGGACCTGCTGACGCTCGCGCGATCCGATTCGGGTGTGCTCCAGCCGCGACACCGGACGACGGACGTATCCGACAGGGTCGCTCGCGTCGTCGAGCGTCTCCAGGCCGATGCGGAGGCGAAGGAGATCGAGCTGCGCGTACGGGCGCAGGCCTCCATCGAGGCCGTCCTCGACCCGGCACTGCTCGATCAGCTCGTATGGAATCTCGTCGAGAACGCGGTCAAGTTCACGCCGCGCGGCGGACGGGTCGACGTGTCCGTGACCCGGGATGCGGGTCGTGTCGCGCTCGAGGTGAAGGACACGGGACCCGGCATCCCGCCCGAGGACATCGAGCGCATCTTCGAGCGCTTCTACCGCGTCGATGCGGCCCGCACCCACTCGGAGGATGCGTGGGGGACGGGACTCGGACTGTCCATCGTGCGCGCGATCGCCGACGTGCACGGCGGCACCGTGCGCGCCGCCAACGCGCCGGATGGCGGCGCAGTGTTCGGCGTCAGTATCCCGACCAGTCCCGAAAGCACGGAGACACAGTAGGACACGCTTCCGTCAGTCCCGGCTTGCCGGCTCCAGTCGCACGACCGCCGTCGGACCACCCCTGCGATCGTCGATGGCGAGATAGATGAGGCCGTCGGGACCCTGTCGCACGTCCCGGATGCGGCCGAGGCCGCGCACGAGCGTTTCCTCGTTCACCACACGCGTGCCGTCCAGCTCGAGTCGTGCGAGCTGCTCACCGACCATGCCGCCGACGAAGATGTCACCCCGCCACTCCGGGAACCGGTCGCCCGTGTAGATCAGCAGGCCGGATGTCGCAATGGACGGCACCCAGACGTGCACAGGCTGCTCCATGCCCTCCCGGTGCGTGCCCTCGTGGATCCGCTCGCCGCTCCCGTAATTCACGCCGAAGCCGATCACCGGCCAGCCGTAGTTCGCACCCTTCGTGATGAGGTTCAGCTCATCGCCGCCCTGAGGACCGTGCTCGTTCGCCCACACGTCCCCGGTCTCCGGATGGATCGCGAGGCCCTGCGGATTGCGATGGCCGTAGCTCCAGATCTCCGGTCGCGCACCTGCGCGGCCGACGAACGGATTGTCGGCGGGCACGCGGCCGTCGTCGTGCAGGCGGTTGATCGTGCCGTGATGATTCGTGATGTCCTGCGCCGGATGCGCGGCGAGGTCGCCCCGTGGCGGCGCCTGGCGGTCGCCGACCGTGATGAAGACGTAGCCGTTGCCATCGAAGGCGATGCGCGAGCCGTAGTGCCCGCGGCCGCGTGACTCCGCCTGGAAGATCTCCTCCACGTCCGTGAGCCGGTCGTTCTCGAAACGGCCGCGCACCACCGCGGTCGTGGCGCCCTCCTCGCCCGCGAGCGGCTTCGAGAAGCTCAGATAGATGAGGCGGTTGGAGGCGAAATCCGGGTGCGGAACGACATCGAGCAGTCCACCCTGTCCCTGCGCGAGCACCTCCGGGACTCCGGGGACCGGGTCCGGCAGGAGCTGCCCGTTGCGAATGATCCGCAGCCGGCCCGGCCGCTCCGTGACCAGCAGGTCGCCGCCCGGCAGGAACGCCATCGACCACGGATTCACGAGACCCTCGGCCACCGTCACCACCCGAAAGTCGTGATGGATCGAGGGCACGATCTCTGTCTGCGCCAGGACCGGTGCCGCAGCCAGGAACGACAGCACGGCCGTGCCGAAGGCGAACCTGTTCCGAAACATCTCTGTCACCTCGTACGCTCGCGTTCGCGTGCTCCAGGAAACGACCGCGCCGGTGGCGGTCCCGGCACAGTATATCCGAAAGCGGTCGCGCGAGCGACCGGCGGTGTGGAACCCGGGGCGCCGGGGCTAGTACAAGTAGTCAATCATACACAAATGCAGGAGGCACATGCGACGTCGGGACTTTCTGCGGATCGCCTCCGGCGGTCTGCTCGCGGGGAGCGGGGCGGGGGCGCTGCTGAGCGCGTGCGCGACACCGGCGACGGGGCTGGCCGGGAGCGCGGGGGCGATCGAGCCGGGTCCGCTGCGGGTGCCGCGGGTGCTGGGCATGGACGGGCTGGTACTGACGGCGCGGCGGGACGTGGCGGAAGTGGGGCCGGGTGTGACCTCACCGGTGTGGACGCTGGGCGAGTCGGCGGCGACGGGCGCGACGCTGGAGGCGCGGCGGGGTTCGCGGGCGCGGGTGACGCTGCGCAACGAGCTGGACGAGCCGACGATCGTGCACTGGCACGGCCTGCGGCCGCCGGAGGCATCGGACGGTCATCCGCGCCTGGCGATTGGTGCGGGGGCGAGCTACGAGTACGACTTCGAGGTCACCGATCCGGCGGGGATGTACTGGTATCATCCGCACGCGCACATGCGAGTGGCGGCGCAGGTGTATCAGGGCATGGCGGGGCTGCTGCTGGTGCGGGACGCCTCGGAGGACGCGCTGGGTCTGCCGGCGGGAGCGCGCGAGCTGCCGCTGCTGATTGCGGACAAGCGGGTGGATGCGAGCGGCGCGCTCGTGTATGCGCCGGCGGGCCACGACATGATGGAGGGCCTGCTGGGCGACACGGTGTTCGTGAACGGAGTGCGCTCGCCGTTCGTGGAGGTGGACACGGCGCTGTACCGGCTGCGCGTGCTGAACGGATCGAATGCGCGGATCTTCCGCATTGCCCGCTCGGACGGCGAACCGCTGGTGCTGATCGGGGCGGACGCGGGTTTCCTGCCGGCGCCGGTGGCGGTGCCCTGGGTCGATGTCGCGACGGGTGAGCGGGCGGACCTGCTGGTCGACTTCTCCGCGCTCGCGGTCGGGACGCGGGTGCGGCTCGTTTCGCTGTCGTTCCCGACGCCGTCCGCGATGGGCGGCATGGGGATGGGCATGGGGATGGGCGGCATGCGGCGCGGGTTGCCGCAGGGCACGGCGCTGGACGTCATGGAGTTCCGCGTCGCGCGGGCCGTGGCGGAGCCGGTGTCCATTCCATCAGTGTTGCCGTTCGAGTCGCCGGCGGATCCGGCGGCCTCGAGTCGCGCGCGCACGTTCCGGTTCGACAGCATGATGATGACGCACTCGATCAATGGCCGGCCGTACGAAATGGAGCGGATCGACGAGCGCATTCCCTTCGGGAGCACGGAGACGTGGGCGTTCGTCAACGACAGTCCGTTCCCGCATCCGGTGCACATGCATGCGGTCCACTTCCGCGTGCTGTCGCGGACGGGCGGGCGCGGCCGCGTCTTCCCGTGGGAGGCCGGCGCCAAGGACACGGTGCTTGTGTACCCGGGCGAGCGGGTCGAGGTAGCCGCGCGCTTCGACTCACATCGCGGGCTCTACATGCTCCACTGTCACAACCTGGAGCACGAGGACATGGGCATGATGATGAACTTCCTGATCGAGTAATCCTCCTGGCGGCGGCTGCGAGCGGATGACGCTCGCAGCGCTGCAACGATCCGCTCCGACGCGCGTGGTCACAGCAGCGACCAGACCGGCGGGAACGCGAGCACGATGCCGAGTGCGGCGAGGAGGAGCGTTGCGGCATGGATACCGCGCGCCTGCATGTCACGCCCCTTCCACCGGTTGTGCAGCACCGCCCATGCGATGAGCCATATGACTACGGCGATGGCCGTGCGGCCGGTGACCCCGCCCGCCGGCTCGTAGAGCGATGGCGCCGTGAACACGCCGATCTCGTTGAGGATGATGACGAGTCCCATCGCGAATGCGCCGATCCCTGCGGCGAGGAACGCGGCGAGTGCTGCGCCGTTGGGCAGCACGCCGGTACTGGTTTCGGCAGTCGACATGTGTGTTCTCCCGTTCACTGGAGCGGTGCGACCTTGTTGATGAGTATGCCGAGCATGGAGATGGCGGCGACGAGGACGAAACAGATCGAGAGCAGGCTGATGGCGGGGCCGCGCAGGCGCGCATCGCTCAGCAGTCGGCCGCGATACCTCGTGCCCGTGAACGCGACGCCGGTGGCGAGCATGGCGGCGATCCACGGCATGTGCTCCTTCGACTCCATGGCGATCGAGTGCAGCCACGCGGTGGACGCATCGGAGCGGATCAGCGCCCGCGGGTACTGGCTGAGATCGGTCAGTCCCTCCGGTGGCGTGGCTCGGTAGGGCGGGAACGACACGTACGTGCCGGCGATCACGGCGAGCCAGAGCAGGACCGCGGCCGCGACGAGCAGCCAGCCGACATATCGCGCCTGCGCATCGGTCGCGGCACCGTCGGCCGAGGCGCGCATGGCGATGAGCGCGAACAGCGCGGCTCCGACGGCGATGAGCGCGCCGCCGCCGAGCACGATGCCGTGCAGCATGGTCAGGAGACTGCGGGTGCTGAAGAGCAGGTTGTCCATGTCACCCTCCGTCTGTCGGTGATTTTCCACCCCGTATCAGGCATTTCCCGGCTCGCGTCCGCGTCCGGAGCCGGCTACACTGGGCGCAGGCAGCGCGGCCGGCCGCGCGTGGCGGCCGGTTCCGCTGCGGCAACGCGCGAGGAGGCAGCCATGCGGCCCCGATATCGTGTGCTCGGAATATCCGTCCTCCTGGTGAGCGCCGCCTGTGAACGGACCGAGCCCGCCGACACGACCATGGCCGACGAGGCGGCAGTGGCGGAGGTCGGTGCGGCGGCCGCGCAGCGTCTGCGCCAGACGCTCGTGCAGCGACTGACCGCAGCGATCGACAGCGGCGGCACGGCGAGCGCAATCGAGGTGTGCGCGCTGGAAGCGGGTGCGCTCACCGACTCGATCGCACGCGAGCTGGGCAGCGGTGTCGCGGTGAAGCGGACGTCCACGCGCGTTCGCAACCCGCGCAATGCGCCGGACTCTCTCGAGGTCGAGGCGCTCACGCATTTCACGACGATTGCCGCGACCACCGGCGAGCCGCCCGCGCAGTACGTGCAGCGCGCGCCCGAAGGCGGATATCGCTACTACGAGCCGCTCGGCATCGTGCCGCTCTGCGTCCAATGTCATGGCCCCCCTGACTCGATCGCACCCGAGGTGCGGGCGACGCTCGCGCAGCGCTATCCGGATGATCGCGCGACCGGATACGGCGTCGGCGATCTCCGCGGCGTGATCCGTGTGAGCGTGCCGGAGCG
This sequence comes from Longimicrobiales bacterium, assembly GCA_036374995.1. GTDB lineage: Bacteria > Gemmatimonadota > Gemmatimonadetes > Longimicrobiales > RSA9 > SH-MAG3. The sequence goes on along the minus strand of DASUSS010000048.1, from coordinate 27,123 downwards.
GCTGGTCCGCTGAGCCGGCGCATGCGTCGTGCCGGAGCCGGGTACCGATCCGCCCGGCACGCCTCAGTCTACCGCGGCGGCCGGACCCGATCTGTAAGGACGCGTCCCCGAACCCTGTCCGGAGATCCATGAGAACACGATGGGCCTGGATTGCCGGTGCGGTCGCCGCGGCTGCCGCCGGAGTGGCGTATCTGCTCGTGGCGCGGCCGCCGGCAGCGGAGATGCTCGGCCTCGTCGCGGGCGGGGGCGAGCGGCAGCTGCGCGAGCCGATGCGGCCGGCGGGCACGGGTCCGCGCGTGCTCGTGTTCGCGCTGGACGGCGTGGGCGATGACGAGCTGCTCGCCGCGGTGCGCAGCGGCCGCGCTCCCGCCATTGCCGGTCTGCTCGGCGCGGAACGGGAGGCGCGACTGTTCGACCACGGCTACGCCGTCCCGGGCGTGATGAGCATCCTGCCGTCCACCACGATCGCGGCGTGGACGTCGCTGTTCACGGGTGCCGGACCCGCACACAGCGGAGTGCCCGGCAACGAATGGTTCGTGCGCGAGGAGATGCGCTTCTACGCACCCGCACCGGTGAGCGTCGAGGGGATCGATGATGCGCTCGCGTCCTATACGGACGACCTGCTCGGCCGCGCGCTCCGCGTGCCGACGGTGTACGAGCGCGCGGACGTGCGAGCGTACGTCTCGCTGTCGCACATCCATCGCGGTGCCGACCTGCTGATCGTCCCCGCCGCCGACGCGCTCGACGATCTGATCGCCGCCGCGCTGTCCGGCGTCACGGAGGAGGATGAGAGCGTCGAGCAGGAGGCGTACATCGGGCTCGACCTGGCCGCGATCGACAATGTCGCGGATGCGATCGGGACCCACGGCGTCGCGGACCTCCAGGTCATCTACTTCCCGGGCGTCGACCTGTACACGCACGTCGCATCAGAGCCGCTCGCCAGCCAGCGCGCGTACGTCACGGATGCGATCGATCCCGCGATCGCGCGGATCCTCGAAATCTATCGCCGCGCCGGCGCGCTCGAGGATACGTACGTGCTGGTCGTCGCCGATCACGGACACACGCCCGTGCTGACCGATGACCGCCATGCGCTCAGTGCAGAGGGCGAGGACGAGCCGGTGGCGGTGCTCGAGCAGGTCGGCTTTCGCGTGCGCCCGCTGAAGCTCACGCTGGAGGACGATGAACGCGATTTCCAGGCGACCGTCGCGTATCAGGGCGCCTTCGCCTACGTCTACCTCGCCGACCGTTCCACGTGTGCGGCCGGGGCGGGCACGTGCGACTGGACGCGGCCGCCGCGCCTCGAGGAAGACGTGCTCCCGGTCGTGCGCGCGTTCGATGCGGCCAATCGCACCGGCGCCGGCGTGCCCGCGCTCCAGGGCACGCTTGACCTCATTCTCGCGCGCCCGCCGCGGCCGCCGACACAGCCGGCAGTGCCGTTCCAGGTCTGGGATGGCGGCGCGCTCGTCCCGCTGCGCGAGTATCTCGCGCGGAACCCGCGACCGGATCTGCTGGACTTCGAGCGCCGGATGGATGCACTGGCGGCAGGACCGTACGGCCATCGTGCCGGGGATGTGCTGCTGTTCGCCCGGTCCGGTTCCTCGCGTCCGATCGAGGAGCGGTTCTACTTCTCCGCGCCGTACCGCTCGTGGCACGGCAGTCCGGATGCGCAGGACAGCCGCATCCCGCTGCTCGTCGCTCATGTCCGTGAGGAGGGCACGGCGCTGCGTGCGCGCGTGCAGGCGGCGGTCGGCGCACGGCCCCGCCAGGAGGACGTTACTGCTCTGATCCTGTCGCTGCTGGGTCGGTGAGCGCGGCTCGCGCCGGTGTGGCCGGCTGAGGCCGATCCGTCATCGTCGCGCTCGCGCTCTGCATCTCGGCGACGAGCGGCTCCAGGAACCGGACCACGGCATCGGCGATGCCGCGTGCGGCACGATCCTGTCCGCCGACGATGATCCGGCGGTCACGCGGACTCGTCAGGAAGCCCGTCTCCAGGATCACGCCCACGGTCATCGGATGGAGCGCATGATGGTAGCGCCGTGAGTTGAACGCGTAGTAGCCACGCATGCGGCGCGTGATCAGAGGATAGTGCGGCAGCCCCGTCGCCACGCCGTACGTACGGGTCAGCAGATCGGCGAACTCGGCCGCGCGGCCGGTGCGGTCCCGTCGCGGTGCGGCCGCTCGATACCCCGAGATCGACCGGTCCGCGCTGCCGTCGGCATGGATCGCAATGAACAGGTCCGCCCAGTAACCGGGCGGAATCGTGGTCGGCAGGATGTCGACCACGTAGCCGGCCTCCTCCAGCAGGGCCGCCGTGCGCCGCGCGATCCCCAGGTTGATCTCCCACTCGGCCTTCCCGCCGCCGCGCGTCCCGTTGCTCCGCAGCTGCGCCTGCTCGTCGGGCGCCTCGGCCGCCTTCCAGTGGCCCGCCTGCAGCGCCACGCGGACCGGGCCGTCCGGCCGGAGCCAGGCCACCGTCGGTGCCGCGTCGACCAGGACGACTGGCGTCCCGTCGCCCGACCGATCGTCTTCCGGCAGACCGAACGCGGTCAGCGCAGCTGCGGCGGACAGTCCAATGAGGAAGGCTGCTGATTTCACGGCAGATCGGCTGAGCAGGTGAGTGCGCGATGGGAGTATCGAACAACGTAACACGCTGCGGTGCCTCGCAACAATCGCCATGGCGGGCCAGCCGTGCGCGCCTGGCGGATGTGCGTCGGGCGATTCCGCGAACGATCGGGAAAGGCCCTACGACAGATCAGCAGAATGGATCTACGTCGCGGCGCTCCTGCCCGCGTAGCTTCGATGTGCTGGCTTCGGGCGGCCGGACGCGCTCCCGGGTGCGGAGGGGCCCGCGCTCGAGCACACTCACCGATTCAACGGGAGGACTCCATGAAGGGCTTCATCGGCGACATCGAAGAGCAGACCGAGACGAATCTTGATTTCAGGCGAGTTCTGTATACGGGACCGCACATGCAGCTGGTCCTGATGGCGCTCGAGCCCGGTGATGAGCTGGGCGAAGAGGTGCACGAGGACACCGACCAGTTCTTCCGCGTGGAGAAGGGGAAGGGCGAAGTCGAGATCGACGGCGAGACGACGCGCATCGAGAGCGACATGGCCGTCGTCGTGCCCGCGGGCGCACGGCACAACATCCGCAACACGGGCGAGAAGTCGCTCAAGCTCTACACGCTGTATGCTCCGCCGGAGCATCCGGAGGGCACGGTGCATCACACACGGGAGGATGCGGAGAAGTCCGAGGGGCATGCGGTGAGCTGAACCGTCGTCCCGGCCCGGGATCTCGCCATCGGCGTAGAACGTGCCGTCGAGATACGCCACGTCGGCGTCCGCGACGATGTCCTCACTGAAACGCATGGGGAGGCGCCGTGGATACGTCCTCACGGTTCGACGCACTGCTCCCGCCGGAAATGGCACTCAGGGCCGAGTCGATCGGCGTCGCCAAGGCGGAGCTCGGCGCCGTCAGCACGCTGGCCCTCGCGGTGCTCGCCGGCGCGTTCATCGCCCTCGGCGCGATGTTCGCCGCCACCGTCGCCTCGGGCGCCGCCGGCGTGCTGCCGCCCGGCCTCACGCGCCTCCTCTCCGGCCTCGTCTTCTCGCTCGGTCTCATCCTCGTCGTCGTCGGCGGCGCCGAGCTGTTTACCGGCAACACGCTCATCATCATGGCCTGGGCGAGCCGCAGACTCAGCCACACTGCGCTGATTCGTAACTGGACGCTCGTCTACGCCGGCAACTTCCTCGGCGCGATCGGCACCGTCATCCTCGTCCTGCTCGGTCGCCAGTACGCATTCGACGACGGCGCGATCGGCAGCGTCGTGCTCGCGACCGCGACGCACAAGGTCCGCCTCGGCTTCCTCCAGGCCCTCGTGCTCGGGATTCTCGCCAACGGCCTCGTCTGCCTCGCCGTCTGGCTCTCCTTCAGCGCGCGCACCACCACCGACCGGATCCTCGCCGTCATCTTCCCCATCTCCGCCTTCGTCGCCGCCGGCTTCGAGCACAGCATCGCCAACATGTACAGCGTGCCCCTCGGCATCCTCATCCGGACTCACGCGGACGACGCCTTCTGGCACACCGTCGAATCCGCTCCGGCTCAGCACGCCGCCCTGACCTGGCCGAACTTCCTGCTCCACAACCTGCTGCCCGTCACGATCGGCAACATCATCGGCGGCGTCGTCCTGGTCGGCGCGACCTACTGGTTCATCTACCTCCGCGCGCGCCGCGCCGCGGCGGAGACTGGGCGGACATAGGCCCGGGGGCTATATTGCAGGGAACGGACACGGCTCAGCAGGAGGACGGATGGCGGAGATGAACGTGGTCGCGTGCGGCTGCGGCACGGCGCACGACGACGGCAGCGAGACTGCCCGCAAGGCGGTCGGCGTGGATGCGGGAATCAAGGACAGGAACCTGAAGCGGCTGCGCCGCATCGAGGGCCAGGTCCGCGGCCTGCAACGCATGGTCGACGAGGATCGCTACTGCGCGGACATCCTGACGCAGATCGCGTCGGTACAGGAGGCACTCCGGAGCGTCGGCCGGGAGCTGATGCGTAACCACCTGAAGCACTGCGCGACGTCGGCGATGCGGGCGGGCGGCGATGCGGCCGAGACGATGTACGACGAGATCATCGACCTGATGTACAGAAACGTGCGCTGATCACGAGCGGATGAAGAGGCGAACATGACCAAGCTGGCCCTTTCCTATGGGTTCGGGACGACGATCGATGCACCGTACGAGGAAGCCGTCGCGCGCGTCCGCGACGCACTGGCCGCGGAGGGCTTCGGCGTCCTGACCGAGATCGACGTGCGCGCGACCCTGAAGAAGAAGCTGGATGTCGATTTCCGACCCTACGTGATCCTCGGCGCGTGCAATCCGCCGCTCGCGCACCGCGCCCTCAGCAGCGAGCTGGAGATCGGCCTGCTCCTGCCGTGCAACGTCGTGGTGCATGCGGGTGACGACGAGGGCACGAGCGTGGTCTCGATCATGGACCCGGAGGCCGCCCTTTCGCTCGCCGGCAATGACGCGATCGCGCCGCTCGCCGCGGACGTGAAGGCCCGGCTGGAGCGCGTGGTCGCGGCCGTCGGCGGCGCGTAGTCGGCGGCGCCGGACCCGTGACGTACCGACGGACGCTCGGCCGGTCCGTGCGTGCGTACACGGTCCGAGATACCGCGCGTCCTTCGGTGGCGCCCGGCGCCGGCCGTGCAAGTTCCGCCGAACCACGCCGTTACTGCTTCGGTGCTTGATTATGTAAAGAAGTAGCGCTACCGTAGAATCCGGTCTTCCCGCCGAGCTCTCCGCGTATATCGCCGTGCACCGAAGAACCGTTTGAGACGCATCTACCACATCGGGCTGGTCGTCACCTGGCTCGTCGTAGCGGCGGCGCTGCTGCTGCAGGGGCTGGAGTACTACGTCACGCCGCTGGCGGAGCGACCGTTCGCGGGCGGTCACGAGATCTTTGCGCCCACCGGCCGGATCGGTAACCGTCTCGGCATCGCGGGGGCGGCGATGATGGCGGCGGGCGTGCTGCTGTACTCGACGCGGAAGCGGTGGCCGCTGCTGAGCCGCGCGGGCCGGCTCCGCGACTGGCTGTCGCTGCACATCTTCCTCTGCACGCTGGGTCCGTTCCTCGTGGTGCTGCATACCAGCTTCCGGGTGCGGGGCCTGGTGGCGATCGCGTTCTGGAGCATGATCGTCGTGGTGGCGAGCGGCGTGCTGGGTCGGTACGTGTACGTCCGGATCCCGCATGCCGTGAATGGCCGCGCGCGGACGCTCCAGGAGATCGAGAGCGAGCAGCGTGCGCTGCTGAGCGCGCTGCGAGAGCAGGCCGGTGCGTACGCGGCCCGGCTGGAGCGGTGGCTGGTGCCGGTGGCGCCGAGCCGCGGTGTGCTGGCCGCGCTGGGGACGGCGGCGGTCATGGATCTGCGTGCGGGGCGGGAGCATCGTCAGCTCGCGCGCACGGTGGGCGTGCTGCCTGCGCCGCCGTCGGTGCGTGAGCAGATTCTGAGCAGCGTGGAGCGGCATCGCCGGCTGAGCCGCGAGCGCGCGCTGCTCGAGCCGCTGCAGCGCCTGTTCGGCTACTGGCACGCGTTCCATCTCCCGCTCGCGATCGTGATGCTGCTCGTACTGGCGGTCCACATCGCGGTCGCGATCGCGTTCGGCTACGGGTGGACGCCGTGAGTGGGAAGCGGGGGCGGCTGTGCGCGGTGCTCGTGGTCGCGGCCGTGCTGAGTGGCGGCGGTGCTCCCGCGCGTGCGCAGGTGCTGTCTCCGGGCCGGCTCTCGGCTGTGCACGAGCAGCTGGAGGGGATCCGGCAGTGCACGTCGTGCCATCAGCTGGGTCAGCGTGGTGCGGGCACCGACCGGTGTCTGGCGTGTCACGAATCGCTGGGCGAGCGGGTGAAGGCATCGCTCGGCTACCACGCGACCGTGCGGGACCAGTCGTGCGGGTCCTGTCACGCGGAGCACTACGGTCGTGATTTCGCGCTGATCCGCCTGGACACGACGGCGTTCGATCACGCGTCGACCGGCTACACGCTGCGCTCGGCGCACGCGGAGGTGAGCTGCCGCTCGTGCCATCGGGCGGACTTCGTGCGCAGCCCGGCGCTGCGTGCGGAGAAGAAGACGGCGGCCGCGCTCGAGCGCACGTTCCTCGGCCTTGCCACGACGTGCAGATCCTGCCACGAGCCCGACGATTCTCACGGCCGCCAGTTCGGCGCGCAGGACTGTGCCTCGTGCCACGCGGAAACGAGGTGGACGGAGGCGGATGGGTTCGATCACTCCGCCGTGTCGTTCCGGCTGACGGGGGCGCACCGCCGTGTCGAGTGCAGCGCGTGTCACGCGACGAAGCAGCGAGTCACGCAATACCGCGGGGTCGCGCACCAGAGCTGTACGTCGTGCCACACGGATCCGCATCGGGGTGCGCAGGGCGCGACGTGCTCGACGTGTCACACGACGAGCGGCTGGCGCGACTTCGGCAGCGGCTTCGACCCGTCGCGCTTCGATCACGACCGAACGGATTTCAGGCTGCGCGAGGCGCACGCGCGGCTGGAGTGCGGCGCCTGCCATCGCAGTCCGGCGCGCAACGATGCGCGCATCAAGCTGACGCTCGCGCGTGCGTCCTCGACGTCGCGGTTCCCGGGGATCGTGGTGCGCGACTGCCGGTCGTGCCACGTGCAGGCGCATCCGGGTGCGAAGCGGGACTCGGGTGCGGGCGCGGACTGCGTGGCCTGTCACGGCGAGAGGGCGTGGTCGCCGGCGGCGTTCGGGACGCGGGAGCATGCCGGCACGCGGTTCCCACTCGATGGCGCGCACGTCCTGCTGTCGTGCGCGCAGTGTCACAGGCAGCAGTCGGCGGGGCGGCTGAGCTTCGTGGTGCGGGACATGACGTGCAGCGGGTGTCACGCGTCGGTCAATCCGCACGGACGTGCCTATGCGGATGCGCAGGGGCGGACGGAGTGCGCGCGCTGTCACATGACGGGGTCGTGGCAGCCGACGGCAGTGCGCCACGAATCGTTCCCGCTGGAGCACGGTCATGCCGGCGTGGCGTGCGCGTCCTGTCACACGCCGGAGCGGTCGCGTGCCCCGCGCGAGTGCGAGGCGTGCCACGCGGCGGCCGACCCGCACGGTGGCCGCTCGGCCGGCCGCGGCTGCGGTGACTGCCACGGCGTGGACGGGTTCGACCGGGCGACGCGATTCGACCATTCGACCACGCGCTATCCGCTCGAGGGGGCCCACGCCGGAGTGGTGTGCCGCGCGTGTCACGTCCCCGAGCCTGCGCCGCAGGGAGCGATCATCCTGCGTTACACCCCGCTGTCGATACGCTGCGAGGATTGCCATGGTGCGTGATGCGCAAAGCCGTGTGCTGACGGGTGTCGCGGTGCTGGTCGCGGCGCTGCTGGTGACGACGTGTGCGCGGCCGCAGCCGGATGGCGCGGCGGCGCTCGCGCAGAGCCGCTCGCCTCACGGCGCCGGCACGCTCGCGTGCGCGAGCTGCCACCAGCCGGGCGGCTGGTCGCCGCTGCGCGAGGATGTCGACTTCGACCATTCGGGCACATCGTTCCAGCTGAGCGGGCAGCACTCGGCAGTGGACTGCCGCAGCTGCCACCTCACGCTGCGCTTCGATGAGCCGCACGTCGCGGAGGGCGAATGCGCGACCTGCCATGTCGATGTGCACGGCGGCAGTCTGGGCACGAGCTGCACATCGTGCCACGACACGAAGAGCTTCGCGGCGAGCGGGCGCCGCGACGCGCACGCAGGCACGAGCTTCCCTCTCACCGGCCGGCACCGTCAGGTGGAGTGCGAGGCATGCCACGGCACCGGCAGCGCAGATCGGTTCACGCCACTCCCGACCGAGTGCTTCTCGTGTCACGCCGATGACTACCGAGCGGCATCGCCGGAGCACGAGACGGCGGGATTCCGCACGACGTGCGAGAGCTGTCACGGCGTGCTGACGTGGCGGGGCGCGCGGTTCGAGCACGCCCGCGAGACGGGATACCCGCTCGAGGGCGCGCACATCCGGATCGCCTGCCAGTCGTGTCACGCGCCACCCGATTTCGCGCTCATCTATGCGACCACCGGGCCGCGCGACTGCATCGCATGCCACCAGGACGACTACGACCGCGTGCATCCGAGCTTCGGCTTCGCGGCCGACTGCCTCCAGTGTCACACGCTGCAGACGTTCCGCGGCGCGGTCTGGGCGGACCACGATGCGCGTTTCCCGATCTACTCGGGCGCGCACCGGGGCAGATGGAGCGCGTGCACGCAGTGCCACGACGGGCAGGGCCTCTCGACCGTCAGCTGCCTGAACTGCCACGAGCACAGCCAGGCGCGGATGGACGACAAGCACAGGGAGCGGTCGGGCTACACATACACCACGCCGGCCTGCCTGAGCTGCCATCCGCGAGGCGACGCATGAGCACACGCGGCATCCTCCTGCTCTGTACGGCAGTGGTTGCGCTGGCGGGCACGCCGGCGCGCGCGCGCGGGCAGACGCCGGACACGGTCCGCACGGTGCGCGGGCGGATCGTGCTGATCGCCGGTGCGGACCTGCATCTGGAGCTCCTGACGCCGGTCGTGCTGCACGCGGGTGATACACTGCTCGTGCTGCGGACGAATGCGGCGCGCGGACGTCTTGCCGTCGTTGCGGCCGACTCGGCGCGCGCGCTGCTGGCGTTTGCCGGACCGGCGTTCGCACTGACGCGCGGTCAGGTGGTGGAGGCGGAGCTGCGGCGGGCCGTTCCGGCGCCGATCGCGGGACTCGCGCCGTCGGCGGCAGAGACGGCAGCGCCGCCGGCACGGGACACGGCGGTGCAGCCCGGGCCGGCGGCCGCGCCGCGGCAGCAGGTGCCGCTGCGCGAAGCGGGCCCGAGCGTGTCCGGCTACATCATGTCGGAGACGCGCTGGGCGCGATACGAGGTCGGGCAGGCGACCGTGAGCCATGCCACTCCGGGCGCGGCGCTGTCGCTGCGCATGACGAACCTGCCCGGTCGCAGCAGCGTGCACGTGTTCGCACGGGCCGAGCATCGCGGCAGCGCGGCATCGTCGATCGGCGCGCCGGGCACACAGCTGCGCGTCTACTCCGCACGGCTCGAGTCCCGGGCGGGCCCGCTGCGCATCGGGCTCGGCCGGCTGACATCGCTGCACGATCCGGTCGGCGGTGCATGGGACGGCCTGTCACTCGCGGTCGGCACCGGTGTCAGCGTCGCGGCGGAAGCCGGCTTCGAGCCCGGTTACGGGACCGGTGCGCCCTCGACGCGCTACCCGCGGGTGTCGCTGTCGGCGGAAGCGCACGGTCGGAGTGCCGGCTTCCGCTACCGCAGCAGTGTGAGCGCGCTCCGGTACCTGAGCGACGTGCCGGTCGGCCGCAGCCTGATGGCATTGTCGACGCGGCACTCGTTCACCGCCGGGCCGCTCAGCCTGTGGGGCGACGCACTGGTCGAGGGCTCCGACAGCAGTGCGTTCGGCCTGCGCTGGGGCGGAGCGCACGCCGCACTCCAGTCGAGCGGCGGCGCCCGCGTGCAGGTCGGATATCGGCGGTACCACCCCTATCGCGTCGGCATCGTCGACAGTGCCGCGGTCCTGTCCGGGCGCGGGCGCGTCGACGCGGGCGCCTGGCTGCCGATCGGACGGGTCTCGCTCGGCATCAACGGCGCCGTGAGCCCCGGCGCGGAGCCGCGATCACAGGGAGGGTCCGCCCGGCTCTACGTGTCGCGGCTGCCGGGCAACCTGGACATCGACGTGGCGGCCGGACTGTGGGAGTACGGTGCGACGCGGACGATCGATGCCGCGGCCGGACTCGGCATCACGGCGGGCCGGCTGTTCATGCGTGCGGGCTACCGGATGGAGCGCGGGTCGGAGCTTCGACCGGACATTGCACACGAGATCGAGGGCGACGCCACCGTACTGCTCGGGCGCCGCAGCTCGATCAGTGCACTGGCCGTGCATTCGCTCGCGCAGGCGGCGTCGGGCACGCGGCTGGAGCTGCGCCTCACGTGGGGGTTCTGACCCACGCATGAACGAGTCGCTGCTCGTCTGGGCGGTCGGCATCGTGCTCACGGCCGCGGCCGTGCTGCCCGCGATCCTGATCCGCCGCGCGCGCGAGCGCCAGGGGATGGAGATGCGGCAGGCGGCGCTCGATTACGGCCTGCACGAGCCGGTGTCGCTGCACCCGATCGTCGACGGCGCGCTGTGCATCGGCAGCGGCGCGTGCGTCGATGCGTGTCCCGAGGACGTGCTCGCCATGGTCGGCGGTCAGGCCGCGGCCGTGGCGCCCGCACGCTGCGTCGGTCACGGCCTGTGCGAGCGCGTCTGTCCGATGACTGCCATCCGCCTCGTCTTCGGCACCGCGACGCGCGGCGTCGAGCTGCCGCGCATCCGCGAGAACTTCGAGACGAACGTCGACGGCATCTTCATCATCGGCGAGCTGGGCGGCATGGGTCTCGTCCGCAACGCGTTCGAGCAGGGCCGCCAGTGCGTCGCCGGGATCGCGAAGTCGCGCGGCCGTGCAGCGGGCGACATGCTCGATGTCGTCGTGATCGGCTGCGGCCCGGCCGGCCTGAGCGCGGCGCTGCATCTGAAGAAGGCCGGCATGCGGTTCGTCGTGCTGGAGAAGGAGCCGGATGTCGGCGGCGCAGTACGGCACTACCCGCGCCGGAAGCTCGTGATGACGCACGCACTCGAGATTCCGGGCCACGGCCGCATCCGCGAGCGCGAGATCTCGAAGGAGCGGCTCATCTCGATCTGGACCGAGGTCGCACGGGCATCGGGACTGCCGATCGTGAACGATGCCCTCGTCGAACGGATCGAGCGGGCGCGCGATCATTTCGTCGTGCGTACGCCCGCGCGCAGCTATGCCGCGCGCCGCGTGATCCTCGCGATCGGCCGGCGCGGCATTCCGCGTCGACTCGGCGTGCCGGGCGAGGACGGCAGCAACGTGTATTACGGCCTGGCCGAGCCCGAGTCGTTCGCGGGCCGGCGGGTGCTGGTGGTCGGTGGCGGCGATTCCGCCGTCGAGGCGGCGCTCATGCTGGCCGGTCAGCCGGATACACGCGTTCGGCTGTCGTACCGGCGCGAGCGCCTGGCCCGGGTCAAGCCCGCCAACGGCGAGCGCTTCGTGGAGGCGGTGCGCAGCGGGATCGTCACGCCGCTGTGGTCCAGCGAAGTCCGCGCGATCGGCGAACGTAACGTCATGGTCGCGGCGGAGCCCGCCGGCACGACCACGATCGAGAACGACGACGTGTTCGTCTTCATCGGTGGCGAGCTGCCGACGAAGTTCCTCCAGGAGACCGGCATCGCCATGGACACGCGCTTCGGCACGCCCTGATCGAACGACCGGCCAGCCGGGCCTCAGTAGCGCCCGAGTATGTCCTTCATCTGTGCAATCTCCTCCTTCTGGGCCCGCACGATCTCCCCGCACAGCTCGATGATCTCCGGATCCGTGATCGCGGACTGCTCGCACATCAGGATGGCGCTCGAGTGATGCGGTATCATCGACCGGAGGAACTGCTCGTTGCCGACCGGCGTCTGCGTCCGGATGAGGAAGAAGAGCACCACGATCGCGCCTGCCGCGCCCAGGTGCACGCCGAGGTTGAGCTTCGCGTTCCTGAACATCGACCCCATCACGAGCAGCATGATGATGACCATGGGCGCGGCCATCAGCAGCGCCATGTAGACGCGGTTGATGTTGTTCTCCCAGTGGCTGAGCTGTGCGATGTTCACGTAGGTGATCAGATACATCAGCACGGTGTTGATGCCGACCGCGAGTGCGAGCTTCCTGTACATCCCCTCCACGTCGTCCTCCCGTGTGGATTCGTGGCCTGTCCGTATGAACGGCCGGCAGAAGGGCAGGAAGCACGCCAGACAGCAGGAGGGCCCCGCGGTCGATGCACCGCGGGGCCCTCCCTTGGCGCGGGGCCGGCTAGCGGTCCTCTATCCTGAGTGCGGCGGCCAGGTCGCCGTACGGCAGGCGGGCGAGTCGCGGCCGGTAGAGCAGCACCGGCTGATTCGTAGCATGCACCACCGTGTCGGCCACGCTCCCGAGGATCACGCGGGACAGGCCGCTCCGCCCGTGCGTCGCCATGGCGAGCGCGGCTCCGGGCGCAGCCTCGAGTGCGTCGACGATCGCGCGCGCCGGATCGTCGGACTCGACGACCAGGAGCTTCGGCTCGGGCAGCTTCGACGCCATCCGGTCCGCGAGCTCGTTGAGGTAGTGGATCGCGTCCGTGCGGTGCGGGATGTCGCGCTCGCCGTTCCCGTTCTGCAGCCCGTTCGTCTTCAGCGTGCGGTTGGAGCACACGTGCAACAGCGAGAGCCGTGCGCCCAGCTGCGTCGCGAGCGGGCCGACCACATCGAGGACCTGCTCGGAGAACGCGGAGCCGTCGAGTGGTACGAGGAAGTGGGTGAGCTCGCCGCTGCCCAGCGGCGCATCGGTCGTGGGCGGGTGCACCGCGAGCATCGGCACGTTGAAGTCGTGCAGGAGCTGATGCGCGAGATCGCCATACACGAGGCGAGCCACCCCCCTGCGCGCGTGCGTCGCCATGACGACCAGGTCCGCGACGAAATCGTGCGCCTCCTGCTCCAGCGCGTGCGCCCGTGCGCCGTGCAGCACACGGGTCGTCGTGCGCACGCCGAAGCGCAGTTCGATGTCCGCCGCACGCTCCTCCAGCAGATCGATCTCCGCCTTCAGCGCTTCCCGGTCACGGCGGGCATCCGCCACCTCGACGTGCTCGAAGTGATATACCGGCAGCGCGTCGATGCCGGCATCCAGCTCCTGCCGGCGGTGCACGTGGACCAGCTCCACGCTGGCGCCCGTGCGCGAGGCGATCCATATGGCGTACGGCAGCGCGTGGTCGCCGAAACGCGTGCCATCCAGTGGGACGAGTATTCGATGGTACATGAACGCCTCCTGGTTTACTCCCAGGATGCTGCGGCCGCAGCGGCAGGTCTGTAGGGGATCGCCCGATGTGGTGTAGGCGGTGCGCGGGCGGATGACGCGCATCCGCCCACCGGTTCATTTCGCACCGGCGTGTCGGAAATCCCGCCGGTGTTCGCTACCTGCGCATGGCTCAGCGGGTGAGCGCCGCCCACAGCAGCGGCCACGTCGCGATCGTCTGGCCGCGGTAGTTGGGCTGGAACCCGAACAGGACGACCGAGCCCTCGCCGACGTCCGCCGCGACGAGAGCGGGTCTGCCGGCAATGTGCTCCGGACCGAGGATCCAGCCGGAAGCCTTCGGATTGCCGGCCGCATAACGCGCGACGATGCGGACGCCGTCGCCCGTCACATCGAACGCGCGCGAATCACCCCAGTACCAGCCGTGCACGACGCTGCCCGCGCCGCCCGCGAGCGGGTCGGCGGCGTCCACATCGATGCGGAGGATCGAGCCGGGCACGTAGAAGTCCTGCGGCTCCAGCTCCGCGACGGCGCTCCTGACCGGCAGCGCGAACAGCTCGACGGCGAAGTCCGTTGCCTCCTCGATGGCGACGAGCCGGCCGCCGGCAAGCACGAAGTCGCGCAGCGCGGCGACACCCGCGTCGCCGAGACCGCCCGTGTATTCGGCGGGAAGCGAGCCGACATCGTGTCCTTCGCGAATCGATTCCGGGCTCTGCGACTGGAGCAGGATGACGTCGTAGTCGCGGCGCAGATCGCCCTGTCGTGCGCGCGCGTCCTTGAGCGTGTCGTAGCGGAGGCGGTGCATGTCGAAGACCCAGCGCGTCCAGCCCGCCTCCATCGATTCCTGCGCCGACTTGTAGATCGCGATGCGCGGTGCCCGACGGCCCGTGAGTGCCGCCGGCAGCGCGAACTGCCACTCCACCTGCTCGATCGGTGGCGACAGCGCCGGCGGCGCGTCGTCCCAGCGCTCGATCGCGACGGCGTCGACGTCCATGAGCAGCGGCAGGGTGTGCGCCGTCACATCGTAGGGCCGACGCGGCGGACCGCCGGGATACTCGCGCAGGTCCGGATACTCCTGCACCTCGAGCATGGTCTGCGCAAAGGAGGCATACGGCTGCTGCATCGGGATGACGTAGCTGCCCGCCGCGAACGGGCGGCCGCCCGCCGTGAACGGCGCCGTCGCGCGCCGGACTTCGACATCGCCCATGGTCAGAATGCGGAGCACGTGCGAGAGGCCGACCGGATTGCGCTGCTCGGCCGGAATCACCCACGCGGCCGGCCACCTGTCCCAGCCCTGCACCGCGCGCCGGTTGATGTGGTAGAAGTTCCCGACCCAGAACGCGCGGTTCTTCGCCGCGTTCGCGAGCAGCGCGAGCGCGCCGCTCTCCATGTAGTCGACGATGTCGCCGAGCCGCCACGTACCGCCCCTCCACGGCCGCGGGTAGTTCCAGCTCGCGGTTGCGGCGTCATACGCGCGCCCGCCACGCACCCGCTCCGCCGGTATCGTCACCGGTGTCGCAAGCTGTGCGGACGCCGTCTCGCTCAGGATGCGCACGCCGCCGTGGTAGTGCTGATACGCGCGCGCGGGCGTGAACGCATCGTAGATCGCGTTGATGACCACGCCCGGCTTTCCCTCGGCCGTGAGCCGAGCGCCCATGAACGCACCGAGCTGATTCAGCGCCGCGACGATCGCGGGGTCGACGTTCGGTTCGACCGGATCGATGTAGGGCGGGAAGAAGATGCGCGCGCCGTTGCCGCCCATCTGGTGGATGTCGTGCACGATGTGTGGGCGCCAGACGTTGTGCGCATATTCGACCGTGAGCTGCGTCTCCTTCTGCGTGAACGCATACCAGTCGCGGTTGTTGTCGTGGCCGATGTAGAAGTGGTAGAGCCACGGCGGCGCTGCACCCTCGTACTCCGAGCCGACGTGCTGCGCGTAGAACTCGCTCACCCAGTCCGTACCGTCCGGGTTGAGCGACGGGATGTCGAGCAGGATCACGTTGTCGAGGATCTCGAGGATCTCCGGATCGTCCGACGAGGCCAGGCGATGGAGCAGCCGCGCGGCGGTCTGCGCACCGCCGACCTCCGTGGAGTGGATGGCGTGCGTGATCAGCGCCACGGTGCGCGCGTCGCGCAGCAGCGATTCCAGCTCGGCCTCATCGGCAATCGTGCGCGGATCCGCGAGCTTCCGCTGCATCGCGAGCAGCGCGTCGAGCCGGGCTTGGTTCTGCGGACTCGTGACGGTCAGCATCACGAACGGCCGCCCCATCGTGGTGGTGCCCAGCGTATCGAGCGTGATGCGCGGGCTGGTCCGGGCGAGCTTCTCGTAGTACGCGACCAGCTGGTCCCAGTCTGCGAGCCGGCGGTCCGCGCCGATCTCGAAGCCGAAGTGCGACTCGGGAGTCGGCACCTGCGCGCTGGCGGGTGCAGCCGTGACGCCGAGAGCCAGGACGGCGGCCAGGACTCTCCGGGGCAGGGGCAGGGGTAGGGGCATGGGCATTTCTGGTCGCAGAGTACGCAGAGGAGCAGAGGCGCAGAGAGCGCCTTCGCGCTGCGTAACGTTCACGGCAACGCAGGGTCCGTAATCCGTTGTGAAGAACGATCGAATCATGCCACGCCGCGCACCGTTCCGCAACGCGCACGCGCCCTCCGCGCCTCTGCGCCTCTGCGACCAGAAAAATGCCCCTGCCCCCTGCCCCTGCCCCCTCAGAAGGTCCGCAGAGGTGCCGGCGCCGGCTCGTTGCCGAGCTGCTCCAGCGTGGCCGCGTCGTAGATCCGGCCGTTCACGAGGACGTACCGGATCGAGGTCGAATTCCGGATGTCGTCGAGCGGGCTCCGATCGAGCACGATGAGGTCGGCGAGCTTGCCGGGCTCGACGGAGCCGATGTCGCGGTCGAGGCCGAGGTACTCGGCACCATGGAGCGTCGCGGCGCGGAGTGCCTCGAAGTTCGTCATCCCGCCCTGCTGGAGCATCCACAGCTCCCAGTGGGCGCCGAGGCCCTGGAGCTGGCCGTGTGCGCCCAGGTTGACCCTGACGCCCGCATCGAGCAGGTCCTTCGCAGCACGCGACGTCTCGATGTAGCTGTAGTCCTCCTCGGCCGCCATGAGGCGGCGGCGTGAGCGCGGATCGAGCACGCGGGCGGGCGTGAAGCGGCGCAGCCGCTCGTTCTTCCAGACCTCGTCGTGCTGGTAGAACCAGTACTCGCCGTTGAGCCCGCCGTAGTTGACGATGAGCGTCGGCGTATAGCCGACACTGCTCTCGCGCCACAGCCGCAGCACATCGTCGTAGAGCGGCGCGACGGGGATATTGTGCTCGACGCCGGTGTGGCCGTCGAGCACGTGAGTCATGTTGAAGAAGAACGTGCTGCCGCCTTCCGGCACGACGAGCATCTCCAGCTCGCGCGCGGCCTCGACGATCTGCTGGCGCGCATCGCGGCGCGGCTGGTTGTAGCTCTTCACGCTGAACGCGCCGACCGCCTTCATGCGGCGCAGGTGGCCGAGCGCATCCTCGTAGGACGTGGTGATCGCCTTCGCGCCGCCTTCTGCGCCGTACAGGATCGTGCCCGTCGAGAACAGGCGCGGCGCCGTGATCTCACCCGCCCTGATCAGCTCGGCTGCGCTGAACACCATCTCCGTGTTGTTCGACGGGTCGTGCATCGTCGTGACGCCGAAGGCGAGGTTCGCCAGGAACGGCCAGTGGCTGCGGGGCGTGATGCCGCTCGAGCCGGTGCCGACGTGCGCGTGGACGTCGACAATGCCCGGCATGATCCAGCGTCCGGTCGCGTCGATGACGTGTGCGCCTGCGGGCGCCGTGACCTGCGCGCGCGGACCGACCGCCGTGATGCGATTGCGCTCGATGACGACCGTTGCATCGCGGAGCACCTCATCGGTTCCGCCGCGCATCGTGATGACGTTCGCGCCGACGAGCGCGAGCGTCCCGGCCGGCCGGTCCTGCGGTGCGCGGAAGCCGATGGGCGTGCCTGCGGCCTCGGGCTCGCGCCGGAGCGCGGACGTGTCGGGTGCCTCGAACGCGAACGTCTGCGCGATCTCGCGCTGATAGAGTGCCGGGCCGAGCGACCAGTAGACGCGTCGGCTGTCGGCCGACCAGTGCAGGGAGTAGCCGGCGTCCCGCGACAGCCGGCGCACCGGGTAGTCGCTGCTGCCCATCGACAGGTTCACCGGCCGTCCCGTGACCGGGAACGGCGCGATGTGCACGTTGAAGCGCTCGTTCCAGACGATGTAGCGCTCGTCGGGCGCGGGCGTGAACTGACCGCCGTTCTCGGACGTGACGTGCACGCGCCGGTCGCGGCCCTGGAGGTCCACGCTGATCAGCGCGGCATTGCCGCCCTCGCGCGCGCTCAGGTAGATGCGCTCGCCGTCCCGGCTGAAGCGCGGCTCGGCGCCCTCCTCCGTGACGAGCGTCGGTGTGCCGCCGGTTGCGGCCACGGTGTAGACGCCGCGGTCGCGTGAGTGCAGCAGGCCGCGGAAGTTGTCGCCGCCGATGCGACGGTACACGATGCGCGAGCCGTCAGGCGAGAAGCGCGGCTCGACGTAGTGTCCCGGCGCCGTCGTGATCGCGCGCGCAGCGCCGCCGTCGCTGCGAACGGTGCGGATCGCACCGTACGTGCTGTCGTTCCACGTCGCGTAGACGAGCGACCGTCCGTCCGGCGACCAGGATGGGTACAGCTCGAGGTCGGTGCCGCGTGTCACACGGCGCGGCGTCCCGTTCGGGAGGTCCTTCACGTACAGTTTCCCGAGCGCGGTGTAGGCGACGCGTCGCTGGTCGGGCGAGACGGACACCCAGCGCAGCATCTTCACATCGAACTCGTCGGGCGCGACCACTTGCGGGAAGCGCACCGCCTCCGTGAGCGTCTGACGCACGGCCGCGGTGAACGGGATCCGTGTGGGTGCGCCGCTCGCGACGTCGACGCGCCAGAGTCCGCCCTGCGCCCAGATCACGATCGCGTCGCCGTCCGGCGTCCAGTCGTAGGCCGGGTAGGTGCCGAAGATCGCCCACACCTCCTGCTGGTCGTGGTCGAGGCCGTCCCAGAGCGGACGCTCGCGGCCGGTCTCGAGGTCGTGCAGCATGAGCACGGTCTTCGTATCGACGCGTCGGATGAACGCGAGCGTGCGGCCATCGGGCGCGGGCTGTGGCGCGAGCGAGCCGCCGGGCGCGCTGAGGACCGTCTCGCGCTCGCCCGTCTCCCGGTCGAGCCGCTGCACGACATAGATGATGCCGTGGGGGTCGCGGTTGTAGTCGAAGCCGCCGCCCGGCGAGACGTCCTCGCTGAAGTAGATGGAGCGGCCGTCGGGTGAGACGACCGGTTCCGTCGCGTTCTGCTCCCAGTTGCGCCGGTCCGTCATGCGCAGGCCGGCGCCGCCGCCGGTGTGGTACAGCCACATCTCGCCGGAGCCGAGCGAGCGCGTGTTGCGGAAGTGCTTGCGCGCGACAATGTACTGTCCGTCCGGAGTCCACGCCGGGTTCGAGACCTGCCGCTCGCGCTCCTTCGAGATCTGGCGGAGGTCGCCACCGCCGGTGTCGGCGGTCCAGATGTTCTCGAGGCCATCGCGATCGCTCGTGAACGCGATGCGCCGGCCGTCCGGCGAGAAGCGCGGCATTGTCTCGTAGGCGGGTCCGCCGAGCACGAGCGTCGCCCGCCCGCCCGCCACCGGCATCGTGTAGATGTCGCCGAGCAGGTCGAACACGAGCGTGCGGCCGTCGGGGCTCACGTCCACGTTCATCCACGTGCCCTCGCTCGTCTCGAACTCGACGATCGTCGTCGGACCGTGCGGCGCAGTGACGTCCCATTTCGCCGGGATCGTCGGCGCGGCGGTCTGGAGTGTGTCCTGTGCGGTGAGGGATGCGGCGTTCGCGGCGAGCGCGATGCCGAGCAGAAATGCGGAGTGGGCTGTCTTCATCGGGAATTCTGATGTGCGGGGAGATTCATCGGGTCCGTGCGGCGGTTCTGCGTGGCGCGCCGGGTCGAATGGATAGCGGATCGCCGGAACAGCGGCAACCGCGGCGAGTGGGCGAGCGGTCCGCGCATTTGCTCGAGGGCCGTGCGTGCGGATCGGGGCTTGCATGCACCCATCACCGGACGACGATACCAGGGGGGACGCATGCGCGATGACGACACCACGCGCCGCAACGATGACGAGGAGAACAGGGAAGACGCAGCGGATCTGATGCGTCGCACGGCGGGCGCCGCCGACGCCAGCGGCGCCACGGCGGGAGCTCACGTCGGGGCCGTCGCGGGCGCGGCCGCCGGCCCGCTCGGCGCGCTGGCCGGTGGTGCGGTCGGTGGGCTGGCCGGCTGGATTGCAGGCTCGCGCGTGCGTGACGGCGAGCCGGTGAGCGAGGAGGACGACGAGCGCTTCCGCAGCCTGCACGAGCGTACCGCCGACGCCGCGAATCTGCCGTACGAGCACGTGCGCGAGCTCTACTGGCTCGGACATCGGGTTCGCCAGCACCCCGATCTCGGCCGGCGCGATTGGCGCCACGTCGAGCCGGAGCTGCGCGACGCCTGGACCGCGCTGCAGCGGGAGACCTGGGGCGAGTGGGACCAGGCCCACCGCTACGTGCGCCGCGGCTATGAGCAGCACGACTGAGCCGACGTCCCGAGCTCGGCCGCCCGGCCGGGCTCGTCGTCCTCAGCAGGCGCGTCGGGTGAGTGGCAGCGACGGCCGGCCGAGCGTGGCGGCCGTCAGTCGAGCAGCGTGATCACCCGGCGGCCGGCGGCGGACCGCCGCGCGGCCTCGATGATCGACACTGTGGCGACGGCGTCGGCCGGATCCACCGGCGGCGGTCCGCCCTCACGCAGCGTGCGCGCCACGATCTCGTAGAAGTCCGGATACGCACCAGGCTCCGTGCGCACCGGCCCCGTGTCGCCACCCGCGCCGATGTGGCCCCAGTTTTCGGGAGGGTCCTCGCCCCATCCCGCACGGTCCGGGCGTGCTCCGCCGCGCAGCGCAGCTTCCTGCACGTCGAGACCGTGCTTCGTGAATGCGGCGCGGCTGCCGAGCACGCGGAATCGTGGCCCGGCGTGCGGCGCGACGGAGCTCATCCAGAGGTGCGAGCGCACGCCGCCGGCGTGGGTGAGTGCCACGAAGGCATCGTCGTCCACGTCGACGCCGGCACCCCGACGGTCGAGCTCGGCGTACACCTGCATGACCGGGCCGAAGAGCAGTAGCGCCTGGTCGATCAGGTGGCTGCCGAGATCGTACAGGACGCCGCCGGCCGCGTCGGGATCCGCCTCCTGCCGCCAGCCGGGCTTCGGCACCGGCCTCCAGCGCTCGAATCGCGACTCGAACCGGTGCACGCTCCCGAGCCGGCCCTCGCGAAGCAGGCGCCGGAGTGTGAGGAAGTCGCCATCCCAGCGACGGTTGTGGAATACGGTGAGCATCCGTCCGGCGCGCCGCGCGGCATCGATCAGCCGTGCGCCCGCGGCAGCGGTGGCTGTAATGGGCTTGTCGATGACCACCGCCAGGCCTGCGTCGAGCGCCCGCCCCGCGAGCGGCACGTGCGTGCGGTTCGGGCTCGCGATCACGACGAGATCGAGGCGCTCCGCTTCGGCGAACAGCGGGTCGCTCGAGGGAACGACCCTGGCGCCCGGGTGCGCAGCGGCGGCGTCACGCGCGCGTACCGGATCGGAGGTGACGATCGCGGTGATGACGAGACCGCGTGTCGCGGTGATGAGCGGCGCGTGGAAGAACGCGCCGGCGGCGCCGTAGCCGATCAGTCCGACGCGGAGGTCGGGATGCTTCTCGTTCACGGCGAGTGTCGGCGACCGATTGCGGGAGCGAACGGGATCGTGTGCACGCGCTGCAAGGTGTGACGCTGGACGGTAGATCCGGGTGGTGCACGCAGTCAAGGCATGCTGCATCATGATCCTCGACTGCGCCAGGATCGCCGGTCCCGGCAGTCGAACGTCACGGTGTCCGCCGACCTGAACGGCATGACAGACACGCGCCTCACGGCTCACGTTGAAGAGGGATGGCCCTGACGAACGACGGACCCCGCTCCGGGCTCCGGCGGGATCTCGGGCTGCTCGACGCCGTCGGCATCGGCTTCGGCGCGATCGTCGGCGCGGGCATCTTCGTCGTGACCGGCGTCGCGGCGGGGATCGCCGGACCGTCGTTCCTGCTGGGACTGTTCATCGCGGGCATCGCCGCGAGCGCGAACGCTCTGTCCTCGGCCCAGCTCGCCGCCGAGTACCCGCAGTCCGGCGGAACCTACGAGTACGGCTACCGCGTGCTCGGCCCGCTCGCCGGATTCATCGCCGGCTGGATGTTCCTCGCGAGCAAGATCGCCGCGGCCGGCACGGTCGCGCTCGGGCTCGCCGGCTACCTCGACGGACTGCTCCCCGGCATGAACCCGCGGATCATCGCGGTCGGCGCAGTCCTCCTGTTCACGATGCTCAACTGGTTCGGCATCCGACGATCCAGCCGCGCGAACCTGGTCATCGTGCTGATCTCGCTCGGAACGCTCCTGCTGTTCACGTACGCCACGGCCACATCGTTCCGCGCGGAGAACCTGCGGCCGTTCGCACCCGCCGGCTGGCGCGGCGTGCTCCAGGCATCCGCAATCCTTTTCTTCGCCTACACCGGCTACGCGCGGATCGCGACGCTCGGCGAGGAGGTGCGCGAGCCGCGCATCACGATCCCCCGCGCCGTGCTCATCACCGTCGGCGGCGCGATCCTGCTCTACTTCGCCGTATCGCTCGCGGCCGTCGGCGCCGCCGGGGCCGACGCGCTCGCCGATACCGCCGCGCCGCTCCGCAGCGCCGCCGAGCGATCCGCACACGCATGGCTCCCCGTCGTCATCTCGGTCGGCGGCCTCACCGCCATGCTCGGCGTCATCCTCTCCCAGCTGCTCGGACTCTCACGCATGGTGTTCGCCATGGCCCGCCGCAGAGACCTCCCCGCAGCACTCGATCACGTGCATCCGCGCCACGGCGTCCCCGATCGCGCGGTCATCCTCGTCGGCACCGCCGCCGCGATCGTCGCGGCCACCGGCACGCTCGCCGGCATCGCCGCCGCCGCATCGTTCACGATCCTCATCTACTACGGCATCGCCAATGTCGCCGCGCTCCGGATGCCGCGCGGCCGCAGGCTCTACCCGAACATCGTTCCGCTCACGGGTCTCGTCGCGTGCGCGGTCCTCGCCGTTTCCCTGCCGTGGAATACGATTCTCGTCGGGGTCGTCGTGCTGGTCGTGGGGGTCGTGTTTCGCCGCGGACCTGGCACCCCTTTTTCCAGATGACCCATCGTCGCATGAGCGGTCCCCCCGCAGGCGCCTGATGGCTGGCTCCGGCCGGGGCGGGCGCATGGCGGGACGGGTCATCTGGAAAAAGGGGTGCCAGGTCCGCGGTGTGTCTCCGGCATCCGGACCGCGACCAGCGCGCCGGATGAGACCGTGAGTGCCGCGACGATCGTGATCGCGGTGCTCATGCCGAACGCGTCGGCGATCGAGCCGGCGAGCAGCGCGCCGATCGCGTAGCCGCTGTCGCGCCAGAGTCGATAGATGCCGACGGCGGAGCCGCGCCAGCGCGGGTGCGCGACATCGCCGATGCCGGCGAGCAGGGTCGGGTAGACCATGGCGGTTCCGGCACCGAGCAGAGCGGAGGCGAGCAGCCAGGAGAGGAATCCGGTGGAGATCGCGATTGCGAAGAGCGCGAGACCCTGGACGGCCATGCCGGATGCGATGAGCCATTTGCGGCCGATGCGGTCGGAGAGGGGACCCGTCGCGAGCTGGAGCAGTCCCCACACGGCCGGGTAGATGAAGGCGAGCACGCCGATCTGCCCGACATCGAGTCCGCCGGCCGCGAAGAAGAGGGGGAAGAGACCCCAGGCCACGCCGTCGTTCAGGTTGTTGACGAGGCCGGCCTGGCTGATGCTGGAGAGCGCGGGATCGCGCCAGCTGACGTGCATGAGCAGCTGATCGGTGCGCGGCTCGGTCCGGGTCGCCGGACCGCGGAGGTCGGCCTCGAGCGCGGCGTGGTGCTGTGTCTCGCGGACGAAGAGCAGGACGATCGCGAGTGCGATCGCGGTGATGGCGATGCCGAGATAGAACGGCTCGGGCCGCAGGCCGAAGCGGCTGGCGATGAAGCCGGTCGCGAGTGCGGCGGCGGCGACGGCGAGGTAGCCGGCGAACTCGTTGAGGCCCATGGCCAGGCCGCGCTGCTGCGGTCCGGCGAGATCGATCTTCATGATAACGGTGGTCGACCAGGCGAGTCCCTGGTTGATGCCGAGGAGCACGTTCGCGAACAGGATCCACGACCAGGTCGGTGCCCAGATCACGAGGAACGGCACGGGTACCGCGAAGACCCAGCCGGCGATGAGGACGCGCCTGCGGCCGTAGCGATCGCCGAGGCGGCCGGCGAGGAAGTTCGTGAGCGCCTTCGCGATTCCGAACGTGGTGATGAACGAGAGCGCGGCGGTGCTGGAGGCGAGGCGGAACTCGGCCTCCGCGAGCAGCGGCAGCACGGTGCGCTCGAGACCGACCATCGCGCCGACGAACGCGTTGATCAGCACGAGCAGCCAGAATTGCCGCCAGTTGGCGCGCAGTCCGAGTGCGATCGCGGGGACGCGGTCCGGACGCATCGATGACATCGCTCCGTATTCGGGGCGGGACTCGGTGCCGCCGTATCATACGGACGATGGCCATGCCGCGGTCCGCCACGCTGCAACAGGCGGGGCGCGGGTGCAGGTGTCAACCCGGCGGGCCGCTCCATGACAAGCGGGGCGGCCTGCCCTATGCTCAGGGCAGACGACACGCCCAGAGCGACTTCAAAGGACGGCCGTGCGTTACGCTCTGATCTCGGACATTCACGCGAACCTGCCCGCGCTCGAGGCAGTCCTCGCCGACATCGCGGTGCGATCGGACGTGGACGCGATCTGCCACCTGGGTGATCTGGTCGGGTACGCGCCATGGCCGGACGAGGTGGTCGCGCTGCTGCGCGAGAGCGGGATCATGGGTGTTGCGGGTAACTACGACAGCACGGTCGCGACCGGATACGAGCACTGCGGCTGCCGGTACGAGGACGCGCGGCAGGAGGAGCTGTCGCACGTGTCGTACGAGTGGACGCGGCGGAACGTCTCGGATGCGACGCGCCGGTACCTGGCCGGCCTCCCGTTCCGCATGGACCTGCGGCCGCTCGGCGGCCACGTGGCGGGGCCGAGGCTGATTCTCGTGCACGGCAATCCGGTGCTGAACACGGTCTACTGGACGGAGGACCGGCCGGATCGGTTCTGTCTCGAGATGGCGAAGTCGGCGGTGGCGCGGGAGGGCGATGTGCTCGCGTTCGGGCACACGCACCGACCGTGGCACAGGACGCTCGAGGGGATCCACTTCGTGAATACCGGGTCGGTCGGGCGACCGAAGGATGGCGACTGGCGGGCCGCGTGGACGCGGATCGATTTCACCGACGGCGTCGCGGTGGAGCTGGTGCGGGTCGCGTACGACGTGGAACTCGCCGCGCGCGCGATCCACGAGAGCGGAATGCCCGATGAGTTCGCGGAGCACCTGCGGAGGGGCGGTTGAGTCGTATCGGGTCCGCTTCACCGGCGTCGGGTGCTCACTGTACGCTCGCCGTGTCGGGGATGGACTGCTCGAGCTGTGCGGCGACGGTCGAGAAGGCGCTGCGCCAGGTCGAGGGAGTGGAGGACGTGCGCGTGGACGTCGTGAGCGGGCGCGTCGATGTGTCGTATGCACCGGGCGCGGTGGCGGCGCGGGATCTCGAGGGTGCGATCGCGCGGGCCGGTTACAGCGTCGAGCCCGATCGATCGGCGACCGCCCGTACCGCCGACTGGTGGGAGCGGCACCGGCGGACGGCGCTCGCCACGGCATCCGGCATCCTGTGGGCGCTCTCGCTCGTCGTCGGTCGCGCGCTCGAGCTGAGCGGGCCCGGCAACCTGCTCGCGGTCGGCGCGATGATCGCCGGCGGGTGGACCATCGTGCCGCGCGGCGTGCGCGCGGCGCTGAACGGCGCGCTCGACATGAACTTCCTCATGTCGCTGGCCGCGCTGGGCGCCCTCGTGATCGGCGAGTACGAGGAGGCCGCTTCCGCGCTCTTCCTGTTCGCGGTCGCGCAGCTGCTCGAGGCGCGCTCGATGGAACGGGCGCGCAACGCGATCCGGGCACTGATGAGCCTGTCGCCCGCCGAAGCCACGATCCTCCGGGACGGTCGCGAGGTGCG
Organism: Longimicrobiales bacterium; assembly: GCA_036374995.1. GTDB lineage: Bacteria > Gemmatimonadota > Gemmatimonadetes > Longimicrobiales > RSA9 > SH-MAG3. The sequence continues at coordinate 1,537 of DASUSS010000048.1, read as the reverse complement.
CCTGCCCGCGGACCGGGTTGGAATCGGTGACATCGTCGTGGTCCGGCCGGGCGAGAAGATCGCCGTCGATGGCACGGTCCACGCCGGCCACTCGACCGTCGATCAGGCGCCGATCACGGGCGAATCGGTGCCCGTGGAGAAGTCGCCCGGGGATGACGTGTTCGCCGGCACGTTGAACGGAGCCGGGTCACTCGAGCTGCTGACGACGCGCGAGTACGCCGACACGACGCTCGCGCGCATCATCCATGCGGTCGAAGAAGCGCAGGCGAGCCGCGCGCCGAGCCAGACGTTCGTCGATCGCTTCGCGCGGATCTACACGCCGGCCGTCGTCGCCGCCGCATGCGCCGTGTTCGTCCTGCCGCCGCTCCTCGGGATCGGCGCGTGGTCGGAGTGGTTCTATCGCGCGCTCGTCCTGCTCGTCGTCGCGTGCCCGTGCGCACTCGTGATCTCGACGCCCGTCACGGTCGTGAGCGCGCTCACCGGCTCGGCGCGCCGCGGCATCCTGATCAAGGGCGGGCTGCACCTCGAGAACGCCGGCCGTGCGAGTGTCGTCGCATTCGACAAGACGGGCACGCTCACCGAAGGCGTTCCGGCCGTCGTCGAGGTCGTGCCGCTCTACGGCAGCACCCGGGACGATGTCATCGCGATCGCCGCCGCGGCCGAGCGCCGCAGCGAGCACCCGCTCGCTCGCGCGGTGCTCGCCTTCGCAGAATCGCAGGGTATACGACCCGTTCCCGCCGCACACACGACGGCCGAGCCGGGGCTCGGCGTCGCGGCCGACATCGACGGCGGCAGGGCGTATGTCGGCAGCGAGCGGCTCTTCCGGGAATACGGCGCACTCGATGGCGGCGTGCTCAGTGTGCTCGACCGCCTGCGCGCGGCGGGCCGCACGGCCATGGTCGTGGGGCGCACGAACGAAGGCACCGCGGGCATCCACGTGCTCGGCGTCATCGCGGTCGCGGACCGCCCCCGGCCCGAGGCGGCGCGGACGCTGGCGGCCCTGCACCATGCCGGTATCCGCCGCATCGTCATGCTCACCGGCGACAACGAGCGGACCGCGCGTGCGATGGCCGCGGAACTGGGTGTCGATGACGTGCGCGCGGATCTGCTGCCGGACGACAAGGTCGCGGCCATCCACGCGCTCCGCGGCGCGGGCGACCGCATCATCATGGTCGGCGATGGCGTGAACGACGCCCCCGCGCTCGCCGCCGCGGACGTCGGCATCGCCATGGGCTCGGCCGGCACCGATGTCGCGCTCGAGACCGCCGATATCGCGCTCATGGCCGACGACCTCTCGAAGCTGCCCGACGCGATCCGCTTCGCGCGCAAGGCCGAGCGCATCATCCGCGCGAACATCACGTTCGCGATTCTCACCAAGGCGGCCTTCGTGCTGCTCGCCGTCCTCGGCATGGCCACGCTCTGGATGGCCGTCCTCGCCGACATGGGTGCGAGCCTGATCGTGATCGCGAACGGCCTGCGCGCGCTCCGCGCCTGACGACGGCGTACTGCGCTCTACAGGTCGGCCTTTCCAGCCATG
>DASUSS010000047.1:0-5185 GCA_036374995.1 Longimicrobiales bacterium | reverse complement strand
AGCGGCTCCAGCATCCCGGCGAGTCCACCGGACGGCGCAGCGCCTGCACCTCCGCTGGTCGCGCCCTTCTTCTGCTTCGCCAGTGCTCCCATGGCCAGCGATGCGAGGAGCGGGAGCATCTGTTTGAGAGTGGACGGGTCTATCCCGGTCCGCTCGGCCGCGCCGGCCGCCACTTTCCGGCTGACGTCCTTGCTGCCGAAGATGTGGCCGAGGATCGCGTTTCCGTCAGCAGTGGTCGCGGGTGCGGCGAGCACCTCGGGTCGATCGATGTAGGTCTCGTGATGCCCGCTCGCGAGCGCGGATTCCAGACCGGCTTCGTTCGTGGTGATGTTGCGCTTGAGACCGGCGGCGAGCGCCGGCATGAGCGCGCCGATGGCCGCGCTGGCCTGTTCCGGCCGCAGCCCGAACTGGGAGGCGAGCTGCTGGACGGCGGCGCCATCGCGGGCGCCGACGATCGAGTCGAGGATGTTCATGATGAACCGCCGTTTCAGGGTGATCGGTGATCTCCCGGGAGGCACGCCGTCTTTCACATGGCGAATGACGCACGCTCCACGCCACGGCCATGGCCGACGCGGCATGAGGCGTGCGTCCTTTCGCGTACCCGTATCGTGCTGCTCAACGAGGAGTGAACCATGTCGGACGCAGACTGGTCTGCCGACGTCAGGAAGTACGTGCCCGATGCCGACGAAAAGGCCATCGCCGGCATCGTGCGTCATTGCGGCATCGCCCTCCGCAACCGCGATTCCTCACTGGTGTCCTTCTCGGACAGGGAAGAGCTGGAGCGCGTGCGGGAGAACTTCCTGAAGAAGAAGCTGGAGCTCACCGAGCCGGACGCGGAGCTCGACGCGGCGATCTCGGCAGTGGGCGAGACGATGAAGGCCGACCGCACGCGCAACCGCGTGACGGTCTACTACCTGCTCGCCGACCGCTTCGACAAGCTGTCAGACTTCGCCTGACAACCGGGCGCGACGCCCGCCGCCGCGGGACCGTCGCGCCCTGCAATCGTCGCATATTCCGGTCATGCCATACGAGCCGATCATCTGGGGCATTGCGCTGGCCGCGGCCGCGGGGCTGCGCCTGTTCGCTCCGTTCGTCTTCGTCGGCGCGCTCGCGCGCTACGCCGGCATGCCGACGCCGGAGCTGCTCGAGTGGACGGCGAGCGACGCGGGCTTCCTGCTGCTCCTGATCGCCACGCTGCTCGAGATCCTCGGCGACAAGATCCCGCTGGTGGACCACGGACTCGATGCGGTCGCGACGATCCTCAAGCCGGCCGCTGGCGTGCTGCTCCCGCTCGCGCTCGTGTACGAGCTGTCGCCTGCCGCGGCATGGGTGCTGGGCATCGCGGCAGGAGGGCCGCTCGCGCTCGGCATCCATGCGACGAAGGCCGGCACGCGCGCGGCGAGCACGGCCACCACCGCCGGCACTGCGAACCCGTTCCTCAGCTTCCTCGAGGACACGATGGCCGCGCTGATCCTCCTGTTCACGCTGCTCGCTCCCGCCTTCGCGATGCTGCTCGTCGTGCTGCTCGTGGCGCTCACGGCCCGCGCATTCGTCCGGATGCGTCGACGGCGTCTCGCGAGAACGTCCAATCGCTGATCGTGCGCGCAGCGCTGCCGTCGCTCAGCGTGGCTCGAGCGTGGGCAGGAACCGCGGCGGTGTGCGATGTCGCGTGGCCTGCTCGTAGGCGTACGCGAGTGCGATCAGCCGGGGCTCGCTCCGGGCCGTGCCGAAGAACGACAGGCCGACGGGCAGCCCGGAGACCTGCCCCATCGGGACGGTGATGTTCGGGTAGCCCGCGACCGCAGCGGGTCCGGATGACGCGCCGATGAAGTGATCGCCCAGGACCGGGTCGATCGGCCACGACGGGCTGCCGGTCGGCGCGATGAGTGCGTCCAGGGAATGCTGCCGCAGAATCGAGTCGATGCCCGCCGCGGCGAACCTTGCCGTCTCCTTCGCCTCGAGGTACTCCCGCGCCTCGAGACCGGTCGTCGCTTCCGCGAGCAGGAATATCTCCTGGCCGAAGTGCGGCATGGACCGCTCACTGTCGCGCCGGTTGAACGCGATCACATCCGCAAGCGTCCGCACGCGTGTCGCGTCGCCGAGCGATGCGAGATACGCGTTCAGATCGTGCCGGAACTCGTGCAGCAGGATCGTCCATTCCGCTTCGTCGTAATCGCCGTGGTGCGGCACGGCGAGCGAGTCCACGACGATGGCGCCGGCGGCGCGCAGGTCCGCGATCGCGCGTTCCAGCAGGCTGTCGGTGGCCGTGTGGTAGCCGGCCATGCGGGTGCGCACCACACCGATCCGCGCGCCGCGCAGTGCACTGGCGTCGAGCGCGCGCGTGTAGTCGACGCCGGGTGCGGACGACGTCGTCGCGTCCGCAGCGTCGCGCCCCGTCAGCGCGTTCAGGAGCAGCGCCGCATCGGCTACGGTGCGTGCCATGGGCCCCGCGATGTCCTGGCTGTGAGCGATGGGAACGATCCCCGAGCGGCTGACGACTCCGAGCGTCGGCTTGATGCCCACGATGCCGTTCGCGCTCGCTGGACAGACGATGGAGCCGTCGGTCTCGGTGCCGACCGCGAGCGGCGCGAGATTCGCCGCGACCACGACCGCCGATCCCGAACTGGAACCGCACGGCGAGCGGTCCAGCACGTACGGATTCCGCACCTGTCCGCCGACGCCGCTCCACCCGCTCGACGATGCCGTGGACCGGAAGTTCGCCCACTCGCTGAGGTTCGCCTTGCCGAGGATCACGGCGCCGGCCGCTCTCAGCCGTTGCACGAGGAACGCGTCCCGCGGCGCGATCACCCCCTCCAGCGCGCGCGACCCGGCCGTCGTCGGCATGCGATCGCCCGTCGCGATGTTGTCCTTCAGGACGACGGGAATGCCGTGAAGCGGCCCGCGCACGCGGCCTGCCCGCCGCTCGGCATCCAGCGAGTCCGCGATGGCGAGCGCCTCCGGGTTCACCACGATCATCGAGTGCAGTGCGGGTCCCTGCCGATCGAGGGCCTCGATCCGCGCGAGGTACGCCTCCGTCAGACCCCGCGAGGTGAGGGCGCCGGACTCCAGCGCCGTCGCCAGCTCGGCGACGGTCGCCTCCTCGAATGGGAATGCAGTGCGCGCCTCGTGGGGTGGCGGGTGCGTCGTTGCGCAGGCGGCAACGACGGCACTCGAGGCGAGCAGGCGAACAACGAGCCGGGGCGCGCGGAATCGGAGTGGGCGGTGCACGGTAGACGTCCTCCTGGTGCGGGAGTCGAGCAGGATAGCAGGCAATGCGTCAATAGCGCCATGCTCGATGCGCCTGGGTGCCCCGTGATCGCCGGCAAGCGATTTCCAGCCCGCAACCACCCATCCTCTGACGCTGTCCAACGGTCTCGGAATTTCAGACGACCGACGGAGCGAAGCGTGGAGTCAATGAGGATGGCGCGGCGGGCCGCGTCGCTCGCCGTGATGGCGATCTGCGCGCACACGACAGCCGCGGCCGCGCAGCGGCCGGAAGCCGCCGATCCGCTGGTGGCGCCCGCGCCCACGGGACCGCACGCTGTCGGGCGCCGGCTGGTGCACTGGGCTGACTCCGCGCGCCGGGAGCCGACGGACGGCGACCACGTGCGTGAGCTCATGGTATGGATCTGGTACCCGGCCGCCGCGGCGGGGAACGGCACACCCGAACGCGCGCTGGCGCGCCTCTCGCGGATCGGCGCGTTCAGGCACTCGCCGGCCACCGAGCGAGCAGGCGCTCAGTAGCGCCAGCTCACGGTGTCCGCGCCAGCCGGATGCCGTTTGCGGACCTGGTCCGGGATGCGCGGGATGAACATCTGGTGATAGCGCAGCCGCGACAGCGCATTGGGACGCGTGTGGTCGCCGTTCCAGCAGTGCTCCGCTCGGTCGCCGTAGTCGACCTCGCCCGCGTAGTAGGGCGAAGTGGTCGACTCGAGGAAATCCTCGGCCAGGTACACCGCGTTGTTCAGGTAGTAGTTGTCCATGTCGCCGACATAGATGAACAGCTTGCCGGCCAGTTTCTCACCGAGACCACTGTTCCAGTCGCGACGCAGGATGGCCATAAGGTCGTAGTTCTCCCGCCAGTACTCGGCGACGCTCGGGTCGATCGTGCCCGTGCGCTTGTCCCACAGCCGGGCCGGATAGCCGTCGGGGCCCTGCGGCGAGTATGTCGCTTCCCAGATGTCCCACTGCTGGCCCGACCGGCTGCGCGTGCCGAGCACGAGCTCGAGATGGTTCGACTCCTCGAGCGTCACACTGACGTGGCCGAGCCAGTCGCGGCGGCCCGGCCGTGGCGTACGCTTCCACTGCGAATCGATGTAGTACGCATTCGTGTCGCTGTAGATGTCGACGACCGTGTACGCGCGGAAGTCGATCGGGTCCGGGCAGGCGATCCATGCGCCGTTGAAGTCGTCGGGGTAGAACAGCTGCGCGGCCATTGCCTCCCAGCCGCCGGTCGAGCCGCCATAGGTAAATCGAGCCCAGCCCTCGCCGATACCACGGAACCGGCGCTCGACCTCGGGCACGAGCTCGTGCATGATCGCGTCACCCCATGGACCCTGACTGGCTGAGTTGACTGCGTACGAATCGTCGTAGTACGGCGTCGGATGCTGTACCTCGATCAGCAGAACACGCGGAAAGCCGGGCGACGTCCAGTCCTGGTAGAACGCGTGCGCGTGTTCCTGCTGGATGCGGTTGTAGCAGTCGAGCCGGAACCGCGCACTGTACTCACACGGCACGCCCGGATCGGGCGGCTCCGGGCGGAATCCGCCCAGGTCGTACGGGAAATGGCCGTGGTTGATGACGAGCGGGAAGCGCGCGTCGGGATGCTCGGCGTAGCCGTGCGGCAACAGCACGTGCGCGCCAATGTACATCGGGCGGCCATAGAATTTCGTGAGCAGCGCGCTCTGGATGCGCACCCGCTTGACCCATTCCGTTTCGGGCGGATCGGGAATGGCCGGGATCTCCTGATCGAGCACAATGCTGATCACCTCGTTCCGCGCGGGATCGATATCGATCCAGCGCGGCACGCTGTACAGGTTCCCCGGTTTGCGGTTCCACTGCTGCCCCTCGCCGCGGTCGGGCGGCAGCTTCACGGTGTGGCCCGTCGAGAGATGGAACGTCTCGTACAGGTTGAGCAGCGCCTGCACGCGATAGCGGCCGGCCGGGATGTCGGCGAGGCTGCGCA
>DASUSS010000046.1:0-21747 GCA_036374995.1 Longimicrobiales bacterium | reverse complement strand
GAGCTCGCGCTCCAGGGCGCGCATGTCGCCGTGCGGAAAACGGTGCACCGTGCCGAACGCGAGCCGCGCACCGTCGACGATGCTCGCGTGATTCAGCTTGTCGGAGAAGAGGTGGTCGTCCCGGCCGACCAGGGAAGAGATGACACCGAGGTTGGTCTGGTAGCCCGTGCTGAACACGAGCGCGGCTTCCTGGTTCACGAACTTCGCGAGCCGCTCCTCCAGCCGCTCGTGCAGATCCAGCGTGCCGTTCAGGAAGCGGCTGCCCGTACACCCGCTGCCGTACTGCCGCAGCGCCCGCTCGCCCGCCTCGAGCACCTTCGGATGATGCGTCAGACCGAGATAGTTGTTCGAGCCCACCATCACTTTCCGCTCGCCGCGGATCACCACTTCCGTGTCGTATGACGCCTCGATCGGCACGAAGTAGGGGTAGTAGCCCGCGGCCATGACCTCCCGCGCCTTCGTGAACCGGTAGCACTTCTCGAACAGACTCATCCGGTCTCCATCGGGCCTTCAGCCCTCTGAGGAATCACAGCCAGCCCTGCTCACGATACCACTGCGCCGTGGCGCGCAATCCTTCCGCGAGAGGAATGTCTGCCTCATAGTTCAGTGCCGCCCTCGCGGCCTCCGTTTCACACAACCAGCCGGGCGCCAGCAGCTCGCGCGCCTTGTCCCGGTTGAAGATGGAGCTGCGCCCCACCACCCGAGCGGCCGCCTCGCTCGCCGCCGCCAGCCCGCCAATGAGCGCCGCCGGCACGCGCACGATGCGCACGTCCCGTCCGACCGCTTCGCCGACCATGCGCCCGACCTCTTCCCAGGTGTACGAGCGCGGTTCGGCGATGTGATACACACCCGCCGCCGATGGCGCGCGGGTCGCATGGACCAGCGCCCGCGCCAGATCCGCCGCGTGGACCATCTGAAGCCGCCGCGCGGGACCGGTCGGCACGGGCACCACACCGAGCCGCGCCAGCCGGAAGAAATGGTACAGGTCCGTGTCGCGCGGCCCGTAGACGGCCGGAGCCCGCAGGATCGTCACGTCGAGGCGGTCGGCCGCCTCGAGAACTACGCGCTCTGCCGCGAGCTTGCTTCGGCCGTACTGCGTGAGCGGGCTCGGCGGATCGGCGGCGCTCACGGCTCGGCCGCCGATCGACGGCCCGCACGCGGCGAGGCTGCTGAGATAGACGAACCGCTGGACGCCGGCGCCGAGCCCCGCCTCGAGCAGCCGGCGCGTGCCGGCGACGTTGGCCCGCTCGTACGCGTCGGCGGAGAGCGCGTGGGTCAGCGCGGCGAGGTGCACGATGGCATCGACGCCGGCGCTGGCGGCCGCGAGCGCCGCCGGATCCTCCAGACTGCCGTGCACGAGCTCGACGTCGAGCGGCTCGAGCGCGGCCGCGCGTGCGGGGGAGCGCACCAGGGCGCGGACCCGGAAGCCATGACGAACGAACGCCTCCGCAGCATGCGAGCCGACGAAGCCCGTTGCTCCGGTCAGCAGCACGTACTGCGGCGGCGTTGCCAGGTCTCCGTTTTGTCCATGATTCCGCCCCGGGGACATCAGCCGCTCGAATCTAATGCGGTGCGCGGGGCTGCGGCAGTAGCGGGGTTCATTCCGTATCGGTGCGGATCGCCTCCTCGATCACGGCCAGCGCGAAGTCGAGCTGGCCCTCGCTGATGACGGCGGGTGGCGTGATGGCGAGGACGTCGGCATCGCTGCCTTCCGCGAGCAGCAGCACGCCCCGGCGGAGGCAGTGTTCGGCCACCCGGAGCGCTCGCCCCGGACCGCGCAGGGGCGCGCCCTGGAGCAGCCCGCGGCCGCGTGGCTCGCCGACGACATCGAAGCGCTCTGCCCACGAAGCCGTCTTCTCCCGGATCGCCTCGCCGAGTCGCTCCGCCCGGCGCAGCAGGTCGCCCGTCTCGATCTCGTCGAGCTGGGCGAGCGCGGCCGCGCACGCGACCGGGTTGCCCAGAAACGTGCTCGTATGGATCGCCTCGCCCGTCGACGGCGGCCACGCCTGCATCGCATTCGCGGTCCCGATCGCCGCGCTGATCGGCAGGCTCCCGCTCAGCGCCTTGCCCGCCACGAGGATGTCCGGAACGACGCGCTCGTGCTCACAGGCGAACCAGCGGCCGGTCCGGCCGCAGCCCGTGTAGACCTCGTCGAAGACCAGCAGCACCCTGTCGCCATCACAGCGATCGCGCAGCGCGGCGAGGAATCCGGCGGGCGGGACGTGCAGGCCGCCTCGTCCCAGGATCGGCTCGATCAGGACGGCGCCGATCGGATGGGCAGAGTGCTCCGCTTCGCGCAGGATCCGGTCGACGCCATCGAGGGCGGCCGTGCTCCCGGCGATCGGATAGGGTGCGAAGCGGACGCCGGGGAAGAGCTGGGCGGCGAATGGTGCCCGGAAATCGGAGCGCCAGGTCGTCGCGAGGGCGCCGTAGGTCAGCCCGTGGTACGCGCCCTCGAAGGCCAGGATACCGCTCCGGCCGGTGCGCAGGACGGCCGTCTTGAGCGCCGCCTCGACGGCCTCCGCACCGCTGCCGGCCAGGATGGAGATGCCGAGTTGGCCCGGCGCGATCGCGGCGAGGCGCTCCAGCAGCCGGACCTTGGGCTCGGGCGGGTGGACATCGCCGAGGCCGTGCGCCAGCAGGGACGCCTGGGCGCCGATCGCGGCCGCGACGGCATCCGGCGCGTGGCCGGCGTGCGCGACGCCGAAGCCCGCGGTCAGGTCGATGTAGACGTTGTCGTCGGCATCGCGCACGGCAGCGCCGCGGGCCTCGACCCAGAAGATCGGTGGCGGGTCGAGCGCAGTGATGTTGCGCGATTCGACACGGGCGAGCCGGGTCGAAAGGGCCCGCGAGCACGGGCCGGGAACCTCGGTGAGCAGGTGGGGCAGCTCGTCGCCGAGGAGCCCGGTGCTCAACGCCGCGGCACGAGGAGCAGCGTGGCGATGGCGCCGAGCGCGGCTCCCGCGATGGCCGCACCGCCCACGCGCACCGCCCGCTCGCTGTCGTACTCGCGGACCGGATCGGGATGCCGCGGCAGTGCCGCCGGCATGGGGGCATCCTCGTGCGTCTCACAGGCCGGGCACGTCTCGAGGCCGGCGTTCCGCGCAGAACGGTTCTCGAAGACGAGCGGAGTGCCGCAGACCTCGCAGCTGCGGCCGGTCGGCAGGGGATCCACCGAGTCGTACAGTGCGCGGCGGGACAGCTCCAGCTGCTGTGCGATCTCGGCCACCGGCGTGTCCGTCTCCCAGTACAGACGGTTCGCCTCGGCGGCGATCGTGTCAATGGCTCGCGGCATTTCGGCTCCTCAGCGGTTCCCTCGCAAGATAGACTGCGGTGCGGGGCCGGACCAGTCGACGCGCTTGCCACGCACTGCATACCGCGCCACCATTCGGCACATGCGTTGCACCTCGCGTTCTACATGACCGACAACTGCGTCCGCGCCGCATTCCAGATGGCTGCTGCATGCGCCGTGCTCGCGGGTTGCGCACCCGAGCAGGAGCCCGCCCGCGAACCGATCGCCTCGGACGCCGCGGCCCACGCCGATTCGACGTTCACACCCGAGAACCGGCGGGTGTCGCTGCCGACCAGCCGGATCTACTACACGCTGACCAGCTACGAGTGGTATGCCCGCGGCGAGCCGCTGCTCCACGATGGGGGCGCCTACCGGCCCGAGGGAATGCCGGTCAGCGCATCGCTGACGGAGATGTCGCGCGCCGGCGAGTTCAGCGGGGTCGAGTACTACGTCCGCGACGGCGACCCGGCCGGCACCGTCTACGTGCCGGTATTCCAGGGCTACTGGCAGGCGTTCCGCCTCGACCCCTCGGCTCCGGCTACGCCGGCCGATGACGCACCCTCGGCGGCCGTGCCGGACAGCACGGCGGCGCGCGATTGACGGCACGCTCCCGGCACCGGGCGATGATCCGCCCGCCGCGCCTGCGGCCGGGCTCCCGGGTCGCGCTGATCGCGCCCGCCGGTCCGATCGCGCCGGAGCGGATCGACATCGCGCTCGACCGTTGCTCGCGGTTCGGGCTCGAGCCCGTGCTCGGCGCCGCCACCCGCTGCACGCATGCCGGCTACCTCGCCGGAACGGACCGCGAGCGACTCGCGGACCTGCGCTGGGCGCTCACGTCGCACGAGATCGATGCCGTCTGGGCTCTGCGCGGCGGCTACGGCACGATGCGGCTGCTGCGCGACGTCGACCTCGCTCCGCTGGTCGAGCGGCCGCGCGCCTACATCGGGTTCAGTGACAATACCGCCGTGCACCTCGCACTGAATGCGCGCCGCATCGTCTCGTTCCATGCGCCGCATGCCGGCGGCGATGCGTCGCCGCTCGCCGAGGAATGCCTGCGCGACGTGCTGTTCGAGCCGCGGCCCGCCGGCGTGCTGCCGCTGCCCGACGAGCCGCGCACCGTGACGCTCCGCGACGGCGTCGCGGAGGGCCGGCTCCTCGGCGGCAACCTCGCGCTGCTCGCCGCCATGTGCGGCACTCCGGGCGCGCCGGTCGCGCGTGCGGCCATCCTGTTCCTCGAGGACATCGGCGAGCCCGCGTACCGCATCGACCGCCAGTGGATGCAGCTCTCGCTCGCCGGCGCACTCGACGGCGTGGCCGGCCTGGCGTTCGGCCGGTTCACCGACTGCGGCGATGCCGATGAGCTGCACGCTCTCCTTCGCAGCCTTGCGGACGCCGCCGGTGTGCCCGCGGTCGCGCAGCTGCCGATCGGCCACGAGCGGGACAACTGGACACTGCCGCTCGGCGTTCGTGCGCGGCTCGATGCCACGCGCGGCACGCTCGAGCTGCTCGAACCGGGAGTTGCCTGATGGTGCAGCGGATCTATACCGGTACGGGCGACCGCGGGGAGACGGGCCTGTTCGGCGGCGCGCGCGTGCCCAAGTCGCACCCGCGGGTCGTCGCGTACGGCACGGTCGATGAGCTGAACGCAGTACTCGGCTGGGCCATCACACAGACGAGGCTCGCCGCGATCCGCGAGCGGCTCGCCTCCATCCAGCCCGACCTGTTCGCGATCGGGGCACACCTCGCTACGGTCGCGCGCGAACGCACCGCGCCGCCGAAACTGCCGCCGCTGCCGGAGTCGCGCATTCCCGAGCTGGAGCACTGGATCGATGAAGCGGAGGAAGCGCTGCCGCCGCTGCGCGCGTTCATCATGCCGGGCGGCTCGCCGGGCGGTGCGGCACTCCACGTCGCGCGCACCGTCTGCCGGCGCGCGGAACGCGAGATCGTGCAGCTCGCGGGCAGCGATGATGTCGCGCCACCCATCATCATCTACCTGAACCGGCTTGCCGACCTCCTCTTCGTCTGGGCGCGGAGGGAAAACCTCGACGCCGGCGCCGAGGAGCGGCCGTGGCTGCCGGAGAGCCGCTGACGACGTGCGCGACCGCGTCCACGCGATGCTCGAGCGCGTCGACACCGAGGCGCGTGCCGCCCTCGGAGACACCGCCGCCCGCCGCGTCCGCGCTGCGCTCGCCGAGGCGCTCGCTCTCCGCGATGCCGCAATCAACGACGATCGCGACACCCGGCTGCTCCACCCCGCTCGCACGATCCGCATCCTGATCGCCGATGGCGCCTGCCGCAGCGCCGATGCGCTCGCCGCGGCCGCCTGCCTCGACACCATCGATCCCGCACTCGCGCCGGAACCGCCGCCGCTGTTGCGGCCGATCGTGAACGCCGTCCCCCGCGCCGACCCCGGCGCCGACGACCAGCTGCTCGAGCAGATCGTCACCGCCGACCACGACACGGCCCTGCTCGCCCTCGCCGAGCGGCTCGACCACGTGCGCCACCTCCACCTCCGCCGCGACCTCGATCCGCGCCCGCTCCACGCACAGGTGCGCGAAGTCTACGCGCCCGCCGCCCGCCGATTCTCCGCTCAGATCGCCCGCCGCTTCGACCGCTGGGCGGACGCGTTCGAGCGCCGCCTCGTATTCCCCCGCTGACGCGCCACGCATACTTGCCAGCACGCAGCACAGGCCGCACTATCATCCTCCCGTTCTGACCGCTTGTTTTCGAGCCGGGGAGGTTTTCCGGAATGCCATATGTCATCGCCGAGCCCTGCATCGGCACCAAGGATGCCAGCTGCGTCGAGGTGTGCCCGGTCGACTGCATCTATGAGGGCGAGGACCAGTACTACATTCACCCCGACGAGTGCATCGACTGCGGTGCCTGCGAGCCCGAGTGCCCCGTCACCGCGATCTTCCCGGATACCGACGTCCCGCCCGAGTGGACGAACTACATCGAGAAGAACCGCGCCCATTTCAGCTGAGCCCGATCCCGGCGGACCCGGCACCAGATTTCTGGAACGACGTGTCCGGACATGACAGCGCCCCATTGCCGGCCGGCAACGGGGCGTTCTCATACGACGATCGGCCATTCCAGAAATCTGGTGCCGGGTCCGCCCGGTGGGCGGATCGGCGGCCGACCTGGCCGGCTGCGGTCGCTTACAGGCCTGCTTCCCGGATGGCGTCGAGCCTGAGACGGACCGGCGCGTTCTCGCCGGCAGGCACGAGTCCGGTAGGATCGTGCTCCTCTCGACTGCGGACGATCAACAGACTGGCCGCGATTGCAGCGACTGCCACGAGGCTCACACTCAAGGTGCGAATAGGCGCCTCCCATCGATAGAGTGTAGCGGTCGCCCGTTCGAGCGGCCGGGTCGTGAACAACGCATTCCGCGTGCCCATTCTGGTCGACACTCCAATCCACGTTGGGAAGCGAACATGCGGCATCCAATGAACGAACGGAAACCCATCCGTGTGACAGCCGCTGATGCATTTCGGGAACAGTGCGGTAACGCTGCATGCGCGTTGTCGCCGTGATTCGTGAACTCTTTTCTACGGGGCGGAAAACATGTCGCAGCGTGCAGTGCTTCTCCTCGGAACGGTGCTGTTCGCCGGCTGCGGCGCGGCCGACAACTCTGCCGACCTGCTGCTCACGAACGGTGTGGTGTGGACGGGCGACGCGGCGGCGCCCGCAGCGGAAGCGGTTGCCATTCGGGACGGCCACGTCATCGCCGTCGGCACGAGTGCCGAGCTCGGCAGCTACGAGCGCGCGGGCACGAACGTGATCGACCTCGCAGGCCGCTTCGTCGTCCCGGGGTTGAGCGACGACCACACGCACTTCATCGCCGGCGGCTTTCAGCTGGGCAGCGTCGATCTGCGCACGGCCGCGACGCCGGAGGAGTTCGCGGCGCGGCTGGGCGCGTTCGCGCGCACGCAGCCGGAGGGGCGCTGGATCACGGGCGGCGACTGGGACCACGAGCTGTGGGCGGGCGCGCCGCTGCCGCGACGCGAGTGGTTCGACTCGCTCACCGCGCAGCATTTCGTGGCGGTGAGCCGGCTGGACGGCCACATGATGGTGGTGAACTCGCCGGTGCTGGAGCGCGCGGGCATCACCTCGGCAACGGCGGATCCGCCGGGCGGGACGATCGTGCGCGACGAGCGGGGCGAGCCGACGGGCGTGCTGAAGGACGAGGCGATGTCGCTCGTGTATCGCGTCATGCCCGCGTCGACGGCTGTGGAGCGGGACGAGGCGTTCCAGCGCGCACAGGAGCACGCGCTCGCGCGCGGCGTGACGATGGTTCACGACATGGGTGACTGGGAGAGCCTGGAGACCTACGTCCGTGCGCGCGACGACGGCCGGCTGCGGCTCCGCATCTATTCGTTCGTGCCGCTCGCGACCTGGGAGCGGCTGCGTGATCACGTCGCCCGGCACGGCACCGGCGATGACCGGCTGCGCTGGGGCGGCCTCAAGGGCTTCGTCGACGGCTCGCTCGGCTCGACCACGGCGTGGTTCTACGAGCCCTACGACGACGAGCCGAACACGACCGGGTTGATGGTCACGGACACGGCACGGCTGCGCAGCTGGATCACGGATGCGGACGCCGCCGGCCTGCACGTCGTCGTGCACGCGATCGGCGAGCGCGCGAATGACTGGCTGCTCGACGTGTATGCCGCGGCAGCGGCGCAGAACGGGCCGCGCGACCGACGGTTCCGCATCGAGCACGCACAGCATCTCACGGCCGCCGCGATCGAACGCATCGCCGCCATGGGCGTGCTCCCGTCCATGCAGCCCTATCACGCCATCGATGACGGCCGCTGGGCGGAGAAGCGGATCGGCGCCGACCGCATCCGCCGCACCTACGCGTTCCGGTCCCTGCTCGACAACGGCGCCGCCCTGATGTTCGGCAGCGACTGGACCGTCGCGCCGATCGATCCGCTGCTCGGCATCTACGCCGCCGTGACACGCCGCACGCTCGACGGCCGCAACCCCGACGGCTGGGTGCCGCAGGAGAAGATCTCCGTGGAGGAGGCACTGCACGCCTACACGGCTGCGAATGCGTATGGCGCGTTCATGGAGGACCGGCTCGGCAGGATCGACGTGGGAGCGCTCGCGGATCTCGTCGTGCTGTCACACGACCTGCGCGCCATCGAGCCGGCACGCATCCGTGATGTACGGGTCGACTACACCATCATTGGAGGTGACATCGTGCACGTGCGGGAGGAAGCGAGATAGGGAGCCGGCGGCACCGGTCGGCCCGCCGCCGGAGCGCGGCGGGACATCACCCTCCGCCCTCCTTGCCCGCTGCGTCGGCCTCGTCCGCCTCGGCCGCCTCGGCCGCCTCCGGCTGAGCGCCCTCTTCCGGGAACATCGGGCTCGTCTCGCGCCACAGCTCCTCGACCTTCTGCCGCAGCTCGCGGACACGGTCCTCTTCCTCGGAGTGCTGCAGGTGATAGCGCGCGGCGCTCAGCGCGCTGAACGCACTCCACAGCGCCTTCGATGCAGGCGTCCGGTTCGAGCGCGGCCGCTTCTCGTCGAGCAGGCGCGCGACGATCCAGTCCGCGAACCCCTCGTCCAGCAGCATCACCTCGCCGTCGCCACCCTTCGCCTCCTCGGCGACGAACGCCTGGAGCTTCCGCTTGAACGACTTCGGCACACCGGCCACGACGTATACGCTCAGGTCATCGCGTTCGAGCATTTCCACGCCCATGCACGCCCCCTTTCTCGCTGTTCATCATTCCCGCTCACCGTTCCAGCACCATCGCGAATCCCATTGCACCGGCGGCGCACACCGTAATCAGGCCGATACCCAGGTCGCGGCGCCTCATCTCGTTCAGCAGCGTCGTCGTCAGGCGGGCGCCGGTCGCACCGAACGGATGCCCGATCGCGATGCTGCCGCCCATCACGTTGATGCGATCCTCCTCGATGATGCCGACCTTCCGGTCGCGACCGAGCTTCGTGCGCGCGAACGCGTCCGAGTCCATCGCCTGGAGGTTGGAGAGCACCTGCGCGGCGAACGCCTCGTGGATCTCCCACAGCTCGATGTCCTGCATCGTGATGCGGGCGCGATCGAGCGCGACGGGCGCCGCGTAGGCGGGACCCTGGAGCAGCTGGTCCCGCGGCGAGAGCGCCGTGTAGTGCCAGCTGCGGATGTAGCCGAGCGGCTCGTAGCCGAGCGACTTCGCGCGCTCCTCGCTCATCACGAGCACGGCGCTCGCACCGTCCGTCAGCGGTGATGAGTTGCCGGCCGTGACGCTGCCGTACCGGCGGTCGAACACGGGCTTCAGCGCGGCCAGCTTCTCGAGCGTCGAATCGGTGCGGATACCGTTGTCGCGGTCGATGAACTCGTCATAGCGGGGCGGCACGAAAACGGGCACGATCTCCGCCGTGAGCCGGCCGTCGGCCGTGCCCTGCGCCGCGAGCTGGTGCGAGCGCAGCGCCCAGCGGTCCTGGTCCGCGCGCGCAATGCCGTTCTCCTTCGCCATGCGCTCGGCGCTCTCGCCCATCGTCTCGCCCGTCGACGGCTCCGCGATCGCGGGCGTGATCGGCGCGAGGTCCTTCGGCCGGATCGCGGCCAGCGCCTTCACGCGGGCGGTCATCGTCCTGGCGCGCGAGGCGCTGACCAGGGCGTCGCGCATGCTGCGCGAGAACAGCATGGGCACGTCCGACAGGATCTCCACGCCGCCGGCAATGTAGACATCGCCGTGGCCGTGCAGGATCGACTCGGCGGCCGACGTGATCGCCTGGTTCGAGGATGCGCAGGCCCGACTCACGCTGAACGCCGGCACCGTCGGTGGCAGCCCGGACTCCAGTGTGACTTCGCGGGCCACGTTCGGCGCCTGGATCGACGGCACGACGGTCCCGAAGATCAGGCCGTCGACGATGGACGGCTCGAGCTCCGCGCGGTTGATCAGCTCGCGCACGGCGACCGTGCCCAGCTGGACGGGGCTCATGTGACTCAGTGCCGTACCGGCCCGCGCGAACGGGGTCCTGCAGCCGGCCACGATGGCCACGCGTCGGGACATGGGCAGCCTCTCGATGAGTTCAGCCGCGATCTTCGCTGTTCCGGCGTACAGCCGCAAGCCGTCGGCCACGGCCGCGCGCTTGCCTCCGATCCCGGCGCACCGCATGATCCCGCGATGATCCGCAGTGCAGCGCCCGATGACATCCGCGCCCTCGCCGAGCTGTGGGCACGCGCGTTCCCCGGCGAGCGCACGGTCGAGCAGCGCGTCCGCCACCTCGAGACCGGCGGCGTGTTCGGCGGCATCGAGACCAGCTGGATCGCCGAGCGCGCCGGCCGCACGGTCGGCGCGTTCCGTGCCTACGCACTCACGCAGCACATGCATGGCACGCCGTTCCGGATGATGGGGCTCGCGGCCGTCGCCGTGGCCGAGACCGCGCGCCGCCGCGGGGTCGGGCGCGCACTGTGCGAGCACGCGATCCGCATCGCCCGCGACCGGGGCGACACGCTGAGCGTGCTGTATCCGTTCCGGCCCGCGTTCTATCACGCGCTCGGCTGGGGCCTGACCGGCGAGCTGCACCAGTACCGGTTCCGGCCGGAATCGCTCGCGGCGTGTGCCGCGCCTGCGGACGTGCAGCTCGCCGGCTCCGGCGACACGGGAGCGATCGCGGCGTGCTACGACCGCGTCGCCGCCGACACGAACGGCTTCATCGCCCGCACGCCGCGCATCTGGCGCAGTCATCTCGAGGGCGACAGCATGCACGCCTACATCACCGGCGGGCGTACCGTGCGCGGCTACCTGATCGTGCGCTTCGGCCGCGCCGCCTCGCCCGACGACAAGCCGCTCTTCGTGCGCGAGCTCGTCGCGGAGGACCACGAGTCGTACGATGCACTGCTCGGCTGGATCGCCGCACAGTGCGATGCGTGGCGCGTCATCCATTACGACGCCGCACCCGACGAGCGCTTCGATCATCGACTTGCCGAGCCGCGCACGCCCGGATTCCACCCCGCTCGCTATCTGTGGGCTCCCGTCGCACGCGTGATCCGCGGACCGATGCTGCGCATCCTCGATGCCCGCGCCGCGCTCGAGAAGCGCACGCGCTGGGGACCCGCCGCACCCATGCGCTTCGGCTTGCACATCCTCGATGAGCTGGTGCCGGAGAACGAGACCCCGTTCGCCGTCGAGTACGACGGCAGGAGGGTGAGCGTGACGCGTGGATCGACGCAGCCGCTGCTGCGACTGCCTGTCGCCACGTTCGCCCAGATCTTCGCCGGCGAGATGACCGTGGCGGAGGTGCTCCGGCTCGGACGCGCCGAAGCCGATGGCGATGTCTCCGCGATCAACACGCTGTTCCGCGTGGACCGCTGCTTCCGGCTGCTGGATGAGTTCTAGATGGGCATCACGTCGCTGCCGTTCGAGCTCGATCGCGACGAGATCCGACCGCACCACCTGGCGGCACGCGAGATCCGCGGCACGATCCGCGTCCAGGACGACGCGATCATCATCGCGTTCAGGCTTCGCGGGGCCGCCGATGCCGCAGCGCACCAGGTGCGGGTGCCGATCGGCGCTGTGAGCAGGATCCGCATGACGGGCGGCGTATTCAAGTCGCCGCGGCTGCTGCTCGATGTTGCACGCGAGGAACTGCTGAAGCCGCTGCCGTGGGCGGACGGACGGCTGTGCGTGATGCGGTTCCGCCGTGCGCACGGCGTGGCCGTGCGCGAGCTGATCGAGGAGGTCGAGGTGAGGATGGCCGAGCTCGCCGCCCGGCGCGGTACGGCGCCGGACTGAGCGCGCCGGAGCGGTCTATCGCGCCACCATGAACGCGACCGACCCGCCGGGAACCGCGTAGACCTCGCGGCCCGCGCGCGCCAGCTCGAGGACGGCGCGGCTCACGCCGTTCACGCCCACCCGACCGAAGTCGTGCCACGCCACGACACCGCCCGGCCGGACACACTCCAGCGCGCGTGCCGTGTCACTGCGCACGTACTCGTACGAGTGCGCGCCATCGATGAAGAACAGGTCGACGGCGCCGCGCCACGGCGAGAAGTCGAACGTCGCGCTGTCGCCGTAGAGGCATTCGATCCTGTCCGCCTCCGGCCGGTCATCGAAGACGTGACGCCCGCCCGCCTGCGCGCTCCCGCGGATGTGCCAGCCGTCGATCAGCGTCGTCCGGAGCGCCGGTACTACGCCGGAGTCGAGCGGCATGTCGAGCGTGAAGATGCGCGCGTCGGCAGCGCTGTTGAGGGCGAAGTGCAGCGCGGTCAGGCCGCCGGCCGTGCCGATCTCGAATACGGTCGTCGGACGGAGCAGGTGGCACAGCACGCACAGGTTGACGAGGTCGGTGGCATACGTCGCGATCGTGCCGAACCAGGGCCAGTAATGCTCGTGTGCGAGCGTGATCGACGTCGTCCGCTCGCCACCGATCACATCCCATACGTTGCGCTGGGGAACGCCGCGCCGGTCGGCGAACGTGCGCTGGAGGAAGCGCGTCTCGGACGCGAATTCGGCCAGCTGCCGGGGCCGGCGTACCATGCGCCACGCGCCCAGGTTCCCGCCGAGCAGCACGTTCCGGAACGCAACGGCCGCCGCTGACATGTACTGCCGGAGCGACATCGTCTATCGGTCCTCCACCCGTCGGATCACGGACCCGGCAGTCGCCTCAGCCGCCGCCGACACCCTCTTCCAGAGCGTTCCAGCCCAGCAGCGCGCACTTCACGCGTACCGGGAACTTCGCGACGCCCGCGAGCGAGCGCAGATCGCCCATCCGGCGGTCGCGAGCCGCCTCCGGATCGCCGTGCATCATCGCGGTGAACCGCTCCGCCAGCTCCAGCGCCTCCGTGACCGGCTTCCCCTTCACCAGCTGCGTCATCATCGAGATCGACGCCTGCGAGATCGAGCAGCCCTCGCCCACGAACTTCGCATCCTCGATGACACCGTCCTGCACCCGCATCTGGAGATGCACCTCGTCGCCGCACGTCGGATTCTTCATGTGCACCGTCACATCCGCGTCCGGCAGCTCGCCCTTGTTCCGCGGCCGCTTGTAGTGCTCCAGGATCAGCTCCTGGAAGAGGGAGGCCAGAGGCGGGGTGCTGCGATCGATCGTCATCGTCGTATGATGAGGATTGGAGAGGGGAAGGGGAAGGGGTGATTCATTTCACAGCGGAGGGAACCCCGCGCGCTCACTCCGCCAGCATCTCCCGCATGCTCTCGAAGAAGTTCTGCCGCAGCTCCGTGGACTCCTCGGGCGTGAGTGATGTCGCACCCTCCCGGACCTCGACCAGATCCGGCGGGATCTGCTCCAGGTAACGGGACGGCAGCACGGTCACCGCGCTTCCTCCACGCCGGCGGTTGAGGCAGAAGGACAGCCCCAGGCGCTGTTTCGCCCTCGTGATGCCCACGTACAGCAGCCGGCGCTCCTCCGAGAGCGGATCGCCGTGTCCGTCGACCTCCTCCGCGGCGAGGGAGCGTGCGTGCGGCAGGATGCCTTCCTCCAGTCCGACGATGAAGACGTCGCTGAACTCGAGACCCTTCGCGGAATGCAGCGTCATCAGCGTGACACCGCCCTGCTCCTGCTCCTTCTCCTCGTCGTTGTCCAGCTCGGCGAGCGCGAGCCGCGCGAGCGCATCGGTCAGCGACGGCGGCTCCCAGTCGGCCGTGCCCGCTTCCGCCCACACCTTC
The DNA here is from genome assembly GCA_036374995.1 of Longimicrobiales bacterium. GTDB lineage: Bacteria > Gemmatimonadota > Gemmatimonadetes > Longimicrobiales > RSA9 > SH-MAG3. The sequence goes on along the minus strand of DASUSS010000046.1, from coordinate 7,821 downwards.
CGCTCGTACCGCGCGATCGTGCCCACGACATCGCGCACGTTGTCGATGCGGTTCTCGATCGTGCGGTCGCGGTGCTCCGCACGCAGTGCGCTCTCGATGTCGAGCCGCCTGAAGAGCGCGTCGGCCCAGGCGGCGATGGGCGGGAAGCCGTGCTCCGGCGGCGGCATCACGGCCGCGGACTCGGCCGCGCGCAGTCCGCGGCGGGCATCGTCCAGCAGCTCGTGGAACGCGCGCACCGCCGCAGCCGGCGCCGCGCCCAGGTCTCCGGCCGATGTACTGGCCAGCAGGCGACCGAACTGCATGCGCCGGTCGCGCGCGACCGACGCCAGCTTCAGGACGGTCGCCCGGCCGATCCCGCGCGTCGGCCAGTTGATGATGCGGCGGAGCGCAATCTCGTCGTCCGGCGCGATGACGGCCCGCAGATAGGCGAGGCAGTCGACGACTTCGCGGCGTTCGAAGAACGACGTGCCGCCCACGACGCGGTACGGTATGTTCTGTGCCCGCAGCGCCTCTTCCAGCACGCGCGACTGCGGGTTCGTGCGATACAGCACCGCGAACTCCTCCCACCGTACCTTGCGTGTCATGCGCCGGACCTGGATCTCGCGCGCGACCGCCTCCGCCTCCGCCACATCGTTGTCGTGCGCCCACAGATCGATCGGCGCACCGAGCGCATTCGTGGTCCGCAGCTTCTTGTCGTGACGATGCCGGTTGCCCGCGATCACCGCGTTCGCCGCCGCGAGGATCCGCTGCGTGGAGCGATAGTTCTGCTCGAGCCTGATCACCGTGGTGCCCGGGAAGTGCCGCTCGAACTCCAGGATGTTGCCGACGTCGGCCCCGCGGAACGCGTAGATCGACTGGTCGTCGTCGCCGACGACGCACAGGTTGCGGCGCTGCCCCGCGAGCAGCCGCGCCATCTCGAGCTGCACCGCGTTCGTGTCCTGGTACTCGTCCACCATGAAGTAATGCCAACGCTTCCACAGCGCCTGGCGCACCGATTCGTCGTCGCGCAGCAGCCTCACGCCGAGCAGCAGCAGGTCGTCGAAATCGACCGCACCGCACGCGCGCAGCGTCTCCTCGTACCGCGGGTATGCGTCCGCCGCGAGCACGGCGTAATCGTCGGAGCGGTTCCCGCGAGCCTGCTCCGCCGCCACTTCCCTCACCGCCTCCAGCGGTGTCAGTCCGCGTGTCTTCCAGTCCGAGATCCGGCGCAGCACGCGCTTCAGGTCGAAGCTGTCATCGCCCACCGAGATCTCGCCGCACGCACCCTTCAGCGCTCCCAGCTGGTCCGCCGTGCCGTAGATCGCGAACCGCTTCGGCAGATCCAGCCGGTCGCCGTGCTCGCGCAGGATACGGACGCCCAGCGAATGGAACGTGCTGATCGTCACGCGCCTCGCGTCCTCCGGCGCAAACCCGCGCACGCGCTCCCGCATCTCCTCCGCAGCGCGGTTCGTGAACGTCACTGCCACGATCCGCGACGGATCCACTTTCGCGCCGCGCACCAGATGTGCAACGCGATACACGAGCGTGCGCGTCTTGCCGGAACCGGCCCCCGCCAGGATCAGCACGGGACCCTCCGTGTGCAGCACGGCTGCACGCTGCTCCGGATTCAGACTTCCGAGGTATTGGGCTGTCGCCGACAATCCGACCTGCGACGGTGAGTGAGTGCTCCGCGGACCAAGAGAACACCGTGCGTGCGGAGGAGCAACACCTTGACAGGCAGATCGAGCCGGCGCCTCCGTGGCGAAGCACACGCTCCCCGAAACGGAGCGGCCGCCGGAACCCATGATCCCGGCGGCCGCGACGCTCCCGCGATTCCGGCGTTACTGCGCGATCGCGTACGCCGAGAGGCTGTCGGTGGAAAACGTGACGCGGCGCGTATCGTGGTCGACGCTGCCGCCCATCGGCTTCAGCAGGGCCTGCGTCGCCGGATCGATCTTCCACGCCGCCAGCGGCTCGTCCGTGATGTTGCTGCGGGTGCAGCGTTCGTAGCTGATCGTGATCGCGGCGGTCTCGTAGAAGCGGAAGCCGTGCTGGCCGTCCGCGGTGATATGGACCTCGACGAACCGCGATGCGGGTATCGTCACCGTGAACTGCGTTGGCCTGCGCACGGCGCCGAGCGGCAGGTCCACACGATGGCCACCCACCTCGATCGAACCGCCGAACGTGCCGAGCGTCTTCGTCACGGTGGTGGTCACGTCGGTCGGGCACTCGACCAGCACCGGCCCCGACGAGACCGCCCGCACGCTCGTGGCCCGCTCGACGTCCGTCGGAGAACGCTCGCCGCACGCCGCCGTGAGACCGGCAATGAGCAACACGAGTCCGGGGCTGCAGCTTGAGAACCGCATGGATGACTCCTACCTTGTGGTGTGGAAACGCCGCGATCGATGCGCGCACGTCGTGGTGGTCCATTTCCGCGCGGCACACGGCAAATGGCAAAATCCGGGCCGACTGCCCGCGAGCTGCTCGATGACGGTTTCCGCTACGAGAGGGCGGGCATGACCGATCGGGCGCTCGACCGGTACCAGTCCGCACTCGCGACGACGAAGAACCCGGCGCTCGTATCGGAGTCGCTGCGCCGGCTCTCGCACGTCTATCGCGGCCGCTGCGAGTGGGACCGCGCGCTCGCAGCCGCGACGCGCAGCGCTGCCGCCGCGCAGGATGCGCGCTCGCCCGAGCTCATGGCCGAGGCCTGGAACGCCGAGGCGGCCGTGCATCAGAGTCGAGGCGATTTCGATGCGGCGATACCGCTATACTCGCGCATGCTCGATGTCCTTGAGGCCGGCCGCATGCGTGGCGTCGCACTCCAGAACCTGGCCGCCATTTACGCCCGGCGCGGACAGTTCACGGACGCGGCCGAGCACTTTCGGCAGGCACTGTCCGCGTTCGAGGCGGCCGAGGACCGTTCCGGCATGGGCTACGTCCTGACCAATCTCGCCGGGCTCGCACTCGATCAGGGCGATGCGGCGCGTGCCGAGACGGTCCTCGAGGACGCGATGACGCTCGCGCGCGAGATCCAGGACCTCGACCTGCTCGCGATCGCGCGCGTGAACCACGCCGAAGCGCTGCTCGCCCGCGGCGAGCTGCAGAAGGCGGAGGAGGAGGCCAGCGCCGCGTTCGGTCACTTCGGCGCCTCGGAGAACCGCTGGCGTCGCATCGAGTGTCTGCGCCTGTTGGGCGAGATCGCGGTGCAGCGCGAGCAGCTGGAGTCTGCCCGCCGATTCTTCACCGCGGCACTGGATACGGCGGAGCAGGTCGATGCGAAGGTCGAGCGCGAGCAGATGCGGGAGCGGCTGGCAGAGCTCGGCCAGGACTGACCCCTCAGATACCGAACACCACCCGCGCCCTCGTGAGCGCCTCCGCCAGCGCGTCGATCTCCTCCACGGTGTTGTAGATGTAGCACGACGCGCGCGTCGTGGCCGGCACGCCGAGCCGACGCATCAGCGGCTGGCAGCAGTGGTGACCGGCCCGCACCGCGACCCCCTCCGCATCGACGATCGTCGCGACGTCGTGCGGGTGCACCCCCTCGAGCGCGAACGAGAAGACGGCCGTGCGCTGCGCCGGATCGCGAGGGCCGAAGACCCGGACGCCATCCATTGCCCCCAGCCTGTCCAGGCCGTAGCGCACGAGCTCCTGCTCGTAGCTCCAGAGCGCCTCGTGACCGATGGCGTCCAGCCAGTCGGCCGCAGCCGCGAGGCCGATCGCGCCCGCAACGTTCGGCGTCCCCGCCTCGAACCGGTGTGGCGCACTCTTGTACGTCGAGCCGTCCGTGCCGACGTAGTCGATCATCTCGCCGCCGCCCATGTACGGCGGCATCGCGTCGAGCAGCTCGCGCCGACCCCACAGCGCGCCGATCCCCATCGGCCCGCACATCTTGTGGCCGGAGAGCGCGTAGAAGTCGCAGCCGAGCGCCTGCACATCGACCCGGATGTGCGGCGCGCCCTGCGCACCGTCGACCACGAGCAGCGCACCGGCGTCGTGCGCGAGCCGTGCGATCTCCGCCACCGGATGGATCGTACCGATCGCGTTCGAGACGTGGCCGACCGACACCACGCGCACGCTCCCGCTCGACAGGAACTCCCGCAGCTCATCGAGCCGGATCCGCCCGTGGTCGTCGATGTCGACGAATCGCACCACTGCACCCGTCCGCTCCGCAATCAGCTGCCACGGGACGATGTTGGAGTGGTGCTCGAGCACGCTCAGCACGATCTCGTCACCCGCACGCAGGTTCGCACCGCCCCACGCGCTCGCGACCAGGTTGATGCCTTCCGTCGCGCCGCGGACCCAGATCACTTCCTCGGCGGACGGCGCATTGATGAACCGGGCGACACGCGCACGCGCGTGCTCGTACGACTCCGTTGCTCGCCGTGACAGGTCGTACAGGCCGCGGTGCACGTTCGCATTGTCGTGCTCGTAGTAGTGCCGCAGCGCGTCGATCACGGCGCGCGGCTTCTGCGATGTGGCTGCGTTGTCCAGGTAGATCAGCGGACGCCCATCCTCGGTCGTCGTGCCGAGGATCGGGAACTGCGCGCGGATCGCGGCAATGTCGATGAGTGGTGCGACGGTGCTCATGTCTCCTCTGCATCGCCGATCACCGCTACCGGATCGGCGACCGCGCGACGCCGCTGAATCAGTCTTCCACGGCGATCAGGATCTCGCCGTTCTCGACGCGCACCTCGAACGTCTGCACGGGCTTGATCGCCGGCAGCCGCGTCGCGCGGCCGCTCGCCATGTCGAACTTCGCGCCGTGCCACGTGCACTCGATCTCGCCATCCTCGATCGTGCCCGCGGAGAGCGGGAAGTCGCGATGCGTGCAGTTGTCCTTGAACGCGTAGATCCGACCATCCGCGTGCGCGAGACACACCCGGATGTCGCCGACCTCGACGCTCAGCAGCGAGTTCGGCGGAACATCGGACTCACTCGCGACGCGGACGAAACTTCCGGCCGCACCCTCCGGCACACTCATGCCGAGATGCGCTCCCCGATTGCTTGCCGCAGCTCCTCCACGACGCCCGGCATCGGCAACCGGTCCAGCACCTCGCCGAAGAAGCCGAACACCACCAGCCGCTCCGCGGTCTGCCGCGTGATGCCCCGGCTCATGATGTAGAACAGCTCCTCGGCATCGAGCTGGCCGACCGTCGCGGCATGCGAGCAGCGCACGTCGTCCGCCTCGATCTCGAGGTTCGGCAGGGCGACCGCCTCCGCCTTGCGCGACAGGATCAGGTTCCGGTTCGTCTGGTATGCGTCCGTCCGCTGCGCCTTCGGGTAGACCTTGATCAGCCCGCGGAACACCGCGTGCGCCTTGTCCGTCAGTGCACCCTTGTACAGCAGATCGCTCGACGCGTGCGGTACCTTGTGGTCCTGCCGCGTCGAGTGGTCGAAGTGCTGGTCCTGCCGGCCGAAGTAGAGACCCAGCATGTCGCTGCGCGAGCCCGGACCCTCCAGCGAAGCGAGCAGGTCCACGCGCGCGACCGTACCGCCGAGGTTCACCACGAGCGTGTCCAGGTGCGCGTCACGCCCCGCGATCGTCCGCTGCGTCGACACGTGATGCACGTTGCGGCCGTAGCGCTGCACCGTCACGTACTGCACGTCCGCGGCGGCCCCCGCGATCACCTCGACCGCGCCGCACGAGAAGACCGGTGCGTCGAAGTCGGGCGATGTGAGCTCCTCGACGAAGCCGACGTGACTCCCCTCCTCCGCGACGATCAGCGTGCGCGGGAAATACGCACTGCCCGCGTCCGTGAGATGACGCAGCACTCGGATCGGCGCATCGATGCGGACACCGCGGGGCACGTACAGGAATACGCCCGCGCTCCAGAACGCGCCGTTCAGCGCGCCGAACTTGTCGGCGCGTGCGGCGAGCGCGCTGCCGAGGTGTTTCCGCACCAGCTCCTCGTGGCGTTCCGCGGCGACCGCCAGGTCGGCGAGGATCACACCCTTCGCGCGCAGCGCCTCGTCCAGTTCCAGCTCCACCACGTGCGGGCCGACCTGGAGCGCACGGCCGCTCGCGGTGCGGCCGTTCAGCCACTCCGCCTCCCGCACCGGCACCGCCGCCGGCGACGCCTCCGGCGCCGGCCGGACCCGGTCCCACTTCAGCCGCTTCGGGTCCGTGTAGCGCCACTCCTCCAGTGCGGTCGTCGGCAGCGGCAGCTCCGCGAACGCGCCGTACGCGTCGCGCCGCCAGTCCCGCAGCCACGACGGACCCGCATGATTGTGCGCCTCGAACGTCTTCTCGTCCCAGGCCCCGGCCGGTGCCGGCGCCGCCACTGCACTAGCCAACGCTGCCCTCCATCTCCAGCTCGATCAGTCGGTTCAGCTCCACGGCGTACTCCAGCGGCAGCAGCTTCGCGATCGGCTCGATGAACCCGCGCACGATCATCGCGCTCGCCTCCTCCTCCGACAGCCCGCGACTCATCAGATAGAACAGCTGCTCCGCACCGATCTTCGAGACCGTCGCCTCGTGACCCACGCTCGCGCTCTGCTCCTCGATCTCGATGTACGGGAACGTGTCCGTCCGCGATGTCTCGTTCAGCAGCAGCGCGTCGCACTCCACGTTCGACTTCGCGCTCTCCGCACCATCGTAGATCTTGCACAGACCACGGTACGTCGCCCGGCCCGTCCCCTTCGAGATCGACTTCGACAGGATCTGCGACGTCGTGTTCGGCGCTGCATGCACTACCTTGCCACCCGTGTCCTGATGCTGTCCATCGCCCGCATAGGCGATCGACAGGATCTCGCCGTGCGCGCCCGGCCCGACCAGGTAGCAGCTCGGGTACTTCATCGTCAGCTTCGACCCCAGATTGCCGTCCAGCCACTCCATCGTCGCGTGCTCGTGCACCAGCGCGCGCTGCGTCACGAGATTGTACATGTTGTGCGACCAGTTCTGGATCGTGACATAGCGGAACCGCGCGTTCGGCTTGACGATGATCTCGATCACGCCCGAGTGGAACGACTCCGTCGAGTATACCGGCGCCGTGCAGCCCTCGATGTACTGCGCCTCCGCACCCTCGTCGACAATGATCAGCGTCCGCTCGAACTGGCCCATCTTCTCCGCGTTCACCCGGAAGTACGCCTGGAGCGGAATGTCGACCTTCACACCCTTCGGGATGTAGACGAACGAGCCGCCCGACCACACCGCCGAGTTCAATGCCGCGAACTTGTTGTCCGACATCGGCACCACCGTGCCGAAATGCTCGCGGAACATCTCCGGGTACTTCCTCAGGCCATCCTCGATCGACTCGAAGATGATGCCCTTCTCCTCCCACTCCTTCTTCAGCGAGTGGTAGACCATCTCCGACTCGTACTGCGCACCCACGCCCGCCAGGACCTTCCGCTCCGCCTCCGGGATGCCCAGCTTCTCGAACGTGTCCTTGATCTCCTGAGGCACATCATCCCAGGAGCGCTCCATCTTCTCCTGCGGCTTCAGGTAGTAGTAGATGTCGTCGAGGACGCGGTCGAGATCGCTCAGGTCGCCGCCCCACGCCGGCATCGGCTTCGACAGGTACACCTTCAGCGCCTTCAGCCGGAACTCGAGCATCCACTCCGGCTCGCTCTTGTGCGCCGAGATCTCACGTACGATCTCCGCATCCAGACCCGGACGCGCCTTGAACACCGGTGCGCCGCCCGTCGTCACGAACCCGTACTTGTAGTCCTCGAGGCCGAGCCCGGTGACCGTCTCGTTCTGTGGCATCGTCATTCCTCGTTCTTCAGGGAGGGGAAGGGGAGAACGGACTTTTCACCGCAGAGGCGCGGAGGACGCTGAGGTGCGCAGTGAACGAAATTCTTTGTTGAACGGATTTCCATGCGGACGCACAATTGCGCACC
>DASUSS010000045.1:0-14884 GCA_036374995.1 Longimicrobiales bacterium | reverse complement strand
TTCCACACGGCCGGCGTGCCCGGCCGCCACGAGCTGGACGATGCGCAGGAGCTGAACTACCGCGGTATCGCCGCCGCGATCGCCGACCTCGAGTTCGACGGCTGGGTCGCGCACGAGTTCATTCCGACCCGCGCGCCGCTCGAGGGATTGCGCGACGCGATCGAGACCTGCACCGTGTGACGCAGATCCGGCTGATTCCGATTCCACCAGCCCAGTTCTCATGATGCGATTCACCGCGGCCTCGCGGCCGCGCGGCGTTCCCATCCACGCGGCGGCGTTCGCGCTCCTCGCCGCGGCCGCCGGCTGTGCCGACCGCACGGGCGGCGACGCGGCCGCCGGACGCGCGCTCGCGGACACGCTGAGCGCGCGGATCGCCGAGGCGTACGACTTCACGCGGCCGGATGTCGTGAACCGGATGATGTCGCTCTACCCGGACAGCGGGCGCGTGGTCTCGGCGAGCGGCGGCTACATCATGACCGCGCCGGACTCGCTGCGGCAGGGGCTCGCGGATTTCTGGGCGAATGTCGGCGAGAACATGCAGGACCCGGTGTGGCGGTGGAACGACGTGTACGTGGACCGCCTGGCCGATGACGCGGCGGTCATGACCGGGACGTGGTCGATCGAGCACACCGCGCCGACCGGCCGGCCGCACACGATCCGCGGTGCATGGACGGCGGTGTTCCGCAGAATGGATGGCGAATGGAAGATCGTGCAGGAGCACCTGTCCGTGCCGCCGGTGGCGCAGTGAAGTCCGTTGTCGTGCTGATGGTTCTGCTGCTCGCGGCTGTCGCGCCGTCGCGCGCGCAGGACGGTCGCTCGATCGACGAAGTGGTGGACGCGGCATTGAGCCGCGCGTTCACGCCGGGCGCCGTACTCGCGGTCGTGGTGCGCGACAGCATCGCGTTCGTCCAGGCGTTCGGCAGGACCGCACTGGAGGAGGATGCGCCTGCGCTCGCGGCGGATGCGCTGTTCCGCGCGGGCGGCCTGGGCGAGGTGCTGAATGCGCTGGCCGCGGCGCGGCTCGCGGAGCAGGGTGCACTCGACATGGACGCGCCGCTCGCCGGTGCCGTGCCCGAGCTGCCGCGCCGGCTGCGCGATGTGACCGTGATGCAGCTGCTCACACATACGGCCGGACTCGCGCAGCACGTGTCGGTGCCGGGGCGTGGCGGTGCGGACGACCTCGGCGCCGCCGCGCGCGGACTCACGCCGCTCGACCGGCTCGCGCCGGGCGGCACGTTCTACTCCCGGTCGACGGTCGGCATCGCGCTCGCCGCGCTCGCGGTCGAGCGCGCGGCGCAGCGGCCGCACGCCGAGGCCGTGCGGCAGCTCGTGCTGGACCCGCTCGGGATGACGCGGTCGACGTACGACCTCGCGGCCGTGCAGTCCGCGCTCACGCCCGGCTGGCATCCGTCCAGCTCTCCCGATGTGCGCGTCGTGCCGGCCACGTTCGCGCCCGAGAATGCGATCGGCGTCCCGCTGCGCGGCTTCATCACGACCGCGCGCGATGCCGCGCGTCTCGCGGCGGCACTGCTGGCGGACGGCATCGTCGAGGGGGAGCGCGTGCTGCCCGCGGGCGTGGCCGCGTCACTGCTCGAGCCGCGTGCGGACGTGCCGTTCAGTCGCACGCGCGCCGGACTCGGCGTGCGCATCGGCGAGCGCGCCGGCAGTCCGCTCGTGGATGTTTCAGGCGGCGGGCTCGGCCACAGCGTCATCATGCGACTGCTGCCGCGCGAAGGCGTCGGCGTCGTGGTGCTCGCGAACAGCTCCGTCATCGGACTGGACGGTGTGGCGTCGTTCGTGCTCGACCGGCTCGCGGGCGAGGCGGCCGAGTCGGTGGCACCGCCGGCGCCGGCCGATTCCGCATCGCTCCGGCTGCTCGCCGCGCAGGCGGGCCGGTATCTCAATGGCGCCGAGCTGATCGAGGTCGAGGAGCAGGACGGCTTGCCGCTGCTCCGGAGCGGCGACCTGCTGCTGCCGATCCGTCCGCTCGACGATGGTGCGTTCGCCGCGATCATCGACAACCGCGTAGCGCTGCGGTTCCATCTGCTCACCGATGACGCCGGCCAGGTCTACCTGTGGCTCGGCGACCGCGCGCTTGCGCGGCGGGAAGACCGACCATGATCCGTGCAGTCCGGGTCCTGCTCGCGCTGTGCATCGCGCTGACCGCGAGTCGCGCGCACGCACAGCAGCGCCCGAACATCCTGTTCATCCTCGCCGACGACCACGCGGCGCACGCGCTGTCCGCATACCGCGCGCACCTGCCGTACGGCGCGCGGCTGCCGGACACGCCGAACCTGGATCGGATCGCGCGCGACGGCATGCTGTTCACGAACGCGTTCGTCACGAACTCGATCTGCGGCCCCAGCCGCGCGACGATCCTGACGGGTCAGTACGGTCACCTGTCCGGCGTGATGACGAACGACGCGCCGCTGCACCCGGATCACGTCACGTTCCCGCGCCTGCTGCGCGAGGGTGGCTACGAGACGGCGCTGATCGGCAAGTGGCACCTGCGCACGGCGCCCGCCGGCTTCGACTACTACGAAGTCATGGCCGGACAGGGGCCGTACTACAATCCCGTGATGCACAGCAACGCGCGCGCCGACAGCGTGCGCTATACCGGCTACACGCAGGACGTCATCACCGACCGCGCGCTCGCGTGGCTGTCGCAGCGCGCGTCGCCGCGGCCGTTCCTGCTGCTGCTGCACTACAACGCGACGCACCGCTACTGGGATCCCGGCCCGGCGCAGCTCGCGCTGTACCGGGACACGATGATCGCGGAGCCGGCCACGCTGTGGGATGACGGTGCGCGCCGCGCGTCCGCGTTCCGGCTCCAGGAGATGGACCTCGCGCTGGATCTGTTCCCGCGCGACCTGAAGCTCGAGCCGCCGAACAATCTGACGCCGGAGCAGCTCGCGGAGTGGCGCAGGCACTATGATCCGGAGAACGAGGCGTTCGCCGCGGCGAGTGTCACGGGCGATGCACTGAAGAGCTGGAAGTACCAGCGCTACATCCGGGACTACCTGCGCGTGCTCCAGGGCCTCGATGCCGCGGTCGGGCGCGTGCTGGACCATCTCGCTGCATCGGGTCTCGCCGAAAGCACGCTCGTGGTCTACACGTCCGACCAGGGGTTCTTCCTCGGCGACCACGGCTGGTTCGACAAGCGCTGGATGTACGAGGAGTCGCTGCGCACGCCGCTGCTCGTGCGCTGGCCGGGTATGGTCGCGCCGGGATCCGTGAACGATGACCTCGTGATGAACCTGGACTTCGCGCAGACGCTGCTCGACATCGGCGGAGTGGAAGCGCCGTCATGGATGCAGGGGAGGAGTCTGCTGCCGCTGCTGCGCGGCGAGACGCCCGCCGACTGGCGCGATGCGATCTACTACCAGTACTTCGCCTACCCCGACTGGCACATGGTGCAGCGCCAGTACGGCGTCCGGACGCACCGGTACAAGCTCATCCACTACTACGAGATCGGGGAGTGGGAGCTGTTCGACCTCGACCGCGACCCGAACGAGCTGAACAGCGTATACGATGAGCCCGCATATGCGGATGTCGTGGCGTCACTCGAGCGGCGGCTGGAAGAGCTGCGGCGCGAGTATGCCGTACCGGCGGACGACCCGGTGCCGCACGTGCCGTTCGAGGCGCCGCCCGGGTTGCGGCGCCCGCCGGAGCTACGGCGCGATCACTGATGCCGGTGGCGCTGCACGACGGACAGGACCCGACCGTCGACGCGGCGAACGAGGGCGGCCCCGCCGCGACGACCAGGACCCGGACCTGTCGGCGACGGACACCGGCCGTGTGGCGCGATGAACCGGTTCGCGGGCGGTTCGGCGGTACTGCCGTCGTCAGAACCGGATCGTGTATCCGACGGTAATACCACCGTCGCCGCTCGGCAGCACGCGCGTGGTCTCGCCGGGCGACACGCGCTCCCACCGCTCACCGGGCGCGCTGACGCCGATCAGCGCGCCGATCACTGCACCGCCGGCGCCGAGCAGCACGCCCATCATGGCAGCCTTCTCCTCCGCCGTGAATGCGAACCACTGGTCCGGCGGGTCATCGCCCGACATCAGACCGATCGCGACGCCCGCACCTCCGCCGACCAGCAGGCCGTAGCCGGCGCCGCGGAGCGCGCCCGCACCTGCGGACCGCGGCCCGCGCAGCACCCTCAGGTCGCTGACCTCGTCCAGCGGAACGTCGACGATCGATCCCGCGGTGTCCCGGAGCAGTATGCGGCCGGACCCGATCCGGTCGACGGTAAATCGGCCGACCGCGCTCGTGCTCTGCACCCGCACGACGTCGCCGCCGCGTACGACCACGGTCTGCGCCTCGAGCTGTGTGGCGAACGCGAGGAACAGCATCAGAGTGAACAAAGTCCGTGACATGGTGCCTCGCCGGCTGGGGGACTCGAAAGTGCCGGTTCCATCATGCGCGGCGGGGACGGCGGGTGCGCTGCGTCGCGTGACGTATGCGCGCGGGCAGGACTACGTAGTCAGTCCGCGTCCGGAGCGGGATCGATCAGGTCGGCGGGCGCGATCGCGTTCCGGCCGTACTTCTGCCGGACCCGGTCCGCAGCGCGGGCGAGCCGGCGGTCACGCTCGGTCTCGAGGCCGGCCTCCGCATCGAACAGCGCGATCTGCGCACCGCCGGCGGGGCCGAGATTCGAAGCGGCGACGCCGAGCAGGCGCGCGGGCGTCCTGCGCTCTGCGCGCAGTCGCAGCAGCAGCGGCCGGGCGATCGCATAGATCGCGGTGTCCGTCTCGATCGCCTCGTCGACGGTGTGCGAGGCCTGGCGTGAACGGAAATCCGCGTCGCGGATGCGCACCGTGATCGTGCGTGTGCGCAGTGCATCGGCGCGCACGTCCGATCCGAGCCGCCGCACGAGATCGCGCAGCCGCCGCAGCAGGGCAGCATCATCGTGGATGTCGCGCGCGAACGTCTCGTCACGCGAGATCGAGCGCGCCGCGTGGTGCGGGTCGATCGCGGAATCGTCCATCCCGCGGAGCCGACGGTACAGCCACGTGCCGCGCCGCTCGCCCAGCATCGCCGCGAGCTGCTTCTCCGTCAGCGGCAGTGCATCCGTGACGCGCTTCAGGCCGTAGCGCAGCAGCTCGCTCGTCAGGACGGGGCCGACGCCCGGGATGTCCGAGATGTCGTGCGTCGCGAGGAAATCGGATTCGGCGCCCGGCTCGACGATGTGGACGCCGGCCGGCTTCGCGCGCGAGACCGCGAGCTTCGCAACCAGGCGGTTCACGCCGCCGCCGATGCTCACATGGATCCGCGTCTCCTCGAGCACGGCCGCCTGAATGCGCTCGGCCGTCATGCGCAGCGGCTCGTGATGATACAGCCGCTCCGTGCCCGTGAGGTCGAGGTACGCCTCGTCGATCGACGCCGGCTCCACGACCGGCGTGAACCGCTCCAGGACGTCGCGGATCTCCCGGCTCTTGCGGCCGCACAGCCCGCGCGGCACCGGCACCGTCACGGCCTGCGGACACAGCCGCTGCGCCTGCGCGGTCGGCATCCCGGACCGCACGCCATACGTGCGCGTCTCGTAGGAGGCAGAGGTGACCACGCCCCGGCCCTCCGCGGACCCGCCGACGAGCAGGAGCCGCTCGCGGCCGGCGCCGTCGGGATCCGCGAGGCGCGCGCACTGGACGAAGAACTGGTCGCAGTCGACCAGCAGGATCCGCCTCATGGCGGACCACCCTTCATTCTACGGTTACGGCGCTTCCAGCCATGGAGGTGCCCCGGTTCCTGGTGCAATATTCGCATGCGTGCGCCTCGAGCGCGCGATACGTCCCGCACTCCCGGTACCATTCGCAGCCAGAAGATGTGGATACAGCATACACGAAGCGGCCGTAACCGGATAATGGAAGCAGGTCCGCAAATGCCAGAACGGATCCTCACCGACTCGCGGGGACAGCGCTGGGACGTCATCCAGGAGCCATCCGCGCACCGAACGGTATTCCGCCATCAGTCCGGGCGCGAGCTCCGGGCGGAGCTGCCGAAATCGATCGACCAGCTGTCGACGGAGGAGCTGCTCGACGCACTCGACGAGGCGCGCAAGCGGCACGGCCTGGACGAGGTCGGCCACGGCGGCCTCGACGTGGCGTTCGACGAGGAGGGGTACGAGACGGGACGCTGAGGCTCTAACGCGGCGGGAGGCGCGGCCGCGGCGAGCCGGTCAGTGTCAGGACCGCGACCTCGGGACGGGCCAGGAAGCGGACGGTGAGGTGGGACGTGCCGATGCCGCGGGACGTGTACACCTGTGTCCACGGGCGGCGTCGCACCCCCGCCTCGTAGAGCCGGTCGTGGTGTGCGGAGTTGACGATCGCGCCGACCACGGGGAGGCGCACCTGCCCGCCGTGCGTGTGGCCGCTCAGCACGAGGTCGACACGGTCGATGCCGCGTCGTGACCGCTCCGCCTGGTCGGGGTTGTGCGCGAGCAGGATCGTGAAATCGCGCTCCGCGCGCACGTGGAGCGCGTCGAGGTGCGGCCGCCCCTCCGCGAAGTCATCGACTCCCGCGATGCAGAGCCGCGCGTAATCGCCGTCACCGGACTGGCGCGGCACGTCGAGGTATACCGCGCGGTTCGTCAGATCGACGAGCGTGCGGCGGCGCGAGACGGCATCGTGCCAGCGCTCGATGCCGATGTCGCTGTAGTCGTGATTGCCGGGCACCAGGTAGACGCCGAGCGGCGCGCGCAGCCGGGCGAGCTCGTCGAGCGTCGACTCGAGCAGCGGCTCCGTCTCCGCGAAATCGCCCGCGACCGCGATGAGGTCGGGCCGCTCGTGCATGGTCATGCGGACCGCGCGCGCGACGAGGCCGGCCGGCGCGGCGCGGCGCGTGTGGAAGTCGGTTAGCAGCGCGATACGCAGCCCTTCGAGCGGAGCCGGCAGGTCGGCGAAGTGGAGTCGCGTTCTCGTCCGCTGGAGCCAGCGCGGCTCGACGACGAACGCGTAGGCGGCGCCGGCCGCGAGGGCACCGGTCGTGAGCGCGAGGTAGCGTTGGCTGCGGGTCACGCGTGCGACAGTGCAATCGGCACGCCACCCGCCCGGCGGCGGCGGACAGAAAAAAAGCCCCCGCGGCCGTCCGGCCGCGGGGACTTCTTCGATCGAGCCGCAGTGCGTGCTAGAACCGGATACCGAGGCTCACCGGAACGAACCGGGTGGACTCGTTCTCCGTGAAGACGTTGTGCAGCCGCGCCTCGGCGAACACGCCGCCAATGCCCGGCAGGCCGAGTCGGACGCCGGCGCCGGCATTGATGCCGAAGTCGTTCACGTCCGCATCGCCCAGCGGCGTCTCGTCCTTGAGGTTGTAGTACCCGACGCCGCCGATGAGGTAGGGCGTGATGCCCGGCGTCGGCAGGTTGATGACGGCATTGATCGAGCCGCTCAGCGACTGGAAGTTCGCGTCGTCGACGTCCGAGTACGCGAACCGGTTGAACGCGCCGTCCGCCTGGATGCCGATCGGCAGCAGCGGCAGGCTGAAGATGGCGGATGCCTGGACGTGGTAGCCCATGTCGAGGAAATCGCCCGCGTCACCGAGCGGGAACGTCGGTCCGCCGGCGATCGAGAAGCCGATCTGGGCCTGCGCCTCCGAGGCCGAGAACACCAGCCCCATCGCCGCGACCGTGAGTGCGATCCTGACAAACCTGTTCATCGTCGTCTCCTGTAGTTGGCCGAGTGAGCTGCGCACACCACGGCCGTGCTGCCGTGATGGGCTGCAGTGAGCTGCACCGCTACGGCTGTACTGCCGTGACGGTTACCGGCACCCAGAACTCCGCGTCGACGTGACCCGTGTCGACGGAGCCGTGGTACAGCCGGAACTTGAGCGTGGCCGTACCGGCCGCATGGCCGGCGACCCGCCCGGTGTAGGCCCCCGCCGCGGTACCCTGCCAGGTCGCGGTGGCGGGGGCGTCCGACTCGACGCCGAGCGCAGTCTCCTCATCCAGCGTGAGCTCGTCGCCGTGGTCGTCGATGAGGGCGACGGTGAGCACGGGCGTCTGCCCGCTCTCCGTCACCGCAAGCACGCCCGTGGCCGTGCCATTGAGGCCCAGGCCGACCACCCGCACCACCTCGGTGGTGCCCGCGCGCAGCACGAGACCGGCCGGGTCCTCGTGCTCCGCCGGCTTGACCGGGTTCTCGCAGGCGGCCAGCACCACCAGCGCGAGAGCGGCCAGCGGCGCGCGCAAATTTATGCTATTCATTCCCGATCCTCCATGATGTTGTTGCGGATGTGCGACGGCCGCCGGTCGCCATCCGGACGAGCGTGGAGACACTGCCCGATCCTCGATTGTTCCCGGAACGGAAGGCCGAAGCCCGGTATGCCGATACGTAAGTCGTTGTGGGTCCTCGTCCTGACGAGCCTCGCGTGCGCGCCCGAGGAGGACGGCTACCGCCCGCTCGCGGCGGGCGACCCGGTGCCGGCGTTCGCCGCGCCCACGCTCGCCGGCGACACGCTCCGCCTCGCCGCGCTGCGCGGCCGGCCGGTCCTGCTCAACGTGTGGGCGACCTGGTGCCCGCCCTGCCGCGAGGAGATGCCGGGACTCCAGCAGCTCCACGAGCGGTACTCCGGACGGGGGCTCAACGTCATCGGCGTGTCGGTCGACTCGCGCGGCGCGGAGGACGCGATCGACCGGTTCCTCCAGGAGGGCGGCTACACGTTCACGATCCTGCACGACGCCTCCGACGCGGTGTCGCGCGAGTTCCGCACGATCGGCGTGCCCGAGACGTTCCTGATCGACGGCGGGGGCCGGATCGTCCGGCGCTGGATCGGCAGGTTCGATCCACTGGCGCCGGACGTGGTCCGGGACATCGAGGCGCTGCTCGCCGCCTGACGCGCGGGCGGCAGGGCGATTCCTCCTTGACGGACGTAGTAAGATCAAGGGCTGGTCTGGACCTTCGCACCCCGATTTCTCCGAGCCGCATTCCCAGGGCATGACCCCGATGCAGACGCGCTCCGACTACGACTTCACCTTCCAGCGTCGTCACAACGGTCCCGGCGAGGCCGAGATCCGGAAGATGCTGGATGCGATCGGCTACGGCTCGCTCGACGAGCTGATCGATGTCGCGATCCCCGACTCGATCCGTGTGCGCACGCCGCTGCGGATCCAGGAGGGAGCGAGCGAATACGATGCCCTGCGCGAGCTGCGCGGGATCGCGGAGCAGAACCGCGTGTTCCGCTCGTATCTCGGCATGGGATACCACGACACGATCACGCCGCCGGTCATCCAGCGGAAGGTGCTCGAGAATCCGGCGTGGTACACGGCGTACACGCCGTACCAGGCGGAGATCTCGCAGGGCCGGCTGGAGGCGTTGCTGACGTTCCAGACCGTGGTCATCGACCTGACGGCGCTGCCGATCGCGAACGCGTCGCTGCTGGATGAGGCGACCGCCGCGGCGGAAGCGATGGCGATGTCGCAGTCGATCCGCGGCAAGGGCCGGAGCCGCTTCTTCGTCTCCGAGCTGTGTCATCCGCAGACGATCGATGTCGTGCGGACACGCGCGCGCGCACGCGGTTGGGAAGTCGTCGTCGGCGACCATGCCGCGTTCGCGTTCGATGACACCGTCTTCGGCGCGCTCGTGCAGTATCCGGCGACGGACGGCGCGATCCACGACTACGCGGCGTTCGTCGAGCGCGCTCACGATGTGGATGCGCTCGTCACCGTGGCGGCAGACCTGCTCGCGCTCACACTGCAGACTCCGCCCGGCGAGTGGGGCGCGGACATCGTCGTCGGCAACTCGCAGCGGTTCGGCGTACCGCTCGGCTATGGCGGTCCGCACGCGGCGTTCTTCGCGACGCGCGACGAGTACAAGCGCCAGCTTCCCGGCCGCATCATCGGCGTGTCGCGCGACTCGCGCGGCAGGCCGGGGCTGCGCATGGCGCTCCAGACGCGCGAGCAGCACATCCGCCGGGAGAAGGCGACGTCCAACATCTGCACTGCCCAGGTGCTCCTCGCCGTCATTGCCAGCTTCTACGCCGTCTATCACGGGCCCGAAGGGCTGAAGAACATTGCACGCCGCGTCCGTACGCACGCGCTCACGCTCGCGGCCGCGCTGCGTGCACTGGAGTACGAGGTATCCGCTGCGCCGTTCTTCGACACGGTGCGCGTCGAGTGCGGCGAGGACCGCGACGCGATCGTGGAGCGCGCGCTCGAGCGCGGCATCAACCTGCGTCCGTACGGTGATACGCAGATCGTGATCGCGCTCGACGAGACCGTATCGCACGATGATGTCGACGATGTGGTCGCGGCGTTCACGCCGGACGGCAGCGTGGATACGCCGGCGGCGAAGCTCGCGGAGGATGTCGATGCGGACTACGACGCGGGGCTCGCGCGGACGTCGGACTTCATGACGCACCCGGTGTTCCATCGGTATCGCGCCGAGCACGAGATGCTGCGCTACATCCACCGGCTGGAGTCGCGCGACCTGTCGCTCGTGCACTCGATGATCCCGCTCGGCTCGTGCACCATGAAGCTGAACGCGGCCGCGGAGATGCTGCCGATCAGCTGGCCGGAGTTCGCGAGGCTGCATCCGTTCGCACCGCTCGACCAGGCGGCCGGCTACCGGATCGTGTTCGACCAGCTCGAGGCGTGGCTCGCGGAGATCACCGGCTTCGAGCGGATCTCGCTCCAGCCGAATGCGGGGTCGCAGGGCGAGTACACGGGCCTGCTCGTGATCCGCGCGTACCACGAATCAAACGATCAGGCGGTTCGCGACGTCTGTCTGATACCGCAGTCTGCGCACGGGACGAACCCGGCGTCGGCGGTGATGGCGGGGTTCGAGGTCGTGGTCGTGAAGTCGGACGAGCGCGGCAACATCGATATCCCGGACCTGCGCGCGAAGGCGGAGCAGTACGCGGACCGGCTGGGCGCGCTCATGGTGACCTACCCGTCCACGCACGGGATCTTCGAGGAGGGGATCCGTACGATCTGCGAGATCGTGCACGAACACGGCGGTCTGGTGTACATGGATGGCGCGAACATGAACGCCATGGTCGGGCTGTGCCGGCCGGGCGACATCGGCGCCGACGTCTGCCACCTGAACCTCCACAAGACGTTCACGATCCCGCACGGCGGCGGCGGGCCGGGGATGGGCCCGATCGGCGTGACGAAGGCGCTCGCGCCGTTCCTGCCGGGGCACCCGGTCGTGAAGACGGGCGGCGAGAAGGCCATCGGCGCGGTCGCGGCGGCGCCGTGGGGCAGCCCGGGGATCCTGCCGATCTCGTGGATGTACATCCGCATGATGGGCGGGCCGGGCCTGACGTTTGCGACGAAGGTCGCGATCCTGAACGCCAACTACGTGGCCCGCCGTCTGCAGGAGCACTATCCCGTGCTCTACACGGGCCGCGATGGCACGGTCGCTCACGAGTGCATCATCGATCCGCGACCGCTCCGCAACGGGAGCGGCGTGGAGGCGGGCGACATTGCCAAGCGGCTGATGGACTACGGTTTCCACGCGCCGACCGTCTCGTTCCCCGTGGCCGGCACGCTGATGATCGAGCCGACCGAGAGCGAGTCGCTCGAGGAGCTCGACCGGTTCTGTGACGCCCTGATCGGCATCCGCGAGGAGATCCGCGAGGTCGAGATCGGCGTGGCGGACCGGACCGACAATCTGTTGAAGAATGCGCCGCATACGGCGGACATGGTCTGCGCCGACGAGTGGTCCCACCCGTACGGCCGCGAGCGTGCCGCGTTTCCGGCGCCGTGGACGAGGGAGCAAAAGTTCTGGCCGGCCGTCGGGCTCGTCGAGAGCGCCGCCGGCGACCGCAATCTGATCTGCGCGTGCATTCCGATCGAGGAATACGCGGAGGTCTGACCCCGAACATAGCAGAGCCGGCCGCGTATTGACGCGCGGCCGGAGTCTCTCGAGGACGAGTGTGTCCGCCCGGCGGCCCGTGTCGCACGGCCGGGCGCCGCAGTCCGTTACGCGTCGGACGGCACTGCAAGCCACAGCCGACACACGCACGACGCCCGATCGGCAGTCCACGCGAAGGCTGCCCCCTTCGCGAGCCGGATCGCCGCCTGCCGCGGCGAGCGGTGGACTGCTCCCGACATTCCGGAGTGAACGACCACAGTGAGTAGCACAGAAACGGCCGGTGTGCTGGACGTGACGTCCGGCGGCGCGGGATTCGTCCGGCGCCAGCAGCACGGCTACCTGCCTACGGATGGCGACGTCTACGTCGCGCAGAAGCTGATCCAGCGGTACCGCCTGCGTACCGGGGACGAGATCATGGGCGAGGCGGGGCCATCGCCCGGACGCGGAAAGAACCCACCGCTCGTGAACCTCGCGTCGGTCAACGGGCTCCCGCCCGAGGAGATCTCCGGCCGCCCCGAGTTCCACCGCCTGAGCGCGCTCCACCCGAAGGACCAGCTCGTGCTCGAGTGCGAGCTCGACCGCGGTCCGAGCGATTACACGAACCGCATCGTCGACCTGTTCACGCCGCTCGGCAAAGGCCAGCGCGCGATGATCGTCGCGCCGGCAAAGGCCGGCAAGACGATGGTGCTCCAGGCCGTTGCCGAGGGACTCGTCAAGAACTACCCGAACTCCGCCGTCTTCATCCTGCTCGTCGATGAGCGGCCGGAGGAAGTCACGGAGATGGAGATGTGCGGGTACGGCGAGGTGATCGCATCGAGCTTCGATCATCCGGCCGACCGTCACGTCAACATCGCGGAGATCACGCTCGAGCGTGCGCGGCGGAAGGTCGAGATGGGTCAGGACGTGATCATCATCCTCGACTCCATCACGCGGCTCGCGCGCGCCTACAACACGAACGAGCGCAGCAGCGGCAAGACGCTGACGGGCGGCCTCGACTCGAACGCGCTCGAGAAGCCGAAGCGCTTCCTGGGCAGTGCGAGGAACATCGACCCGAAGCAGGGCGGGGGCTCGCTCACGATCATTGCGACCGCGCTGATCGAGACGGGCTCGCGCATGGACGACGTGATCTTCGAGGAGTTCAAGGGCACGGGCAACAGCGAGCTGGTGCTGTCACGAGAGCTGGCGGACAAGCGCATCTTTCCGGCGATCGATCTGACCGCCAGCGCGACGCGGCGCGAGGAGCTGCTGCTCTCGCCGGATGCGCTCACTGCCGCACACAAGCTCCGCCGCGACTTCGCCGATCTGAGTGCGCCCGAGGCGATGGATCAGCTGCTCGCACGCATGCGCCGCACGAAGACGAACGAGGAGCTGATCGCGCAGATCACGTCGGGGAGGGTGTAGGGACAGAGGCACGGACAGTTTTCTTACGTCACAGAGCACGGAGGCACAGAGGGGGTTGTGCTTGTCAGTGCGTGGAGCAGCATCGTGAATGGCCGGTCGGGGGCTGCGGCATGAAGCCGTCATCAGCACACTGTGACGCCGGATGCGGGCTCCAGAGAGCGCGCACCACTACGGACTTCTCCGTGCCTGCGTGCCTCTGTGACGTAGAAATCCCCCTTCCCCTTCCCGTGCGCCATGCCTGACGCGCCGAAGAAGACCGCTATCGTCGATGGCTCGAACGTCGCCCACTCGACGGAGGGGGACAGCGCGCGCCTGGAGAACATCCGGCTGGTCGTGAAAGAGCTGGAGCAGGAGGCCTACGAGGCGGTGGTCGTCGTGGATGCGTCGCTGCGCCACCAAATCGATGAGCCCGAGGAGTACGAGAGGATGGTCGAGGACGGTCGGATACGGCAGGCGCCGGCGGGTACGGATGCGGACTACTTCATCCTCTCGTTCGCGCGCGAGCTGGACGCGAGCATCGTATCGAACGACCGGTTCCGCGACCGGCTCGACGCGTTCCCCGATTCGCTCGAGCGCATGATCCGCTACATGATCGTGAACGGCGAGGTCGTGTTCGAGCGACGCAACAACCGCCGGTAAGCAGCCATCACGAATGTCCGCGTACTGCGACTTCGCATCCGGTCATCCCTTCCACGGCCCGTATCACGACCGCGAATACGGCTTCCCGCTCACCGACGACGACGAGCTGTTCGAGCGGCTCGCGCTCGAGATCAACCAGGCGGGACTCTCGTGGCTCACGATCCTGAAGAAGCGGGATGCGTTCCGTCGCGCGTTCGACGGCTTCGACATCGATGTCGTCGCGGAGTACGGCGAGAAGGAACGTGCACGGCTGCTCGCGGACGCCGGCATCATCCGCAACCGGCTCAAGGTCGATGCGGTGATCGAGAACGCGCGCCGCATCCGCACGCTGCGCGACGACTACGGCGCGTTCGCGCTCTGGCTCGACGCACACCACCCGCTGCCGAAGGACGAGTGGGTGAGGCTGTTCCGGAGCACGTTCCGGTTCACCGGCGGCGAGATCGTCGGTGAGTTCCTGCTCAGCACCGGATACCTGCCGGGCGCACATCGCGAGAGCTGTCCGGTGTATGCGGAGGTGCTCGGGGCGGGGCCGCCCTGGGCGCGGTGAAGGACCGCGGCTAGCCGCCCTCGGGCCCGATCGGTCGCCGCATCCGGACCGAACCGCTCCGCATACAGCCGCTCCAGCGGCATCCATCGATCCGGCCCCGCCTCGCCGACGGGCGTGCCCGCCAGCTCGTGCTCGAGCAGGTCCAGCCACACGTGCCAGCCGGCGGCATCGCGCGCGGACTTGCCGAGACGGTCGTACGTCGTGAGCAGCATGAGCACGCAGCCATCGCCGTCCGGCTCCAGTTCGATGCGCGTCACCTCGCGATCCTCGGCCTCGCAGCACGAAGCGCAGTCGCCAGCGAACGCCCGTCTGCTCCGGCACGCCCTCGCGTGCATCACGATGCGGAGTCATCATCCTCCATCCGGTCCAGGTGCGCTTCCAGTGCGTCGAGGCGTCCCGACCACAGCAGCCGGTACGGCTCCAGCCACGCGTCCAGCTCCATGAGCGGCTCCGGCCGCAGCCGGTAGAGACGCAACTGCCC
>DASUSS010000044.1:0-50615 GCA_036374995.1 Longimicrobiales bacterium | reverse complement strand
GGATCCGAGCTGGCCATGAGCGCGCCGTACGGCGCGTTCGCTACCACAAACGGCGAGATCATGATCGCCGCGGCGAACGACGGCCTCTTCAACCGCCTCTGCGATGCCGTTCGGCTGACCGACGCGAAGGAGGACCGCAGGTTCGGCACGAATGCCGATCGCGTGGCGCACCGTGCCGAGCTGAACGCGCTGCTGAAGGCACGCACCGCCACCTTCGCAACGAACGATCTGCTCGCGCTGCTCAGGGAGCACGGAGTGCCGTGCGCACCGATCCATGACATTGGGCAGGTCTGCGCGGACGAGCAGACGCTCGCGAGCGGAATGATCGATCGCACTGCGGCGCCGGCCGGGATGACGCTGCCCATCCGCTTCGAGGGCGAGCGGCCGGACGCCGGAACGGCTCCGCCCCGGGCCGGCGAGCACACTACGTCGATCCTCGCGGAGCTGGACCGCGCCTGAACCTGCGATGCTCCTGTCGCTGCCGCGCGTCAGCCGCGCGGTGCCGCCGCCTCCGCCCGCTGCAGCAGCTCCTCCGCGGCAGCCGTCTGTCGCTCGAGATCCGCCTCCACCTCATCGAGCGTCGTGATGTGCTCGGGTGTCGGCACGAAATGAACGGTGCCGATCGCCGACGCCACGCCGTTCACACGCGTCAGCAGCGGCTGCGCGCTGCCACCGCTGCCAGGCCCGCCGCCGCCACCGCCGGGGCCGCCCGCGCCGCCGCGCCGCGGCGGCGGACGCAGCCGACTCAGGGCGGAGTCGACGTTCTCGATCAGAGCACGCGCCGGCGCGGGGGCATCCTCCGCGACCGGTCCCAGCCGCGTCTTCGCATCCTCGAGACGTCGCGCCAGCTGCTGGATCTCGAGCTGCAGACGATACGCCCGCATCCGTGTTGCATGGAGCCGGTCGAGCTCTGCCGCGGCGAGCGGGACGGCGGGGTCGAGCCAGACCTCGAGTCGTGTCTCACTCAGCACGCCCGGCCGTGCACCCGCTTCCGCGGCACGCAGCTGCACGACGTACGTGCCCGGCCGGACCAGCGGGCCGCTCGGTCCGCCCTGACCGAATCGCGGACCCTCCTCCTCCTCTTCCTCGTCTCCACCCCGGCCGGTCGCGGGCGGCGGCGTGGGCGGCGGGTATCGCAGGTCCCACGTCACCCGGTGAATTCCCGGCTCGAGCTCCGCCGCGAGCTCGCGCACGACGGCGCCGTCCGGAGCGAGCACGGCGAGCGTGCCGCGCGCCTCTGACTCGCGCGGCCCGACGAAGTACGTCAGCGTCGCGCCTGCCGGCGGATTGGGTGTCGAGTAGTTGCGATGACCGGGGTGCGCCGGGCTCGCGCGCAGGTTGTGGAGCAGTGCGGCGCGCGGCGTGAACAGCGCCGCAGCCGCCGTCCGCTGCTCGGCGAGTTTCTCGAGCGGCGTGATGTCGTCGAGCACGAAGATGCCGCGACCGTGTGTGCCGACGACGAGATCGTTGTCACGGGGATGAATGACCAGATCGTGCACGGGTGCAGGCGCGATCCCGTTGCGCAGCTGCGCCCACGAGCCGCCGCCATCCACCGTCACGAACACGCCGTACTCCGCGCCGACCACGAGCAGGTTCGGATTGTCGTGATGCTCCCGGATGACATACACGCTTCCGGCATCGCCGAGACCGTCGGCGATGGAGGTGAACGTGCGGCCGTAGTCGGTGCTCTTCAGCACGTAGGCGCGGAAATCGTTGTTGCGGTGACCGTCGAGCGTGACGTAAACGGTGCCTTCATCATGCGCCGACGCCTCGACCCGGCTCACGTACGTGAGGTCGGGCACGCCGGGAAACGACTCGATCCGCGTCCACGTGCGACCACCATCGCGCGTGACCTGCACGAGACCATCATCCGTGCCCACGTAGATCACGCCGGGCCGCAATGGCGACTCGTCGATCGTGGAGAGATTGCCGAACTCCGCGGTGCCCTCGTGACGACCGAATCCGCCGGGCCCGGTCAGCCCCATGATCGGGAGTGTGTCGCGATCCAGGGCGCGCGTGAGATCACCGCTCACCCGCTCCCACGTGTCGCCGCGGTCCGTGCTGCGGAAGAGCACGTTCGCGCCGAAGTACAGTGTGCGGTTGTCGTGCGGCGAGATCAGGAGCGGCGCGCTCCAGTTGTAGCGCAGCGACTCGCCCGGCTGCGCCGTCGGCCGGATGGACTTCGATTCCTGCGTCGCGAAGTGGAACCGGCGCAGGGAGCCGTTCTGCGACTCGACGAACACGACGTCCGGATCGGCCGGATCGATGGCCGCGTAGAAGCCGTCGCCGCCACCCGCCCGCACCCAGTCGAAGCTGCCGGGCCCGTTGCGGCGCAGCGTGCGCACCGGCGCGCCCCACGTGCCGTTGTCCTGAAGCCCGCCGTACACCCAGTAGGGATCGCGCATGTCGACACCGATCGCATAGAACGTCGACACCGGCAGATTCAGCGAGAAATCCCACGTGCGACCGCCATCGTGCGAGAAGTACAGCCCGCCATCGTTGCCGTCGATCAGATGGTCCGGATCATCGGGATCGATCCACATGGCGTGATGATCGGCGTGCGTGTTCTGGCCCGTCGAGCGGAACGTCCGGCCGCCATCGTCGGAGACCGAGAGCTGCACGCCGAGATGGAAGACGCGTTCGGGGTTCTTCGGATCGACGCGGATCTGGCCGAAGAACCACGGTATCGACTGGAGCTCGCTCGTGCGCGTCCACGTCGCGCCCGCATCATCGGACCGGAAGATGCCGCCATCCTGTGCGGACACGGTCGCGTACAGCGTATTCGGCTGCGACCGCGCGATGTCGATGCCGATTCGACCCCGATCGCCGGTCGGAAGCCCTGCCGTCAGCTCGACCCAGGTCTCGCCGCCATCGGTGCTCTTCCAGATCCCGCTCTCCGGCCCGCCCGCCACGAAGCTGTACGACTTCCGCTCCCGCTGGTACGAGACGGCATACACGATGTCCGGATCGCGTGGATCCAGGATCACGTCCGTGAAGCCGGTGAACGGGCCCAGCTGCTTCTTCACCTGCCACGTCACGCCGCCATCATCCGTGCGATACATCCCGCGCTCGCCCCCGCGGGTCCACAGCGGTCCCATGGAGGCGACCCAGACGACGTCGGGATCGGTCGGGTGAATCACGATCCGCGGCACGTGCTGCGACGAGCGCAGGCCCATGTGGGCCCACGTCGCGCCTCCATCGGTCGACCTGTAGACGCCCTCGCCCCACGACGAGCTGCGCAGGTTGTTCGACTCGCCCGTGCCGACCCAGACCACGTTCGCGTCCGAGGGCGCGACCGCGACGGAGCCGATCGAGGACACTCGCTGCCCGTCGAAGATCGGCGTCCACGTCATGCCCGCGTTCGTCGTCTTCCACACGCCGCCGGCAGCCGATGCGACATACACCGTCTTGCCCAGCCGCTCGCCCGGTCGGCCGGGTGGCACCGCGATGTCGGAGATCCGGCCGCTCATGATGGCCGGACCGATCGACCGCAACTGCAGGTCGGCGAGCAGGGCCGAGTCGGATACGCCGGCCACGAGCGTGCCGGCTCGTGTCCCGGCCATCGTCTGCTGGGCGGACAGCGGTGCAGTCGCGAACAGCAGCGCGAGCACACAGGAGATCGGGGAGCGGAGGCTTCGCACGGTCGTTCGGGGGTGCGGGTGATGACGGACGCGGTCGGGTCAACGGATGGATCGGGGGACGGCGTGAAGATAGGCCGCCCGCTTCGGGCCGACAATGGAAGGCGAGCTCCCGGATACGTGCGGACACGACGCCGTCGATACGGGAATCCACGGCTCGGGTGCAACGCAGCCCGCTCCGTCGATTGCGGGGACGGCGTCAGCCATCCAGCGTATGATACTTCCGCCGGTACCGTATGAGCGGCGCGCCGTCACGCCATGCCGCGCTGTCGACGGCGGCAATCACGACGGCATGGTCTCCGCCCTCCTCGACCCGCTCGACCGTGCACTGGAGAGACGCGAGGGCGCCCGCGATCACCGGCTCACCGGACGGCGGAAACGGGTCCGGTCCGACCGGGAACGGGTCCGCGTAGATCGTTGCCAGACGGTGCTGCTCCGCGGCCAGGATGTTGACCGTGAAGCGGCGGCCGGCCTGGAGGAACGGCCGCACGGTCGCGTTCGGTCCGAGCGCGATCAGGACGAGCGGGGGCGCCGCCGACAGGGACGTGAACGCGGAGACTGTTGTGGCGACCACCCGCTCATCCGTCCTGTATGCGATGACGGTCACGCCGCTCGCCCAGCCGGCCAGGGCATCGCGGAAGCGCTCACGGTCGATCATGCGGCCGCCGGGCCGCCGGGGCACACGGGAGCGCCGTGACTGGTACCATTACCCGGGCTCATCGCACTGGAGGAACCATGAGGAGCTGGATCGCTGCTGCCGCCCTGCTCGGCGCCGCGGCCTGCGGCCGCGCGACCGAACCGGTGGAGATCACGGATGCTCCACGGCACGTCGCCGCGGGAGATACGGTCGTGCTGAGAGTGGGCGAGTCCGCCGTGGTGGACAATGTCGTTCGGCTTCTGTTCCGCAGTGTCGAGTCCGACAGTCGCTGTCCCATCAACGTGCAGTGTGTCTGGGCCGGCGATGCGCAGATCCGACTGGATGCCGCCGCGGCCGAGTCCGCCTGGCAGCCGCTCGAGCTGCACACGAACCTGGAGCCGCGCGCGGCGACGTTCGACGGATACCGCATCGACCTCGTCGATGTCGCGCCGCAGCGCAGCGAGCCCGACACGATTCAGCCGCGGCATTATTCCGTGCGGCTCGCGATCTCGCGCGGGTAGACGCGCACGACGTCGTAGCGCCGCAGCTCGACAGTGCCCGCGGGCGCGCCGTGCGGCTTCCGTACATCGGCCGCGCGGCAGACGTGAACCTCCACCTTGCCGCGCGCGTTGCGCGCCTTCGAGTGCCATGCGGCATACGCCGCCGCGCGGTCGATGACGTCCCGCGGTATGTCCTCGCCTCCCTCCGGCGCGCGGATCACGACGTGGCTGCCGGCGTGTCCCGATGCGTGCAGCCAGAGATCACGCGGCCGCGCCACACGGAACGTGAGCTCGTCGTTGTCGCGCGCACTGCGACCGACGAGGATCTCGAATCCATCGATGTCCAGTTGCTGCCAGCCCGGACGGCCCCCGCTCCTCTGCACTCGCCCTCCCGATCCTGGTTCCGACCGGCCGTAGGATGAGGCCGCAGTCCGCCGCGGCGCCAGACCGGACGCGTTCCTGCTTGACCGCGCGGCGCGACCGGCTCAGGTTCTCCAGCCGGCTCCACACGATTCGACTCACGGAGGTGATGATGCTCCGTACCGCACCACGCACTGCTGCTGCGTTCCTGCTGTTCGCCGCGCTGTCCGCGCCGCTGCGTGCGCAGTCGCTCACCGCACCGCTCGATACGTCCATCACGACGGATCACACCGTCACGATCGGCGGACAGCGCGTTCCCTATCGTGCAACAGCGGGACACCAGCCGGTGCTCAGCACGGCCGGCGAACCGATCGCCACGCTCTTCTATGTCTACTACGAGCGCAGTGACGTACGCGACCGGGCGCAGCGGCCTCTCGTCATCTCGTTCAACGGCGGTCCCGGGTCCGCATCCGTGTGGATGCACATCGGCTACACCGGCCCGCGGTTCCTCAACATCGACGACGAGGGCTTTCCCGTACAGCCGTACGGCGTGCGCGACAACCCGAACAGCATTCTCGACATCGCGGACATCGTCTACGTCGACCCCGTCAATACCGGCTTCTCCCGCATCGTCGGCGATGCGGAGCGGAACCAGTTCTTCGGCGTCAACGAGGACATCGCCTACCTCGCCCGCTGGATCGACATGTTCGTCTCGAGACACAGCCGGTGGACATCCCCGAAATTCCTGATCGGGGAGAGCTACGGCACGAACCGCGTCTCCGGCCTCGCGCGCCGGCTCCAGGCCTCGCACTGGATGTACTTCAACGGCGTGGTCCTCGTCTCGCCGACCGTGCTCGGAATCTCGCGGGATGGCCCGGCCGGCGCCGCACTGACCCTGCCGTACTATGCCGCGACCGCCTGGTATCACGGCGCACTCGCACCCGAGCTCCAGAGCCGCGATCTCGAGCAGCTGCTGCCGGAGGTCGAGCAGTTCACGGTCGATCAGCTCATTCCCGCCATCGCCCGCGGCGGCTCGCTCGGCGACGAGCAGCGGCGCAGCGTCGCCGAACGCGTCGCCCGCTATGCCGGACTGTCCGCCGATGTCGTGCTCGACCACAACCTCGCCGTGCCGACGAGCTTCTTCTGGAAGGAGCTGCTCCGCGACCGCGGCCTCACGGTCGGACGCCTCGACTCCCGCTACCGCGGCGTCGACCGCGCGAATGCCGGCGAGCGCTACGACTACGATCCCGCACTCACGTCCTGGAATCACGCGTTCACACCGGCCATCAACTACTACCTGCGCGATGTGCTCGGATACGAGACCGACCTCCAGTACTGGATCTTCGGTCCGGTCAACCCGTGGAACCGATCCGGTGACACGACGGGCGAGGACCTGCGCGCGGCCATGGCGGAGAACCCGTTCCTGCACCTCTTCGTGCAGTCCGGTTACTTCGACGGCGGTACGGACTATTTCGGTGCGAAGTACACGATGTGGAACATGGACCCGGCCGGCCGGCTCCAGGACCGGATGCGCTTCCACGCCTACCGCAGCGGACACATGATGTACCTGCGGCGCGAGGATCTGGCGGCCGCGAACCAGCACGTCCGCGACTTCATTCGCACGGCGGTCGCGGCTGCGGCCGCTGCGCCGGCGCGCTATTGAGATGCGCGGCGGGCACTAGCCGGAGGTGTCCAGTGCCCGCGCCGCACCGATTCCCGCGGCACGCCCCGTCGCCCAGGCCCAGGCGAAGTTGTAGCCGCCGATCGGGCCGAACGCGTCGAGCGCCTCGCCGCATACGAACAGGCCGTGGTGGCTGCGTGACTCCATGGTGCGCGAATCGAACTCGGCGAGTGCAGCACCGCCGCCGGTGACTTCGGCCTTGCGGTAGCCCTCATCGCCGGTCCACGGCAGTGGATAGCGGGTGAGCACCGCGACCAGTCGGCTGCGCTCGTCGCGCCTGAGCTCGGCGAGCGCGCGCTCGGGATCGACCGCTGCCTCCTCCATGAGCATGTCCGCCAGACGCGCCGGCACGTGTCGCCGCACGAGCGGGCCCACCCGCCCACCGCCGCCTTCACGCAGTGCCGTATCCCACGCATCCGCATCCAGCTCCGTCCACTGCACGTAGATCGGCTGACGCCGATGTCCGGGTCGCTGCGAGCGCACGGCCAGGTGAGAAATGTCGAGCACGGCGGGACCGCTGTAGCCGCGGTGCGTGAACAGGAACCCGCCTTCCGTCTCGTGTGATCGCTTCATCACCGGCGCCGTCAGCTTCACGTGGAGCGATACGCCCGCGAGCGCTGCGTGCCGCGGCGGCTCACACACGAGTGGCGTGAGTGCCGGATACGTGTCGTGGATCGTGTGGCCGAGCCGCTCCAGCACACGGAGTCCGGTGCCATCACTCCCCGTGGCAGGCACCGAGAGGCCGCCGGTCGCGAGCACGACGCACGCGGCGTCGATCGAGGTCCCGTCGGCCACCCGGACGGTCCACGCGTGCAGTCCGACCGGCACGACGTCACGCACGTTGCACTCGAAGCGGATCTCCACACCGCGGCGCCGCGCCTCGGCGACCAGCGCATCGCGTACATCGCGCGCCCGATTGGATGCCGGAAACAGCTTCCCGGATGTCTGCTCCAGTGCGAGCGGCACGGCCAGGTCCTGCTCGAAGAAGCGGCGCTGCTCCGGCAGCGGCCACGACAGCAGCATGTTGCGGAGTGTGTTGGACGAGGACGCGCTGACGAACTGAGCCGGCGAGAGCGTCGATGGCAGAACATTGCAGCGGCCGCCGCCGCTGATGATGATCTTGCGCCCGCCATCCTTCGTCCGCTCCAGCAGCAGCACTGGCTGCGTGCCGGACGCGGCGAAGATCGCGGCCATCAGGCCGGCGGCACCGGCACCCACGATGACGATCGGTCCACGGTCACGCATGACATCCCGGAGCGTGAACGAGAAGAGGCGGCCGCGCCCTCACGACCACCTCTTCCGCCATCAGGACACGCCCGCTCCGCGCGTCCTCGGCTGCCGCACCCGGCGTCATCGCGGTGGACCCGGACCGGCCACGTCGCCGATCCGGCATCGATGACGTCACCGTCCGGTCAGCCGCACTCGCTGTAGCCGCAGGCCAGGCACTTCACGCAGCCCTCCATGAACTGCAGTCCCGACGAGCATTCCGGGCACGTGCCGATGAACGTCTCGCCCGGGTCGTAGCCGAAATCGAACTTCGCCTCCGGCTGCGCCTGCCCGGCCGGCGCCGGCGTCGCCACGGGCGCAGGGATGCCACCGAGCGGCAGCAGCTCCTGCTGCACTCCCAGCTTCTCCTGCATGTGCTGCGCGAGCGCCTGTGCGATCGCGTCCGGCACCGACAGCACCTTGTTCGGCCCGAGACCGACCGCACGATCGCACGCGATGCCGCGCAGCTGCTGGATCACGTCCGTGATCGGGATCCCGCTGCGCAGTGCGAGCGAGATGAGCCGGCCGATACCCTCGACGTCCGCCATGGCCGCACCGCCCGCCTTGCCGAGCGTCGCGAACACCTCGAACGGCTTGCCGCCGTCATCCTCGTTCACCGTGACGTACAGGTCGCCGAGCGGCGACGGCATCCGCCGCGTCGACCCCTTCAGCGCCGCCGGCCGCGTCCGCTTGTGCCGCCGGGTCTGGAGCCGCGCCTCGGCATCCTCGAGTTGCAGCCGCAGCTCCTCGATCCGATGCTCCGAGCGGTGCAGCCGCTCGCGCGCATCGGCCAGCTGGGCTTCGAGGTCGGTCACGGCCGAGGTGCCGGCCGAGGCGCCGCTCACTTCCTTCGCCGTCCTGCCCGTCGACAGCACCTGCTGCGGGCGCGATGCATCGCGATACACCGTAACGCCCTTGCAATTCAGATCGTACGCCATGAGATAGATCTGACGCACGTGCTCCTCGCTCGCATCGCGCGGGAAGTTGCACGTCTTCGAGATCGCACTGTCGACGAACTCCTGGTAGGCCGCCTGCGTCAGGATGTGCCATTCCGGCGACACGTCGTGCGCCGTCACGAATACACGCTGCACTTCCTTCGGCACCTCCTCGAAGTGGATGTGACCCTCCTCCGCGATCCGCTGCATCAGCTCCTCGGAGTACCACCCCTGCCGCTGCGCCACCGCCACGAAGTCACGGTTCACATCCGGCATCAGCGCGCCCGCCTGATTGCGCATGAACGCGATCGCAAACAGCGGCTCGATACCGCCCGAACAGTCCGCGAAGATCGAGATCGTCCCCGTCGGCGCGACCGTGTTCACGTTGCAGTTGCGCAGCCGCCGCTCCGGCCGCACGCGCTCTCCGTTCGGCGCCCGCCACGCCGTCGCGTCCGGACCCCAGATGCTCCGCTCCCACTCGGGGAACACGCCCCGCGTCTCGGCCAGCCGCTCGCTCGCGCGCTTGCTCTCCTCATCGATGAAGCGCATCAGCTCGCGCGCCACCTCGATCCCCTCCTCGCTGTTGTACTGCACGCCCAGCCGCACGAGCAGGTCCGCGTAACCCATGACGCCCAGTCCGATACGACGGATCCGCTGCGCCAGCTCCTCGATCTCCGGCAGCGGGTAGTTGTTCGCGTCGATGACGTTGTCGAGAAAGTGAACCGCCAGATGCACGACCTGACGCAGATCGTCCCAGTGCACGCGATCCTGCCACGGCGCCGTCTCCGGCACGTCACCGCGCACGAACAGGCCCACGTTCACCGACCCGAGGTTGCACACATCGTACGGCAGCAGCGGCTGCTCGCCACACGGGTTCGTCGCCTCGTAGCTGCCCATGTGCGGCACCGGATTGTACGCGTTCGCCCTGTCAACGAAGAACACGCCCGGCTCGCCCGTCGCCCACGCGCCGTGCACGATGAGGTCGAAGATCTCCTGCGCGTCCTCCTGACCGACCACCTCGCCGTTGCGCGGGCTGATCAGATCGTACTTCGCACCCGCCTTCACCGCCTCCATGAACGCGTCCGTGACCGCCACCGATATGTTGAAGTTCGTGATCTGCGTCACGTCCAGCTTGCACGTCACGAACTCGCGGATGTCCGGATGGTCCACCCGCAGTATGCCCATGTTCGCGCCGCGCCGCGTGCCGCCCTGCTTCACCACCTCCGTCGATGCATCATAGAGCCGCATGAACGACACGGGACCGCTCGCCACGCCCATGGTCGACTTCACCGTGTCGTTCGTCGGACGCAGCCGGCTGAACGCGAAACCCGTCCCACCGCCCGACTGATGCACCAGCGCCATCGCACGCAGCGTGTCGTAGATCCCGTTCCTGCCGTTCGACAGCGCATCCTCGACCGGCAGCACGAAGCACGCGGACAGCTGGCCCAGCGGCCGGCCCGCGTTCATCAGCGTCGGCGAGTTCGGCTCGAACAACCGCCGCGTCATCAGCCGGTAGAACTCCCGCGCCAGCGCATCCACGGCGCCCTCGCTCGCACCGTACTTCCCGTCCTCCTCCGCGATCACCCGCGCGACCCGCCAGAACATCTGCTCCGGTTCCTCCACCGGCCGACCCTTTTCGTCCTTCTTCAGGTAGCGCCGCGCCAGGACGATCCGCGCATTGTCCGACAGGTCGGCGGCAGGCAGGTCGTCCGGCAGCACGTCTGCCGCGGCCGCGGCGTGCGAAGGGTGTGCACTCATGGAGTCTCCTTCGAGCAGCTTGAACATTGAGGCCGACCCGCGCGAGGGCCGTCGTGACGAACCGTGGTCCGGACCAGTCGCCGCTCCGAGCGAGCAGCAAACCCAATATGTCGTGGGGCGTCTACGATACAACCCCTAGATGTGGTGGTCAAGCCCACTGGTTTTCCACACTGTTGATACCCCGCACGCGCCGCCTTTCTCCTGCCTTTCCGCGACTTGTCCACCAGCTTTCCACGGAGATTTCCACGGCGCGGCCGGGCCAGAGGCGGGGGGTTCGCTACGACTGCGGTATCGGAACGGCAGCGGGAGCGGGCGCACCGGAGCGCGCCCTCTCCGGTCCGCGCTAGCGATCGTGGCGGCGGTGCGTCGAGCGCTGCTCCTCGGTACCGCCGGTCGTGTCATCGGGCCGCGGCACGTGCCGGTCCGACCAGGGCAGCTCCTTCGCCTTCGGCTTGTGCTTCTGTGCCTTGAGGTCGCGCGGCTCGTTCGGTCGGTTCTTGTAGTCGGTCGCGAGAGCCTCATCGGGTGCGATGTTGTGCTGATCGGGGCGTTTGCCTGCCATGGTAGCTCCTTCTGGTGCAGTTTGATCGAAGCGCAGTCGGTTGCTTAAAGAAGCGTGCCGTCAGAAGGAGGGTCCGGTCGTGATGTAGAAGCGCGGTGCGGAGTCGACGCCGCCGCGGACGGGGAAGCCGGCGCCGACGCGTACGGGCGCGGACACGCCGAGCAGCGACATGCGCAGGGTCAGCTCGGCGCCTGCGGACATCAGCGGAGCGTCGCTGGCGGATGTCGACGAACAGATCGCGAAGCGAGCGGCGAAGTAGTCGTCGCACCAGGCGTGTCCGGCGTCGGCGAAGACGGCGCCGCTCAGGCGGTCGAAGAAGAAGGGGCGGAGCGGTGCATCGATGAGTGTGAGCGGGAAGCGGTACTCGGCGGTGGCCGTCCATGCGTCGGTGCCGGCGCGCACGCCGCGGTCGAATCCGCGGATCGGCAGGAGCAGCGTCGATCCGCCGATGCCGGAAGCGATGCCGCTGATGGTGAAGCCGGCGCCGCTCGCGCCGCCGATGCTGCTGAGCGAGGCACCGGGCCCCTCGCGCAGGAGTCCGCTGAAGCGGAGCGCGAGGACGTGACGTGCAAAGCCGGGTAGTGGCAGCGCGATGTAGGCGGCGTCGAACGTGGTGAGCTCGCGGTAGCCGCCGTCGAGGATGAGCGTATCGGGGGCATCGATGATGGTACGGGAGTGGCTGTCCCAGCGCTGGCGCGCTGCGATGTTCAGCGAATAGCCTGCTTCGCGGCTGATGGCGAGCGGCGGCGTGACGTAGTGGGCGCGAAACGCGTTCACGCGTGCGCCCCAGAGGTCCTCATCCGGATCGCGGAGCACGGTGTTGGGCGGCGCATTGTAGAGGTAGCGCGAGCGCAGCACGCGCTCCGCGAGCAGGCCGAAGCCGGTGGTGACGCGCCAGCGCGGCCGCGTGAGCCCGAGGGTCAGCGCGGCGACGTCCTCGCGCTCGTCGGCATACGGACCGTCGGGATCGGCCGAGCGGAAGAACTCGTCCCACTCGCGGGCGACGAAGGCGCCGAGCGTCGGGTGCAGTCCGATGCCGGGTATCGTGGGGAGTCCGCGATACGCATAGCCGAGCAGACCCTGCGTTCTGCCCGAGCCGGTCTCGACCGCGAGCGCGGCCTGCCACGTGTGCCGCTGCACCAGGTCCTGACCGTACGTGAACGCACCCAGATACAGCTCCTCGCGCTCATCGTCGTAGCCGGCGAGCGGCGCCCAGAAGTAGGGTCGCAGTGATGGCAGGGCTCTGTATCCGCGCGCCGGTCCGGTCGCGGTATCGGCAGCGGCGAGCGCCGCCTTCATGGAATCGGAGAACGTACCGTCCGCGCCGGTCTCGTATCCGGTGCGCGGCGCGATGGCGAGGGCCGAGCCGGCCGCGGCAGGCGTGCGCCACTGCGCCGTGTCGAACGACATGCGCTCGATCCGGAAGCCATCGTGATGATATGCCGCGAACACGATCGATCGGCCATCCGGCGAGATGTCCGGC
Organism: Longimicrobiales bacterium; assembly: GCA_036374995.1. Lineage (GTDB taxonomy): Bacteria > Gemmatimonadota > Gemmatimonadetes > Longimicrobiales > RSA9 > SH-MAG3. The sequence continues at coordinate 37,795 of DASUSS010000044.1, read as the reverse complement.
TGGAATGCACCGGTCAGCACGTTCGTGACCTGCCGCAGCGCACTCGCCGGCCGGACGCCGGGCGTGGTGCCGCGCGTCACAGCCGGGACATCGATGGCATAGAGGTTCGGAATGCCGCTGCGGTCGGAGCCGAACAGGACCCAGCGCCCGTCCGGTGACCAGGCGGGCGCGGCATTGACGCCGAAGCCGTCCGTCAGGACGAGCTCGGAGCCGAGCGTGTCGATCACGACGATGTCGTGCGCGCCGCCGCTCCAGCGTTCGACGGCGATGCGATCGCCGGCCGGTGCGAAGCGCGGTAGCGCGTAGTGCCGCCGCGGATCGTATTCGGTGAGCGGGCGCACGGCACGCGAGGCCGGATCCACGAGCACGACGCGGTTCGTGCCGTCGTCGTTTTCGATCGCCACGATGCGTCCGTCGCGCGAGGCGTCCGGTTGCTCGAGTCGTGCGCGGCGCGTGATCTGGCGGTCCTGCTCGCCGATCACGTGCAGGTCGCTGAACACGCGGAACTGATCGACGAAGTCGACCTCCGCCGTGACCAGCTCGCCGTCCGCCAGCCAGCTCGCGGGCGCAGGCTGGTTCATCCGCTCCGACCACTCGATTGCGCCCGTGCTCGCGTCGATCACGCGCACGTGCGGCGGTGTGCGCCAGTCGTGCGCCGCATACGCGATGCGGCTACCGTCGCGGGAAAACCGCGGGTACCACGCCACGGCGCGGTGCTCGGTGAGCGCCTCTCCCGCAGTGAGCCCCTCGGCGCGCAGAACGGCGGCGATCGAGTCGCTGCGCGCGGTCACCTCCCGCTCCCATTCGCGGTACGCAGTGCGGAACGTGACCCCCAGTGCACGGCTGCCGACGCGGCCGAACCAGAGCGGCGGCGGGATGACTGCGTCCGCCGTACTGCTCACGATGCGACGCGCCGCGTCCGCTCCATGGCGCCGGGCGAGGTAATCCATGAACAGCGACCCGTATATGTACTCGCGCCCGCCACCCGGCCACCGTGCGGAGCTCGACCCGAGCCGGTCGTATTCATCGAGGCGGCGGGCGAGCGCTGCCGTACGCACCACCATCTCGTGGTAGCTGCCGTGGATGCGGCCGTAATCCGTGACCGCGGATTCCACCCCGACCGCGAGTCCCTCGGTGCTCCATGCGGGCACGCCGACGGCGGGAAAGATCGGCCAGGGTGAGGGCACGCGTCCGAAGACCGTGCGGAGCAGGCGACCGAACCCGCTCGTCACATCGAGGTGGAACACGTGCGCGAGCTCGTGCGTCAGAACCAGCTCGATCCAGTCGCGCGTGTACTGCAGCTCGAGCAGGTCGACGGGGGGCCGGGCATAGACGACGACGCGGTTCGATGGGAACGGCGAAGCGAAGCCGTTGCTGAGATCGAGATTGTCGGCGATGACGATGTCGATGGTGCCGCGCGGCGGCTCGGCAACGAGCACGGACAGTGCGCCCCACGCCCGCTCCGCGGCCGCAGCGGCGTGGCGGGCGACCGGCTCGAGCTCGGCCTCGTACGTGACGCGGAAGTGCGCCGACTCGACCGTCCGCCACGATGCATCCGCCGGCACCTGTGCGGCTGCGCTCACCGCAGTCGCGGCGAGTGTCACCAGCGCACCTGCAGCTGCCCTCAACCTCATCGTCACGCTCCGCCTGACGGGCTGTGTCTCAGTCCGGGATCCGGCCGCGCAGGAACGCCTCGAGCGCGCGCACGTGCGCAGCGGCGATGCGCCGCTGGACCTCCGGGTCCCTCAGCGCGGACTCCTGCTCCGGGATCATCATGAACATGGTCTCCGTGAGCACCGCCGGCATCCAGGTCGGCCGGGCGAGCGCCAGGTCGGCCCGGCCGTAGCCGATGTCACGCAGGCCGAGCTCCTCCAGCAGCTCGCGCTGCATGAGCCGCGCGAGATCCGCGGAATGCGGATGGTAGTAATACGTGCTCGTCCCGTTGTTCGTCCATGGGTTGACGCCGTCCGGGAAGGCATTGTTGTGCACGGAGACCAGGATGTGCACGCCGGAGTCCGCCGCCATCCGGGGCCGGTCGCCGAGCGGCACCGTCATGTCCGTGGTCCGGGTCATCATGACGCGCGCACCCGCCCGCTCGAGCAGGGCCTTCAGCTGCAGCGCGATGTACAGGTTCGCATCGGCCTCCCGCAGATCCGTCGGTCCGCGTGTCGAGCGGTCCTCGCCGCCGTGCCCGGGATCCACCGCGATGAACAGCCCGTTCAGGGGCGCCGCGCGCTCGATCACGGGAGGTCTGCGGATGCGCACGATGAGCGCGCCGCTCGCATCGAAGAACGGCGCATACCCCCACACGGGCTCGGCGAGGTCCACGCTGACGCGCAGGACATCATCGGAGGGCTGGCTCCACTCGGCTCGCGTGATCAGCGGATCGAGGCCGCCGTACTGGAAGAAGTTGATGCGCGAGACGGCGCCGAACACATCGACATGGATCGCGTCCTCTTCCTCGACGACCTGGAACGGCATGCGCTGGCCGAGCGGGATCCGGAGGTCGATCCACTGGGGCCCCGGCGCGAATCGGACGGCCGCGACCGCTGCGGTTGCCGGCGGCGATCCCGGCGACAGCAGGCGGACGTCGCCGGACGGCACCCAGGCGGTCTGGTCATCGGAGAGCCGGACGCGGTACATGCCCGCGCGCTCACCGGTGATCGTGAGGAGCGTGCCGGCCGGCCAGAAGAAATGGAACGGGCCCGCCGTGTCGACGCGCCCCCGGATCGTCCAGTCGGAGGGTGCGTCCGGCGGTGCCGTGACCACACCGACGCGCGGCAGGCCCGGGTCGGCTACGGCAACGCTGAGTCGCAGCGGCTGCCGGACCGTATCACTGCCTGCGACGACCTCGAGTATGGCGTGATTGACGAGCGGCGCACCGAGCGGTCCGTCCGCCCGGGCGACCGGCTCGAACCGGCCGAACGCGGGACGCGCGAGTGACGTGTCGTCCGCCATGATCGGCGTCGTGATCGGAACCAGCGCGGAATACAGCACGCTCGCGGCCGCGCGCTGAGCGGTCGTCAGGTCGGCGCGAAACTCGTCACCCGGCAGAGCGGCACCGGCGCCGCCCCGCTCGATGAGCTGGATCCGTCGGCCGTCCGGCAGCAGCACCGCCGCGCGCGCTCCCGGCGCCGCGCGGAGGCCGATCTCGATCGGCTCACCGCTTTCGACCACGATCGTGCCCACGGGATACGCGGAGCGAATGCCCGGCGCCGGTGCGCCGGCCGGCTCCGGCACGCTCACGCGTCGTTCCAGCGTCGCGGCCTGACCGTCCTTCGTCGCGCTCAGCCGGTAGACGCCGTCCGGCGGCACGGGAACGAACGCGAGGAATCCTCCGTTCGGCGACACCTGTACGGGCGCACCGTTGATCGTCAGCTGTGCGCGCCCGGAGCCGGTGGAGCCGAAGATGAAATTCGAATCGCGCGCGGCGATCGTTGCACCCTCCGGCGGATAGCCGACGTCGAGCTGAAGCGGTCCGTCGACGACCGGGATCGGCGGCAGCTCCGCCGCACGCTGCGCTTCCGCAGTGCCCGGCACGGGGATGTCCGGCGCGGGCTGCGGCGGAGCGGACGGCGTCGTGGCACACGCCGCCATCGCGAGCAGCGCGGCCGTGGCGATGAAGCGCGAGCTCATCAGGGCCTCTCCGGGCTGGGATGCGTGGGAGCTTCCGGACGCGGCGGCGCAATGACCGAGGCGCCGAGCCGCTTCAGCCACAGCAGCCCCAGCATCATGATGATCGTCATGGCGAGCGCCGTATACCAGCGAAAGAGGACCACGCCGCCGACGGCGAACATGGCGCCGAACAGGACCATGAGCCCGGCGAGGACCCGCAGGCTGTCGCGTTCGAGGTCCTGCGCAGACTGGATCCCCGTGCGCTCGCGCTGACGCCGCCATCCCGGGCCTCCGGGCCGTACCCGCGTGTAGAACGAATCGAGCTTCTCATCACTCTCCGGCTTCGTGAGCAGCATCACGGGCACCCAGATCAGCAGTGTGATTCCCGCCGTGACCATCAGGCGGATGCCGAAATCGTCGATGCGCAGGCTGTAGATCGGATTGTCGATCGACGTCAGGAACCCGACCACGAAGCCGGCGACCATCGCGGCGAGCTCCGCCCACGCATTGATGCGCCACCAGTACCAGCGCAGGATCAGGACGAGGCCGGGTCCGGTGCCGACTGCCAGGATGAGGCGGTAGACGGTCGCGATGCTCGTGGACTGGAACGCGGCAAAGCCCGCGATCGCGGTCACGATCACCGACGCCACCCGGGCCGCCATCACGAGCTCCTTCTGTGATGCCTCCGGGCGCAGGAAGCGCGCGTACAGATCGTTCGTCATGTACGATGCGCTCCAGTTGATCAGCGTCGACATCGTGCTCATGAACGCGGCGAGCAGCGACGCGACGACGAGTCCGAGCACGCCCGCCGGCAGGAAGTCGAGCATCAGCTGCGGGTAGCCCAGCTCCCTGTCCTCGAGGTCCGGGTAGATCGCGAGCGCCACGATCGCGACGATGATCCACGGCCACGTGCGCACCACGTAATGCATGATGTTGAAGAACCACGCCGCCTTCTCCGCATCCGCTTCCGTCTTCACGGACGACAGTCGCTGAATGAACTCGCCGCCGCCGTCGGAGCGGCGGAACGCCCACCACAGCACCGCGACGTAGGAGAAGAACGTGGCGGCCGTGATGCCGGCGGCCTCCGACCAGCCGATCAGCGTGTCGCGGCTGAACGTCAGCGGCGTGAAGGCCAGCACATCGAATTCGGTCGTGCGCTGCGCCAGCTCGTGCACCTGCCCGAGCCCGCCGACGTGATTGACGGCGACGACCGCGACGACGATCGCGCCGGCGAGCGCGAGGAAGAACTGGAAGAAGTCCGTCGCGACGACTCCCCACAGGCCGGCTATGCCGGCGTACGCGAGCACGAGCGCACTGATGCCGATGATCGCCCAGAGCTTGCCGGTGTCGCCGAGCTCCAGACCGAGGCTCGGGAAGATCTGCAGCGCATCGACCACTTTCACCATGGCCAGCATCGCGTAGCCGGCACCGATCGATCCGATCACGACCGCGAACAGGAAACCCTTCACCGCACGCAGCGTCGCCGCCGGATTTCCGCCGTACCGCAGCTCCGTCAGCTCGTTGTCCGTTACGATCTCCGCGCGCCGCCACAGGCGCGCGAAGATGTAGATCATGATGACGTGCGCGATGCCGTAGCCCCACCACTCCCAGTTCCCGGCAATGCCGCGGGTACCGACCACGCCGGCGACATAGAGCGGTGTATCGATGGAGAACGTGGTCGCGGCCATCGACGTGCCGGCCAGCCACCACGGCAGGGAGCGCCCGCCGACGAAGAAGTCGACCATGCTGCCCGACGCGCGCTTCGCGAGCCACACGCCCAGGGCGAGCGTGGCCAGCATGTAGGCAATGACGATCACCCAGTCGATCGTGGTCATCCGCACTCCCGGTCAGGAGGATCGGTACGGCCGCCACAGCGCCACAGGGCGGACGTCAAGCGCCGTGCCGCTGGCTCAGCGAACGCCGAATGTCCGCATCGCGTCCGGGCTGCGCCAGTACGATTCGTCGCAGAACGCGAACGACGGGGAGTAGGTCTCGCTCAGCGCCGCGTCGCCGGCGTCCGGCACACGCGCATGATCGGGGCGGATACCGAACAGGACGGTTCCGGTCAGCGGGGCAACGTGCATGATGCAGAAGGCGTCCGGCTTCCGCAGCAGAACGGGCCGCAGATACGCGTCCGCCGTGCCGCCGAGGCCGTCGTAGACGACGTAACGGGCGCCGGCGGAATCGGCCGCTGCGAAGAAGGCCTCGGGCTCGGGGGAGAACGGATAGGTGCGGCCGCGCAGGCCGCCGAGCGCGTAGAAGAGCCGCGGCTTGCGCGAGAGGACCACGGCGCCGTCCGGCAGCGCGGCCGGCGCCAGCTCGGCGACGTCGAAGAAGTCGTCCCAGACGGGACCGGGCAGACACGGCAGTGTCTCGCCGGAGCTGTAGCGCGCCATGCACTCGCGGCTGGCCCGCGCCGCCTGGAGCAATCCGGGCACCGCGAGCAGCAGCAGAAGTGCCGCGGCGGCCGCACCCGCGACGAACGTGTGCCGGGGCGCGAGCCGCCGCATCAGCCAGCGGAGCGACTCCGCTGCGTAGAACAGAATCGGCACGAGCGCGGGAAGCAGGAACCGTTCGCCCGACCAGACCGCCGGCCAGATGAAGATGAGGCTCACGTAGAGAGGCAGAAAGAGATCCGCGACGCGCGGTGCGCGCATGCGCCGGATCCAGCCGCCGAGAGCCAGCACGGACGTTGCGAGCGACAGCAGCACGGTGACTCCCGCCGCGCCGCCGCTGAGCAGGATCGGCAGGTGCACCGTCATGTACTTCCAGTCGTTCTGCGCAATGCGCTGGATGAGGTCGCCGGCGCCGATCCGCCCGAGTGCCGGCACGTACGGATCGACCAGCCAGAACTCCGAGACGTATCCGCTCGGGCCGAACGCCCTGCCCCGCAGCCACCACAGCAGCGCGGGCACACCGACGATCACGGCCAGTCCGCCGAGCTGCGTCCAGCGGCGCCGCCATGCGAGCCACGCGAGCGCGGCGAGCGCGAGCGGGAGTCCGGCCGATCTCGTGAAGTACGCGACGAGTGTAGCGACGGCCGCGATCGCGAAACGCTTCCAGTCGTGCGGCCGCAGCCGCTCGAATGCCCACAGCGCCAGCATCGTGAACGCCCAGAACGGCACATCCGAGAGGATCCACCGGCCCTCGCGCAGCACGCCGGGCGCGGCGGCGAGCACGATGCCGATGCCGAGCGCGAGCGCGGCGCGGCGGCGGGCACGCAGCCACAGGAAGCTGAACGCCACGGCCGTCGCGGACAGCGCGAGCACGACGAGCTTGAGCTGCACCCACGGCTGAAGGCCGGCTGCCATCGCAGCGGCCAGGACGGCGGGGAATGCCGGCGGGTACTTCGTGTGCGGCGGTGCGGCGGGATCCCATAGCTCGGTGTAGGTGCCGTGCTCGAGGAGCGAGCGGCCGAGCGCGATGTAGGCCGCGTTGTCGCCACCCGTGTGCGGCTGGGGTGCGAACGTGACGAGCGCGAGCGCGACGTGCAGCAGCACGAGCCCGGCCACGATGGCGAGCGGCCGGCGGCGGACGACCTCGATGACCCGCCGCCGCACGCCGGACCACGCGGCCGGCGGGGAACGCTTCTGCTCCGGCTTCGCCGCCGCTGCCCGACGCTGCCTCCTCCGGCGCGCCACGCTCACGCCCCGCCGCGCGACGTACCCGCGTGCTGCGGCGCCCGGCCGGGTGTGAAGCTGCCGAGCACGCGCGCCCCGGCCGCACCCGTGGCCTCGGGCACGTTGCCCGCCAGACCCTGCACGTGTGCCCACGCCAGGGCGCCGAACGCGAGCGCCTCCTTCGCGGCCGGCTCGATCCCCAGCGCCGCCCGGTCGGCCGTGATCGGCTGTCCCGGCAGCAGGCGGCGAATGCGCGCGAGCAGCTCGGGATTCAATGCGCCGCCGCCCGTGATGATGATCTCGTCCACACCGCGCGGCAGCACCCACCGCTCGATCGCGCGTGCGATGCTGCGCGCCGAAAGCTCCGTCAGCGTCGAGATGAACGAGGCCCACTCCGCCTCCGTCCGCGGCGCGACCCGTTCCGCGAGTCGCTGTACGAACGGTCGGCCGAAGACTTCCCGGCCCGTCGATTTCGGTGGATCCCGCTGCAGGAACGGATGCGACAGCAGCCCATCGAGCAGCGTCTCGTCGACCGCTCCCGCGGCCGCCCGGCTGCCATCCCGATCGAACGTGCTCGCACCGCCGGTCGCGAGCTCGACGGCGGCATCGATGAGCGCATTGCCGGGCCCCGTATCGAACGCGAGAAGCGGCTCCGACGATCCGCGCGGCGGCAGCCATGTCAGGTTGCCCATGCCGCCGATGTTCTGGAGGACGCGGCGCCGCGTGTCGTGCGAGAAGAGCAGTCGATCGACCCACGGCACCAGCGGCGCACCCTCGCCGCCCGCCGCCATGTCGCGGGAGCGGAAGTCGCTGACGACCGGGATGCCGGTACGCTCCGCGATCGTCGCCGCACATCCGAGCTGGAGCGTGGAGCCGCGCGCACCGTCGCGCGGCGGCTCGTGCCAGATCGTCTGCCCGTGCGAGCCGATGACGGCGATGTCCGCCGCAGCCAGCTTCGTCTCCGCGAGCAGTCGCAGCACGGCGGCCGCGAACCACTCGCCGAGCTCCGCGTTGAGCGCGCACAGCGCGGCGGCGGTCCCCTGCACGATCCCGTTGTGGATCGCGGTCCGCTGATCCGCACGATAGGGTGATTCGCTGAACGCGACGAGGCGCCAGCGCGGTGCGGTGATCGTCCCTTCCAGCTCGACGAGCGCTGCGTCGATGCCGTCCAGCGAGGTGCCGGACATGAGGCCGATCACGAGCACTACAGCGCCCCCAGGTCCGGAATCACACGACCGATCAGGCCGCCGTCGGCATCGAGCCGCTGTCGCGCCGCCGTCGCATCGACGCCGAGCCGGCCCATGACGATCGCGGTCTTCACGTGACCGCCGGCCTGCTCGAGGAGCGCAGCCGCCGCCGGACGCTCGACGCCCAGCGTCTCGATCAGAATGCGCTCACCGCGATCGCGCAGCTTCTCGCACGTCACCTGCAGATCGACCATCAGGTTGCCGTAGACCTTGCCCAGCTTCACCATTGCGGCCGTCGTGATCGTGTTCAGCACCATCTTCGTCGCAGTGCCGGCCTTCATCCGGGTCGACCCCGTGATCACCTCGGGCCCGACCAGCGGCGCGATCACGACATCGTGCGTGTCCGTGAGCTCCTGTGTCGGATACGTGCACAGCAGGAATCCCGTGCGCGCGCCCAGCTCGCGCGCACGGCGCAGCGCACCGTGCACGTAGGGAGTGGTACCCGAGCTCGCGATGCCGAGCACGAAGTCCTTCTCGCCGACACCGCGCTCCGCGATGTCGCGCGCGCCATCCTCCGGATGGTCTTCGGCGCCCTCCTGCGCACGGACGAGCGCCTGATAGCCGCCGGCGATCAGCCCCTGCACCATGGCCGGGTCCGTGCCGTACGTCGGCGGCATCTCCGAGGCATCGAGCACGCCCAGCCGGCCGGATGTGCCGGCACCGACATAGAACAGCCTCCCGCCGCGCCGGAAGCAGTCGACGACGATGTCGATCGCGTGCGCGACCTCCTCGCGCTCCTCCTGCACGGCTTCCGCGACCATGCGGTCCTCCGCGTTGATCAGGTCGACGATCTCCTGCGTCGAGAGCTGATCGATCCGCATGCTGCGCGGGTTGCGCTGCTCGGTGAGGCGCGCGTCGAGGGGTGGTCTATCCTCCATATACGATCACAGCTTGCCGCCTTCCACGGGGCAGGTAGATTGGCGCGATAACTTATCCTGAACGGGACGCCATGACCAGTCTGCTCGAGCGTGCCGGCAGCTTCGAGCGCGACCTCGTCGCGCTGCGCCGCGACCTGCACCGACACCCGGAGCTGTCGTTCCGCGAGACCCGCACTGCCGACATCGCCGCGCGGGCCGCCGAATCACTCGGCTGGCGCGTCCAGCGGGGCATCGGGCGTACCGGCATCGTTGCCGAGCTCGGCTCCGGCGGACCGGTCGTCGCACTGCGCGCCGACATGGACGCGCTGCCGATCCAGGAATCGAGCGAGGTCGACTACCGCTCGACCGTCGACGGCGTCATGCACGCGTGCGGCCACGATGCCCATGTCGCGATGCTCGTCGGAGCCGCACGACTCCTCGCGGAGGCGCACGCCGAGGGTCGATTCCGCGGTACCGTCCGGCTCCTGTTCCAGCCGTCCGAGGAGGCCTCCGATGACGAGGGCCGGAGCGGAGCCGTGCGCATGGTGGAGGACGGTGCCATGCGGAACGTGACTGCCATCCTCGGCCTGCACATCGGCGCTCACCTCCCGTTCGGCTCCGCATTCCTGTCCGCGGGCCCGATCATGGCCGGCTCGGATCTGTTCACCGCCACGATCCGCGGCCGGAGCTCGCATGCGGGACGACCGCACGAGGGTACCGATGCGATCGTGATCGCTGCGCATGCCGTGCTCGCCTGCCAGATGGGAACTGCACGGCGCATCTCGCCGCACGACGAGGGTACGCTCGCGATCGGCACGATCCGCGGCGGCTTCGCCGAGAACGTCCTCGCCGAGAGCGTCACGCTGAGCGGCACCATCCGTTACTTCGACGATGACGTGCGCGATGTGCTGCGCGATGCGCTGCGCCGCGGCATCGCCGTCGCCGAGACACTCGGCGGCAGCTTCCAGCTGACACTCAGGGAGGGATACCCGCCCGTCGTCAACGAGCCCGCCGTCACATCTCTCGCGGCGGACGCGCTCCGCGACCTGCTCGGAGCCGATCGTGTCCGACCCTTCGACCGGATGATGGGTGCTGAGGATTTTGCGATCCTCGCGCGCGAGGCGCCCGGCTGCTTCATCTGGCTCGGCGCCGGGCTCGAGCCGCCGAGGGAACATCATCACCCCGCTTTCGATATCGATGAACGCGCGCTGCCGATCGGCGCAGCCGCACTCGCGGCGTGCGCGATCCGCACGCTCGAACGATCCGAACCGTGAGGTAGTACATGAAGAAGCTGATCCTGATCGCCGGCGGCCTGCTCGCAACCACACCGCTGACACTCACCGCGCAGGGAGCCGGGATCCCCGGCTCGCCGAGTACGTGGGTCTCGGCTTACGGCCTGATGTACACGGGCATCTCGAACCTCGATGACCCCGACACCGCTTCGCGCTGGCGGTTCGACGACAACGCCTTCGGGCTCGGCGCCTCGCTCCAGCGCCAGCTCGGCACGAGCCTCATGATCGGCGTGGACGCATCGGTCGCCAGGCCGGAATACGAGCGCAGGGACCTCACCACGGACATCGTCGCCGGCAGCGGGACCGCGTCCATTGCGACGGCCATGGCGACCGGGCGCTACGGCTATGCGGGCGGCGGTGCGATCGGCTTCTATCTCGACGGCGGCATCGGCATGATCGCCTACCGCCTCGAGGACCTCGGCTTCTGGAACACCGACTTCGCGCTCCAGGCCGGCACGGGACTCGAGTACCGGTTCGATCGGAACAAGGCCGTCGCGCTGGAGTGGGGCCGGACGTGGGGCTATCACGAAGAGGAGGACATCGGCGACGGCAACCAGACGCACTCGCGACTCAGACTCGCACTGCGACTGGGATTCTGACGAGCCCGGGGGTCGGGCTCGTTTCTCGTTCACACTCTCGGCGTCAGGCCGTCCACGAGACTGTTCCGGTACGCCTTGAGCGCCGGCACCAGGCCGATCAGGAAGGACGCACCGACGACGACCGCGAGATACAGCCAGGCGGTGGACGTGGGCGGCTGGATCGGCAGGTACAGACCGAACGTGCTCTCGACGACTCCCTTGAGCAGCACGAGCAGCGCGTAGATCAGGCCGACGCCGGCCGCGGCTCCGCCGAGACCGAGCAGTCCCGACTCCAGCACGAGCAGCGCGAAGATGCGGGGGGCGCCCGCACCGACGGCGCGGAGGATCGCCATCTCCCGTCGCCTCGCCTCGAGCGAGGAATACAGCGACAGCAGCATCCCGATCAGCCCCACCGCGACGACGAAGAACGTCACGACGAGCAGCGCATCCTCCGCGTAGCCGACGCCGCGCCACATCTCGGCGAGCGCGACGCCCGGCAGGATCGCCATGATCGCCTCGTCCTCGTACGTGTTGATCTCGCGCTGGAGCTGGAGCGTCGCGATGCGGGTGCGCGCGCCGAGAAAGAACGCCGTGATCTGCTCCGGCTCGACAGCCGCGGTATCGCCATCGTGCGCCTGCGCGTCCCGCGCCGCAGCCGTGTCGCCCAATGACGGTGTGGCGAAGCCCGGCGGTGCCGCGAAGCCCGGCGGCGCGCCGGGACCTGCCGCCTGCATGAAACCCTCGTGCACCGCGTCGATCCCCTGGAGTGTGACGTAGAGCGACCGGTCCACGGGCGTGAACGTCCGGTCCAGGATGCCCACCACCCGGAACGGCTGCTCCTCGTGCTCCATGATGCCCGTGCCGTAGAGGCCGTGCGTGACCACGACGTCGGAGCCGACCCCGTACCCGAGCTCGCGCGCGACCTGATCGCCGAGCACCACCTCGCGCGCACTCTCCGGCATCCGACCTTCCGCAAACGCGATCGACCGGCCGCCGCCGTAATGGAACCGCTCGTAGAACGAGCTGTCCGTGCCCACCACGCGAAAGCCGCGATGACTGTCGCCCAGCGAGATCGGGATCGTCCACGCGACCGCAGCGTGGTCGCGGAACCGCTCGTAGGTCTCCCAGCTCACGTTGCTCGTGGGCGAGCCGATGCCGAAGACCGAGTACAGCAGCAGCTGAAGCGAGCCGCCGCGCGCGCCCACGATCAGGTCCGTCCGACTGATCGTGTTCGAGAAGCTCGAGCGCATTCCGGCACGGATGTTCTCGATGCCGAGCAGCAGCGCGACGCTGAGCGCGATCGATGCGAGCGTGAGCGACGTCGCGAGCAGCCGGTTTGCGAGCGACTTCCGCACGAGCGTGAGCAGGAACGTCATCGTGCGGCGGCCGTGTTTACGGCGGCGAGGGACACGGCGCGGTCGAACATGTGCTCGAGCTGCCGGTCGTGACTCACGAAGACGAGCGTCGACCCGGCTGCCGTACTGCGCTCGAACAGCAGCTCCAGGAACTGCTCGCGCCGGTCGGAATCCAGCGCGGACGTCGGCTCATCGGCGACGATCAGCTCCGGCGCGCCGATCAGCGCGCGCGCGGCCGCGACGCGCTGTTGCTGTCCCACGCTCAGGCGCGTCACCCGCTCATCGAGCAACCCGCCGATGTGCAGCGCATCGGCGAGGCTGCGCGCCGCCTCATCGGGGGCGATGCCGCCGAGACGGGCGCGGCGGTCCCGCGACAGCCGGCACGGCAGCACGATGTTCTCCTGCACCGAGAGGTACGGGATCAGATTGAACAGCTGGAAGATGTAGCCGATGTGTGCGGCCCGCAGCGCGTCGCGGCCGTGGCTGGACAGCCCGGCGAGGTCGGTGCCGAGCACGCGCACGACACCGGCCCTGGCGCGCAGCACGCCCGCGAGCAGGCCGAGCAGCGTCGTCTTGCCACTGCCGCTCGGCCCGAAGATGAACAGCCGCTCGCCGCGCTCGACGCGAAGCTCCGGCACGCGCAGCACCGTCGCACCCGCACCGTAGCCGAATTCCACCCCCTCCAGCACGACGGCCGGGGCGCGCGTATGCTCGTGCGCGTCCCGGCCGATCTGTGCGGGTGTCGTGCTCAACGGGTTCAGCCGTCGTAGGGCAGGATCCGCTCGCCGGTGAGCTGGTAGCCGACCATGCCGTACGGACTCTCCACACTCTCGATCTTCAGCCTGCCGACGATCCAGATCGGATCCCACAGATTGACATCGACGACCTGGTTGCTGTGCATCAGCACATGCACCATCTGGTTCGGCGGCGGCGGCGGCGTGTGAATGCATGCACCGAAGTACGGCACCAGCAGGAACTCCGTGACGCGGGTCTCGGTGTCCTCCAGCGGCACCATGAATCCCGGAATGCGCACTTCCACGCCGTTCAGCCTGCGCAGCGATTCCGGCATCTCGCCGGTCTTGTAGTTCAGCGCCGCCATGGCCTTCCAGTCCAGCGTGACCGGATCACCGGCCGCGATCGCCCGCTCGATCTCCGCCAGTATCGTGTCGCCGTCCATCGCGCCGGGCGCGACCGCCGGCCGCATGCCGCCGAGCAGCAGAACGCACGCGGACAGCAGGGCCACCCGCGTGGTCGAATTCCTGTGCAGTCGCTGGATCATCGCGCCTTCCCCGATCGTTCACGACACCGTGTACGCGAGATTTACCGACGGCCGCCGACCGCGTCAACTCGCAGTGGCGCGCCGCCCGCGCCACGCGGTACCTTGGCGTCCTCTGTTAATAGACACAGGCGGCGCCGTGGTTCCACCCGCTCCGAGGTATGACGGCATGCGCAAGCCGATCTTCATCGCGTTCCTCGCCCTGGCGGCCTGCTCTTCCGCACGGCAGGCACCCTCCATCGACCACGTCGTCGACATCCCTGCCGCCTGGCCGTACGACCTCGATGCCGCGGCGGTCAGCGCGCCGAGCGCCATGGTCGTGACGGACGCGCCACTGGCGACGCAGGTCGGACTCCGGGTCATGCGCGATGGCGGCAACGCCGTGGATGCCGCGGTCGCCACGGCCTTCGCGCTCGCCGTCGTCTATCCCGAGGCCGGCAACATCGGCGGCGGCGGTTTCATGGTCGCCCGCATGGCCGATGGTACGACCGCCGCCCTGGATTTCCGCGAGAAGGCACCGCTCGCCGCGACCCGCGACATGTACCTCGACGCCGAAGGCAACCTGACCGACCGGTCCGTGATCGGGCACCTCGCCTCCGGCGTGCCCGGATCTGTGATGGGGCTGTGGGAAGCGCATCGTCGCTTCGGCACGAAGTCCTGGCGTGACCTGCTCGACCCCGCCATCGATCTCGCGCGCGACGGCTTCGTCATCGATTCCGCACTGGACGCTTCGGTCCGGGACGCCGCACCGCGGCTCCGCCGGTTCGGCGGCTCCGCCGCGCTCTTCCTTCCCGCCGGTCAGCCGCTCCGCGCGGGCGACCGCTGGAGCAATCCCGATCTCGCGCGCGTGCTGGAGCGCATCGCCGCCCAGGGGCCCGCCGGGTTCTACGAGGGCGAGACCGCCGACCTCATCGTGGCGGAGATGCAGCGCGGCGGCGGCATCATCACGCACGAGGACCTGCGGCGCTACCGCGCGGAATGGCGCGACCCGATCGCGTTCGACTACCGCGGTCATCGCGTCATCTCGATGCCACCCGCATCGTCCGGCGGCATCACGCTCGCTCTCATCGCGAACGTTCTCGACGGCTTCCCGCTCGACCGGCTCGGCTGGCACTCGGCACCCTCGCTGCACCTCACCGCGGAAGCCATGCGCCGCGCCTTCGCCGACCGCAATCACTTCCTGGGCGATCCCGCGTTCGTCGAGTTCCCTCGCGACCTGCTCCTCTCACAGGACTACGCGGACCGCCTGCGTGAATCCATCGACCGCGAGCGTGCCACGCCCTCTCTCGATGTCCGGCCCGGCCTGATGGAGCAGCCGGAGCCGGCGAGCACGACGCATTTCTCGATTGTCGATCCGTCCGGCAATGCCGTTGCACTCACCACGACCATCAACGAGCTCTACGGCTCGGCCGTCACCGTCACCGGTGCCGGCTTCCTGCTGAACGACGAGATGGATGACTTCGCGGCGAAGCCCGGCTCTCCGAACATGTTCGGTCTGGTGCAGGGCGAGGCGAACGCGATCGAGCCGGAGAAGAGAATGCTCTCCGCCATGACGCCGACGATCGTGCTCGATGCCGACAGCTCCGTCCTGATCGTGACCGGCGCGCGCGGCGGACCGCGTATCATCACCGCCGTCTTCCAGGTGCTCTCGAACGTCATCGATCACGACCTGGACCTCGCCGCGGCCGTGAACGCGCCGCGCATCCATCACCAGCACCTCCCCGACGTGCTCGCCTTCGAGAGCAACGGCCTCGCCGCTGCCCGGATCGCGCAGCTCGAGGAAATGGGTCACACGGTTCAACCGCGCGCGACCGTCGGCACGGCACCGACGATCCTGCGCCGGAACGGCCTGTGGACCGCCGTGCCCGATCCCCGCACTGGCGGCCTCGCCGCCGGCTTCTGAGAGCGCCGCACACGAAAGGGGAGGGCCCCGGCGGTGCCGCGACCCTCCCCCCACGCCTGCGCGCGAAGCGCCGGCAGCTCGTGTTCAGCTGATTGTGCGTCGAATCTCGATCGGTGAATCGAGTCGGATGTCCATCGATGATCCCGCGGGCAACACCACGTCCACATCCGCGGTACCCATCGCGATCGCGGTACCGGCAGCGGCACCGATCACGGCACCCTTCAGGGTCGACCGCGTGTCCTTGCCCAGCACCCGACCGAGGATCGCGCCGGCGGCCGCGCCCGCAGCTGCCTTGCCGACCTGCGACGACGCCGATGTACGGTTGGACCGCTGCGGATTCGCGCGCACCACCGTGCCGTCCATCGCGTAGCTCCGGCCGCCGAACGACACCGCCTCGAATGCCAGCTTCAGAATTCCGGTCTCGCCGACGTGCCCGCTCTTGTTCACTTCCGTGAGTCGGCCGCGAACGGTCGCACCTGCCGGGATCAGCACGTCGCCGTTCCCATCGAGCACCGCGCTCTGCAGCGTGGCGGTGAACGAATCGCCCACCCGGTTCGCCTCCGTCGACAGTGTCTCGTTCAGCGTGAGCGACATGTGCGTCCCGATCGGCACCGTCGACGTCACCACGCGCGGCTCGCGCGGCGCGGCCGGAATCGGTGCTTCCTCACGCGGCGCCGGCCGCGGCGCGGGCGCAGGCGGCGTTGTCCGCTCGGGACGGCGCGGCTCGACAGCCCGCGGGGCCGGCCCGGGATCCGGCGTCGGCTCTGCGCCGATCACCGTGTCCTGGAACGTACCGGGCACCGTGTCCGCCTGGAACGCGAGATCCAGCTCGCGCTCCAGCTCGTCTTCGCGCAGCGCCGCGCGATCATCGTCGGCCCCTTCACCAACACACGCCACCGGCAGCACCGCCAGCGGCAACACGAGCAGCCACGCCGCCCGGATATTCCGACCTGCCATCATCGCCTCCACCATATCGGCTTGTACTGCGCGGCCCGGCGGCCTACCTTCCGCCGTCCAGCGCCGTACCGCGGCCGTCGTAAGTGCAACGCATATGCCGCCTTGCACCAGACGGGATTTTCGCGCAACGGCGCCGTTTCCCGAACTTCTGACGGACACCGCCGCACTGCGGTGTCCTCCCTGGCGGTCGTGAGCGAGCTGCGCAGTGTCCTCCCCTTTGTACGCCCCTACACGGCCGCGATCCTGGCCGGGCTCTCGCTCATCATCGTCTCCAACGGATTCGGCATCCTCGTGCCGTGGCTGGTCGGTCAGGCAATCGATTCGATCACGCTGCCCGTCGCATCGCGTACCGTCCTGCTTCGCTTCGCCGGACTGATCATCGGCGCCGCCCTGCTCTCGGGCGCAGCGCGCTTCGGCATGCGCCAGCTCCTGAACGCCACCAGCCGCCGCATCGAGGCCGACCTGCGGAATGCCTTCTTCGCGCACATCGTCCGGCTCGATGCCGCGTTCTTCGGCGCGACCCGCACGGGCGATCTCATGAGCCGCGCGACGAACGATCTCCAGGCGGTACGCCAGGCGGTCGGTCCCGGCATCATGTACCTCGTCAATACGATCGTCGGCACCGCGGCTGCGCTCGTGTTCATGCTCGGCTACAGCGTGACACTCACGTTCATTGCGCTCACACCGCTCGCCGTGCTGCCGTTCGTGATGTCGTATTTCGGACGGATCATTCACCGGAAGGCGGAACGCATTCAGGACCACCTCGGCGTTCTGTCCAGCATGGTGCAGGAGAATCTCACCGGCGTGCGCATCGTCCGCGCGTACAACCAGGAGTCTGCTCAGGAAGACGAGTTCGACGCGATCAACCGCGAGTATCTCGAGCGCAACATGGGACTCGCCCGGACGACCGCCGTGTTCAATCCCCTGCTCAGCATCTTCACGGGGCTCGGACTGCTCGCGGTACTCTGGTTCGGCGGGCGCCAGGCGATGGCGGGCGAGATCTCGAGCGGCGATTTCGTCGCTTTCATCTTCTATCTCGCAATGCTGACGTGGCCGATGATCGCGCTCGGCTGGGTGATCAACCTGTTTCAGCGGGGCGCCGCGTCCATGGGCCGCATCAACCGGATCATGGCCACCGCGCCCGGCGTCCGCGATCCCGCCGAGCCGCATCCGCTCGGCCGGGTCCGCGGCGAGATCGAGTTCCGCGACGTCTCCTTCCGCTATCCCGAGACGGACCGCTGGGTCGTGCACGACGTCTCGTTCCACATCCCCGCCGGCGCGACGGTCGCGATCGTGGGTCCGACCGGCGCGGGCAAGTCGACGCTGATCTCGCTGCTCACACGACGCTACGACGCGACGCGCGGCACCGTGCTGATCGACGGCGTGCCCATCCACCGCATCGCACTGGATCGGCTGCGCAGCGCGATCGGTATCGTGCCGCAGGACGCGTTCGTGTTCTCCGACACGATCGAGAACAACATCGCCATGGGTCTGCCGGACGCACCGGAACGCAGCGAGCGCGTGCGCTGGGCGAGCGCTGTCGCGCAGCTGACCGACACGATCGCTGCGTTTCCGGCCGGCTTCGCGACCCGCCTCGGCGAGCGCGGCGTCAACCTCTCCGGCGGCCAGCGTCAGCGCGCCACGCTCGCGCGTGCGCTCGCGCGCGATCCGGCGATCATCGTGCTCGACGATGCACTGAGCGCGGTCGACACCCGGACGGAGAAACGGATCCTGGCGGGGTTGCGCGATGTGCTGCGCCGCCGCACCGCCGTCGTGGTCAGCCACCGAGTCAGTGCGGTCATGGGTGCCGATCAGATCCTCGTGCTCGACGACGGTCACATCGTGGAGCGAGGCACGCACACGGAACTGCTGGCCGCGAACGGAGTGTATGCACGACTGCTGGAACGGCAGCTCATCGAGGAAGGACTCGAGGCGGTGCCGCTTGCCGCTGACCGGGAGGGCGTCTAGCTTATGCCGAGCATGACCGACCTTGCACCGACCATCCTCCTCGTCGAAGACGACCCGCTGCTTCGCCACGCGTTCCGGCTTCTGCTCGAGGATGCGGGGTACGAAGTGCACGAGGCGGGCACCGCTGCCGAGGCGCTGGACGAGGCGAGCGCGCGCCGGCCGGCACTCGTCCTGCTCGACCTCGGACTCCCCGACCGGCCGGGTCTCGAAGTCGCGCGCCAGCTCACATCACAGCCGCAGACCGCCGGTGTGCGCGTCGTCGCACTCACCGGCCGCGTCGGCTCGCAGGAGCGCGCCGCCTGCCTGGAGGCCGGCTGCACGCACTTCTTCACGAAGCCGATCGAGCCGCGCGAGCTGTTGCGCCGACTGCCCGAGCTGCTCGCCTGACCCGGTCTACAGCCGCTCGAGGATGAAGCCGGGCGTCAGCCGCGTCAGCCATCCCGACATCACCGTAAACGTTCCGCTCACGAGCAGCAGCCCGATCACGACGAGCAGTGCGCCCGAGACCTTCTCGATGATCGGAATTGCGCGCCGCATGCCCCGCGATGCGCGCAGGAATGCGCCCGTCGCGAGCGCCGCGATCAGGAACGGCACCGCCAGGCCGAGCGCGTAACTGCCGAGCAGCGCCATGCCCTGGCCGAGCGTCGCGCGCGCGGAGGCGTATGTCAACAGAGCACCCAGGATCGGTCCGAGACACGGCGTCCAGCCCGCGCCGAACGCCAGACCCGCGAACGTCGCTCCCGCGTAGCCGGCCGGCGTGCGGCTCAGGTGCACCCGCCGCTCCCGCAACAGCGTGTCGATCCGGAACACGCCCAGCAGATGCAGACCGAACACGATGATGAGCAGCCCGCCGATGCGCGCGATCCAGTCCTGATATACCTTCAGTACCTGCCCGAGCAGCGTGGCCGATGCCCCGAGCAGCAGGAAGATCAGCGTGAAGCCGGTCACGAAGAAGAGCGCTGGCACGAGCACTGCACGCCGTGAAGTGCCCTCCCGCAGCTCATCGAGCGACATGCCCGTGATGAAGCCGAGGTAGCCGGGTACGATGGGCAACACACACGGCGAGAGGAACGAGAGCACGCCTGCGGCAAACGCCGCGGCGAACGTTATGGAACCTTCCATGTCATCTCCGGGCAGGCTGAAGCGTCTGCGACGCTCGCTGTACCGCCTCTATTACCGCTTCAAGTACTTTCCGTTCACCGGCGAGCGCCGGCGCCGCCGGGAGCGGGAGGAGCGCGGCTTCGTCGTCATTCAGATCGACGCGCTCGCTCACGAGGATCTCGTCCGCGCCGTCGAGCGCGGCTACGCGCCCCGACTCCGCCGCCTCATCGAGCGCGACGGCTGGGAGCTGCGCCGATTCCCCGCCGGCCTGCCCAGCGCCACGCCCGCCGCCCAGGCGGCCATCTTCTACGGCACCAAGCAGGACATTCCGGCGTTCCGCTTCTACGAGAAGGCCGAGCGCCGCGTCATCATCGGGTCGAAGCCGGCCGATGTCCAGCACATCCGCGATCGCCTCCCCGAGACCGGCATCCTCGACGGCGGCTCCGGCTACGTGAATATCTACGACGGCGGCGCCGACCGTGCCATCTTCACGCTCGCGGCCAAGCAGCCCCAGCAGTTTCTGCAGAAGATGGGCGGCGGCCGCGTGGCGCTGCTCCTGCTCCTGCATCCGATCCGCATGCTCCGCATGGTGTTCGACAGCATCGTCGAGTACCTGCGCGAGGAGGTGGTGCGGTTCTGGGGACAGATGCGCGGCGAATACACCTACTACTGGTGGTACCTGCCGTTCCTCCACATCGCCACGAACGTCGTGCTCCGCGAGCTCCAGACGCTCGCCGTGCTGCTCGACATCTACACGGGCGTGCCCTCCATCTACACGACCTACAACGTGTACGATGAGTTCGCCCACCACTTCGGCCCCGGGTCCCGCACCGCCTTCAGCAGCGTGCGTGCGCTCGATCGCCGCATCGCGCTCATCCTGCGCATGCTGCGCCGCGCTCCCGGCCGGCCCTACGACCTCTACATCCTGAGCGACCACGGGCAGACACCATCCGTGCCCTACCGCATCCGCTTCGGCGAGACGCTCGGCGACACGATCGTCAGTGCCGCGAAGCACGGCGTGCTCGTGCTCGCCGGCACCGGCGACTACTCGCTCGAGCGTCAGGATGTCATGGACTTCCTCGTGCAGGAGCTCGAGCACGTATCAGGCGAATCGAGCATGCCCGCACGCAGGGCAGGACTCCGCCTCGGCCGCTGGCTCCGCCAGCACTACAGCCTCTTCCCGCTCGTGCCCGAGACCGTTCGCGAGTCCAACGAATCGAGCATCGTCGTCACCTACTCCTCCTCGCTCGCCCACGTCTACTGGGTCCGGCCGGAACGCCCGCTGTCCTTCCAGGAGATCCGCGAAGACGCCGATCGCCGCGCGCTCTACTACTTCCTCGTCGCCCACGCCGGCATCGGCTGCGTCATTACCCGCATGCTGGACGGCGCCCACGTCGAAGCACTACGCGGCCGCGCCCTCCTCATGCCCGACGGCAGCATGGAGATCCTCTCGGGCGACGACCCGCTGCGCAACTACGCTTCGACCGACGTCGAGCGCGCCGCCATCGCCGATCTCGCTCGCATGCGCAACGCCGGCGACCTCATCCTCTTCGGCGCCTACGACCCCGACCAGGATTACTGTATCTGTTTCGACGATCAGATCGGCGCTCATGGCGCAATGGGCGGGCGGCAGTCCTGGCCGTTCCTCCTCACGCCGCGCGGGCTCGTCCCGGAAAGCTACGTCATCAACGATCCGATGGACCTGCATCCGCTCTTCCGCCGCTATACGACCCCGCCCGAAGAGCCGGCTCTCGCGCTGCAGACCGAGGAGCGTCGCGTGCCCTTCGACGGGTGACGCGTCACTCCCCGCGGAAGCGGTACCCGATCATCTTGTAGACCAGCTTCGCGACCAGGAAGTCCGGTGCGGCCAGCCCCGGGATCGGCGCCAGCTCGACGACGTCCACTCCGTGCACCGTACGCTCCGTGAATACCCGGCGCAGCAGCTTCAGCACCGGGTACCACTGGAGTCCGCCCGGCTCCGGCGTGCCCGTCGACGGCACGAGCGCCGGATCGAATGCATCCACATCGAAGCTGATGTACACGTCCTCGCCCAGACGCGACATCACATCATCCATCCACGCGTCTCCGGTGTGTATGTCGTCGGCCAGAAAGACGTGGATGTTGTCCGACTTGCGCACCAGCCGCATCTCGTCCGATGTCAGCGCGCGGATCCCGACGGCGACCAGCTCGACCCGATCGTGCACCCGCGCCATCACCGACGCATGCGAGTACGGCGAGCCCTCGTACTCCGGCCGCAGATCCGTATGCGCATCGAACTGCAATACCGTGAGTCGCCGGCCCTGCGCCTGCAGCCGCTCCGTCCACGCCAGGATCGGAGCGCTCGACACCGAATGCTCGCCGCCCAGCGTGATCACGAACTTCCCCGCCGCCGCTGCCAGCAGGCGGTCGTACGTCGCGCGCAGCTCCGCGATCGCTTCCTGCGGGCCCGCTCCCGTCAGCGTCAGCGATGGCAGCGTGCTGACGCCCACAGCCGCCGGCTCCGTGTCCAGCTCCTGATCGTACAGCTCGATGTACCGCGATGCTTCCAGAATCGCCGCCGGACCGTTCCCCGTGCCGCCGCCGAAGCTCGTCGTCGCCTCGTACGGCACCGGCAGGATCACTGCCCTCGACTTCGCGAAATCGCTCGCCTTCTCGTCCAGCCCCAAAAAATTGTGCGGGAGCTCCCATGCCAGCTCCCGCAACGATTCCGGAACCTTCACCCGTCCTCCCTCACCTCATCGCGTTTCACTCACACCGTCTCGATCGGGCAGCTCAGACCCTCCCACTTCAGCTCCGCTCCCGACGCCTGGCATTCCGCGCACAGACCATAGATCTGCAGCCGGTACCGCGCCGCCTGGAATCCCTGCCGCCGCGCCGCCTCCTCCTGGACCCGCACCAGCTCGCTGCTGTGGATCTCCGCCACCTTCCCGCATTCCGTACAGATCAGATGCTCCCGCACCGGCTTCTGGCCGAACAGATGCTCGTACCGCTTGAACCCCTCACCGAAATCGTGCTCCTCCACCAGGCCGCTCTTCACCAGCATCTCCAGCGTCCGGTAGATCGTCGCCTTCCCGATCTTCTCCCCGCGCTCCCGCAGCTTCTGCTCCAGCTCCTCCACCGACAGATGCGCCGACGACGCGAACACCACCTCGGCGATCGCTTCCCGCTGCTGCGTCACCGGCAGGCCCTGCTCGCGCAGGTATCGGCGGAACAGGTGTACGAAGCTCATCGGCACTCCTTGGCTGCCAATCAACAATGATTATTAATAGCTGATAAGCCCCCCGCCGACAACCCGCGACGCCTCACGACGGATCGGTACGGCCGTGCTCCGCTTCCATCGGCGCGTCCGCGTCGGCCGCGGCGCGGGGCGGGCCACCGAGCTCGACGATGAGCGCATCCCAGCGCTCCGGATCGCCGCCGATCTGCTCCTCGCGCGGCGCCGCATCGGTGTCCTCGCCGAGGCGGCGGAGCACGCCATGGACGATGCGCGGCACGGCCGTGACGGGCGCGGAGGCGTGTTCGTCGAAGCGTGCCTGGACGGTAGCGGCGCCCTTGCGATTGCGCGACACGGTGAAGTGCGCGGTGCCGACGCGGCGTCGCTCCGGATCCTCATCGAAGACGGCGATGACGATAACGACGCTCTCGCCGATCGCGATTCGGCGGGCGGGAAAGATCCAGAGGTAGTCGATGGTGGCGACGGGTGTGTGTTCGGCGATGCGATCGACGAGGGCGTGGAGGGCACCCGGATCGTCGCCGATGTTGGCCCACTGCGCGGAGCTCATGCGCGCGCGCGGCTGGTGGGGAATGCGGCCGTGGTTGCGGTTTCGGCAGCAGTCAGCTCGACGAAGTGACGAAGCACGTGCAGGAAATCCTGGGCGTTGGTGATGACGCCGAAGGCCTGATGGGTCCCGCGGTCCTTCAGCTTGCTGACGACGAACTCGGAGGTGTCGACGGCGATGGTGGTGAGCGGCCGCAGCGAGTCGTCCGGTTCGACGACGAACGCGGGCAGCATGTTGCCGAATGCGATGGAATGGAGTGCGGTGGCGATCATGATGGTCATGGTCGCGCGTGTCGCGTGCTCGCGCATGAGCTCCTGCGCGCGGACGACATCCGTGATCGTGTCGGGCAGCGGCCCGTCGTCACGGATGGAGCCGGCGAGGAGGAACGGCACGTCGTGCACGACGCACGCGTGCATGATGCCTTCCGTCAGGACGCCCAGTTCGACGGCGCGACGGATGGAGCCGGCGCCGGCGATCCGGTTGATGGCGCGCATGTGGAACGCGTGGCCGCCGCGGACGGGACGGCCGGAGCGATCCATGCCGAGCGTGGTGCCGAGCAGCGCCTGCTCGATGTCGTGCACCGCGACGGCGTTGCCGCCGAGGAGCGCGCCGACGAATCCGTTCTCGATGAACCAGGTCACGACGTCGCGGCCGCGGCTGTGCAGCACGGCAGGGCCGACGACCCAGACGATGTGGCCTCCCCGCTCCCTCTCCTGTCGCAGCAGCTCCGCCATGCGTGCATAGTCGACCGGTTTCTCGCGCGAGACCTCACTGCTCATGAACTGGAATTCGCCGCCCGCCTGTGCGGCGCCGAGGAAGCCGGCGACGTTGACGAAGATGCCCTCGCTGCCGTCTTCGGCGTAGCCGATCGCGACGCGCTGCCCCTGCCGCACGTAGCGACCCTCGGTCACGCGGAAACCGTCCCCCTCCTGTACGATCGCGCCGTCCATGCGCGGCACGCGCGGCAGGCGCCACGTGCCGCCGACCTTCACGTAGGTCGGCAGATTGGATGTCGCGAAGAAGTCATCGGGCAGGACGCCATCGGCGGGAGCGGGCTCGAATCGGGCATCGGGCGCGTCACGGAAGCGCGCCTCGCCGAAGTCGGGTGGACTGTATACCTGCTGCATGGGGCACCTGGTTGCAAAGTCGCGGCAATCTAACGGGACGCGATCGGGCGGCGAAAGGTGAGACCCGCCTCGTCCAGAGCGGCGCGTGCGGCCGCGAGCACGCGCGGCCGCGCCTCCTCGACTCCCTTCGGCAGCAGCGCGCCCGCAGCCTTCACGTGACCGCCGCCGCCGAACCGTCGCGCGATCGCATTGACGTCCACGACTCCTGCGGAGCGGAGCGAGATCTTCGTCGATCCGTCCAGCGTTTCACGGAACAGGATCGCCAGCTCCGTCCCCTCGATGCTGCGTGCGTGGTCCACGATGCCATCGAGGTCCTCGGAGTTCGTACCGAGCTGTTCCATGACGCCGCGCTCGATCGTGATCCAGGTGATCGGGTACTCGGAGTCGACCTCGAGATGTTCCAGCGCGTGGCGCAGCAGCTCGACCCGGCGGAGCGGGACGGTGGCATAGATGCGTCGGTACATCAGCTCCGGATCGACGCCCTGCGCGATCAGCTCGCCGGCAACCTGGTGCGCGCGCAGAGTCGTATTCGAGAAGCGGAACGATCCCGTGTCGGTGACGACGGCGGTGTAGATGCCTTCGAGCACCTGCTGCGGCCACGGCACCGGCAGCTCGGCAGTCTCGAGCAGGTCGAACACCAGCTCGCCGGTCGCGCACGCACTCACGTCCTGCAGCATCACGCCCTGCACCATGCTCTCGGAGCGGACGTGGTGATCGATCACGATGGCGGACTTCCCGGCGAGCGACCTGGCCACACGGCCGATGCGATCGGGCTCCGCCGTGTCGAGGACGATGATGAGATCCGCATCGGCGAGGGCGCGGTCCGCCGCCGCACTCCCGATCGGCGCGATGATCGACGGGTCGGCGATCAGGAACTCGAACATGGACGGGAACGTCGTCGGATTCACGATCGTCACGCGCTTGCCCCGATCCAGCAGCCAGTGCGCGAGCGCGGCCTCCGAGCCGGCGCCATCGCCATCCGCGTTCACGTGTGTCGTGAGAACGATGCCGTCCGCGTCATCGATCCGGTCGAGCACGCGGCGTGCCGCCGCGCGCCGGATCGGCAGGATACCACTTCCCGTCATGCTGCTACACCCGCTTGCCGGTGACCCACTTGCGGACCCTGGCCCATGTCGACGCAACGTGGACGGCGCGCGACGACGGCTCGCCGTGCATCGTGCCGCTGCGCAGTGCGGCGAGAAACGCGCCGGGGCCGTCGCCGTACGGCGGCACTTCCACCCATGCTCGACCGACCTCCCGCAGTGTGTGTGCATCCGACCCGGCACCGAGCGGAAGGCCACGCGCGCGCGCCCACGCGACGGCCTGCTCGTTCAGCGACGGGTCGTGGATCCGCGCATTGAAACCCTCGAGGACGTCGATCAGATCCGCGATCTCGTCGAGCACGCGCCCGCCACCGCCCTTCCCTCTCGCGAACGGATGCGGCACGTAGACGATGCCGCCCTGCTCGCGGATACGCTCGCACGTCGCCCGCGCCGGCGTGCCGCGCGGGATCTTCTCGGCCAGAAACAGCCCGATGATGTCCACGCCCTCGGCGGTCTTCACTTCCTCCCCGACGATCACCCGCTCCGGGTGCAGGCGGTGCAGCTCGAGCGCCACGGCGATCTCGTCGTGGTCGGTGATGCAGACACGATCGAGACCGCGCGCGCGCGCGCGCGCCACCACCGCTTCCGGCTCGTTGAGGCAATCGAACGAGCCGAGCGTGTGCAGATGCATGTCGATCCTCACCCCGCGCCCGCCAGGATCTGCTTCCATGTCTGCGCCGCCGCCTCCTCCAGCTCTTCCAGCCCCGCGTTGTTGTCGATGATGTAGTCCGCCAGCGCACGCTTGTCCGCTGCCGGCATCTGCGCCCGGATCATCGCCTCCGCCTCATCCCGGCCGAGCCCGCGCGTGCGGATGATGCGCTCGCGCCGCGCGCTCTCGTCCGCGTCGACCAGGACGACCGCATCGAAGCGATCCTCGAGGCCGGCCTCGAAGAGCAGCGGGATCACGTGCACGATCACGCGCTCGCCCGCCGCTTCGGCGCGCGCCTCCTCCTCCCGACGCAGGCGCTCGACCTCGGGATGCACGATCGACTCCAGAGCTGCCCGCTGCTCGTCATCGGCGAACACGATGCGGCGCACAGCCGCGCGGTCCAGCTCGCCATCCCTGATCACGGCGGCGCCGAACTGCTGCGCGATCCGGCGCAGCCCGGCGCTGCCCGGCTCGACGGCACGGCGCGCCAGAACATCGGCATCGATGATACGGGCGCCGAGCCGGTGCCAGATGTCTGCAACGGCGGACTTGCCGCTCGCGATGTTACCGGTCAGCGCCACTCGGTACACGTCATTTCCTGTGGTGTCGCCACAGCCACCACGCGAGGCCGGCGAGCAGCACGAACCCGAACACGGACACGGCGTCGGTAATGCCGATGAGCTCCGCCACCGACGAGCCGACCCACGCGACGATCGCGGTATAGATGATGTAGCCGCTCAGCGCAATGAGGAAGAACCGCCGCGCGGACATCTTCGACAGGCCGGCGAGCACGCTCAGCACGTCGACGGGTACGACCGGCACACTGTAGACCAGCCAGAGCAGCAGCGGATGATCGTCGAGCATGCGGTTGTAGCGCGTGCGTGTCTTCTCGCCGACGTTCTCTTCGAAGATGGGCGTGCCGAGCCGGCGGGCGAGGTAGAAGACGGTGACGGTACCGATCACGTTACCGGCATAGAGCAGCGGCCACGCGTGCCAGAAACCGAACTTCGCAGCTCCGAGATAGCCCACCGCTCCGCCGGGTATCGGCGCGATGATCACCTCGATGATGACGACGACCAGGAACAGCGGTGCGGATATCTGTTCGGGGACCTGCCGCATGGCGAGCAGTCCCGCGACGATGACGACGAGGACGACCGCACCGGCGACCAGCAGCCGCTGGGTGGACGCCTTCATCCGCGCGCACGGCGGTACGGGCCGCGCGGTCTCGGGGAGGGCGCCAAATCAGACCGCCCGGCAGCGGAACGTGCGCGCGCCGGGATCCATGCAGTCAGAACGCGAGCGTCTCGACGACATCGTCATCGGTATCGCGCTCCCGATCCACACCGCTCGATCCGACCGTGAACGTGTTGCCGCGCCGCTGCAGCCAGTACTGGCTGCCCCACGGGTCGATACCGGTCTCCTGCGGCATCCGCCGATCCACCCACTGGATGAACGTGCCCTCGTCCGGCACCTGGCGCCCCTCCGTACGATCGTCGTTGAGGATCCGCAGGAAGAACTTGATCTCGTTCCGCGCCCGCACCTCGCGGAACGGATTGGCGATCGCCTCGCCGACGGGGCCGAGCCGGTCGAGCAGCGGCACCGCCGCCATGCCGATCCGGTTGCGGAGATCGGGAATCGCCCAGATGATCGCGAGCACGAGCACCGCGCCGATGAGCTTCTTCATGGCCGCCTCGCCCGCCTGTCTGTCGGGAATGGATGCGTCAGCGACGCCTGCTCTGCATACGGCATCAGGGGCGCCGCGGTTTCTTCATGTCGGCCGTCCAGCGCACGTATCGCGCGAGCTCGTCAGCGCGCGGCTCGACCGCATCGCCGTATGCGGTGTGGAGCCGCCACGCTACGTAATCGGCCGGCGGCAGCGGCAGAAACGGTGCACGGCGATACCACCCGCGCGCACGGAACCGCCATGCAGTCGCCAGCAGCAGCGGCACCCGACGCGGGTCGCGCAGGGCGAGTGCCGCCAGCTTCCGGATGAGGCGCCCGTAATGCAATCGTCGGTGGTCGGAGAGACGCGCAGCGAACGCGCCAAGATAGCGTCGCAGTCGCGGCCCTGTAAACGGCGCAGCCGGCCGGGGGTGGCCGCCCCCGCCGGTCATGGGTAGATTAGGGCTCCGCAGTCGCTCCGACGGGGGAACTGCTTGTCGCGCCGCACGTTCCAAGGTGCGCCGCACGGACTTGTGCGATTCGGACGATGGCCACGAAGACCAAGAGGGCCGCCGGGAAGCGCGGCACGCTCAGCAAGCAGCAGCTCGTCGCAATGTACCGCACGATGGTCGCGGCTCGGCGCACGGATGATCAGGAGATCCTGCTCAAGCGGCAGAACCGGATCTTCTTCCAGATCTCCGGTGCCGGCCACGAGGCCGTGCAGGTCGCGATGGCGGCACACCTGCGTCCCGGTTCCGATTGGTCCTACCTCTACTATCGTGATCGTGCTCTGAGCCAGGCGCTCGGCATGACACCGTACGAGCACCTTCTCCAGGCGGTCGGTGCGGCCGAAGACCCGTCGAGCGGTGGACGCCAGATGCCGTCGCACTGGGGGCACCGCCCTCTCCGCATCGTCTCCACATCCTCACCCACCGGCACCCAGTTCCTCCAGGCGGTCGGCTGCGCCGAAGCCGGCATGCGCGCGGGCCGCGATGACGCCATGCGCTCCGCCATCGAGGAGTTCGCCAGTGACGAGGTCGTGCTGTGCACGTCCGGCGAGGGTCAGACATCGGAGGGCGAGTTCTGGGAGGCGCTCAACTCCGCCACGAACATGACGCTCCCCGTCGTCTTCCTGGTGGAGGACAATGGCTATGCGATCTCCGTTCCGGTCGAGGTCAATACGGCGGGCGGCAGCATCAGCAGCGTCGTGAGCGGGTTCCCCGGCCTGTACATCGAGGAGTTCGACGGCACGGACCTGCTGGAGAGCTGGGAGGCGTGTGGTCGCGCAGTCGAGTATGCGCGCAAGCGGAAGGGGCCGGCACTGCTTCACGCGCACGTCGTGCGCCCCTACTCGCACTCGATGTCGGATGACGAGCGGCTGTACCGGACGGCCGCCGAGCGCGAGGACGACGCGCGTCGCGACCCGATCGTGCAGGCGCGCCTGCTCCTGATCGAGCAGGGATACGCGACCGCCGAGGAGCTGGACCGGCTCGACGCGGAAATCGAGCAGGAAGTGAAGGATGCGTCCGACCGCGCGCTCGAGATGCCGCAGCCGGAGCCCGCGACCGCGATGCAGTGGCTGTTCTCCCCCGATGTCGATCCGACCGCGGAGCAGTTCGACACGGAGGATGATCCGCGCTTCGATGGCGGCGACAAGACGATGGTCGACCTGATCAACGCCGCGCTGCGTGACGAGATGCAGCGCGATCCGCGTATCGTCCTGTTTGGTGAGGACATCGCCGACTGCAGCCGCGAGGAGGCCCTCGAGGAAGTCAAGGGCAAGGGTGGCGTCTTCAAGTGCACGCACGGCCTCCAGCGCAGATTCGGCTCCAATCGCGTCTTCAACTCACCGCTCGCCGAAGCGAACATCGTGGGCCGCGCCATCGGCATGGCGACGCGCGGGCTGAAGCCGGTCGTCGAGATCCAGTTCTTCGACTACATCTGGCCGGCGATGATGCAGATCCGCGACGAGCTCGCCACCATGCGCTACCGCTCCGGCGGCAACTGGTCGAGCCCCGTGGTGATCCGCGTCGCGTATGGCGGGTACCTCAAGGGCGGCGCGATCTACCACTCGCAGACCGGTGAGACGCTGTTCACGCACACGCCCGGGCTGCGCGTCGTCCTGCCAGCGACGGCACTCGACGCGAACGGATTGCTGCGCACCGCCATCCGCTCCGAGGATCCCGTACTGTTCCTCGAGCACAAGCATCTATACCGTCAGGTCTACAACAAGGGCCGCGATCCCGGTCCGAACTTCATGATCCCGCTCGGCAAGGCGAAAGTCGTGCGCGAGGGCACCGACGTCACGATCGTCACGTGCGGCGCTCTCGTGAAGCGCTCGCTCGATGCCGCACGCATCGCGGAGGAGCGCGGTATCAGCGCCGAGATCATCGATCTCCGTTCTCTCAACCCGCTCGATATGGAGACGATCGCGGAATCGGTCCGGAAGACGAACCGCGTGATCGTGGCGCACGAGGATTCGCTGTCCTGGGGCATCGGCTCCGAGATCGTCGCGCGGATCGCGGACGACCTGTTCACGTGGCTCGACGCGCCCGTGCGGCGCGTCGCGTCGCTGGACACGTGGGTCGCCTACGCGCCGCGGCTCGAGGACGCGATCCTGCCGCAGACCGAGAACGTGGTCGCGGCCATCGAGGAGATCGTCGCGTTCTGAGCGTCGGTGCGCGAACGGCGGTCCGTTCGCTCCCGCCTCTTCACGCCTCCGCAATCAGCGTCGCGACCCGCTCGAGCTCGGCTTCCGTGTTGTAGACGTGCGGCGACAGCCGCATCCAGCCGTAGCCGTATTCGCCCACGACGCGGGTCCGCACGTTCGCCGCCTCCGCCAGCCGGCGCTGGAGCTCGAGAGCCTCGATGCCATCGACCGTGAACGCGACCAGGCCCGCGTGCAACGCAGGGTCGGCCGGCGAGTGCAGCCGTACGCGGGGCAGCTCGCCGAGCGCGGCGACGAGCCTGCCACGCAGCTCACGGATGCGCGCCACGACGCGGTCGGGTCCGATCGTCTCGTGCAGCTGCACCGCGGCGTCGAGTCCCGCGAGTCGGGATTCGTCCATCGTGCCCATGTGATTGAAGCGGTGCGCGCCGAGCTCGAGGTCATCCCAGCCGCCCGATGCCAGCGTCGGCCACAGCCGGGTGCGCCACTCCTCGCGCAGGTACAGCAGTCCGGTGCCCTGCGGCGCGCACAGCCACTTGTGCGGTGACGACGCATAGAAGTCGGCGTCGATCGCGCGCAGGTCGACGCGCAGCAGACCCGGAGGGTGAGCCCCGTCCACCACGCTGATGATGCCGCGGTCCCGGCACAGCGCGGCGATCTCCGCGACCGGCATGATGGTGCCGTTCGTGAACGTCACGTGGGACACGGACACGACGCGCGTACGGGGCGTGATCGCCCGGCGGAACACATCGACGAGCTCCGTTGCGTCCCGCGCCGGCACCGGCAGCTCGAGCTGTCGGAGCGCCACGCGGCGCCGGGCCGCGAGCAGCTGCCAGCAGCACAGGCCGCCGATGTGCTCGTGCGTCGTAGTGAGCACCTCGTCGCCCGCGTCCAGCGGGAGACCGTTCGCGACGAAGTTCATCGCCTCCGTCGTGTTGCGCGGGAACACGAAGCCGGCGGCATCGCCGTTCAGGAGCGTGGCGATGCGCGTCTTGAGAGCGTTCCAGTCGACGCCGGGCGGATAGGTCATCGCGACGCGCCGCGTGTGCTCGACCACGGCGTCCACGACCGCGCGAGGTTGCGGCCCGAGCGTGCCGACATTGAGGTAGATGCGGTCGTCCGGGACGAGGAACGCGCTCCGGACCACGTCCCACGGCCCCTGCGCGGACGATGTCGCACGCAGCCGGTCCGCGAGCGCCGCGAGCCGTGCCGGCCACGCGAGCGCGCCGGCTGCCACGGCACCACGCTGGAGAAAGTCACGTCGGTTCACGGGCTCCTCGAGGCTGGAGAACCAGGCGAACATGCCGCGGTCGTTCGAGGCTGCACAAGACCTCGCCGCGAGCGGACACGCGCCGTACCTTGCGCGCCCATGCCATCCACGATCCGCTTTCTCCGGCAGTATCTGCGTCCGATCGCGGACGCTACCGTCGCGATCGAGACGGTCTACACGCGCGGTGACGAAGAGCTGCCGGCGACGGTCTTCAGACCGGCCGGCCGGCCGCGCGCACTGCCCGGCTGGGTCGTGCTGCACGGTCTCACACGGCCCGGCCGCGCGCACCCGTCCCTCCAGCGCTTCGCGCGCGCCGTCGCCGGCGCCGGCAACATCGTGCTCGTGCCGGAGATCCCGGAGTGGCGGGACCTGCGTGTCGCGCCCTCGATCACGATCCCGACGATCCGGCACGCCGTGCATGCGTTGCAGCGCCGCGCTGATGTGCGACACGAGCACGCGGGCCTCTTCGGCTTCTCGTTCGGCGCGACGCAGGCGCTGATCGCGGCGGCCGATGGCGAGACGGCCGGACTGCTCGCCGGGCTCGCCGCCTGGGGCGGCTACAGCGACCTCCACCGCCTCTTCCGCTTCGGCCTCACCGGCCTGCACGAGCTGGACGGGGTGACGTACAGCATGGAGCCGGACCCGTACGGCTGCTGGATCATGGCCGGCAACTACCTGCCCCGCACGCCCGGGTACGAGAACGCGGAAGCCGTGGCCGGCGCACTGCACGACCTCGCGCTGGAGGCGGGCGAGCTCCGGCTGTTCGCCTGGGACCCCTTCTTCGATGCGTCCAAGCGACGCCTGCGCGGGTCGCTCGCGCCCGGCGACCGTGACCTGTTCGACATGATCGCGCCCGAGACCACCTCACCGCGCCGCGACCACGGACCCGTGCTCGAGCTCGCGCGCCGACTCGCCGATACCGCCCTGCGCATCGACCCGCTGCTCGATCCGGCGCCGTTCCTTTCCTCCGTGCGCGTGCCCGTTCTCTTCGCGCACGGTCGTGACGACCGCCTGATCCCGTTCAGCGAGACGATCCGCCTGAGCCGGGCCGTCCCGCCGGACCGGGTCCGCAGCACGACCGTCACGTCGCTGTTCCAGCACTCCGGCGGCACGCAGAGCGGGCTCGGCGCGCTCGGCATTGCCCGCGAGGCCGCCCGGTTCGGATTGCTCCTGCGCCGGGTGCTCCGGCTCGTCTGACGCACCCAGGACCTTATTGGACGCAGCGTGGTACATCTGGTCAGTACGGCCCCGTTCGATCGGCCCCCTGTCAACTGAGGCTTCTGGAGTTGGCCAAGATGGACTCGTCGGCGATCCCGGTCTTCCAGGCAGGACCATTCCCCGTCGTGTACTCATCGGAGATCGACGAGATCGAATCCGAGGTGCAGCTCGATGTCGCGCTGCTCATACAGGGGCAGCCGAACATCGTGGCGTCCACCGCGTTCCCCTACGACGAGACGTGGGATCGGATCCGTGCGGCGCTGGACAGCGGCGACGCGAAACTCGAGGTCGCCGGCGTGCCGCACGAGGAGGAGTCGACGGTGGGCGAGGTGGAGACGTATCCGTCGGCGTACGTCGGTCTCGAGTGCGCGAACGGCGAGCGCCTCGTGCTCTCGCACATCCGCGGCCTCCACCCGGACCGCACGGCGGAGACCTACGCCCGCGAGGTCATCGATTCGATCGTGAACGGCCTGACACCCGACGAGCTGGGCGTAAATCTCGACGAGTAGCCGTCGCGCCGTCCCGTTCCATCACGCGCCGGATGAGTCGCAGGACCGCCGGCGCTGTCGTTTCCCCCTCCAGCAGATCGCGCGCGCGGCCGAGCGGGAGCACCACCCGGGCCATCGTGGCGTGGCCGCCCCCGTTGCCGCCCAGCCCGGCAAGTCCGCGGGCGAGCGCGTCCGCGCCGACGCCCGTGCCGGTGTGGCGGACCGTCAGCACCAGCTCCTCCCCGATCTCGGCCGCCGCCACGACCCACGTGATGTGCTCGATCGCCAGGCAGAAATCGGCCAGGTCTGCGAGCGCATGCGATTCGGCGTCGTCCAGCCTGCCGAGACCGACGACCATCAGATCGTCGTCCTCGACCGCCTCCGCGAGCGCGCGGCCGAACGCACGCGCGGTCCGCGGCGCGTAGCTCGGCTTCTCGAATCGACGCACCAGCTGGACGTCGGCGCGGCTCTGCAGGTACGCGTACGCGGCCACGTCCGCCGGCGACACACCCCGCTGCAGCGAGTCCGTATCCGTTCGAATGCCATACAGCAGCGCCGTCGCCAGACCCTGACCGATCTGCTTTTCAGCCGCCGCGCGAAGGTACTCCGTGAGCATCGTCGCGGTCGCACCGTAGTCCGGCCGGATGTCGGCGAACTCGGCCACGTAATCGGGCTCGGCCGGATGGTGGTCGATCACGGCCACGCGCGGCCTGCCGTCCTGCTGCAGCCCGCGCGGCTGCGTGTCGAGCGTGATGATCCGCTCGAACTGCTGGAGCTCCTCGGGCGTGATCCGGGTCACGCGAATGTGCAGCAGCTCGGCCATGCGCCGGTTCTCCGGCCGTGTCATCTCATCGAGCGTGACGATCGGATGCCGCTCCGTGCCGCCGAGCAGCACCGTGACGGCGAGCGCACTGGAGACCGCGTCGGGATCGGGATCGGGATGAATGAAGATCGGAACGACGCCGTCGCCGGCCGCGAACTCGCGGAGGCAGTACGCCCGGCGTTCGGACTCGAGTCGGGTCAGCTCCTCCTCGATGTCGACGCGCAGCACGTCCCGCAGCCGGCCTTCCCGCGCCAGCGTGCCATCGACCGGACCGTCGACATCCGCCAGGTCGGAGGAGAGGAGCAGCACGGCCGCATCCGAGCGCACGCTGCGCAGTGCCGTCAGCACGGCCCGGGCCCGATCGGCCGGCTCCACATCGATCACGGCCGTCACCGCGGGCGCCGCGCGCGTCCACTCGAACGTGGCGGGATCCGTCGGATCGCCGTCGAACGACTCCCCGTTTCCGCCCGCGCTCCAGCGCCGCACTTCGCGCGTCGCCGAACGCAGCTCGGCCGACATCACGTCGGAATCGCTGATGACGATCAGCAGCGGGCGCTTCTTCCCGGCCGTCTCTTTCGCTGTCACACGCGCTCCGCTTCGATGCAGGACGACGGCCGCACCGGGTGCAACGTTCGTTCCGCGAGCCACCCTGGACCGCTCGTGCGCTGGAACGATCCCGCACGGTCCGGCTCCATGTGCGGCGCCATGCGTTGACCCCTCCTGCGGCGTTCGGCTATCTTACGGCGTCCCCCACGATTACGATCGCCGCTCGCTCCCATTGAAGAACCGCGCCGCCGCCCCCAGCCCGAGCCTCGCGCGCAGCGCCCTGCTGCTCGCCGCGTTCCTCGCGTCCGGGTGCTCCGACCCGTCCGGTCCGCCGCGGCCCGCGCAGGCCGTGCCGGCCAGTGCGGTACTTCAGGAAGTGCCTGCCGGCACGACCGTCCCCGTGCCACCCGCCGTGCGCGTCCTGTCCCGCTCGGGCCGCCCCGTGAGCGGCGTCCGGGTCGACTTCTCCGTCATGTCCGGCGGGGGGAACATCACGGATGCGCAGCAGGTGACCGGTGCCGACGGCGCGGCCCGCCTCGGCTCCTGGGTGCTCGGCACCGCGCCCGGCAGCAATACGGTTCGTGCCACGATCCACGACCTGCCCGGCGTCGAGGTGGTCTTCGAGGCGATCGCGCTGCCGGACGGCTGCTCCGGACTCGTCACGCTCGATCATGCTGCGGGCGACTTCGTTCGCCTCAAGGGCAGCACGTTCGCCGCGTTCCCCTGCCTCCTGTTCGATCCCGCCCGATCCGCGGGACACGACTACCTGTTGCTGCTCGAGAACCTCTCTCCGACCGGGCCGTTCGCCGCCGCGCTGTTCCCGGGCGCCGCCGCGGACACCACGTTCGCGTTCACCGTGACGGTCGAACCGCTCGCTGCCACCGGACCCGTCGCCGCCCGCGCCCGGATGGTCACAGCCGAGGAGGACGCCCGCTACACGTGGGACTTCGGCGCCGGCCGCATCCACGAGCACATCCCGCCGGCCGGGACGCGCGTGCCGGAGCCGATGCTGCTGCGTCCGGAGGGCGCGGTCGCGCTGAACAGTGCCGCCGCGAACGCGGTTGTCGGGGATACCATCGAGGTCGTGATGGAGGGGCTGCCCCGGCTGGGGATACCGACCGGACACCAGAAGGCCGTGGTCCGTTTCGTCTCCGACGAGCTGATCATTGCCGAGGATGTGCGTCTCACCACGACGCTCGTGCGCGAGACGGGCGGCTTCAACACGCCGCTCTCCGATGCGGACCTCACCGCGATTGCGACGGAGTACGCCGCAGTCGCGCGGATCCAGGGCGACCTGCTCTTCGACAACCGCCACAATCTCGCGGTCGAGGCCGGCACCCCGCCCCGTATCGTCGCGATCCATTCGCTGATGCCCAGGGACTCGGTCTGGGGCTACACGTACTCGATCTCCGACTATCTCGTCTGGGACTTCTGGGTCGCGACGGATGGGTCGACGAAGGGGTTGAACCAGCACCCGCAGCGCGTGGCCGACAACATCTTCATGCACGAGATCGCGCACATGCGGCATATGGGACTGCTCCAGCACAACGGCCTGGGCCTCTCCCAGCGAGGCAACCGCTGGCTCGTCGAGGGCTTCGCTCGCTTCACCGAGCGCCTCCCGATCGCCGCGCGACTGCTCGGCACGGCGACGCCGGCGCGGACCGGGAACGTCGTGCTGCCCCGCAATCCGGCATTCAACAATGCGTACTTCATGGACGATGTGCCGACCTATCTGCACGCCGGCTCATCGATGTACTTCGGCTATCACGCATCGGCGTTCGTCTTCGACTACTTCGCCGATCGGGTCGCACTCGGCGGTGGCGACTGGATCATCGCGCTGCGCGAGTTCCTGCTCGCCGGCGCATCGGCGACGACACTCGATGCGGTCGTGCAGAAGTGGCTGCCCGGCACCTCGTTCCTCGACCTGTTCACCCGCGCACGGGTTGCGCTCTACACGGACGACATCGGTACGGCGGGGCTGCCCGACTGGACGCAGTACCACCAGTACCGGCTGCGCGAGAGCCGGCCCGCGCCGCAGAGCGTCGCCGACCAGGACCCGCGCGTGCAGTGGCCGCTCCTCTCACCGGCCGCCCCCGCAGTGCTCTCCGGCGCCGTCGCTGCCGGCGCAGCCACCGGATTCCTCGTCGCCGGCTCGACCGGCGACCCGATCTCGATCCTCCGCGTGAGCGGCACCGCGGGCGCGCACACGAACCTCTCACTCACCCGCATCCGCTGAAACTCGTACGCCCGGAATCCGTATTCCTCTATGAGGTGCAGGAACGTCACGGCTGGAGGATTCGCATGCTGGAGCTGATCACGGGTATCGTCGGATTGACCGCCGCGGGCACGGCCGCCGCGGTCGGGTTCTTCCGTTCCAGGAGCTTCGTCGCGCGCCGTCTTCGCTACGTCGAAGCGGTGCAGTCGTCCGCAGCTCCTTTCGTCGCCGGCGCTGCGGCCACTGCACTCGCCGCGCCCGTCGTGTGGCTGCTGCCGATCGTCGGTGCCGGCACTGCGATCGTCTTCGGCATCGCGACTGCCGCCGGCACGCGCGCCGGCGTGAACCGCATCCGCAGCAACACTCTGCCCGGGTACTGACGCCGGAACGGCTCGTGACCCGATTGGCGTCCGCGCCGTCGAGCGACTGACGCCGTCACGGCGCTACGTCCCGTTCGGCAGCCGCAGCAGCAGCAGCG